>NZ_JBIRWQ010000045.1:0-42634 GCF_044388125.1 Actinoplanes sp. NPDC020271
AGGGTTGATTCGGGCGTATCGGCCAGCCGTAGCCGAGATTGCGTGTTCTCAACCCTCCGATAACTCACCTAACGTTATTAAAACGTCCAGTTAGAGGGCGTTTGATCGCCGGTGCCGTGGTCCTCGCCGCTGCCGCCGGGATCACCACCTGGGCACTGTGGCCCGCATCCGAGCCCCGGGAGCGGCAGTACCGGGATGCCACCGCCTGCCTCCTGACGGGCGAGGAGGGCATCGCGAAGGAACCCGCGACCGCGATCTGGTCCACGATGCAGCAGGCCTCGGTGACCACTCTGGTGCGCGTCCAGAATCTTCCGGTGAGCGGACCGCAGACGGCCGACAACGCCGAGGGGTTCGTCAACTCCCTGACCGCCACCCGATGCGGATTGATCATCGCCGTGGGCGAACCGCAGACCGCGGCCGTGGACCGGGTCGCCGCGGCGAACCCGCAGACCGCCTTCATCAGCGTCGGCGGCGGGGCCGTGACCGGAAACGTTCAGGTGGTCGACGCCGCCGGAGCCCCGGACGCCATCTCTGCCGAACTCCAGGAGCTGGCGAACGAGGCGTCCTGAGACGAGGCCGGTGCCACCTCACCCGCATTGGATCTTCCCAAGACGGGGACGCTTTCCTACGGTGTGGCCATGACTCGCACGGCGGCCGTCAACGGCATCACGATCAGCTACGACGACTACGGCGCCGGGCCGGCCTTCGTGCTCGTGCACGGCCACCCGTTCAACCGTTCGATGTGGTGGCCGCAGATCTCCGCGCTGACCGCCGAGGGCTACCGCGTCATCGCCGCCGACCTGCGGGGATACGGGCAGAGCACGGTCGTCCCCGGGCTGACCACACTGGAGACGTTCGCACGGGACACGTTCGCGCTGATCGACCACCTGGAGCTCGACGAGGTGGTCCTCGGCGGCCTGTCGATGGGCGGGCAGATCGTGATGGAGTGCTACCGGCTCTTCGCCGAGCGGATCGCCGGGCTCGTCCTCGCCGACACGTTCCCGCAGGGCGAGACCCCGGACGGGCACGCGCACCGCAATCGGGTCGCCGACCAGCTGCTCGCCACAGGGATGACCGGCTACGCCAACGAGAACCTGTCGAAGATGATCGCCGAGTACAACGTGACGGCGATGCCGCGGGTGGCCGAGCACGTCTACGAGATGATGATCCACACCTCGCCGGCGGGCGCGGCGGCGGCGCTGCGCGGGCGGGCCGAGCGGCCCGACTACCAGAAACTATTGACCACCGTGGCGGTGCCGACGCTGATCGTGGTCGGGCGCGACGACGAGTTCACCCCGGTCGCCGACGCCGAGCTGATGCACCGGCTCATCCCCGGGTCGGCGCTGGCGGTGATCGACGGCGCCGGCCACCTGCCGAACCTGGAACAGCCGGAGGCCTTCAACGCCGCCCTGCACGACTTCCTCGACCAGTAACGACGATGGCGCGGCCTTGTCCGCTACTGATCACGGACGCGATCAACTGAGCCGGCGCAGGAGAGCCTCGGCGATCAGCCGGTCCGGATGCGCCGACCAGCTCCCGGTGCCGCCCTCCGCGGCCCAGACCAGGTTCTGCAGCACCCGGGCCAGGGTCCAGCGGGCCGCGCGCTGCCGATCCAGGCCGAGCACCTCGGTCATCAGGTCGAAGTGCGGCACCACGTCCGTCTCCGGCCACCGGTTGTGCAGCGCCGCCAGCAGCTCGAACCCCGGGTCGCCGACCAGCGGCTTCGGATCGATCGCGACCCAGCCGCCGCCGTCGGGCACGGCCAGCACGTTGTCGTAGTGCAGATCCCAGTGCAGCAACCGGTCGCCGGGCTCGGACACCACCTCGCGCAACGCCGCCACACAGGTGCGCGCGAGGTTGCGGTCGGCCGGGTCGGGCAGTCGCGGGATCGCGTGCGGTGCGCGTTCCAGCAGGTCGGACGCGAGGTCCGCGAGGCGGCGCAGGCCCGGCGGCGCGGCGACGGCATGCAATCGGGACAAAACCCCGCTCAGCGTACGGAGGGCAGCCCGCACGTCCGTGACCGTGCCCAGCCCGCGGGTGGCGTCGAGCCGCTCCAGCAGCATCGAGCCGGACCCGGGGTGGTGCTCCAGCAGGCGTACGGCCCCACGCCCGGCCCAGGCGCGCAGCGCGATCGGCTCGCCCGCGGTCTCGTCGTCGACCGGTTGCAGTTTGAGCACGGCCGGAGTCCCGTCCGCCCGCCGCACCGGCACGACCATCGCCACCGCGCCGTGCCCCGGCTCCCCGTCGGCCGTCAGCCCCCACTCGTCGAGGCGGTCCGCGGCCAGCCCGGGCAGCCCCGCGATCCACGCCGCGGTCGCCTCGCCGAAGAACCGCATGTGTGAGGCCCGCAGCCCCTCCGGAACGATCAGCACCCGGGCACTCTAAGACCGCCGGCCGGAAAATCGCCTGCGCGGGATACCCACGAGTAGCCACGGGCCGGTAATGTTCCGCGATCGTGAGTGACATTTCCCCGGAGGCGCCGCAGCCGGCCGAGAAGCAGCAGCCCGAGACATCGGAGGCGGCCGAGAAGCAGCAGCCGGAAGCGCCGACCGCGAAGGAGCGGATCGCCGCCGAACGCGCCGAGAAAGCCGCCAAGGCGACGCCCGCGAAGCAGCGCCGCGGCGTGCCGGTGCTGACCGCGCTGGTGGCGCTGGCCGTCGGGGCGGCCGCCACGTTCGGCGGGCTGTACTTCACCGGCTGGCGGCAGATCCCGGAGGAGAAGTACACGATGGTGGTCATCCTCAAGGACGGCACCACTCAGCAGCAGAAGGACGACATCCAGAAGGTCCTGGAGACGCTGCCCGGCCACAGCGCGGTCCGCCTGGTCGGCAAGGCGGAAGCGTTCGCCGAGGCGCAGAAGGCCTACGCGTCGAAACCCGACGCGCTGGCCGGCCTCAAGGAGGACAGCATGCCGGAGTCGTTCCGGCTCTCCGCCGTGCAGCGCGGCTTCGACTGCACGGCCCTCAAGCCGCTCGGCGGGAACACCGCGATCTCGAAGATGTCGGTGGTCAAGCCTTACTCCAGCGAGAGCAACCCGGGCGCCGACGTCCTGTGCTGAGCGCTCGGCCGACCGGTCGGCCGAGCGCCGACGACCTGCACTGAACGCTCGGCCGACCGGTCAGCCGAGCGCCGACGACCTGCACTGAACGCCCGGCCGGCCGATCACGGCCCGCCGGGCGCCGCTGTCACCCCGGCTCGCCGCCGACCGGCCGGCCGGGCGCCGCTGTCACTCCGGCTCGTCGCCGACGGCCTTGAACAGCGCGGCCACCTCAGCGTTCGACAGGTGCCGGAAACCACCCGGGCGCAGGTCACCGAGCCGGATCGGGCCCACCGCGGTCCGGATCAGGCGGGTGACCGGGTGACCGACCTCGTCCATCATGCGGCGCACGATGTGCTTGCGGCCCTCGTGCAGGGTGATCTCCACCTGCGCGGTCTTGCCGATCGCGTCGACCAGGCGGAACGAGTCGACCTTGGCCGGGCCGTCCTCCAGCACCACGCCGGCCTGCAGCGCGCGGCCGACGGTGCGCGGCAGCGGGCCGACCACCTCGGCCAGGTAGGTCTTGGAGACCCCGAAGGACGGGTGCATCAGCTTGTGCGCCAGCGTCCCGTCGTTGGTGAGCAGCAGCAGCCCCTCGGACTCGGCGTCGAGCCGGCCGACGTGGAACAGCCGCTGCTCGAAGTTGTCCTGAAGGAAGTCGGCCAGCTCGGAGCGGCCCTTCTCGTCGTCGAGGCTGGAGACCACGCCGCGCGGCTTGTTGAGCGCGACGTAGACGAGCTTGGTGTTGGTGATCACCCGCTGACCGTCGACGTAGATCTCCGCGGTGGCCGCGTCCACCTTGTCGCCGAGCTTGGCGACCCGTCCGTTGACCGTGACGCGCCGCCGGAAGATCAGATCTTCGCAGGCGCGCCGGGATCCAACACCGGCCGCGGCCAGGACTTTCTGGAGGCGTTCGGCGGTGTCAGCCTGAGGCATCGAGCACTTCTTCCACATCGTCGGGCAGGAATGGGGCGAGCGGCGGCAGCTGATCGACCGAGTTCAGGCCGAGCTTCTCCAGGAACAGAGCGGTGGTCCGGTACAGGTATGCCCCGGTTTCCGGCTCGGTGCCGACTTCCTCGATCAGGCCGCGAGTGACCAGCGTACGCATGACGCCGTCACAGTTCACACCGCGGATGGCCGAGATGCGCGACCTCGTCACCGGCTGCTTGTAGGCGACCACGGCGAGTGTTTCCAGGGCGGCCTGGGTGAGGCGCACGGACTGGCCGTCGAGCACGAACCGTTCGACATACGCCGCGTATTCCGGGCGGGTGTACAGCCGCCAGCCACCGGCCGCGCGCCGCAGGTCGAAGCCGTGCCCGGCCGCGGTGTAACGCGCCGAGATGTCGTCGAGCATCCTGGCCACGCGCTCGACGGGCTGCTCCAGCACCTCGGCCAGCTTCAGCTCGTTGGTCGGTTCGTCGACGACGAGCAGGATCGCTTCCAGCGCCGCGGACAACTCTGCGTCGTCCACGACCCTTTCCTCGGTACGGCCGTCAGCCGCCTCCTCGCGCGGGCCCGACGGCTGGACCGGGACGGCGACGGGCACGGGCGTGACGTCCACGACAGGGTCACCCGCGAGGTGGGCGGACGCGTCCTCGAAGCCGGCCAGGTAACCGGTGAGCTCGACGTCGGAGCGCGCCGGCTCGTCGGCCGGCGCCGGCCCGGCCACGAACTCGTCGACCGGCTCGGGCCCGGCCACGAACTCGTCGACGGGTGCCGGCGCGGCCACGGGCTCGTCGACCGGCGCGAACTCGGGCTCGGCGGCGTCCGGCGCGGGCTCGGCGGCCTGCTCGGCGGCCTCCTCGACGGAATCCGGCAGCGGCACCTCCGGCTCCGGGTCGAGCTCGACCTCGGTCGGCTCGGGTTCCGCCTCGCCGGGCAGCTCCTGCGGGGCGTCGACCGCCTCGTCCTGGAAGTCGCGGTCGGGCTCGTCGCGTTTGCGTTCCCACGGCGGCACCCACGCGCCCATCTGCGCGGCCAGGGACTCCTGACTCTCGTCGCTCACTGCTGTTTCTCCTCCGGGGCCGCCTCGTCGCCCTCGTCAAGATCGCCATCCGGGGCGGGCGAGTCAAGCTCGCTCGCAGGCGTTTCGTCCGAAACGGTGGTCGTCTCCCCGCCATCATCGGACCCGGCACCCTCCGGACGGACCGGTTTGTCGGTGATCTTCTCCGGGCTGCCCTCGTAGTCGTCGACGCTGAGCTCGGCCTCCTGGTCGCCGCCGATCCAGCGAACGGTCAGCTCGTCCAGCGACACCGGCTGCTCGAAGTCGATCAGATCCTGCCGGTACAGCTCGAGCAGCGCGAGGAACCGGGCGACCACCTCGAGCAGGCTGTCACAGTCGGCGGTCAGCAGGCTGAACGTGGCCACCCCGATCCGGCGCAGCCGGTCGCGCAGCAGCTCGGCGTGCTCGCGGACGCTGACCCGGACCTGGTGGATGTGCGCGATCGACACCTGCGGCGGCCCCGGTTTCGGGGTGAACTGCTTGAGCGCCAGCTTGAACAGCCGCTGCGGCCCGATGCCGAGGACCAGCTCGGGCAGCGCCTGCGCGTAACGCTCCTCGAGCGTGACCACCCGCGGCCAGCGACGCGCGCCGATGCCCTCCAGCTCGTGGATGTGGGCGGCGGCTTCCTTGAACGCCTTGTACTGCAGGAGCCGGGCGAAGAGCAGGTCGCGGGCCTCGAGCAGCGCCAGGTCCTCCTCGTCCTCCACCTCGGCCGAGGGCAGCAGCCGGGCCGCCTTGAGGTCCAGCAGGGTGGCCGCGACCAGCAGGAACTCGCTCGTCTCGTCGAGATCCCAGTCGTCGCCCATGGCCCGGATGTAGGCGATGAACTCGTCGGTCACCACGTGCAGGGCGACCTCGGTGACATCCAGCTTGTGCTTGCCGATCAGCTGCAGCAACAGGTCGAACGGGCCCTCGAAGTTGTGCAGCTTGACCGTGAACTTCCCGGAGTCGGCCTCCGCGGCCGCGACGGCCGCCGCATCCTCGGACGCGGTGAACTCCGGATCCGGCGGAAGCTCGTCCGCGGACACCGGCTGGGCAGGCTCGTCAAGCACGTGCCGACCGTAGACCATCCCTGTGACAACATGCTCCGGGCTCACGTCCTACCAACGTCACAAGTCACGCACGGTTGCGCATGGTGACGTGATGATGGCGGACCGCCATGCCTCCGGCGTCAGCTGATCGGCGGGTCGGTGCCCTCGGACGGTGCCGGATGCGGGTGTGGGCGAGGTCTGTGCTGCTCGGCGGGCGGTTCCGGCTGCTGCGGCGGGGCGTAGGACTCCGGTGCGGCGTAACCCTGCGGCGGCACGACCGGCGGCGGGGCGTACCCGGCCGGCGCGTGCGCGCGGAGGTCACGCAGCGGGACCTCACCGCCGAAGACCTGACCGGCGGGGACCAGCACGCCCTGCGCGGCCACGTCGGCACCCTCCCGGACCGCGGCGTGCACGGCCTCGCGCAGCGCCCGGACCCGTTCGGCGCGCAGCATGCGCTCGACCGAGCCCGAGCGCCCCGACATGCCGCCGGCCAGGTCCCGCAGGAAGTGCCCGAGCAGGGTCGCCCCGCGCCGGCCGCGCGACATGGTCCAGCCCAGGTAGAGGCTGCTGCCGTACGGGAAGACGGAAATGAAGATCTGGTAGTTCCGGTCGCTGATCATCAGACGGTTGTTGATCGCCTCCGGAGGCAGAAGATCACTTCGCACGCGTACGGCGTCGGCCTCCACCGGGATCCCCCGGCGACGCAGCGCGCCGTAGATCGCGGCGTACGCGGAATCGGTGCTTTGCCGGCGGTCCTCGATCAGCGTCCGCCACTCGGCGAGCGACTCGTCGACCCGCGCCGACAGCGACACCGTCCCGAACACGAGGAAGCTCAGCAGCGAGCCGATCGCGAACACCTCGCCGCCGGGAGTGCCGTCACTGGTCGGGCCCCGGTCCGAGACCGCGAGGACGAACAGCGCCAGGAACCCGAAGACGGCCCACACGACCAGCGCCGGGACGGCCGCCGACAGCCACAGCCGGGCCAGCGTCCGGACCGGCACCGATTCGTCCAGGCCGAGTTCCACCGGCTGGTGCCGCAAACCCTGCATCCGGTACGGGATGTCCCCGTGGCCCGGTCCGAGTGTGGGCATGCTCATGAGTCCTCACTTTCCTCGTGCGCGTTCACACCAGGGACACCTGGATGCCGGTGGGGGTGGCCTGCGCGTTGCCGTTGATCCGGAACGCCGCGTCCCCGCTCTGCGACTTCCGCGCCCCGCTCGAGTCGGTGTAGGCGGCGGTCCAGTGGACCTTCCCGGTCCCGTCGTCGACGAGCTGCACGGCGGTGCCGCTGAACCACATGATGCTGTCGGTACGGACATCGACCTGCGGATATGTCGTCACCGACCAGGTCACGGCGACGTCGGTGCCCGGGACGTTCAGCCCGAACGGGCAGCCGGCCGGCTGGGCCGTGGTGCCGGCCGCGCACTTGTCCAGGGCGGTGCGCACCTGGCCCCGGATGTTCTCCCGGGCACCGCCGGCCAGTTCCGGCACCCCGAACTGCAGCGGCGCGACGTAGCCGACGATGCCGTTCGGCTGGGCGACACCGCTGGCCCGGCTCTCCGCGAGCAGGGTGTTGCCGGCGGCGACGGCCTCGTAGGCGCCCGGGAACGCGGCGGTCACCCCGCCGGCCGTGCCGAGGCCGATCCCGTTCACGGTGACCGCGCGGCCGCGCTGGCCGTCGACGCCGAGCAGCACGAACGGCAGCCGCAGCCGCCATTCCCCGTTCTCCTTCAGCACCACCAGTTCCTGGGCGATCGTCTGACCGGCGGCCCGGTAGACGACCCGGACCGATCGCGCCTCCGTCCCGAACTGGCCGCCGGCCGTCATGTCGTCACCGACCTCGGCGCCGCTCGGCCGGTAGCGGTCCTCGCTCAGCGCCGCCTTGCTGAGCAGCGGGTACTGCGTGACGTCGATCTGGTCCGCGGACGCCACCCAGGAGAGGGCCTTCTCGGCGTCACCGTCGCCCAGTGCGTCGAAGTACCGCTCGGTGACCGCCCGTGGCCCGTCCGCCCGGCCGCCTACCGCAATCGCCAGTCCCGCCACCACCAGCACCATCCCGGCTACCGCCGCGACCGCCAGCGCCCCGTGCCGGCGCCCGGCCGCACCCCCGGAGGTGCTGCTCAGCCCCGGGAAAGCCGGTTCCGCCGCAGGAAGGGGCATGGCAGGCGCCGCGGAGGATGCCACGGACTCGGCCGGGACGACCACCACCGGCGCGGCGCACCAGCCGCACCACGGCTGGTCGCCCTGCACGTCACCCCCGCAGCGAAAGCAGAGGGTCTTCTCCATGGCCGCATCCCCCGGTCACCCCAAGTCACCGGAACGCTACCCGAATCGCCCTTACCGGTCAGCTACTTCCAAACCGGTCAGCCGTTCGTCAACCCCGCCACGCCCCTTACCCGCCGGCCCTCGCCGCGCTCACCCTTTCCGGCCGGTTCTCACCGTGATCATGAGGCACGAACAACCCGGCAGCGACCAGCGGGGAGCAGGATCGCGGCCGCGACCAACCGCCTGCCTCGCGGCCTCCGACGGGCGCGACTCCCCGGCCCGCCCCCTCCGCTTGACGGGCTGCTGCGACGGGACCGGTGCCGGGCCGGGAGCCGTGGACGGGTTCGGTGCTCTGAGCGGGACCACCCACGGACGTCGCCCTTGCGGGCCTCGCGTTCAGGGCCGGCCACGGCCCTGCGAGGCCCGGAAGGGTCCCCGCGGGAGCGACGGTCCGGACCACAGACCAGAGAGGACATGAAGATCTTGAAATTGATCTTCGACTATCCCCAGACGCGGAGGAAGAACATGCCGAGGACGTCGAGAATGTGCAGGATGAGCGGGTAGCCGGTCGGGAACAGGCTGAAGACCAGCAGCAACAGGACGCCGATGTTCTTGTCCTCGAACCAGAGGCGGGTCCACTGCATGCCCGGCCCGGGTTTGCGCAGCGCGTTGTACATGATGCCGAAGCCGTCCAGCGGGGGCATCGGGATCAGCGCGAGCAGGCCGAACGCGAGCAGGCCGACGCCGAACGACAGCAGGGCCTGCTCGCCGTAGGGCAGGCCGTCGACGCCGTGCAGCACCCGGGCGACCGTCAGGTAGCGGAAGAGGCCGGGCTCGCTCTCGGTGAGGGCGAACGCGGCGACGAGCAGTTCACCGGCGAGGATGCAGGCGACGGGGCCGGCGGCGAAGACCGCGGCGGCCCGGCCGCGACCGCGCCAGCGCGGAACGTCGTCGACGGTGAGCATCTTGCCCCAGCCCATGCCGCCGAGCGCGGCGCCGACCGCGCCGAACGGGTCGAGGTCGTGACGGAAGCTGGGGACGAGGGAGTCCCCGCGGTCGGCCAGGCCGACGGTGCGCGCGGTGAAGCGGACGGCGACCGCACGCAGCATGATGCCGCACAGGAAGGCGACGACCAGCGCGATGAACGCGACCGGTGTCCCGAGCGCGAAGAGCAAACCTATCCTCGTTCCGCCTTGGCGGCGATGACCTCACGAGCAAGCTGACGGTAGTTCCGGGCGCCCGAGGACGCCGGATCCAGCGTAGTGATCGGGGCGCCGGCCACGGTCGACTCCGGGAACTTCACCGTCTTCGTGATGACGGTCTGGTAGACCTTGTCGCCGAACGCCTCCACGACGCGCTGCAGCACCTGGCGGCAGTGCGTGGTGCGGGAGTCGTACATGGTGGCGAGGATGCCCTCGAGCTCGAGGTCGAAGTTGAGCCGCTCGCGCACCTTGTCGATGGTGTCGAGCAGCAGAGCGACACCGCGCAGCGAGAAGAACTCGCACTCCAGCGGGATGAGCACGCCGTGCGCGATGGTCAGCGCGTTGATCGCCAGCAGGCCCAGCGAGGGCTGGCAGTCGATCAGGATGAAGTCGTATTCCTTACGCACCGAGCGCAGCGCCCGGGCCAGTGCCATCTCCCGCGCGACCTCGTTGACCAGCTGGATCTCGGCGGCGGAGAGGTCGATGTTGGCCGGCAGCAGGTGCAGCCCGGCGACATCGGTCTTGATGATGACGTCCTCGGTGGTGACGTCGTCCTGCATCAGCAGGTTGTAGATGCTCAGGTCGAGATTGTGCGGGTTGACGCCGAGGCCGACCGAGCAGGCGCCCTGCGGGTCGAAGTCGACGAGCAGCACCTTCCGCCCGTATTCCGCCAGAGCGGCGCCCAGGTTGATGGTGGTGGTCGTCTTGCCGACGCCACCCTTCTGGTTCGCCAGGGCGATGATCCGCGCCGGGCCGTGCCGATCGGTGGGCATGGGCTCGGGGATCGGACGGCGCATCGTGTACGCCGTGGGGTCGGCGGGACCGAGGTCAGCGCCCAGATCCAGGGAATTCTGCTGATCGCGGAGCGCTGTGGTCCAGGCTTCCGCACGGTCGCCGTTACCTGCCATCGCCATCGCCCCCTCCCGACTCGAAGCCCGACTGTACGCCACACGTGCCGTCCCCCCGGGGTCAGCCGTTCGGCGTGTCGCACCTATGGATGCGTAGCTTCTAACGAGCGCGAGGATGAGAGGTCGCGTAGACCTCCCGCAGGCGCTCGACGGTCACCAGGGTATACACCTGCGTCGTGGTGACCGAGGCGTGTCCCAGCAGTTCCTGCACCACTCGCACATCGGCTCCGCCGTCGAGCAGATGCGTGGCGTAGGAGTGACGCAGCGTGTGCGGACTGACGGCGTACGGCCCGTCGACCGGCAGCCCGGCCGCGAGCGCGCATCGGTGCAGGACGGTCCAGGCGCTCTGGCGGGAGAGGCGGCCGCCGCGGGCGTTGAGGAAGATCGCCGGGGTGCCGCGACCGTTCTCGGAGAGTGACGGTCGCGCCCGTACGAGATAGGCCTGCAGGGCGTTCTTGGCGTAGCCGCCGATCGGGACGAGCCGGGTGCGCCCGCCCTTGCCGCGCAGAACGGCCGAGTTGTCGTTCTGCAGGTCGAGATCGTCGATGTCGGCCCCGACCGCCTCGGAGATCCGCGCTCCGGTGCCGTAGAGGAACTCCAGCAGCGCCCGGTCGCGCAAGCCGAGCGGGTCGTCCGCGGCCGGGACGGCCAGCAGCTGCTCGACCTGGCTCACGTCGAGGGCCTTGGGCAGCCGTTTCGGCGGGGCCGGCGGGTGCACGTCGGCGGAGACGTCGTGCCCGACCAGGCGCTCGCGGACGGCGAACCGGTGCAGGCCGCGCACCGCGCTGATCGCGCGCGCCGCCGACGAGGAGGCCAGGCCGCCCTCCCGCAGCGTGGCCAGGTGCCCGGTGACGTCGGCCGGGCGCACGTCGGCCAGCTCGGTGATCCCGGCCGTGGCGAGCTGCTCGGCGTAGCGGTCGAGATCACGCCGGTACGACGCGAGCGTGTTGCGGGACAGGCCACGCTCCACGCCCAGATGGTCCAGGTAAGCCGTTATCGCCCGATCGAGTGTCAGCTGAGCACCTCCGTCAGCGGTGTCACCGGCATGCCGTGCGCCTCGGCCACCGGCCCGTAGACCACGTGCCCGGCGTGCGTGTTCAGGCCCGCGGCCAGCGCCGGGTCGTTGCGCAGCGCGGCACGCCAGCCCCGGTTGGCCAGTTCCAGAGCGTACGGGAGAGTCACGTTGGTGAGCGCGTAGGTACTGGTGTGCGGCACCGCCCCGGGCATGTTCGCGACGCAGTAGAACATCGATCCGTGCACGCGGTAGGTCGGGTCGTCGTGGGTGGTCGGCCGGGACGCCTCGAAGCATCCGCCCTGGTCGATCGAGATGTCGACGAGGACGCTGCCGGGCTTCATCCGTTCGACGAGGTCGTTGGCGATCAGGGTGGGCGCTTTCGCGCCCGGCACCAGCACCGCTCCCACGACCAGGTCCGCGTCGAGCACGGCCTTCTCGATCTCGTACGCGTTGGAGGCGATCGTCCGCAGGTGGCCCCGGTAATCGGCGTCGGCGGCCCGCAGCCGGGCGATGTTGCGGTCGAGCAGTTTCACCTCGGCCTGCATGCCGAGCGCGATCGCGGCCGCGTTCATCCCGGAGACCCCGGCCCCGATGACGACGACCTTCGCCGCGTAGACACCGGGCACGCCGCCCATCAGCACCCCGCGCCCGCCGCCCTGGCGCATCAGGTGGTACGCCCCGACCTGCGGCGCGAGCCGCCCGGCGACCTCGGACATGGGGGCGAGCAGCGGCAGAGAACGGTCGGGCAGTTCCACGGTCTCGTAGGCGATCCCGGTGATCCGCCGGTCGAGCAGCGCGTCGGTGCACTCCTTGGACGCGGCCAGGTGCAGGTAGGTGAAGAGCACCTGGCCCTCGCGCATCCGGTGGTACTCGCTGGCGACCGGCTCCTTGACCTTGAGGATCAGGTCGCCCTCGGCCCACACCGCGTCGGCGTCGGGCAGGATCGTCGCGCCGGCGTCGCGGAAGTCCGCGTCGGTGATCGACGAGCCCATCCCGGCGGCGCTCTGCACGAACACCTGGTGGCCCGCCCGGGCGAACTCGAAGACCCCGGCCGGGGTGATCGCCACCCGGAACTCGTTGTTCTTGACCTCGCTGGGAATACCGACCCTCACCACATTCTCCCTGCGTCACCGCGACGTTGCGTTGCGCGATATGTCCTTATCCGCCGCAGACTACCCCGGTTGATCCGCACTGATCCCCATGTCCGCCGGACGCCGGCGAACCGGTACGGTCGCCGGATGACCGGCTTCCCCTGGCTTCTCGTCGACCAGAACATCGACGACGGCGACGCGGTGGTGGCGGCGTGCGCCGACATCGACGGCCTCTTCGCCGACCCGGGTGAGCTGCCGGTCGAGCGGTACACGCTGACCGGCTGCGCCCCGGCCGGGGCACTGCGCGCGGCCTGCGACGGCTTCGGCGCCACCTGGGTGGGCAACATCGGTCTGGAGACGATCCACCGGCCCGACTCCAAACACCCCCGCGAATGCTGGGAGTGCACCGAGGAACTGCTCGACCTGAACGTGGTCGACGTGCGCCCGACCGGCTTCGGGGTCTTCGACATCACGTGCGAGGGCCGGCTCCGAATAGACCCCGAACACCGCAAACGCAGGCGCGGGCCGGACCGCGCGCCCGAGGCCGACGGGTACGTGCTGACCGGGATCACCGGCGAGGGCGAGGAGAAGTTCGGCACCTGCCAGGACGTGACCGGGGTGTTCCGGCCCAGGCCGGCGCGGCTGCCGCAGCCGGCCACGCTGATCGGCTGCCGGCCCGAGCCGCGGCTGACCCGGGCGATCGACGCACTTCAGCGGGGCGCCGCGCGGCACCGGCGGATGATCATCGCCTCGATCTACAGCGTGGCCGACGACGGGACCGCCACCCACATGCTGGACAGCGGACTGGGCGCCGAGGTGTCGGATGTGCGTCCCTCCGTGCTCGGGGACGGGTTGCTCGACGTGACGTTCGAGAGCACGTACGGGGATGCGATCAAAGGCGGACGTCCCAGCGGCGCGCGGGAGATCTGGGAACGCTGGCGGACGGGACGGCCGACCGAGACGGGGCTGTGGGCGGCGTACCCGTCGTCGCTGCGGCACGAGTGGGCCGGCGCGGCGCTCGCCCACCACCGGCCGGGGCCGGACCGGCCCACGGGGCAGACCTACCACCTGGACGGACGGCACGTCACCGACGAGGACGGGTTCTACTGCGCGATCGGCGAGGCGATCAACGGCCCGGGTGGGTACTTCGGGTGGAACGCCGGCGCGCTGCACGACTGCCTGCTCGGCGACTGGGGCGCGGCGCCCGGGTTCCGGCTGGTCTGGCACGACTCGGCGGTCGCCCGCAAACACCTGGTGCCCGGTTACGACCGCCGTGACTTCTGCCCGGCGATCACCATGGACCACCTGCTCGCCTGGCTCGCCGAGGACGGAGTCGACGTCGAGCTCCGGTGATCGACTACAGTGCACCGATGGCTGTTGATCTCAACACCGACATCCCCCACTCGGCACGGATCTACGACTACCTCCTCGGCGGCAAGGACAACTTCGCGGCCGACCGGGCCGCGGCCGGCGAGATCGTCAAAGCCTCCCCGAGCCTGCCGATCTCCATGCGGGCCAACCGCAACTACCTCGCCCGCGCCGCCCGCTTCATGGCCGCCGACCTGGGCATCCGCCAGTTCCTGGACATCGGCGCGGGCCTGCCCACCTCGCCCAACCTGCACGAGGTGGTGCAGGGTGTCGACCCGGCCTCGACGGTCGTCTACGCCGACAACGACCCGATCGTGCTGGTCCACGCGCGGGCGCTGCTCACCTCCACCCCGGAAGGCTCCACCGCCTACCTCGACGCCGACCTCCGCGACGTCGAGAAGATCATTCAGGCTCCCGAGGTACGGGCGCTGGACTTCACCCGCCCGATCGCCGTCAGCCTCATCGCGATCCTGCAGTTCGTCACCGACGAGGACGAGGCGCACCGGATCATTGACACGCTGATGGCGCCGCTCGCCCCGGGCAGCGCGCTCGCGATCTCGACCGTGACCGCACACAACGAGCAGGCGGTGCAGGGAGCGAAGGCGTACACGGCCCGCGGCATCCCGGCCAAGCCGCGCACCGACGACGAGGTGGCCGCCCTGTTCCGCGGGCTGGACATCGTCGAACCGGGTGTGCGGCTGGTGCACCGGTGGCGACCGGACGAGGCCGCGGCCGGGGTCGACGACCTGCACGTGCAGATGTCGGGTGGGGTCGCGGTCAAACGCTGACCTCCCCCGGGACGGCCTGCTAGGCGATCCGGGCGCGCAGGGCGGCGACCCCGCTGCCGGTCAGCTCGTCCAGCACCACCGGGCGGCCGGTCAGCGCCAGCAGCAGCGCCTCCCCGCGCCCCCGGACGGTGAGCAGCCCCTGGCCGCCCTCCCAGTCCAGGTCCTCGGCGAGGAACCGCAGCCCGTCGAGGCGTCCGCGCGGGACGAAGGATCCGCGCGCCTTCGGGCTGAGCAGGAACTCCAGTGACGGGATCATCCGTTCCGGGACCAGGTCGCGGGTCAGCCCGAGCGGGCGGCAGATGTCCTGCCCGTGCACCTGCAGGTCGGTGAGCTGCCCGAGCGGCCCGACGATGCGCGGGTTGAAGACGAACTCCGCGTTCATCCGCAGCTGCCGGGCGATCTCGTCGGCGGTCAGGTCGATGGCCAGGTCACGGACCAGTTCGGCGTTCGCCCGGTGCACCCGGAAGCCGTGTCGCACGACCGCCGGCACGATCCGGCGCGCACCGAAGATCCACGGGGCGCACAGGTGTGCCGCGACCTCGTGCACCGTCCAGCCGTCGCACAGGCTCATCGCGTACAGCTGACCCGGTTTCAAGGTCTCGATCAGCTCCGCCATGCGGATCCGCTCATCGGCGATCATCGACACCACGTCCACGGTGGACAAGTTACCGTGCGAAGCCATCCCGCTACACGAACGATCTGTTAATTCGACCTGCCAATATCGATCGCCGCCTACTCCCCCACGAAGATGCAGAGCATGTGACCGGCCGGGTCGGCGTAGACGCGCAGCGGCTCCTCCGGGTCGTCACTGCGGTCGAAGCGCAGGGTCGCACCGAGGCTCAGGGCCCGCTCGTGCTGCCGGTTCAGCTCCTCGACGGAGTCGACGGCGGTGTCCAGGTGCATCTGCTGCGGCACCGCTCCGTCCGGCCAGGTGGTCGGTTTCAGCTCCGGCTCCTGCTGGAAGGCCAGCCGCACGCCGCCGGCGCCGACGAGCACGAGCCAGTCGCGCCCCTTCTCGTCCTCCCCGGCGGCCGGTGGCTCGTCGCCGGGCCGATATTCCAGCCCGAGCAGGTGACGGTAGAACTCGGCCAAGCGGCGTGCGTCCGGCGCGTCCAGCACCACCGACTGCAGTCTCGGAAAACTCACGACCCCTCCTCATCCGGCGTTGCCGAAGCTACTACCCGGGTCCGACAAAAAATCGCGCTTGCCCGGCGCCCATACCGTCGGCGGCATGAGAGCTGTCGTTCAGGACGTCTACGGCGAGGCCGACGTGCTCCAGCTCAGCGACGTCGATCGTCCCGCCCCACAACCCGGTGAGGTCCTCATCCGGGTCGTCGCCGCCGGAGTGGACCCCGGCGTCTGGCACATGATGACCGGGCGGCCCTGGGCGATGCGCCCGGTCACCGGCCTGCGCACTCCGAAGATCCGGGTCCGCGGCCGCGACCTGGCCGGTGTCGTCGAGCAGGCCGGGGCCGGCGTCACCGCCTTCCGGCCCGGTGACGAGGTCTTCGGCACCACCTCCACCGGCTCGTTCGCGGAGTTCGCCACCGCGCCCGCCGGCCGGATCGCGGCCAAGCCCGCGAACCTCTCGTTCGAGCAGGCCGCGGTCGTCCCGGTCTCCGGCACCACGGCGTTGCAGGCGATCCGCGACGCCGCCGGGGTGCGGGCCGGCCAGCGGGTGCTGGTGGTCGGCGCGGGCGGCGGCGTCGGCTCGTTCGTGGTGCAGCTGGCTGTCGCGGCCGGCGCCGAGGTGACCGGGGTGTGCGGCGCCGCCAAGGCCGAGCGGGTGCGGTCGCTGGGCGCGGCCGACGTGCTGGACTACCGCACCGAGGAGGTCGACGCCCGCGGCCCGGTCTTCGACGTGATCGTCGACATCGCCGGCAACCGTCGTCTGTCGCTGCTGCGCCGGGCCCTCACGCCGCGGGGCACGCTGGTGCTGATCGGCGGCGAGGCCCGGGGCACCACGCTGCTCGGCGGGATGAGCCGGCCGTGGATCGCGGCGCCGCTGAGCTCGATGTTCAGTGGTCAGCGGCTGGTCGGCATGATCGCCAAGGAGAACGCCGACGACCTGCGGGCGCTGGGCGAGCTGATCGAGGCCGGGACGCTGCGGCCGGCCGTCGAGCGGGCGTTTCCGCTGGCCCGGGCGGCCGAGGCGGTCCGGCAGGTGGGCGCCGGCCACGCCGCCGGGAAGCTGGTGGTGACGATCTGAGCGGGGCATTCACGACGTGACACGTTCGGCGGTGCGGGCGGTGCGCTCGATCCAGGCCATCACCGGGCGGACGACCAGCGCGCACAGCGCGAACGCCCCGCCGATCACCCACCAGCCCCACCCACCGCTGCCGATCACCAGGAAGGTCAGCCCGGCCGGCCCGGCCATCCGGGTCACGCCCTGCATCGAGCGGTCCAGCCCGGTGTAGACCCCGCGCTGCGCGGCCGGCGGAACCTCCACCTGGATGTACCACTGACCGGCGGAGATTCCCAGCTCGGTGACGCTGAACAGCAGTACGGCCAGGAACAGCAGCGCCGTGGTCGACCAGCCGTGGGTCAGACCGGTGGCGGCCGCGACCGGGCAGGCGACCGCCGCGCACAGTGCCGCCGTCCGGGTCAGGCGGACCACGCCCGGCATGCTGCCGGCGCCCCGGGTGACCCGCACCTGGAACGCCACGGCCAGCACCGTGTTCAGCGTGACGAGTCCGCCGAGGACGGGCTTCGGCACGTCCGTACGGGTGATCACCCAGAGTGGCAGCACGTCGCCCCAGAGGATCGTGTGCAGCCACAGGAACCCGTAGACGGCCGAGCCCGCGGCGTACGGCACGTCCCGCAGCACCGTCCACGGGCTGGGCCGCGCTTCGTCGGGCGCGAGCACCGGCGCGACGGCCGGCATCCGCACCACGCAGATCGCGTTGACCGCCGACACCCCACTCGCGGTCAGCACCAGGAGCAGCAGCCCGGCTCGCGAGTCGAGGGCCAGCGCACCGGCGCCGAGGCCGGCTCCGACGGTCCAGCCGACGTTCAGGTACGCCCGGCTGAACGCCATCACCCGGACCCGGTTCTCCGGGGTGATCGCGGCCGCGGTGTAGACGACCCGGCCACCGATCGAGAGCGTGTCGGCGGCGGCCTGCACCGTCATCAGCAGCAGGAACGGCCAGAAGGTGTGGGCCAGCGGGTAGGCCGCGAACGCCGCGGCCCGCGCCGCCGACCCGAGCGCCCAGGCCCGCCGGCCGCCCAGCAGGTCGGCGAGATGGCCGAGCGGCATCGAGCCGAGCACCGCGACGAGTCCGGCGGCGGACAGGCCGATGCCGATCCGGGCCGGGGTCAGGCCGACGTACACGCTGTAGAAGACGACACTGCCGGCCAGGAACGCGCCGACGCCGACACCCCACAGAGCGCTCTGCACCGCCAGCATGCGGGGCAGTCCGGCCGGTGGGAGGACTTTTCCGATGGCTCCCCGCAAACCGATCATCAAGGACTATCGGATCATCAAACGGGCAATCGATCAATACCTATCGGCTGGCGGCGAGGATCACCAGGAGGGGGATCACCCGTTCGCCGGGGATCGTGTACTGACCGCGGGAGGCCGTCCGCAACCAGCCGGCCGCGACGAGCTGACGCAGGTGGTGGTAGACCTGCCCGGTCGTGCCGAGCTCGGCGTCCTCGGCCAGTTCGGCGGCACCCCTCGTACCCCCGATGATTTTCTGGAGAATGCGCAGGCGGACCGGATTGCCGACCGCGTCCAGCGCCGGCGCCGCCTCGGTCCAGTCGGCCCCGAGGAGGTCGTCGAGCATCAGGGCGTACTGCCAGTCGTAGTGCTCCCCGGTCGGCAGATCCACCGTTCCGGTGAACAGCACGGCGCCGGTCGTGTCAGTGACCTCGGCCCGCAGGCCCTCGACGGCCCAGAAGGTTTCCGCCTGGGTGGTGTCGGCCGGTGGCCGGGGGGCCGGCTCGGCGGCTTGTTCGACGAGGCCGGCGACCACGCGCTCGAGGGCGGCCAGGCGTTCACTCAGATCATCGCTCATGGCCAAGAAATTACGAAGGTACGTAATTTCAGTCCAGGCCATTGCGCCATGTGCACGTTCCGTCCCGGTACGGTCTCCCTGTGCTGGACGATCTTGCAACGGTGGACTGGGCGGCGCTGACTCACGCGCGCGGCCCCGCCGACGACGTCCCGGAGCTGCTGCGGGCACTCGCCGACGGCGACGAGGACGCGCACCGCCGGCTGCACGAGACGTTCGCCGCCGACGGCGATCAGGACGCCGCGGCGGTCAGCGCGGTCCCGTTCCTGATCCGGATCCTGGACGCCCCGGCCGCCGTCCCCACGCAGGTGATGTGGCTGCTCACCGCCATCGCCCGCGGCGGCCGCAGCGCCTCCCGCGAGGCCGTCGCCGCCGGGCTGCCCGTCTATTTGCGACTGCTCGCCGCGCATCCCGACGAGGGGGTACGGGCGTCCGCCGCCCACCTGACCGGCGGCCTCGGCCCCGGAGTCGCCGGTGGCGCGTCGGCCGCGCTGCGACAGGCCTCCGTCGGTGACCGCGCGGAGCTGGTCCGGGTCGCCGCCGTCCGTGGCCTCGCCGACCGTGGCGAGACCTCCGAGGACCGGCTCGCCGACCCGTCGCCCCTGGTCCGGCTGGTGGCCGCGACCGTGGTCGCCGAGGCCGACCCGCACGCACCGTTGTCCGGCCCGGTGGTGCAGATCCTGGAGCGCGACTCGGTCGCCTCGATCGCCCTGATCGAACGGCTGCCGGATGCCGCCGGCAACCCCCTGGGGTGGGTCCTGAACCGCCTGCAGAGCCGCCCTGAGCTGCAACAACGGCTGGTCGCGAGCTGGCTGCGCCACCCCGAGGCCGGCGCGTCGGCCGCGCTGATCCAGGGTCCGCATTAGGGGTCGATCCCGATGCCCCGGCCGTCGATCACGGACAACGATGAATCGGTCCGCGTCGCTGGATCCGAGGAGTCGCCATGCGCTTGGCCGCCGTGCTCACCGCGCTCGCCCTGACCGTCACCCCCGCCGGGCCGGTCCACAAACAGCCGGGGCTGGACTGGGGTGACTGCGCCGACGACGTCCCCCGCTTCCCGCCGGACCGCGAGGTGGTGGTCTGCGCGACCCTAACCCTGCCGGTGGACTGGGCCGATCCGCACGGCCCCACGTTCGGGATGACGGTGGCGAAGCGGTTCGCGACGGACAAGGCTCACAAGGTGGGCGCGCTCGTCTTCGGGCCCGGTGGGCCGGGCGACTCGGGTGTGGTGCGCGTCCGCAAGGGTGACCGGTTCACCCCCGAGCAGCTGGCCCGCTTCGACATCGTCAGCTTCGATCCGCGCACGGTCCAGCGGACAGCCGCGCCTGCCTGCACGCCGCCACCCGGCCGCCCGCCCGTCATCCTCCGCGACCAGGCGGACTTCGACACGGCCGTGATGGCGAACCGGGCCTACTGGGCGCAATGTGCCGCGACCAGCCCGGTCTTCGAGCACGCCGACTCGGTGAGCATCGCGCGGGATCTGGACGTGCTGCGGCGGGCGCTCGGCGAGCGGAGACTGACGTTCCACGGCAGCTCGTACGGGACGCTGCTGGGTGAGATGTATGCGGAGCGGTTCCCCGACCGGGTGCGGGCGATCGTGCTGGAGAGCGTATTCGATCACGACCTGCCGCTGACCGATTTCGTTCGCACCGAGGCGGCGGCGTTGCAGGACTCGTTCGACGAGTTCGTCGCCTGGTGCGGGCGGGTCACCACCACCGAGTGCGCGCTGCACGGCACCGACGTCAGGGCGACGTGGCGCTCGATCCTTCACCGTGCCGACGACAACGGCTATGCGCCGCTGACCTCGTTCGAGATCGCGTCGGCGCCGCTGGGCCTCCTGCAGGACCCCCGCTGGCACGACTTCGCCGACCTGATCAAGGCGCTGGACGGCGGTTTCGTGCCACCGCCGCCGCAGCTGGACGTGGCGGCCGGGATCTTCTGCGGGGACTTTCCGGCTCCGGTGCGGGACTTCACGGCGTACCGGAAGATCGTGAAGGTCGCGGCCGACGCGGCGCCGGACGTGCGGTACGGCGCGGGGATGCTGGCGATCTCCACGTGTCTGGGCTGGCCGCAGCCGGTCGCGAATCCGCCGCACCGGCCGGCGGTGCGCACGCACGTCCCGCTGCTGCTGATCAACGCGGTGCACGACCCGCGGACCGCCTACGTGTGGGCCCGGCACGTCGCCGCGGAGCTGGGGCGCAGCGGGCGGCTGGTCACCTACGAGGGGTGGGGCCACGGGTCCTACCTGCGCAACG
Organism: Actinoplanes sp. NPDC020271; assembly: GCF_044388125.1. Taxonomy (NCBI): domain Bacteria; kingdom Bacillati; phylum Actinomycetota; class Actinomycetes; order Micromonosporales; family Micromonosporaceae; genus Actinoplanes; species Actinoplanes sp. NPDC020271. The sequence continues at coordinate 20,976 of NZ_JBIRWQ010000045.1, forward strand.
ACTGCACGAAAGCGGTGGTGGACCGCTACCTGATCGACCTGGTGGTGCCGCCGCCGGGCACATCCTGCCCGGCGGCGGTCTGAAGAGCGCCCGGGGACAACCGCTCGAACGAGGCCGCTCAAGAAAACAGCCTCGGACGAGCGCGTCCGACAACGATCAGAGAGCCCGCGCGGCGGCGAGCAAACCCGCCACCGCCGCCGCGTTGGTGATCTCCCCGCGGAGGATCATCGCGATCGCGTCGTCGAGGCTCACCCGGACGACCTCCAGGTCGGCCTCCTCGTCGTGCCGGTCGAAACGGTCCGCGTCCGGCACCGGCGCGAGGTCGCGCGCCAGGAAGATCACCACGTGCTCGGTGCTGAAGCCGGGCGAGGTGTGCACCTCGACCAGCTTCTCCATCCGGCCGGCGGTGAGGTCCACCTCCTCGGCGAGCTCGCGGGCCGCGGCCACCGCCGGGTCCTCGCCCTCGACGTCGCGCAGGCCGGCGGGCAGCTCCCAGATCCGGCGGCCGAGCGCGTGCCGATACTGCTTGATCAGCACGACCCGGCCGTCGTCGTCGAGCGCGACCACGACGACCGCTCCCTTGTTGCGGACCACGTCGCGCTTGGCGGTGCCGCCGTCGGACATGGTCACCTCGTCGGTGACCACGTCGAAGATCGGCCCGCGGTAACGCTCGGTCGTGCCGACGACCTCGTGCTCGAAGCCCATCAAGAGGCCTCGACCGCGACCGGGAGCTCGTCCGCCGCGGCGTACACGATCGCGGCCTTGACCAGACCGTCGAAGAGCGGGTGCGGCCGGGTCGGCCGGCTCTTCAGCTCCGGGTGCGCCTGGGTCGCCACGAAGTAGGGGTGCGTCTCGCGGTCCAGCTCGATGAACTCGACCAGGCGCCCGTCCGGTGACGTGCCGGAGAAGATCAGGCCGGACTGCGACAGCTTGTCCCGGTAGTCGTTGTTCACCTCGTAGCGGTGCCGGTGCCGCTCGGAGATCTCGGTCGCGCCGTAGACCTCGGCGACGATCGACCCCTCCTTGAGCTTCGCCGGGTAGGCACCGAGCCGCATCGTGCCGCCCATGTCGCCCTTGCCGGCGACGATGTCCTCCTGGTCGGCCATCGTCGAGATCACCGGGTAGTTCGCGGTCTCGTCGAACTCCAGCGAGTTGGCCCCCGCCAGCCCGGCCAGGTTGCGGGCCGCGTCGATGGTCATGCACTGCAGGCCGAGGCAGAGGCCGAGGATCGGGATGCCGTTCTCCCGCGCGAACCGCGACGTGTTGACCTTGCCCTCGATGCCGCGGACACCGAACCCGCCCGGGATCACGATGCCGTCGACGCCCTTGAGCGCGGTCGCCGCGCCGGACGGCGTCTCGCAGCTGTCGCTCGGCACCCACCGGATCTGGATCTTCACGGTGTTGCCGAACCCGGCCGCGCGGATCGCCTCGGTCACCGACAGGTAGGCGTCGGGCAGATCCACGTACTTGCCGACCAGCGCGATGGTGATCGTGCGCTTCGGGTGGTGCACGCGCTCCAGCAGGTCGTTCCAGGTCTTCCAGTTCACGTCCCGGAAGGACAGACCCAGCCGGCGTACGACGTAAGCGTCCAGACCCCCGTCGTGCAGCACCTTCGGGATGTCGTAGATGCTCGGCGCGTCCGGACAGCCGATGACCGCCTCGACGTCGACGTCGGTGTAGAGCGCCAGCTTCTCCTTCATCTTCTCGGGGATCTCCCGGTCACTGCGGCAGATCAGTGCATCCGGCTGGATACCGATGTTGCGCAGCGCGGCCACCGAGTGCTGGGTCGGCTTGGTCTTCAGCTCACCGGACGGGGCGAGGTAGGGCACCAGCGACACGTGCAGGTAGAACACGTGGTCCCGGCCGACCTCGTGGCGGACCTGGCGGATCGCCTCCAGGAACGGCAGCGACTCCATGTCGCCGACCGTGCCACCGACCTCGGTGATCACCACGTCGGGGACCAGGCCGTTCTCGTCGGGGTCGGCCATCGCGAAGATCCGGCTCTTGATCTCGTTCGTGATGTGCGGGATCACCTGAACGGTGTCGCCCAGGTACTCCCCGCGGCGCTCGCGGGCGATGACGGCCGAGTAGACCTGGCCCGTGGTCACGTTCGCCTTGCCGGACAGGTCGCGGTCGAGGAAACGCTCGTAGTGCCCGACGTCCAGGTCGGTCTCGGCGCCGTCCTCGGTGACGAAGACCTCACCGTGCTGGAACGGGTTCATCGTTCCCGGGTCGACGTTCAGGTAGGGGTCGAGCTTCTGCATCACGACGCGCAGACCGCGGGCGGTGAGCAGGTTGCCGAGACTGGAGGCGGTGAGGCCCTTGCCCAGCGAGGAGGCGACGCCCCCGGTGACGAAGATGTGCCGAGTGTCACGCACTGTTGAGGCCAAAGCCCGCTCCCGTGGTCGCCTGTCAGGTGAAGAGTGCAGACCGGGGCTTCATCGCCCCATCCACGGGAGTTCACCGTAACACTGATTGCCGGGGCCGCCACGTTCGGGCTGCTCGCGTGCGTGTCAGCCGGGCGACTCCGTCACTGTCCGTGGACCGGCCTTCGGCACCGAGTCGTCGCCGGGACCCCGCGCCGGCTCGTCGTCGCCGGTCCTGCGCAGCAGCGGGCCGCCCGGGCCCTCGGTCACCCCCGGCGGCGGCGTCCGGTCCGCGGCGTGCAGCAGCACCCGCAGCGAGGTCAGCAACGCGATCGGCACCGCGGTCGCGGCGGCCGCTCCGGCCACCCCCAGCGCGGTGCCGCCGAGGATCCCGGCGGTGATCGACGCCACCACCGTGCCGGCGACCGCCGCACGCAGGGCCGGATGCAGGCCGTACACCCGGCTCAGCCCGCCCCAGGGCGAGAACTGACCGAACGCCAGTATCAACGCACCCGCCAGGGCGAGCAGGCTCAGCGGGCTGTCCACCAGCGCCTGACCGTTCGACGCCACCGCCCGCTGCATCGCCGGGCCGGCCGTGCCGCTGCCCAGCGCGGTCAGGAACCGGCCCAGCGTGCCCTGCTCCAGGGCGGACCGGTGCAGGTCGAACGCGGCGAAACTGACGGTCACCGCGATCGCGCCGACCGCCGCCCAGGCGACCCGCGCGAACGTCAGCCAGCCGCCGGAACTCATCGCCGCGGCCACGCACACCCCGGCGGTCACCGCGATCGCACCGACCGGGTCCGCCCCCAGATAAGGGCTGCCGACCATGACCACGCCGAGACCGCCGAAGAGCACCATCACCACCGGCCGCCACGTCTTGCCGACCCACTGGGCCAGGCAGCCGGCGCCGAGCAGCAGCGCGGCGATGAAGACGCCCAGGCCGACACTGCCCAGCCCGGCGTAGCGCACCCCGTGCGTCGCCGAGTAGCCGGCCACGCCGTTGAGCTGCAGCCGCGCCCCGGTCAGCAGGTCCACGACGATCACGATGCCGCTCAGGGCCGCGGTCGCGCCCATCGGCCACAGGGTCATCCGGTAGCGCGGGGCGAGGCGGACCGCCAGAGTCCCGAAAAGCATCAGCACGAACGTGGCGGCGCCGAACATCCAGGCCGGGTGGTCGGCGCTCCACCACGGTGCCACGTCGGCGACCAGCGCCGCCGGGATCGCCAGGGCCGCGGCGATCAGAGCCGCCTCCAGCACCGCCACCAGCCTCGGCGGGGGCAGCGGCGGGGCGACCGGGCCGGCGTGCCGGCGGGCGCGCATCAGCACCGGCACGAGCGCGGCGAAGAGCAGCACCTGCACACCGGCGAGCACCGCGAAGAAGATCGACGCGACGCCGTGCTGCGCGATGGCGCGCTGGTCGGCGTCGTTGCGCCCCTGCATCGCCGCGGCCGGGTCGGCGGTCCGGCCGGTCGACACCGTGGCGGCGTACCCGGCGAAAAGTTTCTCCGGCGGGGACTTGCCGAGCACCGCCAGCACCGTCGGGGCCAGGTCGATCACCTGCAGATAGCCCTTGCGGCCGGTGCCGTCCGAGGTCAGCCAGCCACCGTCCCAGCCCTCGCCCTCGGCGATCGCCACGTGCAGGCGCGAGGTGGTGTCGGTGTCCGCGACGCCGGCGATCAGCATGGTCGACCGATCCGGGCGGGCCGCCAGCACCCGGGCCAGGATCCGGTCGGCGGCGGCGACCGCGGCCTGCCGTTCCGCGCCGATCCCGGTGATCGTGCCCAGGTCGACGATGCTCAGCACGCACTCGGAGAGCAGCTTCTTCGGGTCGGCCGGGAGCGCCTCGGCGTACTGGTCGACGCGCCCGAACGGGCGGGCGGCGGCGACCGCGGCGTTCGGCCCGACCGCGACCGTGCAGCGAACGGATTCGGCCAGCGCGCCCGGGGTGGTGCCGTACGGCAGCCGGTCCTGGTTCGTGCGCACCACCGTGTTCTGGTCGGTCACACTCGCGCCGATCGCGTCCGGCCGGGTCACCGACGGCGAGACCGCCGGGCACTTCCCGGTCACCGGCCGGGTGTCCCAGGCCGCGTAGTTGCCCGCGCCCAGCGTCAGCCAGCCGTCGGCCGGGCAGGTCACCTGATGCGCCGAGCGCACCGACAGCCAGCCGGTCGAACCCTTCGTCGCCTCCTGCCACAGCGCCGGCGTGCGCTGCGGGTCGAGATCGTCCCAGCGCAGACCGGCGGCGGCGGCGATCACCACGTAGTCGGCGGTGCCGCGCTGATCCTCCCCGCCCGGGCGGATCGTGAGCCCGGCCAGGCTCGCGATCGCGACCAGCACGACGAGCACCGACGGCACCCAGACCGCGGCCCGGCGCCCCCGCGGCGTCCCTGGCGGCCTGACCCGCCGGATCCGGTCCAGCCGACTGGTCATGCCGCCGCCTCCACTGCGCTCCGGCATCGGCACGGCCTTCTCACTGAGCCCGATGATTCGCTCGCAAGCCCGCTCATGCGGCGCTGACCTCGGCGTAGGCGGCACGGACGGCGTTCACCACGTCGGCCTCCCCCGGCCAGGTCGCGGCTTGCTCAGGGCCACGGGCGGCAAGGTCCGCTCGAAGATCAGAATCGGACAAGATTTCCCGTACGGCATGATCCAGCGCATCCAGGTCCCGAGGCGGAATCAGCACCGCCGCGTCCCCCACCAGTCCCGGCAGACCCCCGACCGCGGTGGCGACCAGCGGCACCCCGGCCCGCAGAGCCTCCTGCGCGAACAGCTGCCGCGCCTCCCAGTCGCTGGTCACGACGGCCAGGTCCGCCCCGAGCAGCAGGTCCGGCACGTCACTGCGATGCCCGAGCAGCTGGAACGGCGCGTGCGTGCGCGACGCCTGCTGAGCCAGCGCCATGTAGCTCGGGCCGGAGCCGGCGACCACGACCACCGGGGCCGGGTCCAGGTCACGCCAGCGGGCGGCGGCGTCGACCAGCATGTCGTAGTGCTTCTGCGGATGCAGCCGGCCGACCGACAGGATCAGCGGCGTGTCCGCCCGCACCCGGAACTCGGCGCGCACCGCCTGCCGGGTCCGTCTCGGCGGCCGCATCTCCGGCGCCGCGACCGGGCCGAGCCGCGCGTTGCGGGCACCGAGCGCGACCGCGCGCTCCACCAGGTCCTCCGAGGCGCCGAGGGTGAGCGCGGCGTTGCGCGCGACGATCCGTTCGACCAGGGCCCCGGCCTGACCACGAAGACCCTTCGCCAGTACGGCGTTGTGCCACGTCACCACGAGCGGGACACCCGTCCGGGCCAGCGACACCACGAACGCCGCCCGCAGGCCGTGCGCGTGGATGACGTCGGCGTCCCGCCCCACGATCGCCCGCCGCAACGCCCGGATCGCCCCGGTGTCCTGCGGCCCGGGATCGGCCGGGATCTCCACCGGCGCATAGTCCACCCCGGCCGTGGTGAAGCCGTAGTGCTCGTCGTTGGCGGCCGGGCCGCACACCACCACCTTGCAGCCGGCCGCGACCAGGCCGCGGGCCAGCGAGAGGACGTGCCCGCCGGTGCCGCCGGTCGCGGAACCGAGCACCAGCACGACCGAACCGCGCCACCCGTCGTCGCTGCTCACGACCGTCGTACCCCTCTCCGGACGGGTCTTCGCGTCCCCGTCGCCTCCCGCTTAACCCTCACACGTCTCCCCGTCCGCCGGACAACGGGGGCAACCCACCGCTCCCGGCCACCCACCGCTCCCGGCTCGCCCCAGACCCAGCTCGCCCCGCCGGCCGGCTCCTTGAGCTGTCTCAACCGCCCGGAGTCGCGCCCAGCGCCGGCTTGCGCACGGCGGCCAGCTCGGGGAGGTGTATCGACCGGCCGGAGTCGCCCCTCAGCGCCGGCCTGCGCACGGCGGCCGGCTCGGGGAGGTGTATCGACCGGCCCGGCGAGCCTGCGGGCGCACAGCATCATCTGCGCAGCCGCCGGGTCACCGTGGTGACCAGCGGACTCAGGTCGCGCCGGTCCAGCACGAACGCGACCCCGAGGAACACCGCCGCGACCACGACCCCGCCGGCCACGCCTTCGACCAGGCTGCCGAGGACGCCCGGCTCCGGCCACAAGGCCGACTTCAGCGCGGCGACCACGGCCCACCCGGCGAACCCCGCCACCCCGGCCGCCACGACCGCAGCCACGCTCGCCCGAGCCAGGCCGGTCAACGCTTCCGGGCCCGCGTGCCGGCGCACCGCGAGCACCAGCAGCACCCCGGTCACCGTCATCCCGAGCGCCGTCGCCAGCCCCAGGCCGGCCAGTTCCGCGGCACCGGAACCGGTCACCGCGACGACGATCACCGCGACCCCGGCACAGAACCAGCCGACTCCCGAGGCCACGGCGGCCGCGACCGTCGCGCCACGGGCGTAGAGCGCACGGGAGAGCAGCGCGAACAGCGCGTACCCGAACAGGCCGGGCGCGAACCCGAGGATCGCGGGCACCGCCTGCGCCTTCATCAGGTGCGCGGCCGGATCGGCCAGCGCCAGGAGCGCGGCCACCCCGAACCCGGCCATCAGCATGATCGACCGCGCCGACCCGGCCAGCGACTCGGCGTAGCCCCGCTCGTCGCCACGCACCACCGCCGCGGCCAGCCGCGGGTAGACCGCCGTCGCCAGCGGCACCGCGAGCACCGCCCAGGGCAGCAGGAACAGCGTCTGCGCGCCGGTGTACCGGGCCAGCTGCTGCGCGCCGAGCGTCACCACCAGCGCCGCCACCACCTGCTGCGCACCGACCGTGACCGCGCCCGCCCAGCCGAGCCGGACCGCCTGACGGCCCTCGTCCCCGGGGAAGCCGAACCCGGGCCGCAGGCGCAGGCGCAGGGGCCGCAGCGGGATCAGCAGGCAGAGCGTCAGCACCACCACGCCGAGCGTCGTCCCGGCCGAGAGGGTCAGCTCACCGGCCCGGGTCAGCCCGCCGAAGTCGGTCCGGGCGCCGTCGATCATCGCGTACGTCAGGTAGGCGGTCATCACGGTCACGCTGGACAGCAGCGGCGCGATCACCGGCCAGGCGAACCGGTGATGCGCCTGCAGGACGCCGGTGAGCACGATCCCGATCCCGTAGAGCGGCAGCTGCGGTGCGAAGATCCGCAGCATCCGCGCCGCGACCTCCTGATGCTCCGGCGTCACGCCGTCCAGCAGCCCGGTGATCGGTCCCGCGGCCACGGCGACGACCACGGCCAGCGGGACGGTGAACGCGAGCATCCACGTGATCAGTGCGGAGCTGATCCGGCTGACCCGAGCGCGGTCGCCGTCCGCCACCGCACCGGCCAGCAGCGGGACCACGAGGCTGGCCAGGGCACCACCGGCGACCAGTTCGAAGATGATGTTCGGCACGGTGTTGGCGGCGAAGTACAGGTCGGGCAGGTTGCCGTGGCCGCCCTCGCCGACGGTGTAGAAGAAGACCATCGTGCGCCCGAAGCCGGCGACCCGGGCGAGCAGCGTCAACGCCGTGATCAGCGCCGCCGCGCCCGCGACCTTGACGGCCGAGCCGATCGGCGACTCAACGGCGCGGTCCTCCGCCGTACCAGAAATGTCGGAAAGCGCACCGGAAGTGGACCCGGCGGCGGAATGCCCACCGGAAGCGGCGGCGGACCCGGCGGCGGAATGCCCACCGGAAGCGGCGGCGGACCCGGCGGCGGAATGCCCACCGGAAGCGGCGGCGGACCCGGCGGCCGCAGGCACGCCGGGCCGGGATGGATCCGCCGGCGCCGCGGCGCCGGAGTCGTTCGCCGGGCTCACGCCGGACGGCGGCCGATCTCGTCGAGTCGCCGCAGCCACGGCTTGTCCTGGATCACCTTGGTGAAGCTGATCTTCTCGCTGACCGCGGTCAGCCCGGCGACGGCAGCCAGCGCGGCCAGCCGGCCGCCCGTGCCGGTACGAGCCGTGTACGCCACCCCGAGCAACGCCCCCAGCGCATTGGCCCCGGAGTCGCCGAGCATGATCTCCTCGCCGAGGTCGGCCGGGAGCAGGGCCGCGCTCGCGCCGAGCGTGCCGGCGGTCATCGCCGCACCACGGCCGACCGCGAGCGGCGCGCCGAGCACGAGACCGGCCTTGAGCGCGCGCCCGGGGCGCAGGTCGAGCAGATTGAGCAGGTTCGCGGAGCCGGCGATGACGCCCGCGCCGAGAAGCACGTCGACGCCGCGGCCGAAGCGGCTGCCCCGGCGGCTGCCGATCAGCGCTGAGGCGACCAACCCGGCCGCACCCACCCCGCCGATCTTGACGAGCCCGCTGGTCACGCGGCCCTCGCGGAGGGCGCCGAGGTGACCGGCGAACCCCTTCGCGGTCTTCTGCTCGGGCCGGTTGCCGACGATGTCGTCGTAGAAGCCGACCGCGCCGCTGACCGCTCCGGCCGTCACCACGGCGGCCGCGAGCCGGCCGGTCGCCGCCCCGGTGGCCGCGCCGATCGTGGCGCCGGCGGCGAGGGCGGGGCCTCCGGCGAGCGTGACCTCCCGCCCGTGGAAGTTGGTCCGGCGCAGGCCGGCCGCTTTCGGATCGCGGCTCACCCAGCCGAGCACGGCCTTCGCGACCAGGGCGCCGGTCCCGAGCGAACGCAGAAATGCCATGACAGCAGAGTCTGCCCTACGGCGCCGCGGACGGCACCAGCGAGGTCGCGCCGGCGGCCAGCCCGTACTGCCCGATCTTGTTCTGCAGCAACCGTTCGTGGGTGGCCATCGCGGTCGCGACCTGGCCCTGCACGCTGCTCACGTTGTCCACCGTGGAGATCAGCTTGACCAGGGTCGGGTCGCTGCGGATCTCGGAGACCAGGTTGTTGTCGCCGACGCTGGTCCCGGCGACGACCAGCGGCCGGTTCTTGAACTGGTTGGCCACGGTGACCGCGTTCTGCGTCTTCTTGCCGGCGTCCTTGTCGGTCGGCGGCGGGCCCGCGACCAGCACGATCATCTCCGCGCCACCGGTCGCCTTGTCGGCCACCGAGATGTAGCCGGGTTTGGCCAGCGCGGCCAGCACGGCGGTCACGTCGTCCGGGTTGATCACGGCCGTACCCTGCAGCAGGGTGAGCGCGATCAGCGCGCTCGCGGTCTCCACCCCGTCGCTGTTCGACGGCAGGACGGCCGCCGAGATCGTGGGCTGCGAGGACTGATCGGCCAGGTCGAGCAGCTCGTTGGCGTTGTTCGGGTCGAGGAACTTGTCCTCGACGGTGACCCGGGCGGTGATCGTCGCGCCGGCGACGTTCAGCATCTTCGCCACGCCGTCGGCCGACTCCGCGCCGCCGGGCAGCGCCACCACCGCGATCTTGCGGGTGGTCAGCTTGCCGGCCAGCACGTAGGGCGCGGTCTCGTTGGCGAAGTCCTGGTTGCGGTTGAGTTCTTCCTTGTACTGGTTGACCTGGTCGCGCTTGGCGTTGTTGTCCTTGTTCAGCGCGGTGAGCTGGGCACGGAGGTTCTCCGAGACCGGGCCGTTGAGCGCCGCGGTGCCGACCACCAGGCCGATCGCGAGCGCGAGGAAGACCGCGGTGAGCGACACCACGTGGTACCGGAAGTTGATCACGACGCCCTCAGAAAAGATTGCCCAGCGTAAAGACGAGATTGTCCCACCACTCGGACACCACGGTGAGATACGCCTTCCCGACCGTGGAGACTGCCACGGCCGAGGCCATGGCGGCCACCGCCGAGAGGACCAGCAGCAGCAGAGCCGAGCCGGAGATGTTCTGCCGGTAGAGCCGGCTGACACCCTTCGCGTCGACCAGTTTCCCGCCGACCTTGAGCCGGGTCAGGAACGTCGAGGCCATGCCGCCGCGCCCCTTGTCCAGGAACTCCACCAGGTTCGCGTGGGTGCCGACGGCCACGATCAGGGATGCGCCCTTCTCGTCGGCGAGCAGCATCGCCAGATCCTCACTGGTGGCCGCGGCCGGGAAGGTCAGCGCGTCGACGCCGAGGTTGCTGACCCGTTCCAGGCCGGGGGCGCGCCCGTCCGGATAGGCGTGCACGACCACCTCGGCGCCGCAGCGCAGCACGTCGTCGGTGACCGAGTCCATGTCGCCGATGATCAGGTCGGGGGTGTAACCGTTCTCCACCAGCGCGTCGGCACCGCCGTCGACGCCGATCAGAACCGGCTTGTACTCCCGGATGTAGGGCCGGAGGACGTCGAGGTCCTCCTTGTAGTCGTAGCCCCGGACCACGATCAGCACGTGCCGCCCGCCGATCCGGGTCTGCACGTCCGGCACCCCGACACCGTCGAGGAGCAGGTCACGCTCCTGCTTCAGGTAGTCCATGGTGTTCGCGGCGAACGCCTCGAGCTGCACGGACAGACCGTCCCGCGCGTCGGCCATGGCCTTGGCGACGGTCTCCGCGTCCTGCCGGTCACCGGTGGCGACCGGGGTGCCGTCGAGCAGCACCTTGTCACCCTCGACGCTGACCATCTGGCCCTCCCGCAGCGCGGAGAAGACCTCCTCGCCGAGGTTGTCGACGAGCACCACACCACCCTGGATGAGCACCTCGGGGCCGAGATTCGGATACCGCCCCGAGATGGACGGCTTGGCGTTGAGCACCGCGGTCACGCCGGAGGCGACCAGCGAGTCGGCCGCCACCCGGTCCAGGTCGACGTGGTCGATCACGGCGATCTCGCCCGGTCGCAGACGGCCGGTCAGCCGTTTGGTGCGCCGGTCGAGCCGGGCCACGCCGGAGACCGGGCCCGCTTCGGTGGTGCGCACGCGGCGCAAGGTGGGAAGTCGCATCCCGGCCATCCTGACACGCCGCATCACGCGGCCCCCGTAAGACATGCGCTAACTCATTGACAAAACGGACTTTTCATCCGTGGGTCTCCGGTCACACTTCCCCCGATCGCGCCGGCGACGAGGGCCACGCCGGCTCGCCGACGGCGTCCGGTTCGGCCCTCCCTGCTCGACTTCCACGTTACTGCCCGTTTCAACCGCGCTCCCCGGTGGCTTCAGCTGCGCTTCTCGCGACCGGCCACGGCCAGCAGCTCCTCGGCGTGCGCGATACCGAGATCGGAATCGGGCAGACCGGCCAGCATCCGGGACAGCTCCCGCGCCCGCTCGGTCTCCTCCACGATGCGCACCCCGCTCGTGGTGATCGCCCCACCGGTGTCCTTCGCGACCACCAGGTGACGATCGGCGAATGCCGCGACCTGCGGCAGGTGCGTCACGACCAACACCTGGTGGGTACGGGCGAGCCGCGCCAGCCGCCGCCCGATCTCCACCGCCGCGGTGCCACCCACCCCGGAATCCACCTCGTCGAAGACGAGCGTGGGCGGGCCGCCGGCCCCGGCGAAGACCACCTCGATGGCGAGCATCACACGCGACAGCTCACCACCGGAAGCGCCCTTCTGCAGCGGCAGGGAGGGCGCGCCCGGGTGGGCCAGCAGGCGCAGCTCCACCTCGTCGGCCCCGTCCGGCCCGGCGCCCAGCTCCTCGCCGTCGACGGTCACGGCCGGCTCGTCCTTCGACGGGGCGTGGGTCAGCACCGCGACCTCGACCCGCGCGTGCGGCATCGCCAGCCCGGCGAGCTCGACGCTGACCGCCTCGGAGAACCGGACCGCCGCCTCGCGCCGCGCCGCGGTCAGCCGGCCGGCCAGCTCGCCGACCGTGGCGGCCAGCCGCTGACGTTCCTTGTCCAGCTCGTCGAGCAGCTCGTCGGAGGAGTCCAGCTCGGTCAGGCGGGTCCTCGCGTTCTCCGCCCAGGCGATGACGCCGTCGATGTCGTCCGCATACTTCCGGGTGAGCGCGCGCAGCGCGGCCCGCCGCTCGTAGATCGCCTCGAGCCGGGCCGGGTCCGCGTCCAGCTCGCCCAGGTAGGCCGAGAGCTCCGAGGCGACGTCGCTGACCAGGGTCGCCGCCTCCTCGATGCGCAACGCCAGGTCACCCAGCTTGCTGTCGACACCGGCCTGACCCTCCAGCGTGCGGCGGGCGGTGCCGAGCAGCGTCGTCGCGTCGGGCGTGTCGTCGGTGGCCTCCACCCCGGCGGCCAGTGCCTGCGCCGCCAGAGCCGCGGCGACCCGCAGGCCCTCGGCGTGCTCCAGCCGCTGCACCTCGTTGCGCAGGTCCTCGTCCTCGTTCGGCTGGGGGTCGACCCGGGTGATCTCGTCGAGGCCGAGCTTGAGCAGGTCGGCCTCCTGCGAGCGCTGACGCGCGTTGCGCCGGCGGTCGGCCAGGTCGTCGACCACCTTGCGCCAGCGGGTGAACGCCTCGCGGTAACCGTCCAGCAGCTTCTCGTGCCCGGGGCCGGCGAACCGGTCCAGCGCGGACCGCTGCTCGCTCGGGCGCAGCAGGCGCAACTGGTCGGACTGCCCGTGCACGGCCAGCACCTGCTCGCCCAGCTCACCGAGCGTCGAGACCGGCATGCTGCGGCCGCCGACGTGCGCCCGGGACCGGCCCTCGGCCGTCACCGTGCGGCTCAGCAGCAGCGAGCCGTCGTCGTCGGTCTCGCCGCCGGCGTCGGTGATCCGGGTACGGACGGCGTCGCCGAGCGTGCCCGTCAGTTTCAGCCGGCCCTCGACGACGGCACGACCCGGGTCGGCGCGGACCCGCCCGGCGTCGGCCCGGCCGCCGAACAGCAGTCCGAGACCGGTCACGACCATCGTCTTACCGGCTCCGGTCTCACCGGTGATCACGTTCATACCCGTAGACAGCCGCAAGGTCGTGTCGTCGATGACGCCGAGCCCGGTGATGCGCAGTTCCTCCAGCACACGGCAGAGGGTAGTTGGCCCCTCCGACAAATGCCTACCGCGGGGGTTTCTGATCAGCGTCAATCGCCCGAGTTTTGCGACGTTTCCCGGGGCGCCGGCCCGGGTTCACCGGAAAGCCGGCACACCCGGCCCGGGCGGCTCCCGACGTCAGCGCCGATTGCCGCGCCAGCCGACCACCGGTAGCTCGAACTTCGCCACCAGGGTGTCGGTGAACGGCCGCGGGGCCAGCCGGACCAGCCGAACCGGCAACTGACCCCGCTCGACGGTCACCGTCGAGCCCGGCGGCAGGTCCCAGGTGCGGCGACCGTCACAGCAGAGCACGGCGAACGACGTGTACGGATCGACGGTCAGCTTGAACGTGGACGTCGGCGCGGTCACCAGCGGCCGGCTGAACAACGCGTGCGCACTGATCGGCACCAGCAGCAGCGCCTCCACCTCGGGCCAGACGACCGGCCCGCCGGAGGAGAACGAGTACGCCGTCGACCCCGTCGGTGTGGCGCACACCACGCCGTCGCAGCCGTAGCGGGACAGCGGCCGGCCGTCCACGTCGACCATCAGCTCGAGCATCTGGGCCCGCTGGCCCTTCTCCACGGTCACCTCGTTGAGCGCCCACGACTCGGCGATCAGGCGGCCGTCGTACTCCGCGCGCACGTCCAGGGTCAGCCGCTCGTCCACGGTGTAGTCACCCGAGATGATCTCGCGGACCGCCTCGTCGATGTGATCGATCTCGGCCTCGGCGAGGAAGCCGACCTTGCCCAGGTTGATGCCGAGCAGCGGGGCCTTCACCGGCCGGGCCAGCTCCGCCGCACGCAGGAACGTGCCGTCGCCACCGAGCGCCAGCACGATCTCGATGCCCTCGGCGGCCTCCTCGCCGTCGACCGACCGCACCTCGTCGGGCAGGCCCAGATCGGCGACCTCGTCGGCGATCACCCGGACCTCGAAGCCCGCGGCGATCAGATCGAGCGCGACCGTACGGGCATGCTGCGTACTCTGCCGGCGCCCGGTGTGCGTCACCAGCAAAGCCGAGCGAGTCATGTGTCCTCCTGAGGGGCCGCCGGCTGATCCGCCCGCACCGCTGCGGGCTCCGGACGCTCGTAGTCCTGCTCACCGGGGGGCTCGGACGCCGCCGCGGCCTCGGCCAGCAGCTCGGCGGGCAGCCCCGCGCCGGCCGGGCCGGCCTCGACGACCGCCTCCACCCGCTCCCGGTCCGCGGGCGGCGCGCCCCGCCGGAACCAGACGAAGAACTCCACGTTGCCGCTCGGGCCGGGCAGCGGGCTCGCGGCCACACCGGCCACCCCCAGCCCCAGCTCGGCGGCGGTGGCCGCGACGTCCAGCACGGCCTCGGCCCGCAACCGCCAGTCGCGCACCACGCCGCCCGTGCCGGCCAGACGGTCCTTGCCGACCTCGAACTGCGGCTTGACCATCAGCGCCAGGTCACCCTCGGGCGCCGTGCAGGCGGTCAGCGCGGGCAGCACCAAACGCAGCGAGATGAACGACAGGTCGGCCACCACCAGGTCGACCGGCCCGCCGATCACGTCGGGGGTCAGCGTGCGCACGTTCGTGCGCTCGTGCACGTCGACCCGCTCGTCCGTGCGAATCGGCCAGGCCAACTGCCCGTAGCCCACGTCGACGGCGACCACCCGATCGGCGCCGGCGCGCAGCAGCACGTCGGTGAACCCGCCGGTGGACGCGCCCGCGTCCAGGCAGCGCCGCCCCTCGACGGTCAGCCCCGACGGGGCGAACGCGGCGAGGGCGCCGGCCAGCTTGTGGCCGCCGCGCGACACGTACTCCGTCCGGGGGTCCTCCCCGGTGACCAGCACCGGGTCGGCCGGGTCGACCATGGCGGCCACCTTGTGGGCCACGGTCCCCCGGACCTGGACCCGGCCGGCCGCCACCAGTTGGGCGGCCTGTTCCCGGGAACGAGCGAGTTTGCGGCGGACTAGCTCGGCGTCGAGACGCGCACGGCGGGCCATCGAATTCCTTTTTCGGTACGTCGTTTCAGCGATCGATGCCGGCCAGAGTCTCCTGGAGCACCTGGTGCGCGGCCTCGTACTCGGCGATCTGCTCGCCGGGTGCCAGCCGCGCGGCGTTGGCGAGCGAACTTAGCACCGCGTCCACGGCCGGGTGACCGGTCTCCTCCACCGTCCCGTCCTCGCCCGTGCGGTAATGCTCCGCCGGAGTGAACCCGCCCGCCGGTGATCCGCCCGCCGGCGGGCCGGGCCGGACTCCACCGACCGGCGGACCGGGGCGCGGCCCACCCGGCGGCGGACCGGGCCGGAAACCACCCTGCGGCGGCCCGGGACGGGGGCCGCCCGGCGAGGAATGCGGGAACGTCACGAGATCACGCCTCCGGCTTCTCGGTCCGCGCGGCGCTCTCCACCGGCGGCGACTTCCTCGCCTGACTCTGGCTGGGCACCTGGGCCGCCTTGCGCGGGGCCCGCTTGGCCGGCGCACTCCTACGTGCCGCAGCCTTGACCGGCGCGTCAGCCTTCGCGGACGCATCCGCCTTCACCGGAGCGTCAGCTTCAGCGGCCGCAGTCGCCTCAGCGGGCGCGATGGCTCCGGCGGGCGCGGCACTCGCCGACCCCGCGGCGCCGCTCTCCCCCGGAGCCACGAACGGCAGCTCGGTCGCAGCCGCCGCCTCCTTGACCCCGGCCACCGGAGAAGCAGCCGTGCCCGGCGGCGTGACGCTCACCGAAGCCGGCCCGGCAGCACTCTTGCGGGGCGCCCGCTTGGCCGGCGCCCTCTTCGCCGCAGTCTTCCGAGCCGGCGGCTCAGCCGCCTCGGCCGGCACCTCAGCGGCCTTCTTCACCGGAGGCGGCACCGCCCCGGCCTGCACCGGAGGCGGGACCGCCCCGGCCGATGTGGACTTGCGCGCGACCCGCTTCACTGCCTTCTTCGCCGGCGCCTCCGCGGCGGTGGCCGCCGAGGACCCGGTCGCAGTCGAGGACGTGGCGGAGTTGGCGACCGGCCCACCCCGCAAGGTCCCGGCCGACGGCATCGCGTTCGGCGTGACCTTCACCGCTTTCTTCGCGACCGCTTTCTTGGCCACGGCCTTCTTCACCGGTGCCACCGAGGGAGCGCGGTCGGCCGCGGGAGCCCGCACGCCGCCTTCGGCCGCGGTCGCGCGCGCCTGCGCCTCCCGCAGCTCCTTCTCCAGGTCGTGCACCCGGGTCGTCAGCTCGGAGACCTCGTCGGCGGTGGCCAGGCCGACCCGCCCGAGAGCGCGGTCCACCTCGTACCGAACGATGTTGGTCAGCGCCTCACGGTTCGCGATGCCCGCCGAGAGCAGGTCCTCGACCAGCCCCTGCACCTGGGCCGCGGTGGCACCGCCCCGGCTGAGCAACTCACCGGCGACCTTCTGCGCCCTCTTCCGGGGCACCTCGGTCAGCCCGAGCGCCAGGTCCAGATATGCGCGCCATGCATCCGGCATGATCCCTCCTCCTCTCGTCGCGTCGGGTGCCACGCTACCGGGAGCCCCCGACAAGTTCCTGAGGTACGGTGCTGGTGTCGCGAAGGGGGATGGCGTTGGCCACGGTGGACGAGTGCCGTAAAGCGTTGCACGACCTGGCTGCCAAGCTGGCGGCGAATGCGGAGGCCCGTGGCCGGCTCGACCTGGATCGCACGCTCGCGTGCCGGGTCACCGACCTGCAGACGGCCTTCCACGGCCGGATCGTCGGCGGCCTGCTCACCGACATCGCCGACGGCGACGATCCGAAGGCGAAGATCGCCCTGATCACCACCAGCGACAACCTGCTGGCGCTGATCGCCGGCCGGCTGGACATCACCCGCGCGATCGCCGGCCGCGAGATCTCCGTCAAGGCGAACCCGTTCGACCTGCTCAAGCTCCGTAAGCTCCTCTGATCACGCCGGTTGATACGACGCCGGCGCCCGGATCGTTCAACCGGAGATCAGGATCGGTCACCCGATCAGGAAGCCTTCGCCGCCAACTCTTCCAGGCCGACCAGCACCTGATCCGCCGACGCGGTCGCCGTCGACAGCTGATGAGTCACCTCGCCGAGTACCGCGGCTTGTTCCTCGACCGCCGAGGCGATGTTCAGCTGCAGCTCGTGGATGCCGTCCACCGCTCCGGTGGTCTGCGCGAACGTCTGCGCCACGTCGTCGGTCTCGGCGACGATCGCAGTGATCACCGCGTTCACCCGTTGGACGGAGTCCGCCGTCTCCCGTGCCAGGTCCTTGACCTCGCTCGCCACCACGGCGAACCCCTTGCCGAGTTCACCCGCCCGGGCCGCCTCGATGGTCGCGTTGAGCGCCAGCAGGTTCGTCTGCTCGGCGAGCGAGGCGATGATCGCGTTGACGTCGGCGATCTCGCCGACCGAACGCTCCAGCGCCCGCACCTTCTGGCCGGCCGAGGCCGCCGCGTCCTTGCCGTCGGCCGCCGTGGTCGCCGCGGACGCCGACCGGGACGCGATTTCCTGAACAGAAGCGGTCAGAGCAGCGAGTTCCCGGTCGACCGCGGCGACCGCCGAGATCGCCGCATGCGCCTGCTCGCTGATCGAAGCGACGTCCGCAGTCAGCCGCCGGGACTGTTCCGCGGTCTCCTCGGAGCGCGCCCGCAAGTCCTCGGCGGACCGTTCGCGCGCCTCCTGCTCGGCCCGTGCCACTTCCTCCCGCGCCTGCGCCGCCTCCAGCGCGAGCTGCTCACTCTCCCGCTCGGCCTGCTCCGCGAAGTGCCAGAAGATCACGATGCCGACCACCTCGACGACGGCCAGCCCGGCATGCACCGCGACCTGCTCGATCGCGGCACCCACGCCCATCACGTGCATGCCGAACACCCGCTCCGGCGCGACCAGGCCGAGCACCCCGTGGTGCACCACGACCACGACGACGGCGGAGATCAGCGGCGCCCACATCTGGTAGAGCGCCACGTAGATCAGGATCGCGTACAGATGGATGTGCGCCGTCATCGATCCACCGGACAGCTCGATCGCCACGAACGTGCAGGCGATCAGGCCGACGCTGGTGTGTGAGGCCTGCGTTTTCGCGTTCGGCAGTACCGGGACCAGCGCCGCCCAGCCGGCCACCGCCACGGTCAGCACCACCACCTCCCAGCGCGGCCGCGGCCCGAGCATGCCGATCACCAGGAACACCGGCACGTGGAACCAGAGCAGCCGGCTGATGATCCGGTGCCGGGCCTGCCAGGACGCTTCGGAGAGTCGTGCCCCTCGCGGCAACGTAAGAGAAGTCACACCCTGCTGTTCGGCCGCTGTCCGGTCTGATTAACCGTAATTACGGCAGAAGCGATTTCCTGGTCGCGAGCGGCCTCCGGTGGGACGATGAGCCTAGGAACGAGCGACCGCCCGGACGACGGCCGCCCCGGGAAACTGGGAGGCACCCATGATCCACGTCCGACCCGACGTCCCCTGCATCGACGGCACGTGCACCGCCACGAATGTGCACGACCGCGCCGAAAGGGTCGCCGTGCCCGATTTCGACTACATGAGCTCACCGATGGTCGCCATGGTCGACGGCATCTTTCACATCGACCCGGAAGCTCCACCTCTTCCGCGTCGCCGCCACCGCCCGCGCCCCGAGCAGTACCACCAAGACCCGGTCCGACCTTTCTGACCGAAACTGTCCACCCCCAACCCCATTCCGCCGTACGTCGTCGAGCGCCCGCCACGGAAACAGAACAGCCCCGGCCGCTGGGCCGGGGCTGTCGGATGATGCGCGGGGTCAGAGACCCCAGGTGGTGAGAAGTTCGGTGGCCGCGACGGAGTCGCCCGAGACATCGGACGTCGGAACTCCGTCCCAGGTCGCGCCGCACAGCAGACGCAAGGCATCGACGGGGTCGCCGTCGCCGGACAGCACCGCGCGGTCGCCCTCACGAGTGACCGTCCACCCCTCCACCTCGGTGGCCGGGACCGTGGCCTGCTCGGCCGGGCGGAACAAGCCCGAGAGGTCCGCCGCCACGAACGTCGGGCGACGCTCGGCCGGGGCCCCCAGCAAGTCCTTCGGGGTGCTGACCCCCGTGAGGACCAGCAGACTGTCCATCCCGGCGGTGACCGCACCCTGGATGTCGGTGTCCAGCCGGTCGCCGATCGCCAGCGGTCGCTCCGCCCCGGCGAGCGAGGCCGCCGTGGTGAACAGCGCGGGCTGTGGCTTGCCGACCACCACGTCCGGTTCCCGGTCCAGGGCGGTCCGGATCACCGCGACCAGCGAGCCGTTGCCCGGCAGCGGGCCACGCGGGCTCGGCAGGGTCCGGTCGGTGTTGGTGGCATACCAGGTGGCGCCCGCGCGAACCGCGAGCGCCGCCTCGGACAGGATCTTCCAGCCCACCTCGGGCCCGTAACCCTGCACCACCGCCACCGGCGAGTCCTCCGCCGACTCGACGGGCGTGAGGCCGGCGTCACGGATCTCCGCGCGCAGGGCCTCCGCACCGACCACCAGCACCGGCGACCCGGCCTCGACGTGCTCGGCGACGAGGGCCGCGGCCGCTCCGGCCGAGGTGAGCACCTCGGCCGGGGCAGCGCTGACGCCCATGCCGGTGAGCAGCGTGGCCACGTCGGCGGCGCGACGGGACGCGTTGTTCGTCGCGTACGCGATCGACGTCCCGTCCGCCCGCAGCCGCTCGACCGCGTCGGCCGCGCCCGGGATCGGCTTGTCGATCAGGAAGACGACGCCGTCCAGGTCGAAGAGAGCCAGGTCGTAGCCGCCGGCGAGGTGGTCGCTCATGCCTGCGGGCGGTCCTCGCCCCGGCCGGTGAACTCGTCGCCGTCCTTCTCGTTCTTCTCCGCGTCGTCCGACTTCGGCGCCTCGAAGACCGCGGCCGGGACCTCGTGCTTCTCGGCCTTCACCGGCTCCGGGTCGACGTCGGTCCCGGTCGCACGGACCGGCTCCTCGTCGTCCTCGTCGTCCTGGTCCTCGTCAGCAGCGTCCGCGTCCTCGTCCTCGAGGTCGTCCTCGTCGTAGTCCGCCGCGGGCTCGTCGCCGAGCTCCTCGTCGTCCTCGTCGAGGTCTTCGTCGTCCGCGTCCTCGTCGTCGGAGTCCCCCGCCTCGGCATGCGCCTCGGCGTCCAGCCCCTCGGCGTCCAGCTCCTCGTCGTCCTCGTCGTCGTCACCCTCGATGGTGACGCCGTCGAGCTCGAGGATCCGCTCCGCCGCGTCGGTGAGCTGGTCCTCGTCGACCGCGGCGGCCCGCACGAACCACTCCCGGGCCTCGTCGCGACGGCCGCCGGCGAGCAGGGCATCCGCGTACGCGTAGCGCAGTCGCGCCGCCCACTCGGCGGTGTCGTCCCCGGTCAGCTCCTTGACCTGGAGCATCGCCGCAGCCGCGTCGTGCTGACCGAGGTCCCCGCGGGCACCCGCGGCCACGATCAGCAGCTCGATCGCGCCGGACTTCTCCAGCTTCGCGACCTCGGCGCCACGGTAGAGGTCGATGGCCCGCTCGGGACGGCCCAGCGCCCGCTCGCAGTCGGCGATCTCGGCCAGGTGCGTCTGCTTGCCGGTCATCCGGTGGTACGTGCGGAGCTCGGCGATCGCCGTGGTCCAGTCACCGGCCGCGTACGCCGCCAGGCCGACCGCCTCGCGCACCACCGCGATCCGGGAAGCCAGCCGCCGCGCCGCGATCGCGTGCTGCAGCGCCAGCTCGGAGTCCTCGTCGATGATCGTGCCGGCCGCCACGAGGTGCCGCGCGACCGTGTCGGCGACGTCGCGGGACAGCGCGACCAGCTCGGCGCGAACCTCCTGGTCGAGGTCGGTCGCGACGATCTCGTCGGGGATGTCCGGAACCTGGAAGGCCGCCTGGCCGTCCTCGGTGTTCTCCGGCCGGTCGCCCTGATAGCCGCCGCGGTCGCGGTCGCCGCGGAAGCCGCCACGGTCCCCGCCGTCCCGGTCCCCGCGGAAGCCCCCGCGGTCACGGTCGCCACCACCCTGGTAGCCCGGACGGTCACCGCCACGGTCCCGGTCGCCACCACGGAACCCACCGCGGTCGCCACCACCCTGGTAGCCGCCACGGTCCCGGTCGCCACCACGGAAGCCGCCACCTTGGGGGCGGTCACCCTGCGGACGGTCACCGCGGTATCCGCCGCCGCCCTGGAAGCCCTCGCGGTTACCACCACCCTGGTAGCCGCCACGGTCGCCACCACGGAACCCGCCGCGGTCACCGCCGCCCTGGTAGCCCGGACGGTCACCACCGCTACGGTCCCGGTCACCACCACGGAACCCACCGCGGTCGCCACCACCCTGGTAGCCCGGACGGTCACCACCGCTACGGAACCCACCGCCCTGCGGACGGTCACCACCGCTACGGAAGCCACCGCCCTGCGGACGGTCACCACCGCTACGGAAGCCGCCACCCTGCGGACGGTCACCCTGCGGACGGTCACCCCGGTAACCACCGGAGCTGCCACCACGGTCGTCACGGTTGAACGGCCGGCGCTCGCCACCACCCTGGTAGCCGCCACGGTCCCGGTCGCCACCACGGAACCCACCGCGGTCGCCACCACCCTGGTAGCCGCCACGGTCGCCACCACGGAACCCGCCGCGGTCGCCACCGCCCTGGTAGCCCGGACGGTCACCACCGCTACGGTCCCGGTCACCACCACGGAACCCACCGCGGTCGCCACCACCCTGGTAGCCCGGACGGTCAC
>NZ_JBIRWQ010000045.1:42731-43659 GCF_044388125.1 Actinoplanes sp. NPDC020271
CACCACCGCTACGGAACCCACCGCCCTGCGGACGGTCACCACCGCTACGGAACCCACCGCCCTGCGGACGGTCACCACCACGGAAGCCACCGCCCTGCGGACGGTCACCACCGCTACGGAAGCCGCCACCCTGCGGACGGTCACCCTGCGGACGGTCGCCCCGGTAACCACCGGAACTGCCACCACGGTCGTCACGGTTGAACGGCCGGCGCTCACCGCCGCCTACGGCACGGTCGCCGCCACGGAACCCGCCTCGGTCGCCGCCACCCTGGTAGCCGCCACGGTCACGGTCACCACCGCTACGGAAGCCACCGCGGTCGCCACCGCCCTGGTAGCCGCCCCGGTCACGGTCGCCACCACGGAAGCCGCCGCCCTGCGGACGGTCACCCCCACGGAAACCGCCCCGGTCGCCACCACCCTGGTAGCCCGGACGGTCACCACCGCTACGGAACCCACCGCGGTCGCCACCGCCCTGGTAGCCGCCACGGTCCCGGTCGCCACCACGGAAGCCGCCGCGGTCGCCACCGCCCTGCGGACGGTCACCCCCACGGAACCCACCCCGGTCACCACCGGACCGGTTGCCGCCCTGATATCCGCCTCCATCGCCGCGGCGAGCGTCGCCGCCATCGCGACCGCGGCCCTCCCGGGCCTCGTCACGGTTGCTGGAGCCGCCGTCCTGCGGTCCTGTACTCACGGATCAGTCCTTCCAAGTACGGCGGCGGCCCCTCGATACGGGCGGCGGCCTGACGTCAAACACAAAGCTACTAGGGCACGAAGTCATAAACGCAGTCGAGGGCCGACCCCAGGTGGGGCGGCCCTCGACCGTTACGTTAAGTCCGGCGGCGTCCTACTCTCCCACACCCTCCCGAGTGCAGTACCATCGGCGCTGGAGGGCTTAGCTACCGGGTTCGGAATGTAACCGGGCGTT
>NZ_JBIRWQ010000046.1:0-38248 GCF_044388125.1 Actinoplanes sp. NPDC020271
CGTGATCTCATCCGCCTTCTTCGGCTCCACAGAGGCCGATCACGATGCGAATCCCCAGTTCAGAACCCTCCCGTCCGACAACGCAATGGCCCTGCCAGGCCACCGGTCAGACGCTTGTTCCAGCGCCGAGCTAGTCGATCGATCGTTCGTCCGATTCGTGATTTTTGTGACTGGTCATCGGTGTCCCCGGGGGAGTCGATGTTCTTTCCTCATGTTGGCTGGCCGACCCCGGCCCTCCCTGGCGGTACCCATGGACCATAAGTGCGTTGCCAAAATTCTCCGAGCGGATCGTGGTCGCAGCGCCGGTTCATTCAAATGGCGTTCGAGGAGCACGCTTCCGCCGGGCCGGCGACATGCTTCGCGGGAAGGGCGCCGGCCTGTTGCTCGACCTCACCTGTCTGGACGACCGGGGCGCCGGCAGCGCCCCGTTGTGGGTGCCGGCCGGCGCGCGAGAGGCTCGGGCACAGCCGCCGATCCCGGTCGCACCGTGCGTGCCCGTGCAGACGGCGTCGGTCGCGCGCCTGGCGCGTCTCGGCGCCGGCCGCCGTTTCGCGGTGCTCTAAGAGGACTCGCCGACCGATACGGCGCCGCCGCCATGACGACAGGGAGCCGACGGACGCGTCCGGCCGAGTCACGCAGGTGCCGCAGGCCTCAGCCCGGGGGACTGTTGCGTTCCCGGTGCACGACGCGGTCGAGGCGGATCGCGGCGTACCCGAGGGTGGACAGACCGCAGATGACCAGCAGATCCAGCAGGGGTACGGGCTCGGTGCCGAGCAGTTCGTTGAGCACCGGCACGTAGAGTCCGGCGAACTGCAGGGCGAACGCGGCCCCGACCGCGAGCAGCAGCATCGGGTTGGCGCGCGTGCCGGGGCGGGCGCGGGAGCCGAGCGCGACGGCGAGCTGGGTGGCGCCGAGCGCGAAGAAGGCCATGCTCTGCCAGGGCCGGTCGGTGGCGTGCGCCCAGACGGCGATGCCGAGCGTGACCGCGGCGATGACCGTGCCGACGCGCAGGATGCGCTGCCACAGCCCGGCGCCGAGGACCGATTCGGCCGGTGGCCGCGGGGGGCGGCTCATCACGTCCGGTGGGGCGGGTTCGCTGCCGAGGGCGACGCCGGGCAGGCCGTGGGTGAGCAGGTTGACCCAGAGGATCTGGGCGGGCAGCAGGAACAGGGACAGTCCGAGGAACGGCCCGGCCAGCATGACGGCGATCTCGGCAGCGCCGCCGGACAGGCCGTAGAGCAGGAAGCGGCGGATGTTGGCGTAGACGCGGCGGCCCTCTTCCGCGGCGGCGACCACGGTGGCGAGTTCGTCGTCGGCCAGGACCAGGTCGGCGGCCTGACGGGCGACCTCCGTGCCGCGCAGCCCCATGGCGACACCGATGTCGGCACGGCGCAGAGCGGGCCCGTCGTTGACACCGTCGCCGGTCATCGCCACCACCTCACCGGCCTGCCGGCAGCTGGTGATGATGTCGAGTTTCTGCTCCGGGGTGGCGCGGGCGAACACCCGGGCGTCGCGCAGTGTGCCGGGGCTGGCCGACGTGAGCTGCCGGCAGTCGACCACGGGGCCGTCGCCGTCGATGATGCCGACCTCGGCGGCCACCGCGCGGGCGGTGGCCGGATGGTCACCGGTGATCAGGACCGGGGTGATCCCGGCGTCGCGGCAGGCGGCGATGGTGGCCGGTGCGGACGGGCGTGCCGGGTCGCGGATGCCGATCAGCCCGAGCAGCCGCAGGTCGCGCTCCCAGCGATCAGCCGGCGGCGCGGTGAGGTGATCGGATCGGGTGACCGCGAGGACCCGGTACCCTTCCGCGGCCAGACCCTCGGCGCGCGCGGCGGCTTCAGCGAGCATGTCGGCCGGTTCGTCGAGGAACGCCGGGCGCAGCAGCACCTCGGGCGCGCCCTTGCAGATCACGTGGACGGACCCGCCCGGCTCCTGGTGGACGGTGGTCATTCGTTTGCGGTCACTGTCGAACGGCAACTCTCCGATCCGCGGACAGCGCTGCTGGTCGACACTCGGGTCGACGCCGAGTCGGCCGGCTGCCGCCAGCAGCGCCCCTTCCGTCGGGTCACCGAGGACGGTCCAGTCGCCATCCGCATCGTCCGGCGCTCGCAAGGTCGCATCGGTGGACAGCGCCGCGGCGGCCAGCAGTTCCCGCAGGTCGGGTGCGTCCTCGGCGGTAACGGTCCGGCCTGCACGGCGAACGGTGCCTTGCGGGGTGTAACCGTGACCGTCGACGTCGGCGGTTCCGGCCGGCGTCCACAAGCGGCGCGTGACCATGCGGCCCTCGGTCAGGGTGCCCGTCTTGTCGGTGGCGAGAACGGTCACCGAGCCGAGCGTCTCCACCGCGGCCAGTCGCCGGATCAGGGCGTGGCGGGCCGCCATCCGCCGGGCACCGAGCGCGAGGGCGAGGGTGACCACGGCGGGCAGCGACTCGGGTACGGCGGCGACCACGAGACTGATCGCGGTCACCACCATCAGCTCGACGGACTCGCCCCGGATCAGGCCCAGAACCAGCACGATCGTGCAGAGCGCCACGGCGGTCACGGCGAGCATCCGCCCGATGCCGACCAGGCGGTGCTGCAGCGGGGTGAGCCCGGCGCCGGTGTCCATGAGTCCCGCGATCCGGCCCATCGCGCCGGCGGCCCCGGTCGCGGTGACGACTGCCCGGCCCCGGCCACGGACGACGACGGTCCCGGAGGACACCTGGTCGGTCCCGTGCGCCGTGCTCTTGTCGACCGGCACGGACTCGCCGGTCAGGGCGGACTCGTCGACCAGCAGAGCCGCCGCCTCCGTCACGGTCGCGTCGGCGGGCACGATGTCACCCTCGCCGAGCACGAGCAGATCGCCCCTGACGACGTCGGCGGCGGGGACGAGTTGTTGCCGGCCGTCGCGGAGCACCCTGGCCTCGGGTGCGGTCATCGCCGCCAGCGCGGTGATGGCCTGGTCCGCTTTGACCTCCTGCACGACCCCGACGCTCGTATTGACCACGATCACCAGGGCGATGACGGCCGCGTCGGCCCAGTCACCGGTGACGACGGTCAGCACGATGGCGACCAGCAACACGACGATCAGAGGATCGGTCAGCTGGGTCAGCGACCGCCGCCACACCGGGACGTGCTCGCGTGCCGGAAGGGTGTTGCTCCCGTCGCGTTCCAGCCGGCGGGCGGCCTCGGCCGACGACAGGCCGACGACACCGGATTCCACGGGCTGGATGTCGCTGGTCATCGCCGTCCTTTCCGGGACCGCCGGGCGGAACCCTCGCCTTCAGCCTGGCTCGGCGGCCGACACGGCTGAAGGGGCGTCCGGTCCACGAACGGCCGCCATCGGTCCCGGCCTCACCGGACCTCACGGTTCGCCGCGAACAACACCGCGACGAGTACGGGCACTGCGGCCCACCACGCGAGGTGGACGACGGCCCAGGACGGCGTTCCCGGCAGTGCCCACGGCGACCACCGGCTCGGCACGAACAGTGTCATGACCAGCAGCGCACCCTGGAACGCGAGCCCGGCCAGTGCCGCTGCCGGTGCTGCGACAGCCCGACTCGCCACCGCTGCGCCGGCCGGGCCGCCGAGCGCGCACACCAGGGCTTCACCCACCAGGCCGGGCACCGGGGCGGCCGGGAAGGTGGACGCTGCCGCGAGGCAGAGGGCACCCCAGACGAGGGCCGCCGGGACGACCACGAGCGTGAACCGCAACCACTGCCGCAGCCAGCGCGGGGTGGCGGTGATCGTCACGGGTGCCATCGGGTCGACCATCGCGAAACTCGCACCGGCGCCGAGCAGAAGCGCGGCGATCCGAAGACCCCAGACCGATGCGGCCGGCACGGCGGCACCCAGCAGCGCCGGGAGCATTCCTGCCACGGCCAGCGCCGACGCGGCCAGCAGAGGCGGCCAGGGCACGGCCCGGATCAGTGGCGCGACCAGCAGAGCGGCCTGCCGGGCGAGGAGGGCGACGGTGGAACGCACGACCGGACGCTTCGTCACGGACACGCGGCTCACCGCCCCCGGCGTACGGCCACCACGGCGAGTGCCGCGGCCAGGATCAGCGCTCCGACGACCAGCGGACGCCGCGGTGCGTGCCTCAGCCGGGCGGTGCTCACCGCGGCGAGCAGCAACGCCAGCAGGTAGAGCAGATGCCAGTCGACGTCCACCGGCGGGGAGGACCCCATGTCGACCGGGAAGAGCCGCCACGGCAACGACCCGGCACCGTCGCCCAGCACCGGCAGCACCGCCATCGCGGCGGCAAGCGTGAACAGTGTCAGCGGACCGGCCGCGGTCGACGACAACCAGCTTCCTGCCGCGACACCGATCGCCGCGCCGATCATCGGCACGATCAACGCCGTCAGCGCCCACCCGGTCCCGGACACGCCGGCCGGCCAGGCCGCGACCAGCGCCAGCGACTCCAGGCCGAGGCAGAGCGCGCCCACGAGACCGGCCACCGGGACGAGCACCAGCAACGCCACTGCCCGGTGGACCGGCCGGACCGGCAGGGCCGCGGCCGCCTCCCACGCGCCGTGCCGGCGATCACGCGACGCCGCGAGATGTCCGAGAACTATCAGAAAGCCGGCCAGCACCAGCGCGGCGAGGCCGGTGTCGGTGCGGATGGCGGCCGCGGACACCTCCCCGGTCCGGAGCGAGGTGACGCCCAGCCCGGTCGTGACTGCCGCACCCACCCACAGCGTCGGGGCCCGCAGCAGCAACCTCGCCTCCGACAGAGCGAGCGCCCGGGTCGCGTCCAGTCGCCACGTCGTCATCGAATCGCCGCCGCGGCCTCGGGACCCAGCAGCGTCAGATAGCCGTCCTCGATCGACGGACGGACGGCAACGCCATCCGGAGGCGGGGCGCCCAGCGTCCGGTAGTCCCCGTCCGCGGTGCGCCAGTACATGGTCGCGCCCGCCGGTGGATCCGCCGACAACCACACCTGCCCGTCCGCCAGGGTGGCCAGTTCCCGGGGCGTACCGTCGAAGATCGCTCTTCCCTCGCGAAGCACGATCACCCTTTCGCAGAGCGCCGCGACATCCTCGGTCTGGTGGGTGGAGAGCAGGACAGTGCGACTCTCGCCCAGGCGGGAGATCAGCGCCCGGAACAGCATCCGCTGCTCCGGGTCCAAACCGACCGTCGGCTCATCGAGGATCAGCAGGTCGGGCGAGCCGAGCAGGGCCTGCGCGAGGCCCAGCCGCTGGCGCATGCCGCCAGAGAGCTTGCGGACCCTGGTCCGGGCCCGGTCACTCAGGCCGACCTCGTCGAGCACCCGGCGGACCTCGGCGCGCCGCTGCCGGGTGTCGGTCATCTCCTTGAGCACGGCCACGTAGTCGAGCAGGGCGGCGGCGGTGAAGTTCGGGTAGAGCCCGGGATTCTGCGGCAGGTAGCCGAGGCGGCGGCGCAGTGTGGTCCGGTCCGCGGCCACCGCCGGGTCCAGGCCGAACACCTCGATCCGCCCGGTGTCCGGCGCCTGCGCGGTGCCCAGACAGCGCAGCAGCGTGGTCTTGCCGGCGCCGTTCGGCCCGAGCAACCCGGTCACCCCGCGGCCGATCGTCAGGTCCAGGGTGTCCAGGGCGGTCGTCGAGCCGTACCGTTTGCCGAGATCGGTGATCCGTATCGTGGTCATCGCGACTCTCCCGGGTCGAGGCGACGGCGTCGCCGGGTCAGGACGGCGGCAGCCCCTGCCGCCGCCAGCAGGTATCCGGACTGGGCGCCCGGGCCGAACACCGGCGGCGGCAGTGCCCCGCCGGAGACCGACAGGCCACCGGTCGCGAGCACCCAGGTCGCGGCCAGCAGCCCGGCGGCCAGGGGCAGCGGCATCACGGTCGCCAGCGCCAGGGCGCTGATACTCAACAGGAACGCGGGCAGCAGCCAAGCGACCGCGTACCAGCCGGGGCCGGGCAACAACACGGCGGCGACCGTGCCCAGCGCCATGGACACCCCGACCACGGCGGTAGCGCGCCAGAGGACCAGCGCCGGACCGGCTGCCGGCGTCACTGCGGCGATCTCGTGCATCGGGTCGAACGGCGGCCCGTAGGCGGTCGCCACCGCCAGCACCGGCAGCACCGGCGCGACGATCAGAAACCAGGTCAGGGCCGTACGGGCGTTCCCCGCGTACGCCGCCACCACGCCGAACGTCAGCACCGCCACGGTCGCCGCCAGCCATGACCAGCGCAGCGCGGGTGTCGCGGCCAGCAGCCGCAGCCGGTGCCCGGGCAGCCCGGCACGTTCGGCGATCCGCTCCACCGGGCCGGGCGCGGGGGACTGGATCCGGTCCAGCACGGCCGTCCAGCTGCGGTCGAGCCATGCCGCGTCGACCGGCACCGCGATCCGGCAGGACGGGCAGGCCTGCAGATGCGCGTCGACCGCCATCACCCGGCTCGGATCGAGCCGGCCCTGCTGGTAGGCGTCGAGCAACCCTTCGTCCACGTGCCAGGACATGGCCTCTCCTCGTGCCGTCATGCCAGCAGCTCCCGCAGTCGCGCGCGGGCCCGCATCAGCCGGGTCTTCGCGGTGCCCTCCGGGACGCCGAGCAGGCGGGCGGCCTCCCGCACGGTCAGCCCGTCCAGAGCGGTCGCCTGGATGACCGCTCGCAGCTCGGGGGAGAGCCGGTTCAGCGCGTCACCGAGGTCACCGTGCTCGATCCGCAGCAGCACCAGCTCCTCCGGCGACGGCGCGACCGTCTCGCCGGCCGTCGTCGCCGCTGTGCCCAGCCAGCGATGACCGGGTCCACGCAGGACTGAGATCATCCGGCGTACGGCGATGGTCCAGATCCAAGCGGCCGGGTCCGCGCCGGTGTCGTGATAGCGGTGCGCGTCCTTCCACACGGTGAGAAAGGTGTCCTGCACGGCCGCGTCGACGACGTCCGGGTCCGCGCACCGGCGCGCGAGCCTGGCCCGCAGCCAGGGCGCATGCCGCCCGTGCAACAGCCGCAGCGCGTCGACGTGACCGGCGGCGACCGCCCGCAGCAGCGTGGCGTCGCCGCTGGCCTCGCTGACCGGGTCTTCCGGTGTCGTCCTCTTGGCCCACACACTTCGACTATCGCGGTCCGCGCGGCGAAGGGTTCACCCGCGCAGGCGCGGATTCCACGCGCTGCGCCGGGTGAACAAGGGCCATCGGCCTCTGCCGCGACGCGATTCCGGTGGACATCGTGGATATTCGATCGCTTGCGTGCTGAGGGAGGCGGCGGTGAACACTCCGACCGGCCAGGTCGACCCCAGGGTGGTCGGCGTGGAGGTGGTGACCAGAGCCGCGGTCCCGATCGTCGGGTTCCGCGCGACCGCGTCGCTCTGCGCGTTGCGCGCGCGGTCATCAGCGGCGCTGCGGACGATGTCGGTCCTGCTGGAGCGCGCCGGGGTGTGGCCGGCCGGTCCGGCCACGGTGATTCTCCGGCCGAACAACAGGCCGGACTCCTTCGAGATCATGGCCGGCTATTCCCTGCCGGGACACGCTCTCGGCGTGGACCTGGCCACCGACCGTCTCCCCGGTGGCCTCGCGGTGCAGGCCGTGCATCCCGGATCGTGGGACACCCTGCTCGGCACCTACGACCAGGTCGGCGAATGGCTGGCGGCACGACACGTCACCGAGGTGCCGCTGATGTGGGAGGAGTACCTCGTCGGGCCACAGGCGACCGAGGACGTTCACGCCTGGCGAACCCGTGTCGTGGTACCGCTGCCCGGCACATGGCCGGCCCGGGGGAATCCGGCCGGTCAGGACGGAACTCCGGTTTCGCCGGGGCGATCGACCACCGCCTGACAAGCAGATCGGCCCTGCTGTTCATGGTGGCCCCGGGGCGACGGTGTGGGTGAGGGGCGATGCCGGCAGCAGGTGCCGGCCGGGCCGGCCGCTCGGGCCGACCGGGGATGTCGTCCCGGGGAGGCCGGAGATGGCTGCCATCCAATTCCCGCATCACCCGCTCGGACCGGGCCAGTTCACCGCGATCGTGAAGGACAACAACGGTGAGCCGTCCTCGGTGCTGGAGGCCGGCGAGAAGTTCGAGATCCGCTGCGAGTGGAAGATCTCCCGGCTGGCCGCGCTGTTGCTCGGCGGGCGGTGGAAGGTTGCCGCCTACGTCGAGTCGATCGGACCCGGACCGGAGAAGCAGATCGGACTGACCAAGGTCGTGGCGCTCAACGGAGGAACGGAGTACCACGCTGACATCGAGGTACCGGCGCACACGCTGCCCGACCTCGACCCGCACGCGCCGGCCCCGGAACCGTCCGGCGCCTACAAATTGGTGACCCTGCTGACGTTGGAGAACTTCGGCAAGCTCACCGACGTCGCCGCGGTGGTGGAAGGACCGGTGCTGCGCATCGGTTGACCAGCCACGGCAGCCGGCGGCACCCACCAAGGTGCCGCCGGTGGCGTGCCCAGCGGGCTCATCCGGGTGCGACGGTCGGTGCGGCGAGCTCGATGTCGGGTGTGCCGCCCTGGTGCAGCGCCCAGGGATCGCCCCGGTCTATGACGGCGAGTGTGCCGTCCCGGTCCACGGTGAGGCGGCGGCTGCATCCGTCTCTGCACTCGAACAACCAGCCGGCTGCGGAGACCGTGACTTCCAGACGGTGCAAGGTGTCCATGATGCAGCGTAGGCCGGATCGCTCCGGTCCGCTCGTCGACCGCCTCCCGGCGTGGTACCGCAGGAGCACGTGACGTGCGGCGGCCCCGGACGGAACGGCCGTCCGGGACCGCCGGTGCGGGCGCGATCTCGTCGACCCGCTTCCAGCCTGGCCCCATGATCAGCCCGCGGACAGGGCCGGCCGGCCCGGCGACAGGTGCCGGCCGGCATTGACTGTGACGTCACGTCACATCGGAGACTGCCTTTGTGCGCATCAAGGAGCTCGCCGAGCTGACCGGCACGACCGTCCGGACGATCCGCTTCTATCACCAGACAGGGCTGTTGCCGATCCCGGCGCGGCGCGACGGCCGCCGCGACTACGACCTGACACAGGTGGCCCGCCTGGTCCGGGTCCGCTGGCTGGCGCAGGCCGGGATTCCGCTGGCCCGGATCGCCACGGTGCTCGACGACCGCGACGCCGGAGCCGGCCCGCGCCACGAGACGACGCTGACCGATCTGCGGGCGGTCGTCACGGCGCTCGACGATCAGATCCAGCAGTTGACGTCGCAGCGCGACCGGATGCGGAACCTGATCATCGGCCTGGAACGGGACGGCCAGCTGTCCCCGATGCCGGCCCCGGTCGCCCGTTTCTACGACCGGATGTACGCCCGGGCCCCCGACGACCGCACCCGCCGGGTGGTCCGCAAGGAACGTGACTTCATGGAGCTCGCCTTCTACCGCGGGGAGATGCCGGTCGAGGCCGTGACCGTCTACGAGCAGCTCACCGAGACCGGCCTGGCCGACAGTCTCGTCTCGTTCGGGCAGATCGCCCGCCGCCGTGAGCGCACGGGCCGGCTCAGCGAAACGGAGGTTGCCGCGATCGCCTCCGCGACCGTCGAGCGGCTCCGGGGGCAACTGGGCGCCACGCTGCTGACGATCGACCTGACACTGGCCCGCCAGGCGGCCGACCTCTACGTACGACTGACCGAACCTGATCGCCGCCACCTGGCCCGCGCGATCGCGGACGCCCTGCTGGCCGAGATCGAGAAGGAGCGATAAGGATGACCGTCGACATCGAGGGCCTGGTCAAACGGTTCGGCACGTTCGCCGCGGTGGACGGCCTCGACCTACGAGTTCGTCCGGGCAGCGTGCACGGCTTCCTGGGCCCGAACGGCGCCGGCAAGTCGACCACGATCCGGGTGCTGCTCGGTCTGTACCGGGCGACCGCCGGTCACGTCCGGGTCCTCGGCCTCGACCCGGCCCGGCAGGCCGCGCAGGTCACGAGCCAGGTGTCGTACGTGCCCGGCGACGTGACCCTGTGGCCGAATCTGACCGGGCAGCAGATCCTCGACGCGTTCGCCGGGTTGCGCGGCCGCCGCGACGAGGCGGCCGAACGCCGGCTCTGCGAGGCGTTCGCGCTGGACCCGAGCCGGCGGGCGCGCACCTATTCGAAGGGCAACCGGCAGAAGGTGGTGCTGGTCGCCGCGTTCGCCGCCCCGACCGGCCTGCTCGTGCTCGACGAGCCCACGTCCGGCCTGGACCCGCTGATGGAGGAGGTGTTCCAGTCCTGCGTCCGCGACGCGGCCGCCGCTGGGCGCACCGTCCTGCTGTCCAGTCACATCCTTGCCGAGGTCGAGACGCTCTGCGACACGGTGACGATCATCAAGGACGGCCGCCTCGTCGAGTCCGGCGCGCTGGCCGACCTGCGGCACCTCGCCGCGTCGCAGGTCACCGCCCGTCCCGCGACCGATCGGCGCACCGCCGTCACCGAGCGCTTGCGGGAGCTGGGCATTTCCTGCGCGTACGTCGATGGCCTGCTCACCCTGAGCGTGCCGCGCCCCCTCGTGACCGCGGTCCTGGGCGTGCTCGCCGACGCCGGCGCCGACGACATCACCTGCACACCGGCCAAGCTGGAGGATCTGTTCCTGCGGCACTACGCGGTGGCCGCGCGATGACCCTGACCCGCCTCCTGCTGCGCCGCCACCGGCTCACCATCAGCTGCTGGCTGCTCCTGCTGATCGGACTGTCCGCCGGCACGGTCACCGCCTACCAGAACACCTACGCCACCGATCAGCAGCGCCGCGTCGCGGTCGGACTGGCCCAGCAGAACGCCGCCACCACAGTGCTGTACGGGCACCTGCCGGACCTCGGAACACCAGCCCAGATGTACGCGTGGGAGATCGGCGCGTTCGTGACGATCCTGGCCGCCGTGATGGCCGTCCTCGTCGCCGTGTCGCTGACCCGGGCCGCCGAGGACGACGGCACCCTGGAGCTGGTGCGTGGCTGCGGCATCGCCCCGGGCCGCCCGCTGCGCAGCGCGCTGATCGTGCTGACCGGCACCGCGGGCGTGCTCGCCGTCGGCTGCACCGTGGCCGCCGGCCTGTACACCGGTGCCGTCGACGGCGTGACCTGGCCGTCCGCGGGCGCCTACGGCGCGGTGGCCGGGGTGACGTTCCTGCTCGTCGCCGCGATCACGGTTCTGGTGGCACAACTGACCCCGGTCACCGGGCAGGCGAGACTGGCCGGATTCGCGGTGCTCGGCGTGTCGTTCGCGATCCGGGCGCTCGCCGACACGCAGGAGATCGGCTGGCTGAACTGGTTCACGCCGCTCGGCCTGCGCGCGACCGTCGCCCCGTTCACCGCCGGCCGCTGGACCGCGCTGATCGTCCCGCTGGGCGTGTCCGTGCTGGCCGCGGCCGGTGCCGTGCGCCTGTCGGATCGGCGCGAGTTCGGTGCCGGACTGCTGCCGCGGCACGACACCCGGGCCGGCCGGCTACGCATCCGGTCATCCGCCGGGCTGGCCGCCCACCTCACCCGTGGCACGGTGCTGACCTGGACGATCGCGGTGGCGGTGATCGGCGCGCTGTTCGCGGCGATGGGTTCCGGCGTCGTCGAGCAGCAACGTACCGGGGACGTGGGCGGGTTCCTCGGCGCGCAGGTGGGCGCGGCCGACCCGGCGGGCGGCTACCTGTCGTACTGCGGGACGATCGCGGGGATCGTCGTCGGTGTCTACGCGGTGCTGGCGGTGTCCCGCAGCCGGACGGACGAGCGCCTCGGGCTGACCGATCTGGTGCTGGCCACCGGCGTACGCCGATGGTCGCCGCTGGCCGCGCAAGCGGCGGTGACGGCGGCCGGTTCCGCTATCGTGCTGGCCGCGACCGGCGCCCTGACCGCGGCGATCGCACCCACGGTCATCGACGGCCAGGACGTCGCCGCGCGGGCGTTCGCCTACACGGCCGGTCAGTGGCCCGCGGTAGTCGCGATCACCGGCTGGACCGCGCTGCTCGCGGGGGCGCTGCCACGGCTGCTCCCGCTGGCCTGGCTGCCGCTGGTCGCCGGGGCCGGCCTGACCCTGCTCGGCGATCTGCTGCAGGTGCCGCAACGCGTGCAGGACCTGGGCGTTTTCGGTCACGTCCCGGATGTCGCGGCGGCGCACCCGGCCTGGGCCGCGTCGCTGCTGCTGGCCGGCTCCGGTGTGGTGCTCGGCCTGGCCGGGCTGGCTGCGCTGTCGCGCCGGGACCTGCGGATCGGCTGACGCCGGGCTCGTTCAGGGACGCATCACGGTGTCGTGCACGACCACGACCGTGCAGGCGCTGTGCCGCAGCACGTGCTGGCTGACCGAGCCGAGCAGCAGCCCGTGGACCACGCCACGGCCACGGCTGCCGACCACCAGCAGCTGGGCCGTGGCGCTCTCCCGGACCAGGGCAGCCGCGGGATGTTCCCGGACCGCCTCGGCCTCGACCTTCACATCGGTGAAGGTGTCCCGGACATCGGTGACGATCGTGTCGAACGGCTCGCGCTCCCGGTCGACGACCGACGGCTCGGTCGCGGCCGGCCAGGCACGGACCACCCGCAGCGGGACATGCCGGGCGGACGCCTGCACCGCGGCCAGGTCCAGCACCGGCGTGCCGAGGGCGGAGTCGTCGATGCCGGCGACCACCGGCGCGTCGGACGGCGCTGAGCCGCGGACCACCACCACAGGGCAGTGGGCGTGGGCGGTGACCGCGCAACTGACCGAACCGAGCAGGTCGGACACCGCGCTGTGGCCGCGGCCGCCGATCACGATCAGCCGGGCCCGGCGGGAGCGGTCGATCAGGGCGGGTGCGGGGAACGACCGTACCGTCCGCAGCGTGACCTCGACCATCGGGTGGGTGCGCTTGGCGGTGAGCAACGCTTCCTCCAGCATCCCGCCGATCACTTCGACGGTGTAGCTCTCCGGCCGGGCCGGTCCGGACGACGAGTCGCCGACGGGCGTCCACACCGGGTATTCGTCGGCGTAGAGCAGTTCGACCGGTGCGAGAGTGCGCTCCGCCTCGTCCAGCGCCCAGGCGAGTGCGGCCGCGGCGGGCGGCGAACCGTCGTACCCGACAATGATCTTCCGCAGCATGGCGATGACCTCAGCTTCCTCGGTGGGAGCGGCTCGGCAGCACGACGGCGAGCGGGCAGGCGGTGTGCCCGATCAGCGCGGCGACCGTTGCCCCGAACGGTCTCGCCTGCGTCACCGGTCCACTGGCTGCGGCCACGACCAGCAGGCCGAGATCGTGGCTGAGCGCGCGCAACGCCTTCGCCGGGTCGCGGTCGTGCAGGATTTCCCGTTCCGTGGCGTCCGCCTCGTCCGGCGGCAGGGCGTCGTACAGCGCCTCGGAGAGCAGCAGGTCGGCTGCGTGCGGCCGGTCCGGGCGGCTGTGGACGCCGGTGCTCTCGGCGCGGCGCCCGGTCCAGACGTGCACCGCCCGCAGCTTGGCGTCCCGGTGGCACGAGCGGTACCAGGCCTGGGTCAGCACCTCACCGGCATGCGCGTCGTCGGTGACGGCCGCACCGACCACATCGCCGGTCGAGGACGCGCCGCCGACCAGCTCGACGGCGTCGTGACCAGCGGAGAGCCGTACCCGCCACGGCGTGTTACCAGGCAGGTGGTCACGGATGGCGGCGGCCAACTCTTCGATCCGAACGTTCATGATGCACCGTCCTGCGACGATCACGGCGCCCGTCCGGCTCGATGGTCCCGCCTCCGCGGTCCGTCTTGACGACGGTGGGTCTGTGGCTCATCGGCCACCTCTTGCTCCGCCGGTGGCGGGGCCGTGCCGGATGGGCGCCTGCATCCAGCGTCACCCGGCCACGAACGGGCCGGTAGCGGCCATAGGTCCCGAGAACTGCCGTTCGGCCCTGTCGAGCACCTCCAGCGGTCGCTCATGCTGTCAGACATGCGAATCCTTCAACGACGAAGGAGAAGATCATGAAGGCACTCGTGTACGGCGGAGCCGGCGAACGTTCCTGGACCCAGGTCCCGGACGCCGTGATCCGCGACCCGCGCGACGCCGTGATCCGCGTCGACGCGGTGACCATCTGCGGGACGGATCTGCACATCCTGGGCGGGGATGTGCCGGAGGTGACCCCGGGCCGGATCCTGGGGCACGAGGCGGTCGGCACGGTCGTCGAGACCGGCGCCGCGGTGAGCCGGGTCAAGGACGGTGACCGGGTGCTCGCCTCGTGCATCTCGGCGTGCGGCGCCTGCCGGTTCTGCCGGGAGGGCCGGTACGGCCAGTGCCGCGCCGGCGGTGGCTGGCAGCTCGGTCACCGTCTGGACGGGGTGCAGGCCGAGTACGCCCGGATCCCGTTCGCCGACCTGTCCACCTACAAGCTGCCTCCGAGGTTGTCGTCGGAGGACGCGGTGCTGCTGGCCGACATCCTCCCGACCGCCTACGAGGTCGGCGTGCTCAACGGCCAGGTCGGCCCGGGCGACACCGTGGTCGTGATCGGCGCGGGCCCGATCGGTCTGGCCGCGATCCTGACCGCCCGGCTGTTCTCCCCGGCGCACATCGTCGCGATCGACAAGGCGGAGAGCCGGTTGCAGGCGGCCAAGAACCTGGGCGCCGACGTCACGCTGCTGCCGGAGCGGGTGCCGCTGGGCGCGGTCCGCGCGCTGACCGGCGGCCTCGGCGCGGACGTGGTCATGGAGGCGGTGGGCGTGCCGGAGGCCTTCGAGATGTGTCAGACGCTGGTGCGCCCGGGCGGGCGGATCGCCAACATCGGCGTGCACGGCAAACCCGCCACGCTGCACCTGGAGAAGCTCTGGATCAGCGACGTCACGATCACCACGGGGCTGGTCGACACGTACTCGACGCCGCGGCTGCTGGCGATGCTGGACGGTGGTCAGCTCGACGTCTCGTCACTGGTCACCCACCGGTTCGGTCTCGACGAGTTCGAGCAGGCATACGACGTCTTCGCGCAGCCCGCCCGGACCGGCGCCCTCAAGGTGGTCCTCAGCCGATAACGGCCCGGCCCGTC
The DNA here is from genome assembly GCF_044388125.1 of Actinoplanes sp. NPDC020271. Taxonomy (NCBI): domain Bacteria; kingdom Bacillati; phylum Actinomycetota; class Actinomycetes; order Micromonosporales; family Micromonosporaceae; genus Actinoplanes; species Actinoplanes sp. NPDC020271. The sequence goes on from NZ_JBIRWQ010000046.1 coordinate 14,824, forward strand.
CCGTGGATCGCCAGGTGCACGTTCTCCAGCAGCTCCTGGCTGGTGAACGGCTTCTCGATGATGGCTACCCCGTCCGGGAGCCGGCCGGTCTCGGCCAGCACCGGGCGGGCGTAGCCGGACATGTAGAGGACCGGCAGGTGCGGGTGCACGGCCCGGATGCGGTCGGCCGCCTCGTTGCCCAGCATCCCCGGCATCATGACGTCGGTGAACAGCAGGCTGGGGATCGACGGGTGGGTCTGCGCGATGTGGACGGCCTCGGCACCGCCGGCGGCGGCCAGCACGTGGTAGCCCGCGTGCGTCAGGATCCGGGTGATCACCTGGCGCAGCGCGTCCTCGTCCTCGACCACCAGGATCGTCGTGTGCGGCGTAACGGCGGTGCGGCCGCCGGCCGGCCCGGCGGCGGGTGTCTCGGCCGTCCGGCCGGCCGCCGGCAGCAGGATCGTGATCGTCGTGCCGGTCCCGGGCTTGGAGTAGAGGTCGATGTCGCCGCCGGACGAGCGGACGATGCCGTAGACGGTGGCCAGCCCCAGCCCGGTTCCCGACCCCCGTGGCTTCGTGGTGTAGAACGGCTCGAAGGCGCGTTCCATCACCTCCGGGGGCATGCCGGTCCCGGTGTCGCTGACCCGCAGGCGCGCGTATCGGCCCGCGGTCAGGACCTCGGTGACGTCGTCGTCGCCGAGGTCGGCGTTCGTCGTCTCGACGGACACCGTTCCACCCCCGGGCATCGCGTCCCGTGCGTTGACCACGAGATTGACCAGGATCTGCTCGATCTGGGTGGGATCGGCGGTCACCGGCCGCAGTGCCGGTTCCAGGTCGATGACCAGCCGGATGTGCTCGCCGATGGTCCGCCGGAGCATCTCGTGGACCTCCCCGGCGACGCGGTTGAGGTCGAGGACCTCGGCGTGGGTGATGTCGCGGCGGCCGAAGGTGAGCAGCTGCTTGGTCAGGCGGGCGGCGCGCTCGGCGGCCCGGCTGATCTGCTCGAGGTCGTGGCAGGCCGTGTCGATGGCGGCCCGGTCGAGTGCCGGCTCGGCGAGGGTCTCCCGGACGAGCTCGGTGTAGTTGCTGATCACCGCCAGGAGGTTGTTGAAGTCGTGGGCGACACCGCCGGCCAGTTCGCCGAGGCTCTCCAGCCGGCGGGCGTGCTGCATCCGGCGTTCGGCGGCGTCCCGTTCGGCCTGCGTGATCAGTCGTTCCCGTTCGGCCTGGGCGATCAGCCGGTCGGTGACGTCGCGGATGGCGGCCGACACGATCAGCCCTTCGCCGGTGTCCAGGGCGGAGAGGCTGATCTCCGCGGGGAACTCGGTGCCGTCCTTGCGGACGGCGGTCAGCGAGAGACCGGCGCCCATCGGCCGGCTCCGTGGCTGGGCGAAGTACCGGTCCCGGTGACCCGGATGCGCCGCCCGGAACGCCTCGGGCACGAGCACGTCGACGCACTGGCCGACCAGCTCCTGTCTCCGGAAGCCGAACAGCCGCTCGGTCTGGGCGTTGACCAGCACGATGGTGCCGTCCGCGGTGACGCCGACGATGGCGTCCGGTGCGGCTTCCAGCAGATCCTCGAACATCGATCCACCACCAAACCCGATTTCTCGGTACGGCGGCACCGCCGACGACGATCAGGGAAAGAGTTCCGTTCCACAGCAGCTTCCAAGGATCCGGTTTACACCCGCCGGACCGGGCGCGGACGCGAAACGGGGCAGAAAGTCCCGCTTCTGCGGGTCACCCGGCCCTGTTGGGGCGGGGGCGAACGCCTCTGACGCTGCTAGCAGCGCGCGGCTAACGTGCTAACTGAGAGGGAGAAGGGAGGTTTGCCATGACCACCACGACCACTGCCCGTCCGGCCAAGCCGGCCGAGAAGGCCCCGCCGGTTGTCCACGCCGCGAAGCGGCGTGAGATCGGCCGTGAGATCGGCGCCCTCGCCGTGAACGTCTACGAGCGCGGGATCGCCGACATCGTCGCGTTCGAGAAGGACGCTGCGAAGATCACGCCGTACCCGTGGGCCAAGAACGCGCTCACGATGAGCGCCGGGCTCATCGAGGACGTCGGCGCCGCCTACGTCCGCACAGCCCGTCAGATCCTGCGATAGCGGTCCGCCGCACCGGCCCGGGGCCTCACGCCCCGGGCCGGCCGCCGTTCCCGGAGGATCGCTGCCGGCTGCGCCGGGTGATCGTCGCCTCGGCCATCGCCGCGTAGACCTCGGCCAGCGCCTGCCGCTGCCGGGCGGTCAGGTTCGGGTCGGCCGCGATGGCGGCGAGCACCGCCGCCGGGCCGGGCGCCTGCGGCGCGGCCTCGTTCACCAGCGCGTCCGCGGTGGTCCGCAACGACGTCGCGATGGCGTGCAGCACCCGCTCGGACGGGGCGCGCAGCCCGCGCTCGATCTGCGACAGGTACGGATTCGAGATGCCGACCATGGACGCGAGCTGCCGCAGCGACAGCTCGGCCACCTCGCGCTGCCGCCTGATGATCTCCCCGAGCGTCACCGGGACGTCCTGTTCCCCCACGATGCCGCCGCCTATGCCGCCAGCGCAGCCGGGATGGTGGTCTGGGCGGTCCGCAGCACGTCGGCGCGGCGGCGGCCGTCCATCAGGTTGACGCCGATCGCGTCCAGGTCGGCCGGGCCCGGCGTCAGCACGCTCACCCGGGCCCCCGTGCCCGCCACCTTGGCCACCTCGCGGGCCAGCTCGACGGCGAGCAACTGGCGCAGGACCCGCTCGGCGCGGGTGGCCGGATGCCACGGCCGGTCGGTCCGGGAACTGGCCATCGGGGCAAGCACGTACACCTCGTCGTACTGCTGGTTGCGCAGCAGGTCGACCGACGTGATCGACCGGACCCCGCCGTCGACGTAGCGGCGGTCGCCGATCACGACCGGGCGGTGCCAGCCGGGGATCGAGCAGGACGCCACCACCGCGTCCGGCAGCGGTGCCGGCGGGCTCCCGGGGCGACCGAAGACCACGCGCCGGCCGGACTCGTAGTCCACGCCGACGATCCAGGTGTCATGCCGCGGCCAGGGGCCCGGCTCCGCCCCGGCGAGCGCCTGCACGTACTGCCGCAGTGTGCGGTGCTCGGAGCGGCCCTCCGGCAGCAGCGCGCTGGCCAGCACCCGCGGGTGGACGCTGTGCGGCGCCAGCACCGCGGTCGCCAGCATCCGGGGTGAACCCAGGCGCAGCCGGGGCGGGGACGGGTGCAGGCCGGAGTCGCGTTCGAAATCGGCGGCGGCGGGGACCGCGGGATTGTCGACCCCGAGTTGGTGATCGATGAGCTGGTCCGGAGTGAGGCCGTGCCGCAGGGCCGCGGCCACCACGCTGCCCGCGCTGGTCCCGATGATCGTGTCGGCCTCGCCGAGCGGCCGCCCGACGCGCTCCTGGATCGCCGCCAGCCCGCCGATCATCCAGGCCGCGCCCAGTGTCCCGCCCGCACCCAGGACCAGGGCCACCCGCTTGTTCCTCGTTGTCACGTGCACCACCTGGTCTCTGTTCACTGCTGTGCCCCGTGACTTCCCATGGTGTCACGCGCCATGGCCGAATGCGGGACGTCCGACCCTGTCACCAAGGGGACAGCGGCGAGACGGTGAGGGAAACGCCGACCGGCAGTGATCGAAGGAGTGCGCCATGGAGTATCTGAGCCCGCTGGACACGTCCTTCCTGGACGCGGAGGACCAGGATCCGCACGTCTCCCTGGCGATCTCCTCGACCGCGGTGCTGGACGGCCCGGCGCCGAGCCAGGCGGAGTTCACCGAGCTGATCCGGGGCCGGCTGGCTCTGGTGCCGCGGTACCGGCAGCGGGTGCGGCGGGTGCCGTTCAACCTGGGACGCCCGGTCTGGGCCGACGATCCCGACTTCGACCTCGGCTTCCATCTGCGCCGCACCGCGCTGCCGGCACCCGGCGGCGACGCCGAGCTGGCGAACCTGGTCGGCCGGGTGATGAGCCAGCGGATGGACCGGGAACACCCCCTCTGGGAGGACTGGCTGATCGAGGGACTGCCGGAGGGCCGCTGGGCGCTGATGTCCAAAGTGCATCACTGCCTGCTCGACGGGATCTCCGGCAACGGGCTGTACCGGATCATGTGCGACACCAGCCCGCAGCCGCGGCCACCGGTGCCCGACGAGTGGCAGCCCACCCCGCCGGCCGGTGCCCTGCAGCTGACCCTCGACGCCCTCGGCGGCCTCGCCCGCATCCCGATCGAGCAGGCCACCCTGCTGATCGGCGCGCTGCGCGACCCGGGCGCGACCGGCCGGGCCACCGCTGGGTTGCCACTGCTGGCCGAGGCGTTCCTGCCGGCCCCGGAGACCTCGCTGCTCGGCCCGCTCGGGCAGGCCCGCCGGTACGCGCTCACCCGCGTCCCGTTCGCCCGGCTGGCCGACACCGCCCACGCGCACAAGGTCACGGTCAACGACGTCTACCTGGCCGCGGTCGCCGGGGCGCTGCGCCGGCTGCTGCTGCAACGGGGTGAGAAGCCCGAACCGGGCGCGGTCCGCACGCTCGTGCCGGTCAGCATGCGCGCTCCCGACCAGCACGACCGGCTCGACAACCGGCTGTCGTCGCTGCTGGTCCAGCTGCCGGTGGAACTCGACCGCCCGCTGGCCCGGCTCACCGCGGTGCACGAACGGATCGCCGGGCTGCGCGAGGCCCACGAGATCGAGGCGACCTCCGGACTGATCGAGCTGGCCGACCACGAGCCGTTCGCCGCGGTGTCGCTCGTGGTGCGGACCGCGTTGCGGCTGCCCCAGCGGGCACTGAGCACGGTCACCACGAACGTGCCCGGTCCGCGGGAGCCGCTCTACATCCTGGGCCGCCCGATCCGGGAGATCCTGCCGTACGTGCCGATCGGGGAGCGGATGCGCGTGGGCGTGGCCGCCTTCACCTACACCGATCAGGCCGCGTTCGGCGTGACCACGGATTACGCCTCGGTGCCCGAGGCCGACGACCTCGCTCGCTGGCTGACCGAGGAGTTCGCGACCCTGCGCCGGACGAAGCCCGCTGCGGCCAGGCGTGCCCGCAGCAGCGCCGCGTCCCGCAACCGCCGGCCGTCCTGAGGCACGGGCCCGCCACCGTCGAACGACGGTGGCGGGCGCCGGTTCAGCGCGGAGGCCAGGGCATGCTCAGTTCCCGCGGCCAGTCCCGCAGGGTGCCGGCGATCCGGTCACGGACCTCGGTGATCCGCCGGTCCAGGTCGTCGGCCGTCCAGTCCTCGGTCGGGATCGGCTCCAGCACGGCGACGTCGACCGTGCCGGGGTTGACCACCATCGACCGGCGCCAGGCCAGCTCGCCGGTGTTGCGCAGCACGATCGGCACGATCGGGACCCCGGCCTGCACGGCCAGATGGAACGCGCCCTTCTTGAAGCGTCCCAGCCGGCGGGTCGGCATCCGGGTGCCCTCCGGCAGGACCAGCACCGACGTCCCGCCCCGTACGCGTCGCGCCGCGGCATCCATGCTCTGGCGGGCCCGCTGCGGGTCCGACCGGTCGATCCACACCGGGTCGAGGAACGCAGCGACCAGCGCCATCCGCGGATCGAACCGGGCCTCCTGCTTGGTCACCGCGGTGAAGTCGTGCCGCAGCAGCGAGCCCAGCACCAGCGCGTCCAGCGCGCTCTGGTGGTTGGCGACGAACACGGCCGGGCGGATCTTCTCCAGGTATTCCGCGCCGATGACGTTCAGCTTCACCCCGGCACACGCCAGCCCGGTGTCGGCGGCCAGGCCGAGGCCGACGTTCGCGCCACGCCGCCGGTCACCGGTCAGCAGCCCGTAGAGGACCCCGGCGCTGAGCCCGGTGTCCACGGCCAGCAGCGCACCGGCGGTGCCCAGGTAGGACCAGAGACCCGGGGTGGCCGGCTCCCGCAGCAGCAGCTCCGGCCAGCCGTTCTCCGCGGCGACACGGTGCAGCGCCGGGTGCGGGTTCACCGCGTACGGCGAACCGGCCGCGCTCAGGAAGGCGACGTCCTCGGCGCCGTTGGCGTAGGCGTAGCTGCGGCGCATCGTGACCCGCGCCCGGCGGGCGAACGCGCGTACCGCGTCGGCCTTGGCCTGGCCCCACAGCATGCCGCCGGTGCAGCGGCCGGTGAACACGCCGCCGCGCTGCTCCAGCTCGGTGCAGAGCACGTGCGCGATGCCCAGGTCCCGGGCCACCGGCTCGACCTGCATCCGGCTCGCCGAGGAGGCCACCGCGACCGTGTGCCCCCGGCTCAGGTGGGCCTGGACCAGGTCGCGAACCTCAGGGCGGATCGTCCCGGCGACCTTCTCGACGAAGAGCTGCTCGGCGATCCGGGTCATCTCGGCATCGGTGCGGCCACGCAGGGCGGCGAACCCGGCCCGGGCGATCGTCTCCGGGTCACCGCCGAGAACACCCCCGTCGAGGGCCGCCATCGCGATCCGGGCCAGTTCCGTCGGACCGGCCTGACCGCGGCGGATCCGCTCCTGGTAGGCGGTCAGCGCGGTGTAGCCCTGGACCAGCGTGCCGTCGAGGTCGAAGAACGCGCCGACGCGCGGCCCGGCCGGACCGCGGCGGATCGACTCGACCAGCTGCGCCACTGAGACGCTCATGACGTGCTCCCTTCGGCCAGGGCGGCGATCACACCGACCCGTCGTACCGCGTCGCGAATCTCCTCGAGGAAGGCAGCCCGGCGTTTGTCCACCCCGGGCGCCGTGTCGGCGACCAGGCCGCGGTGCCGGGCCAGCCGCAGCGCCGGCTTGAACAGCTCCAGCGACACCGACTCCTCGCTGGCCAGGCGTTTCTGCAGAGCCCACTGCCGGCCGACGCGTAGGCACTCGCCGAGGAAGTGCTCCTCGTCGAACCGCTCACCGGCCGGCGAGGTGACCAGCCGGTCGGCGACGACGTGGTAGGCGTCCAGGAACGGGCGCAGCACCAGATGCGCGACCAGCGGCCGGCTCTGCCGCAGCCACTGCCGGGCCTGTTCCGCGGTGAACTCGTGCACCGCCTCGGCCTGGCTCGGGTCGGCCAGTGCCAGCTCGGCGGCCATCTCGGCCGCGAACACGTGCCGGGACGGGAAGAAGAAGTCGAACTTGAGCAGGTCGCGCAGTCGCAGCGCCTCGTGGCCGGCTGCCGGCAAGCCCTGGTCGCCGTTCTCCCCGGCGGTCACCAGGCACAGCTCCCCGATGGCGCGGCCGATCAGCAGGTGGACGGCGGTGTTGCGGTAGAACGCGGCGACCAGGTGCTGACCGGCGGCGATCCGCCAGACCGCGTCGGTGCCGCCGTCGTAGCCGGTCAACACCCCGGAGCGCGCCAGGTCGTCCAGGGCCCGGCACAGGGTGGCCCGGTCGGTCAGGTTGGCGGCGCCGGCCACCCGGCGCCCGCGCAGGCTCAGATAGCGCGCCAGGGGTGTGATCGTGGACTGCACCTCGTCGAGGGTCAGCGCCCGGTCGGCGGCCAGCAGCGCCAGGCAGACCACGGCGGTGGTGGTCACCGGGGTGGCCTGGTTGATGCCGTGACACGCGACCAGGGCGAGGCGTTCGACCAGGTGGGCGCCGCCGGGGTCGGCGGCGCGGAACTCGGCCGTCCGGTCGCGCAGCGGGATCGGTTCGCCCAGCTCCAGGTACGCGCGGCCGAAGCGCTCCCGCTGCGAGCGCCCGAACTGCCACAGCCAGCGCAGGTCCTCGGGCGACTTGCGCACCCCGCGCGCCTCGTCGGTCATCCGGCCGACCTCGTGCAGCTGCTCGTAGACGATGGAGACCGGCACGATCATCGCGCGCGCCCCGGGGTCCGCGTCGAGCGCGTCGAGCGCGTAGCGCAACACCCCGTACGTCGGTGGGCGCAGTTTTCCGGTCCGGGTCCGGCCGCCCTCGATCGACCAGCAGAGGTTGCGCCGGTTGCGGATCAGCTCGGCGAGGTAGCAGCGCAGCGCCAGCCGGTAGACCGGCAGGTCGGTGGTGGACCGGCGGACGTAGACGAAGCCGGACCGGCGCAGCAGCGCGTTGAACGGGAACACGTCCAGGTTCGCGCCGGCCAGCACGAACGCCGGTGACATGCCGTTGGTCGACACGGCCGCCGGGACGGTGATGCCGTCCAGGTAGGAGCGGTGTGAGAACGGGAACAGCAGGGTCTGGGTGCGATCCAGCTCCCGCAGGCGCCGCAGCTGTTCGGGATCGACCACGAGATCGTGCGCCCGGGCCAGCCAGGCGCTCATCCGGCCCCAGTCCGCGGTCGCGCGCGGGGTGTGGGTGGCGCCCATCTCGCGCAGGTACCCGGCCGCCTCGGCGTGCACCGCGCCCGGATCACGGCCCAGGGACCGGGCCAGGTCGCTGATCTGGGCGGCGAATCCCTCGTCGGACAACAGGCGGCCGACCTCGGCGGTGTCGGACGGCAACGGGCGGGCCGGTTCGCCGATGACTCCGAGGCGCCGCAGCGGAACACGCAGGGCGACGCGATCGAGCGCGTCGAGGACCGGCTGACGGTACGTATTACCGCTGATCATGGCCACCTCGCAGGGCCGGCGGGTCGAGACACCAATCCTGGTGCTGTCTCGACCCTGCCCGCGCCCGGCGAGGTGGAACAGGGCCTTTCGTCCCGGCGGTGCGGGGACGGTCAGCCGGCCGGGCTGGTCCAGCCGGCCGTGACGTGCGCGAGCCGGACCCGCTGCGGGTGGTCGCCGACCGGGATCGACACCACCTTCTGGCCGGTGGTGAAGTCGATCGCGGTGACCTGGTCGGCGCCGCTCTCGGAGATCACGCAGTCACGTCCGTCGCCGCTGACCGTCGCCCAGTACGGCTTCGACGCCGGGACCAGCGGTCCCTCCCGCAGACTCGTCCGGTCCACGACGGTGGTGTAGTCGTCCATCGTCCCGGCGACGCACAGCTTGGTGCCGTCGGGGCTCATGGACAGGCCGTGGTGGCGCGAGTCGTTGACGTACGTGGTGCGGTCGTCGCTGGTGGCCGGGTTCTTCGGCAGCGTCTTCACCCGGGTGATCTTGTCGGTGGCGACGTCGTACTCCACGAAGCCGTTGAAGAACGACACCTGGAAGTACAGCTTGCCGAAGTCGGGGCTGAAGACCGCCGGGCGCACGGCGTTGGACAGGTCCGACCGGCCGAACGCGTTGAGCCGCGACCGCATGTCGATGGTTTTCACCACCTTGTACGTGCTGGTGTCGACCACGGTGATGTGCCGGTCGCCCTTGGTCCAGTCCCACCCCGGGCTGTCCAGGTCGGTCTCGACGTTGCCGATCGACATGTTCCACAGGTACCGGCCGCCGTCGGTGTAGACGTTCTCGTGCGGCTTGTCGCCGGTGGCGAACGAGCCGAGCTGCGCGCCGGTGTTGATGTCGAGCACGTGCACGGTGTTGGCGGTGGAGGCGGAGACCGCGACCTTCGTGCCGTCGGGGGAGACGGCCATGTGGTCGGCGCGATAACCGGAGACCGCGAACCGCCACTTGACCTTCCCGGTGGCCAGGTCGATGGAGACCACGTCGGCGAAACTGGGCCGTGACGCCACCAGCGCGGTCCCGTCCGGCGTGGAGTAGAGGTCGTCGACGAGCTGGTCGTGGCCCTCGCCGGGCCCGTTACGGATACCGAGGAAGTAGATCAGCTTGATCGGGTTGAGGTAGATCTCGGCGAGCCGCTGATCCTTGTCGGGCACGACGTCGACCCGACCGATCTTGGCGAAGTCGCCGCGGGAGTTGATGACGTCGGCGGTGCCCTCCCAGTTGTTGCCGACGAACATGACCTCGCGCAGCGCGGTGGCGGCGGACGCCGGACTGGCCGAGGCGACGGAGGTGGTGGCGCTGGCGGTGAGCGCGGTGGCGGTGGCCGCCGCGCCCAGGAGCCGCCAGAGACGGCCGGTGGTGGTGGAGCGCATGTGTTCTCCCGATGGGTGAGCAGGACGATGCTCGAATGCGAAACCCCGCGGTGTTCCCATTGACGCTACTGGATGGTAGGTCTCTGGTGGCACAGATCACAATGCGCTCGTGTGAAAATCTCTCGCGTCAATGCCGCAGGGGCGGCGCCGCGTCCAGCACCGGCACCCGGCCCCGCGACCGCAGCGGGTCGCGCATTCGCATCAGCGGCACCCCGATCCCGTATGTGACGTAGTGGCCGACCGGCCGGATCTCCAGCACCATGCAGCCGGAGCGCCGTTGCGGTGGTACCAGCGCGGCGAGCCCGGGCATCTCGGCCAGGATCTGCCCGGTGTGCACCACGGCCGCCGCCGGGAAACTCACCGTCGCCGGCGGAATCGGAGCCAGCAGCGACATGATGCCGCCGCGGCGGACCGGCACCGTCACGGCCACGTGCGGGTTCGCGGCGATGTGCCGGGCCTTCCAGCTGTTCTCGGCGACCACGACGAACATCCGGTCGCCGTTCACGGTGTAGACGACGCCGCTCGACCGAGGTGCGCCGTCCGGCGTCACATGGCTGAGCACGGCGAACGATCGGCGGGCCAGGACTCTCCGGATCTCGTGTGCGGTAAGGACAGACATCGGAACCTCCTGTCCCACGCTAGGCCCGGCGCCGCGGTGCGGGGACGAGCCTGCCGCTGCGTCCTTGCGGGACTTTCGTCCCTGCCTTCGCGCCCTCGTCCGGACGACCCTGGAGAGGAAGACGAAAGGGGAGGACAACGATGACCTACCGTATCGCGATCAACGGTTTCGGCCGGATCGGCCGCAACTACCTGCGCCGGTTGACGGCCAAGGACATGGTCAACAGTGGCCTGCGGGTGGTGGCGATCAACGACCTGTACGACGCCGCGACGCTCGCCCATCTGCTGGAGTACGACTCGACGTTCGGCCGGCTGGAGGCCGAGGTCGGGCGCGACGACGACCAGCTCATCGTCGGCTGGCACCGGATCCCGACGTTCGCCGGCCGGACGCCCGACACGCTGCCCTGGGGCGACCTCGGCGTCGACCTGGTCATCGAGGCGACCGGCCGGCTGCGCAGCCGCGACGACGCCGCGCTGCACCTGAAGGCGGGCGCCGAGCGCGTGCTGATCTCCGCCCCGGGCAAGAACGTCGACGCGACGCTCGTCCCGGGCGTCAACGCCGCGACGTTCGACCCGGACCACCACAAGATCGTGTCGGCCGCGTCGTGCACCACCAACTGCGTCGCGCCGCTGGTCAAGGTGCTGCACGAGGCGTTCGGGATCGAGCGCGGCTTCCTGACCACCGTGCACGCCTACACCAACGACCAGAACGTGCTGGACGCCCCGCACAAGGACCCGCGGCGGGCCCGCGCGGCGGCGGTCAACATCATCCCGACCAGTACCGGCGCGGCCAAAGCGGTCGGTCTGGTCCTGCCCGAGCTGGCCGGCCGGCTCGACGGCGTGGCCCTGCGGGTGCCGGTCGTGGACGGCTCGATCAGCGACCTGACCCTCACCCTGGCCGAGGAAGTCACCCCCGAGCAGATCAACGAGGCGGTCGCCGCCGCGGCGGCCGGGCCGATGCACGACATCATCCGCTACACCGAGGCGCCGCTGGTCTCCTCCGACGTCGTCGGCGACCCGGCGTCGTGCGTGTTCGACGCCCGCCTGACGCAGGCGCAGGGCAACGTGGCCAAGGTGTTCGGCTGGTACGACAACGAGTGGGGCTACACCAACCGCCTGATCGACCTGACCCGTCAGATGGCCGCCGCGCGGAAGTGAGCGAACGGCAAGACGGCCGGCGCCCGTCCGGGGCGCCGGCCGTTTCCGTGGGTCATCGCTGAGCGCTCCCGACGTGCAGCTCGGACGCCTTCTCACCGAGGCCGGACGGGATCACCACGACCGGGCAGACCGCCTTGCGGATGCACGCCTCGCTGACCGAGCCGAGGACCCGGTGCAACAGGCCGCTGTGCCCGTGGCTGCCCAGCACCAGCAGGTCGGCGCCGCGGGCGGCGGCGGTCAGCACGTCGGCGGGTGACCCCTCGACCAGTTCCGCGGCGATCGGCAGGCGCGACCCGTGCTCGGCGACCGCGGCCCGCACCTCCCGGTCGAGGACCTTGGCGGCGTGCTGCCGTTCCTCGTCCGGCGAGGTCGCGGAGATCGCCTCCGCCTCGATGCCGTCCCAGTGCCAGGCCATCACCGCCTGCACGGCGGTGTCCTGGCCGGCGGCCTCCTGGGCGGCCCAGCTCAGTGCCCGGCGGCCGCCCTCGGAGCCGTCCACACCTACGACGATCAGATGGTTTTTCATGTTCGCCTCCTTCGGGCGTTCATTCGGTCTTCCGTGTTTCCGGCTGGAGCGGCTGGTGTCCGGAGCGGACGATCAGGACCGGGCACTCGGCGTGGTGCAGCAGCTGGAGCCCGGCCGAGCCGAGCAGCGTCCCGGCGATCACCCCGTGCCCGCGGCTGCCGACGATCACCAGCTGGGCGCTGTGTGAGACCCCGACCAGCACCCCGGCCACGCCGTCGTGCGCCAGCAGCGTCTCCACCCGCACGTCCGGGAACTTGGCCCGCCAGGGCGCCACCTGCTCGGTGAACCGGGCGTGCTCCTCGGCATCCAACTCCGGGCTCCGGACCCCGGGCGGCGGCAGGAACGAGCGGATCAGCACGAGCCCGGTGTCGCGCTGGTGCGCCGCGGTGAACGCGGTCTCCAGCACGCCTTCGGCGGCGGGGGAGTCGTCCACACCGGCCACCACCGGCCGATCGCCGGACACGGCGGTTTCGCGGATCACTGCCACCGGGCAGTGCGCGTGGGTGGCGACGCGCTGGCTCACTGACCCGACCCGCAGGCCGGCGAACCCGCCGTGGCCGCGGGAACCGAGAACCATGAGGTCCGCGTTCTCCGAGTCGATGATCAGCTGGGCGGCCGGGTTGCCGATGAGAACGTCGGTCTCGACCTCGAGCCCGGGCACGGCCTCGCGGGCCCGGCGAGCCAGGGTGTTCACCAGGCCGTCGGCGTGCTGGCGCTCGGTCTCGAAGAGCTCACCGGCGTATCCGTGCCGGGCGGTCGACCAGTCCCAGTCCATGACGGTGGTGACGCGCAACGGCTGCCCGCGGCGATGTGCCTCTTCCGCCGCCCACGTGATCGCGGAGCGGCTGGCGTCGGTGCCGTCGGCCGCGACGACGACGGTTGGTGTCCGCATGATGTTCCCCTTCTCCCGGGTTCCTTCTCGCATCGTCATCCGGATCGATGCCCTGCGGTCAGGGCCATAGGTCTCTAGCGGCCAGGACCCGCAGCGGCGACGGTGGGGGAGACGCAGGAAGAGGAGGGATTGCGGTGAGGACCTGGAAGATCAGTGACGTGATGACCCGCGACGTGGTGTCCGTCCCCGAGGACGCCTCCTATCGGGACGTGGTGGATCTGCTGGTGGAGAGGCGGATCAGCGCGGTGCCGGTGGTGGACGGCTCCGGACGGGTGACCGGGGTGGTCTCCGAGGCCGACCTGCTGCGCAAGATCGAGTACGGGGGCGAGGACCAGCCGCGGATCTTCGAGAGCCGGCGCCGCCGCGGTGAGCGGGCGAAGGCCTCGGCCCGGACGGCGGCCGGCCTGATGAGCACGCCCGCCGTGGTGGCCCTGGAGAGCACTCCGATCGCCGCCGCGGCCCGTTTGATGGACAGCCACGGCGTGAAGCGGCTGCCGGTGACCGACGACGCCGGCCGGTTGGTCGGGATCGCGTCCCGCGGCGACCTGCTGCGCACCTACCTGCGCACCGATGACGAGATCCGCCAGGACGTCGTGGCCGGGGTGCTGCGCACGTTCCTGATCGACGAGGCCGACGGTGTCACCGTCGAGGTGACCGATGGCGTCGTCGCCCTCGGCGGCAAGGTCGACCGCCGGTCCTCGGCCGAACTGGCCGAACGCCTGACCCGTCAGGTGGCCGGTGTGGTCGAGGTCAGCTCCGGTGTGACGTACGCCTTCGACGACGACAAACTCGGCAACCTGCACGAGCCGTTCACGACGTACTGAGGGTCAGTGGGCGCCGCCCGCCGGCATTGCCGGTGTGGCGGCGCGCTGCTGCTCGGCGAGCGCCAGGTACATCCGTGCCCAGTCCCGCTGCTTCTGCTCCGAGTGCCGCAGGCCCTGCGCCTGCGCGGACAGCCGCCACCGCCAGAACGCGGTGATCCGCAGCTGCCGTGTGGACATGTGCCGGAAGCGCGGATCCTTGCGGGCGGCCAGCACCCGGACCAGGTAGATCTCCTGTTCCAGGCCCTCCTGCCACTGGTCACGGCAGCTCTCCGCCCGACGGGTGCAGGCGGCGGCCTGCTCGTTCCAGGTGAGCCGGCAGCCGCGGCAGCCTGGCGGCACCGCCACCGGCCACAGGCGCGGGTCGCCGCCGTGCGGCTGCACCAGCATCCCGGCGCATGGCACGACACCGTCGCGGCCGCGTCCCGGGCAGTCCCCGTCCGGTGCCGGGCCATGACAGATGTCGGTGACCTGGCCGGTGGCCGGATCCCGGATCTCGACAATTCGTTCAGTCATTGTTCCCGCCTCCTGGCGACCGCGTCGTTCCTCACCGTCAGTGTCCGCACTGGTCGCTCATGGTCAGCAGGGCCGAACGACCCGGCACATCGGGGCGGGCGCCGCTGGTGCCGGCGCCCGCCCCGATGATCGGGAGCTGTGGTGGGTCAGTTCACCGCCTCGATCCGGGCTCCCGGGCCCGGGAAGATCAGGGTGGTGTGGCCGTTGTCGAGCCACTGCACCTCGTACGGCGGATGCCCGTCGGCGCGGCCGACGGCGGTGATGATGCCTTCCCGCCGGTGCCCTTTGGGCCCGTCGACTTCGATGACGATGTGGTCTCCGGTCTTGGCCATCATGACGTTGCTCCTGTCTCGCTCAGGTCGTGCACGATCGCGACCGGGCAGCTCGCGTGGCGCAGCAACTGCCGGCTGACCGCGCCGAGCAGCATGCCGCGGACCGCGCCGTGCCCGCGGCTGCCGACCACGAGCATCCGGGCGGTGTCACCAGCCGCGATCAGCGCGGCGGCAGGATCCTCGGTGGCGGCGTCGACCTGGACGGGCAGGCCGGGGAAGTCGTCACCGATCGTGACGTCGACCGGAGCGATCGGGACGATCCGCAGCGCGACGCCGTGGCCGGCCGCCTGCTCGGCGGCGAACCGCAGCACCGCGTCGGTCAGCGGGGAACCGTCCACGCCGGCGACGACCGGGCCGTCGCCGGTGACCTCCCCGTGAATCACCACGACGGGGCAGTGGGCGTGCGCGCCGACCGCCGCGCCGACCGAGCCGATCAGGCCGGCCAGGGCGCTGTGCCCGCGGGTGCCGAGCACGATCATCCCGGCGTGGTCGGAGCGTTCGGCCAGGGCAGTCGCGGGAAGCGCCCGTACCGTCCTGGCACTGATCGGGACGCTGGGATGGGTCTGCCGGGCGGTCGCGGCGGCGCGCTCCAGCATGCCGCCGATCACCTCGTCCACGTAGGTGTCCGGCCGTAGCGCCGGGGACGGCACCATGCTGGCGGCGGGTGCCCAGAACGGCCACTCGTCGGCGTAGACCAGTTCGGCGGCGGCGCCGGTGCGGTGCGCCTCGTCCAGGCCCCAGGCCAGAGCGGCCTGGGCGCTGGACGACCCGTCGAACCCGATGACGATCTTCTTGTGCTCCATGGTGGCGGGCCTCCTTCCGGTCCTCCTCCCATCGGACGCCCGTGCGCCGCGGCGGAACAGGGCTTCAGGACCCGCCTGGCCGGGCCGACGGCCCTACTCGGCGAGGCCCCCGGCGGGCTAGCAACGAAGGAGGAGACAAACCGCGAGGGAGCGAGGGTGGGATTCAGGTGTCTGGATACGTGTACGACTTCATCGACGGCAACAAGGACCTCAAGGACCTGCTCGGAGGCAAGGGGGCCAACCTGGCCGAGATGACCCGGATGGGTTTGCCCGTGCCGCCGGGGTTCACCATCACCACCGAGGCATGCCGCGCCTATCTGCGTTTCGGCGCGATGCCGGCCGGGCTGCTCACCGAGGTGGAACAGCACCTGCAGGCGATGCAGGCGGGGCTGGGCAAGGCCTTCGGTGACCCGTCCGACCCGCTGCTGCTCTCCGTACGATCCGGCGGCAAGTTCTCCATGCCCGGGATGATGGAGACGATCCTGGACATCGGACTCAACGACCGCAGCGTGCTCGGCCTGGCCCGGCAGAGCGGCGACGAACGGTTCGCCTGGGACTCCTACCGCCGGCTGATCCAGATGTTCGGCCGCACGGTGTTCGACGTTCCCGCGGCGGCGTTCGACGCCGAGTCGGCGACCGAACCGCGGGACCTGGTCCGCGTCTACAAGAAGGTCTTCGAGACGTACACCGGCCGAGTTTTCCCGCAGGCACCGCACGAGCAGCTGTTCCTGGCCATCGGCGCCGTCTTCAAGTCCTGGAACGCCGACCGGGCCGTGCTCTACCGCCGTCAGGAACGCATCCCGCAGGACCTGGGCACCGCGGTCAACGTGATGGCGATGGTCTTCGGCAACCGTGGCGCCGACTCCGGCACCGGGGTGGCGTTCACCCGGGATCCGGCCACCGGCCGGCGCGGCAGCTACGGCGACTACCTGCCGGACGCTCAGGGCGAGGACGTGGTCGCCGGCATCCGCAACACGATGCCGCTGAACGACCTGTCCGAACGCGACCCGGTGAGCTACACCCAGCTGTTGTCGATCATGGAACGGCTGGAGCAGCGCTACCGCGACCTGTGCGACATCGAGTTCACCATCGAGCACGGCAAGCTGTGGATGCTGCAGACCCGCGTCGGCAAGCGCACCGCGGCGGCCGCGTTCGTGATCGCCGCGCAACTGGTCGAAGAAGGTGTGATCACCCTCGACGAGGCGCTGCAGCGGGTCACCGGCGAGCAACTGGCCCAGCTGATGTTCCCCAGCTTCGACGAGAGCGCCGCCCCCGAGCCGCTGACCACGGGTGTTCCGGCCTCACCGGGTGCGGCGGTCGGTGCGGTGGTCTTCGACTCGGCGGCCGCCGTGGCCGCGGACGGGCCGGTCATCCTGGTGCGCCGGGAGACCAACCCGGACGACCTGCCCGGCATGATCGCCGCCCAGGGCATCCTCACCGCCCGCGGCGGCAAGACCTCGCACGCCGCCGTCGTCGCCCGCGGCATGGGCAAGACCTGCGTCTGCGGCGCCGAACAGGTGCAGATCGGCACCGACTCGTTCACCGTCGGGAACCGCGTCGTGCGGGCCGGCGACGTGATCTCGATCGACGGCGCCACCGGCCGGGTCTTCCCGGGGCCGGTGCCCGTACGCCCGTCCCGCGTGGTGCGTTTCTTCGAAAAACAATTGAGCGCGTACGGCGATCCGCTCCTGTCCGCCGTCGAACGCCTCATGACACACGCCGATCACGTCGCCCGCCTCGGTGTGCACGCCAACGCCGACACCGGCGACGACGCCGCCCGTGCCCGCCGCTTCGGCGCGACCGGGGTCGGCCTGTGCCGGACCGAGCACATGTTCCTCGGCGACCGCCGGGTGCTGGTCGAACGGCTGATCCTGGCCGCGACCGACGGCGAGCGCGACGAGGCCCTGGCCGCGCTGCTGCCGCTGCAACGGGCCGACTTCGAGCGGCTGTTCACCGAGATGGACGGGCTGCCGGTGACGGTGCGACTGATCGACCCGCCGCTGCACGAGTTCCTGCCGCCGCTGGAGGAGCTGACCGCGCGGGTCGCCACGGCCGAGGCGCTCGGCGAGGACACCGGGCACGCCGGGGTGCTGCTCAACGCCGTACGCCGGATGCATGAATCGAATCCGATGCTGGGACTGCGGGGTGTGCGCCTGGGACTCGTGATCCCCGGGCTGTTCGCGATGCAGGTCCGGGCAGTCGCGCAGGCTGCCGCGGCCCGGGTCGCCGCCGGTGGTGATCCGCGGCCGGAGATCATGGTGCCGCTGGTCGCCACGATTCAGGAGCTGGAGATCGTGCGGGCGGAGGCCGAGTCGGTCCTCGCCTCGGTTCCCGGCGCTCCGCCGATCCGGATCGGCACCATGATCGAGGTGCCGCGGGCCGCGCTGACCGCCGGGGAGATCGCCGCGGCCGCCGACTTCTTCTCCTTCGGCACCAACGACCTGACCCAGATGACCTGGGGCTTCTCCCGCGACGACGTGGAGGGCGCGTTCTTCGGCCGATACCTGGAACTGGGCGTGTTCGCCACCTCGCCGTTCGAGACGATCGACCCGGCCGGGGTCGGCGAGCTGGTGCGGATCGCGGTGGAACGTGGCCGCGCCACCCGGCCGGAGCTGACCGTGGGCGTCTGCGGCGAGCACGGCGGCGACCCCGCGTCGGTGCGGTTCTTCCACGAGGCCGGCCTGGACTACGTGTCCTGCTCGCCGTTCCGCGTGCCGATCGCCCGCCTCGAAGCAGGTCGTGCTGCGGTGGCCGGCACGACCGGTTCCGACAGCCGATAGGAGCGGGAAGATGACCAGCACGGTCGACGGGCGGCCGGTGACGGCCGCCCGGGAGGGCACGATGTCGGTTCTGCCGGTGACCGACGGCGACCGCCCGGTCGGCGCCTGGATCGTCGGCCCGGACGAGGTGGTCTACCGTCCCGTCGTCGACGTGAACCGGCTGGTCGCGGCGGCGCTGGCCGCGACCGGTGCGGTGGTGATCGCGGTGGCCGTGAGCGCTGGGGCGCGGAACCGGCCGGCAGTCGGTGCGGTCACGATGGGCCCGGGCGGCTGGCTCAGCATCAAGCGCGCCGGCTGCCCGGCACCGCGCTCGGCGGGTTCACGTCCCTGGTGGGCGCGCCTGCTGAAGGCGTACCGGATCAATCGGGGTTGATTGGCTTGAAAGCCTGATTCCGGGGTGGAGGCCCGGCCGCTAGGCTGGCGGCATGGTCGAGCAGACTGCCCGCGGCGAGCGGCCGGAGCCGCTGTCCCTGGGTCTTTCCCCGCTGTCCCGGGTGCGGCTCGACGAGCTGCTGCAGGAGATGCTCGACCGCGTCGGGGACGTGGTGGCCAGCCGGGAACGGCTGCGCGCACTGCTGGACGCGGTGGTCGGCATCGGCAGCGACCTCGACCTGAGCAGCACCCTGCGGCGCATCGTCGAGGCCGCCTGCGCCCTGGCCGGCGCCCGGTACGGCGCGCTCGGAGTGATCGGGGCCGATCGCACCGACCTCAACGACTTCATCACCCACGGCATGGATCCGGCCACCCACGCCCGGATCGGTGATCTGCCCCGCGGGCAGGGAGTTCTCGGCCTGCTGATCACCGACCCGAAACCGGTCCGGCTGCCGGACATCCGCAACCATCCCGACTCGTACGGGTTTCCGCCGCACCATCCGCCCATGCACAGCTTCCTCGGGGTGCCGGTGCACACTCGCGGCCAGATCTTCGGCAACCTCTACCTGTCCGAGAAGCAGGGCGCCGCCGAGTTCACCGACGACGACGAGGAGATCGTGGTGGCGCTGGCCGCGGCGGCAGGCATCGCCATCGACAACGCCCGCCTCTACGAGCTGGCCCAGCGACGGGAACGCTGGCTGGCCGCCACCGCCGAGATCACCAGCGTCCTGCTCGGCACCGTGCACCGCACCGACGCGTTGCGGCTGATCGCCCGCCGCGCCCGCGAGGTCGCCCGCGCCGAGCTGGTCCTGGTCCTGCTCTACGACCAGCCGAACAGCCGATACACCATCGAGGTGGCCGACGGTGCGAACCCGGACTGCGCCGGCCTGGCCGGGCAGCCCGTGCCGGTCGACACCGCGGCCGCGCTCGCGTTCGGACAGGAACGCTACCGCGCCGTGGAGAACCTGCGGGCGGCCCTGGACTGGCCGGTCGCTGTCCCGGCGGTGCCGGCCCTGGCCGCGCCGCTGACCGCCGCCGACACCCTCCAAGGCGTGCTGATCGTGACCCAGACGGCCGGGCAGGCGACCGAGGAGGAGGATGCCGCGCTGCTGTCCACCTTCGCCGGGCAGGCAGCCCTGGCCCTCGAACGAGCCCGGGCTCAGGAGGAGCGCCGGCAGCTGGCCGTGCTCGAGGACCGCGAGCGGATCGCGCGCGACCTGCACGACGTGGTGATCCAGCGACTGTTCGCCACCGGGATGCACCTGCAGGGCACCGTCCAGCAGATCGGGCGGCCCGACGCGCCCCAGCGGATCAACGCCGCCGTCGACGATCTGGACGCCACCATCCGCGACATCCGGCGCTCCATCTTCGAACTGCGCACGCCGGTCGGTACGTCGCTGCGCTCCGAGATCCATCAGGTCGTGGAAGCCGCGGCGGAAACCCTGGGCTTCCGTCCCGTCCTCGACACGAACGGGCCCCTGGACACGGCGATCCCCGACGAGATCGTGCCCGACCTGGTCGCGGTGCTGCGCGAGCTGCTGTCCAACGTCGCGCGTCACGCCCGGGCGACCGGCGTCCGGGTCTCGGTCTCGGTGATCGCCGGCGAGGCCCTGGTCGCCGTCGAGGACAACGGGATCGGCACGGATCCCGCCCTGGCCCGGGGTGGCCTGATCAACCTGGCCGGGCGCGCGCGGGAGCTGGGCGGCAGTTTCGACGTCGGCCCCGGCCCCGGTGGCGCCGGCACCTCGGCCACGTGGCGGGTGCGGGTCAATCCGTGAGCTGTGCCGTGGAGGCACCCACCGGGGGCGCCTGCACCGGCCAGCCCGGCGGTACCAGCAGAACCGGGCAGAGGCCGTGCCGGCCGGACGGGTGCGCCGGCGGCGTGCCGACCAGCTCGGTGAGCTCGCCCCGGCCACCGGCCCCGGCCACCAGCAGGCGACCACGCCGGGACGCCCGGTTCAGCGTGTACGTCGCGTCCATCTCCGGGATGACCAGGGTGTCCGCCGTGACCTGCGGAAACCGCCACTGCCAGCCGATCACCGCGGTGGCCAGCATCTCGGCTGCGGCACGACGTTCCGGGCCGCCCTCACCGACGGGTATCGGGTGTGGCGTCTGCCGATCCGGGGGCCGATGCCACGCGTGCACCGCCACGAGGGTGGTGCCGGTGGCCGCGGCCTGCGTGAACGCATAGCCCAGGGCAGGTGCGCCGGGACGTCCGGACACCCCGACGACGACCGGCCCCCGGGCGTCGTGACGACCCCGGTGCACCATCAGCGGACAGGCGCAGTGGCTCGCCAGCAGGCGGGTGGTCGAACCCCAGTCCGAACGGGTCAGCTGGCTGTCCCGATGCCCGACGACGAGCAGACCGGCGGCCCGGGAACACTCGGCGAGCGCCTCACCGGCACTCCCGGCCCGCAGCGCGGTCTCGACGACCAGCGCGGGGTCCGTCGCCGCGGCAAAGCCGGCGGCCGCCGCCAGCAGGCGCAGGCCCTCCACCTCGGTGCGGTGACCGTCGTGGACACGGAAGCGGCCGCGGTAGTTCCCCGGCCAGACATGAACGATGAGCAGCCGTGCCGCGCGCCGGGCCGCCTCGGCCGCCGCCAGCTCGACGGTGGCCGAACAGGCCGGAGTGCCGTCGACGCCCACCACGACGGTGTGGTGATCCTCTGAGGCGAAGGCTCTGTTCATGACCGTACGTTATGGACTGGACACGGAAGCCGAAACGGTCCTTCGCCCGATCTGTACGGGTCGATGGACTCCTGTCGCCGGTGCCGGACCGTTCCACCATGACAGGTAGGAGGGAAGGAGTACGGCCATGATGTACCACTACCCGCATTTCATGGGCATGGGCTCCGGCTGGTTGTCGATCCTGCTGTCCTTGCTGCTGACCGCGATCATCCTGGTGGGAGTCGTCGCCTGGTGGCCCTCGCGTGCCGAGCGCGGCGAGAGCGCCGACACCGGGGCCGAGAAGATCCTGGACGAGCGGTTCGCCCGCGGTGAGATCGACGCCGAGGAGTACGAGCAGCGCCGGCACATCCTGCACGCCGCCCATCGCTGATGGGGACGTCCGGCCCTGCCGCGCCGGGCCGAAACTCGTCACGGTGAGAGCAGGCTCACTCCCGGTGACCGAGGGTGGGTTGATGCCCTTCAACGGCGAAGGAGTCGAAGATGCTCAACCTCGCTGTCATCCTCCGCGAGTCCGCGACCGCCCGGCCGGACGCGCCGGCCATCCTCACCGACCAGCAGACGATCACGTACGGAGAACTCGACGCCCGCTCCGACGCGGTCGCCGCCGCCCTGACCGCCCGCGGCATCCGGCCCGGTGACCGGGTGGCGCTGCAACTGCCGAACATCGCCGAGTTCCCGATCGCGTACTACGGCATCCTCAAGGCCGGCGCGATCGTCGTCCCCCTCAACGTCCTGATGCGGACCCCGGAGATCGCCTACCAGCTCGCCGACTCCGGTGCGCGCCTGCTGATCACCTGGGCGGGCCTGATCGAGGACGCGGGCAAGGTCGCCGCCGAAGCCGGGATCGACGACTGTTACGCCGCCGGCCCGGTGCCGCCGGGCGCCGCGCGCCCGTTCAGCGAGCTGACGACGGCCACGGACGAGCCGTTCCCGCTGGCCGAGCGCAACGCCGACGACACGGCGGCCATCGTCTACACCTCCGGCACCACCGGCCGTCCCAAGGGAGCCGAGCTGACCAACCTCCAGCTCTACCTGAACGCCGACGTTCCCGGGCGGCTGTTCGAACTGCAACCGGACGACGTCGTCATCGCCGCCCTGCCCCTGTTCCACGTCTTCGGCATGTGCAGCACGATGAACGTCGGCATCCGGTTCGGCGCCGCCCTGTCACTGGTCCCGCGTTTCTCCCCGGACGCGGTGCTCGGCGCCATCACCCGCCACCGGGCCACGATCTTCGACGGCGTGCCCACCATGTTCTCCGCGTTGCTGGCGCACCCGTACGACGAGCGCTACGACACCACGTCCCTGCGAGTGTGCATCTCCGGTGGTGACGCCATCCCGGCCCACGTGCTGGACGCCTTCGAACACCGCTTCGGGGTGCCGATCCTGGAGGGATACGGCATGACCGAGACCGCCGCGACGATCACCTTCAACCACAACCCGCAGGACCGCCGGGTCTACAGCGTCGGCCGGCCGGTCTGGGGCGTCGAGGCACAGATCTGGGACGAGGCCGGGCGTCGCCTGCCCGCGGGCCGCGACCAGGTCGGCGAGGTCGTCACCCGGGGCTATCACACGATGCGTGGCTATCACGGCAAGCCGGAAGCCACCGCGGAAGCCTTCCGGGACGGCTGGTTCCACACCGGCGACCTGGGCTACCTCGACGAGGACGGCTACCTGTTCATCGTCGACCGCAAGAAGGAGCTGATCATCCGCGGCGGCTACAACGTCTACCCCCGGGAGGTCGAGGAGGCGCTCAACGAGCACCCGGAGGTGCTGCTGGCCGCAGTGGTCGGGGTGCCCGACGAGCGGCTCGGCCAGGAGATCAAGGCGATCGTGGTCGCCCGTCCGGGCTGCTCGGTCGCGGCCAGCGACCTGATCGCCCATTGCCGGGAACGGCTGGCGGCGTACAAGTATCCGCGGGTCGTCGAGTTCCGGGACAGCTTGCCGCTGACCGCCGCCGGCAAGGTGCTGAAGAAGTCCCTCACCTGACGGGGGGGGCCGGCCGGGGGGGGGGGGGGGGGGGGGGGGGGGGGGGGGGCGGGGGGGGGCGGGCGGGGGGGGGGCGGGGGGGGGGCGGGGGGGGGGGGCGGGGGGGGGGCGGCGCGGGGGGGGGGGGCGGC
>NZ_JBIRWQ010000047.1:0-37939 GCF_044388125.1 Actinoplanes sp. NPDC020271
ATCTCGCCCGCCGGCTGACGGACGAAAACACCCCAACCTGGCGAGACCCTCAAATCGCATAACACCACAAAATACGTTAATCAGACGTCCTCTTATGCCGGTCTGGTCTGGCACCTGGTCATGTCGGTGAGGTTGAGCGCCGGCTGTTACTGACACTCAGCGCCGACCTGATTTGAACCGAGTGTGTGTCGGTGAGTTTCAGCGCCACAACCTCAAGCCCTTGATGTCACTACGATGCCGTCGTGGATGATGATCTTTCTCTGTCTCCGTTTCACGTCTATGCGCGTGAGGACGGACAGCAAGAGTTGGTGCTCTTCGATGGCGACATGGAGGACGTCGAAGACGTCTTCGATGATCTCGATGCCGAGAGCAACGGACATGGGTGGGAGAGCCTCGCGCAATGGCTGATTCAGGCTGAGATGCCTGGCCTCGCAGACGTGATCTGGTTCAGTTCCGAGAGCGGCACCTTTGTGGCAGGAGGTTCCGAGCCGGCGGCGCTACGCCGCCTGGCTGAGCGTCTGCACGCTGCGTTTCACGATCGTGCTTTGCTCTCGCAGCTGATCACCGAAGCTAAGCTCGATTGACCATCAGTCCTTGCGGAGTCGATGGCGCGGCATCGGTGCTCCCTCGGAGTTCCCCTCGATCAGAGTGCTACTAAGGGTAGGACCTCGGATTTGTTACTGACTTCGAGCGCCACTACTTGGCGGCTCGATCGGGTGGATTCGATGTCGGCGAGTTTCGGCGCCACCGGCAGCGGTGGGAAAATCGGTGGTCGGGACGGAGGTCCGCCGATGCCGCGGATGTCGAAGATCGATCTGTTGCGGCGATCCGCAGGGACTCGCGGGCGGGTCTGTCCGGACGGGCCATCGCGATCAAGTATCGGGTCAGCCGGCACACCGTCAGCGACGCGCTAGCGTCGGCATGGCCGCGGGAACGCCAGCCGTTGCCGCCACGGCCGTCGGTGCTGGATCCGTTCAAGCCCGTCATCGACGACATCCTCCGGACGGATCTGGACGCGCCGCGCAAGCAGCGGCACACCGCGAAACGGATCTAAGACCGGCTGCTCGACGAGCACGGCATGCACGACGTCTCTCACCAGGCCGTCCGCGGCTATGTCGCCGAGCGCAAGCCGAAGATTCGGGCCGAGGCCGGCCGCGGTCCGGTCAACGCGTTCCTCCCGCCGACATGATCAGGAGCCTGATCGCCATCGCGTCCGGCCGTCAAGGCGCGCGTCGCGGCAAATGAGGATGTTCCGGACCTGGCCGCTGACTTCAACTGGCCCTTATACTCCCACCGTTGCGTGACGTGATCGGATACCCGCGGCGCGGGGTGCCACCGCCTGCTGATGCTCGGGGTCTCCCCGGTGCCGGACTTGCGGTTGACGAAGGGCAGAAGCGTGACCAACGAGCAGCTCAGACAGGTGTTCCCCGATCTGGACCTGGACGGGTTCTGGGAAGACAGTGCGTATGCCGAGGAGACCTACCGTGGCGGGTATCCCACCGATGAACTGATCGCGTCGGTTGAGGCAGAGGTCGGGTTTAGGTTGCCTGCCTCGTATGTGGCTTTGATGCGGATGCGTAACGGCGGAATGCCGCGAAACACGTGCTGTCCGGCTCCGAGCGGAACGACCTGGGCCGAAGACCACGTCGCCCTCACCGCGATCATGGGGATCGGTCGGGAGAAGGAATGTTCCCTGGCTGGGCGATCGGGTAGCCGGTTCCTTGTCGAGGAGTGGGGTTATCCGGAGATCGGCGTGTACTTCGCTGACTGCCCTTCGGCCGGCCACGACATGATCGCGTTCGACTACCGGGACTGCGGCCCCCGGGGCGAACCGCGCGTTGTCCACGTCGATCAGGAGGTTGACTACCGAATCACCGTACTGGCACCGGATTTCGTCAGCTTCGTCCAAGCGCTGCGGCCGGAGAGCGACTACGACTATGACTGAGCGGCCGGCCGGGGGCGGGAGCGCCACCCACGGTCCGTGACGTGCTCCGCGCGACCTGTGCGCGAACTGCGACAGAAGAGTGAAGCCTTGCTCGGTGCCGGCCGAGGTCGACGCCGACGAAGGGGTGGTCGTTTCTACTCCGACTCGCCTGGCTCCTCGACGAGTTGATAACCTTCCGCGGTCCGATCCTCGCGATGTTCGTTTGCCCAGCGCTGACCAGCAGCGGGGTCTTCTCCCCAATGGGGGATCGAATCGGAGATGACGATGCCGTCGCGCTCATGGATGACACGGATCTCAGCTCCGTTGTCATCGATTGAGGCCATTACGGTGATGGTCTCGGCGCCTTGAGGTGTTTCTCGCTGGTAGACCTCTGTCTTGATGGGCACGGGAGCATGATGACATCAGATGCCCTCATCCCGGCAAGGCCTGCTGCCATAGACCTGACCTTCGGCCGGTATCCGCTCGCGCGTATCTACCTTCCGGCAAATGTTCCCATGACTAGTTGCTTCTCGACGGGCCCGGTGCAGGCCTAGAAAAACAGGCCGAGTAGACCGTGACTCGTAATGCCTTCGGGAAGTTGGTCTCCAGGTCGACGGTGTAGCCATCGGGGGTCAGCGCCCGCATGGTCCGCCTGCTGCCGACGGTCTTGTCGATCGGCACCTGATAGTCCAACTCCTTCCAGAACACCTTGATCGCCTCGAGGGTTCCGGCGGGGTCCGAGACCCGCTCCAGGCCGAGCTGATAGACGCCCTGGACGCTGTACCCGAGTTCGGTCGTCTTCCCGGCCTCGGGCCGGCAGGGGATCGGGCGCACCTGCGGCTTATCGAGGGTCGTCTCGATGATGCCGGCGATGTCGTCGGCGTGCCTCTGCACTTCCGCGGTGGCGTCGCTCTCGGCCCGTACCTCCAGGTTGCTGACCGGCCGCGCGGGCTCCACCTTCTCCGGCGCCGAGCAGCCGGCGAGGCCGAGCGAAACAGCGGCGGCGAGCAGAACCGCACGCGACAGGGTCTTCATCGGCGTTGTTCTCCGTCTGGATCATGGAAGCGGTGGACATCATCGACGATCGCCCCGGCCGCTCGCAAGGACCACGCGAGCGGCCGGATCACTCAATCCACCGAGGCGAGCCCGGCCCCAGCTGACCTCCTGGGAGACGGGCGAGAGCTTCGTCAGGCTTTAGGAGGCCCGCGGAATCTCCATGCGGGAGCTGTCCTGACCGGCCACGCCGGCCCGGTCGGCCAAGGGATGACCGTCAAGCCCCAGGACCCGCAGACGACCTAAAGTTACCTACAGGCTGCCGCTCGGTCTCGCCCACCAGCAACACTCCGGACATCGTGCTATCAGCGGCATGACAGTGCGGACGGGATCTCGTAAGGTCTGCTCGTGGACGAGGGCTTCTTCTGGCGGATGGTAGAGGACGCCCGCTCGGGGGCTGGTGCCGACACCGAAATCGTCGCGCAGGCGTTGCTTCGCCGCCTTCGTGCGTTGCAGCCGAATGCCATCGAACGGTTTCAGGAACTATGGGAAGAAGCGCAGGACGAACTCTATCGCTGGCCGGTCCTCGACGCCGCGACCCTGTTGCTTGGGCCCCTCACCGACGAACTCGCCGTGCAGGACTGGATCGTGTCGCATGGCCGGCAAACGATGCGTGGCGTTCTGGATAATCCCGACGGCCTGGTCATCTTGGCGTCCGATCGGCACAACGCTTGAATCGATTGGTTCGGCGGCCTTCCCATGGAAGGCACACATCGCCGCTACCGGAGCTCCCTTCGCAGCCGACGGACCTAGAGGCCCGGACGAACCGTACGGAACGCGGACCGACCTGACGAACGAAGCCGAGGCGAGACGCCACTTCCCCCGGCTCACCGCCTACCTGGATGACAATCGATGGATTCCGCGGCCGTGGGAAACCCCGTCCGGCTGACGACACGTTTCCTCACGGCGGCAGAACAGGACGTCCCAGTCGCTATGTGAATGTATTGCTCGAACGAAAATAGCGCTGCAATGCAGAGGATTGCCGTGTCTCGGACGGCGGTGAGGTTCTCCCCCGATCGGTGACCGCTTCCGGATACCTCAACCACGAGTCGCCTCGCTCGCGGTGGTAGATCGTTAGCACCTGCAAGAAGCATCGACATGCAGCTTTATAGTGGTAGGCCTAGACAGGAGATGCGAACCGGAGGAGAGCGATGCGACGAGGCTCCATGATGGCAATCATTGGAATCGCAACACTCGCGTCCGTCGGGGTACTTATCTCGCCTTTATTGATAGGAATTGCAGGTCGCCTCAACGGCGTGGATTGGCAAGAGCTTTCCGATATCGGGCAGGCGTATGGTGCGGCCAGTGCAATACTAAGCGCTTTAGCGGTACTGGGTGTTGCCGCGAGCCTAACTCTCCAAGGGCGCGCTCTTCGCGCTGCCAGCGTTCATTCGGTGCGCAATGCACATCGCGAGCTGCTCGGCCGCGTCATGGACGATCCAAATACATATCTCCCGGCAACCGGATTTCAGCGATGGAGGAATGCTGGGATGAGACCAGAGCAATGGTCCTTTCTCACGTCATATTTCGGCTACGCTTACGCGGCTCTCGACTGTGGAGTGGTATCCGAGGAAGACATGAGGGCGGACATCTTTACCCCGATGTTCGCCGGTGAAGTCGGACGGAAATGGTGGAGTCTGGCGCGCTTGAGCTGGCTCGAATCGAGTGACCCGCTAGCTCGGCGCGTCGGTAGAGTTGCCGAATCTGCATACCAGCTGGCCGTAGATTCTGGCGAACCTCTTCCATTGTCATTCTTCACCTATCAAGAACCCGAGCGTCCTTACTGTTCCAGTCCGCAAGAAAAAGACAAAACGGCTAGAATAATGATTTCGGCTGCTGCGCTAGCTGGCGCAACAGCGGTGGCAATATGGGGGGCTAAGCGGAAGCCTAGAAAGCGCCCATAATCGAACAAAATTGATTTTTGACGAAGTAGCTAGTATTTTCAGGCTAACTCTCATCGGCAGATCCGAATGCTCGCCGCAGGATTGAACATCACCCTGCGTGCTTGGTCCTGCATGCCGATATCGGCTATCCCGTGATGGTCGGCATGCCAAGGTTGACGGGGCCGCCTACGGAGCGGCCGCGTGCGATGCTGCGGTCCAGGCCGGCGAGCTTCTCCTGGGCCTTGGTGAGGCTGGTTTGAAGGCCCTGGACCTCGCCGAGCCAGCCGTTGATGCGGGCTTCGGCGATGCGGCCGGTGAGGTTGTGGATGATCTCGATGAGTCGGTCTCGTTGTCTGGGCGAGACCCGGAGCATCGGACATCTCAGGCACAAGTGTTCATGCTGGCAAGGGGTCCCGTAGGGGCGGGCGCAGTCGCCCAGCTCCAGTTTGCCGGCGTGGAAGTGCTGCTGGAACTCGCGCCACTCCTCGTCGGTGGGCTCCCGGTACTCCTCGGCAGGGCGGACGCCTCGGCGTTTGTCGAGGAAGGTGCGGTAGGAGCGGATCAGGTCCTCTTGGAAGACCGCCAAGTACGTCTCGGTAGTGGCGATCGAGGCATGGCCGAGCAACCGAGCGGCGATCTGGACGGGCAAGCCGCCGGTGACGGCTTCGGCGGCGAAGACCCTTCGGAAGTCGTGAGGAGTGTAGCGCAGCGGCTGGCCGGCGTGGTCGATGAGCGCGGCGCGGGCGAGGGCGTCGTTGAGTAGTTGGTAGACCATGTTGGTGCTTATGACGGTCCGTTTCCAGCCGACGCGGCGTTGGAGCAGATGCGGCAGGGCCGGCCCGGTGACGAGTTCGTGCGGGTCGTAACGGGCCAGGAGAGGGACGGTGCTGTCGTTGTCGCCGCGGAGCCGGGCCGCCGAGCGCACGGACGGGCCCTGCGTGACGCGCATGGGGGGTTCAATGGGGCGGCTTGCTGCCGGACAGGAATTCGAGCAACGACTCGGCCACCGGACCAGGCGCCTGCTCGGCCTGGTGGTGCCCGCTGTGGATCACCCGGTGCTGAAGTGGTTGGGCGAGCCACGGAGCCCAGATGGCGGCCGGATCGCCGTGGATGTCGAGGTCGTCGTCAGCGGATTCCAGGAGCAAGGTCGGGCACATGACCTGCCGTCTGGCCACCCGGTCGGCCTCATCGTGTTCACGGTCAATGCCCAGGCCGGCCCGGTAGTCCTCGCACATTCCATGGACGACCGCCGGATTGTGAAGGGCTTCCCGGAGATCAGCGTGATTACCGCTGCCCATCTCGGCGGGCTCGGGGATTGAATACCACGCGTCCGGGTCGGCGCAGATCACGCGTTCGGCGGGCTTGTCGGTCTGCCCGAGGAACCACCAGTGCCACCAGGCGCGGGCGAAGACGGCGTCCGTTCGTTCAAGGTGCTCAACGACGGGTAGTCCATCCATGACAACCAGGTGCGAAACCGCGTCCGGGTGGTCCATGGCCGCGCGAAACGCTACCAGAGCCCCACGATCGTGCCCGACCACAGCGAATCGGTCATGACCGAGGTGGGACATCAGTAGTACGACGTCGCGGGCCATCGCCCGCTTGCTCGACTGCGCATGGTCCGGCGCATCCTGCGGAAGCGTCGATCCACCGTATCCGCGCAGGTCGGGCGCCACGACGAAGTGGCTCTCAGCCAGTTCGGGAGCCACTTCGTGCCAGGTCGTATGGGTCCGGGGGTGGCCATGCAACAGGACGACCGGCGAGCCGGCACCTCCGTACCTGGCTCGTAGCGTGACCTCACCCAAGTCCACGCGATCGAGACGGAATCGGTCAAACATCAGTCGGACGCTACCGGCCAGCCGGGCAACCCGCATCCGCTCATCGGCCGCGCGCCGTGTCCAGGAGAAGTCCAGGAGGGGTCACCTTCCTGGAGCCGCGTTCGGATCGGCATCACCGTGATGGAGATACGAACGGCAGAGAGCGACCTCGGCAGCCTGATTTGGCGCTAGCTGCGGAAACGGTTGCGAGACAGCCGCTCAGCGCCGCGAACCGAAGGTCATCGGCCGGCTGAGCCGGGGCCGGGGATTCGCCCTCATGATCTCTACGGTACGGCCGGGCGTCCGACGGCGGCAGTAATCGCACCTACGACGGCCGCAGCCACGAGACATCGACGCACTTCAAGAGGTAAGGTCCTGCAGGAAAGCGCATTCCTACCGGAAGGAGCCGTGATGAAGACCCTGCTTGCCGTGCTTGCCTCGCTGCTGGTCGCGCCCGGGACGCCGGCCCGGCCGATCCTCTCGCCGGCCGAGGCCGCGCCGTTCACCGCGGCGAACTATCTGCGCTATTCCGGTGCGTATGCGAATCCGGTCACCGACCCGTGGCGGCCGAAACCGATCCGCACGCCACGGCATGCGGACTTCGTCGTCGACGAAACGACCACCGTTCAGGAAGCGGTCAACGCCGCCTACCGCGCCGGAGGCACGCGACGCCTTTTCATCGCGGTGCGGCCCGGGACGTACCCGGGAACGGTCTTCATCCCTTCCGGAACACCACCGCTGACCATTTTCGGCGACGGTCCGGCCGAGAAGATCAACCTCGAATTCACCGTCGACGCCACGATCACTCCGGCGCAATGGGCCGCGCAGGTCAACGCCGACGGGCGGTACGCCGAGGGCGACCCGGCCTGGCCGATGTTCCAGTCATGCGCCACCAAGACCACGGCCACGGCCGCCCTGTGCGCCACCGTCGTCTGGGCGCAGAGCACGGATCTGCAGCTCAAAGGTCTGACGATCACCAACACGCTGCTGGACACGGTGGACCGCGGCACCCACCAGGCGCTCGCGCTGCGCACCGACGCGGACCGCACCCAATTGGAGAAGATGCGCCTGATCAGCCGCCAGGACACCTTCCTGGCGAACGCCGGCGACGTGAACAGCATCGCGCGCGTCTGCGTCCGCGACTCCTACCTCGAAGGCGACACGGACTTCGTCTTCGGCCGGGCCGCCGCCGTCTTCGAGCACGACGAGTTCCGGCTGGTGTCCTCACGGAAAGAGTCCGGCGGTGTCATTTTCGCCCCTGACACCAGCCCCATTTTCCCGTACGGCTTCCTGGTCACCCGTTCCCGCATAGTGGCCGACGCCGGATATCAAGCAGCGCCCACCGGCCGATTCGGGCGCGCGTGGGATCAGGGTGCGAGTGCCACCGGATATCTGCCCGGCATCACCCCGAACGGGCAACTGGTGATCCGCGACAGCTATCTCGGCGCCGGTTTCGACACCGTCAACCCGTGGGCGCCGGCCGCGACCACCGCACGTCCGTTCGTGGCCCGCGTCGACGAGGGACGCGACCTGAACGACGTCACTTACAACCGCCTGTGGGAGTTCCGCAACCACGGCCCGTCCGGCATAGATCAACACCGGTAGCCTGCGGTCATGGCCGTCGTTTCGCCCTGAACCTCAGCGTCCCCGGCCGTTCGCTCGCCGTCGTCCTCGGCCGCTTCGCCTATCAGCTCTTCGAGCACGCCGGGAATGTTGAGTACGTCGTGGGAGCCGCGGACACCGCGCGGAGAGGGTTCTCCGCGCGGCGTCACCGGTCGTGCGCTCGATCAGGGTTACTTGGTGAAACCGATGTTCTCGTAGGTGACGCTGGCGAAGCCCTTGGCGCCGAAGTTGGCCAGCTTCTTGTTGCTGGCGACCAGTTCCGGGCGCTGGTAGAGGGTCAGCGAGTGCACTTCCTGCCAGATCAGGGCGTCGGCCTGGTTGGCCAGCGTGGACACCTTGGCCGGGTCGAGTTCGGAGGTGGCCTCGCCGAACACCTTGTCCAGCTCGGGCGAGCCGATCCGGGCGTAGTTCTGCTGGACGTCCAGCTCACCCTTGTCGTTCTTGGTCGGCTCCGCGTAGATCGACTTGCTGGAGCTGACCGGGAACTGGGTTCCGATCCAGGCGAAGACCGTCATGTCGTAATCACCGGGCGTGATGTACTTCGCGAAGAAGTCGTCCACCGGGACCGCGTTGATCTTCACCTTCACTCCGACCTGGGCGAGCATGTTCTGCACCAGCTGGGACTCCTGCTGGGAGGACTTGACCCCGGTCGGGATGACGAAGTTGATCTCCAGGCTCTTGCCGTCCTTCTTCCGGACGTCGCCGTCGAGCTTCCAGCCGGCCGCGTCCAGGCCGGCCTTCGCCTTCTCCGGGTCGTACTTGCCGACGTCGCCGGAGTTGTCCTGGTAACCGGCCTGATTGGCCATGTAGATGTGGTTGTTGAGCGCCGTCGGCGTGATGCCGAGCGGGCTGAGCAGTGCTTTCGCGACGGCGGTCCGGTCGATGGCCTCGGCGACCGCCTGGCGCACCTTGACGTCGGAGAGGGTCGCGCTGGTGCCGTTGACGGTCAGGTGCCGGAAGTTCGGGCCGGCCGCCTGCCGGATCTCCGCGGTGCTGATCTGCTTCGCCCGCTGGTAGGCGTCCGCGTCGGAGCCGATGTCGACGACGTCGACCTCACCGTTGGCCAGGGCGTCGACCTGCGCGCTCCCGTCGATCGCCCGGTAGACGATCTTGTCGAGCTTGGCCGGATCACCCCACCACTTCTCGTTGCGGACCAGCGTGACGGTCTTCGCCGTGGCATCCATGGAGCTGAACTTGAACGGGCCCGCCGTGGTCGTCAGCGGCTGCTTCTGCCAGCCCTCGTTGAAGATCTTCGGGTCCTTGTTCGTGGACGCCGGGTACAGCGGGGCGAACAGCGACTTCCAGTCGGCGAACCGGGTCTTGAAGGTGACGATCGCCTCGCGGTCGTCCTTGCCCTTCACGACGCTCTCGATGTCCTCGTAACCGTTGGACGCCGAGATGTTGTAGGCCTTGTCCGTGCCGTTGTTCGACTTCCACTGCCAGAGAATGTCCTCCCAGGTGATGGGAGTGCCGTCGTCCCAGGCCGCCTTCGGGTTGAGCTCGAAGGTGACGACCTGTTTCGGGTCGGTCGTGAGAACCGGCTCGGAGGCGAGGTAGTTCTTGTTCCACACCGGGGTGGCGTCGGCCTCGAAGGTGTACAGCTGCGGCAGCAGGGCGTTGACGACGTGGGCGTTGTCGTCGAGCGTGCCGTCGAGCTGGTTGTAGTTGAAGTTCGCCGGGAACTCACTCATCGGCCAGGTGAACGTGCCACCGTCCGTCAGCTCGTCACGCGACTTCGGGTTGATCTGGTTCTCGCTCGCCTTCGGCGGCGGGGCGGCCTGATCGGTGCCCTTGTCGGTCGTCCCGCCACAAGCGGCGGCCCCGATCAGGGTCGCGACGACGATCGGCGCGAGAAGTGCCCTCGCACCCCAGTGTTTCCTCACCAGTGCCTCCACAACATGGCGTCTGATCCAGACGCGATTTCTTCGTTTCCACCGGCCGGCGCGGACCGGACCGCGCCGGCCGTCAGATCGCCGCGATGGGTGCCGGGTAGTGGCAGGCCATCTCGTGGTCCGGGTCCGGGGTTTCCCGGCCCGTCAACACCGGAGACTCATCGAGGCAGCGCCGTTGCTGGTCGTCGTCGAGCTCGTGGGCGAACTTGGGGCACCGGGTCCGGAACCGGCACCCGGAGGGCGGGTCCACCGGGCTCGGCAGGTCGCCGGTCAGCAGGATCCGCCGGCGCTGCCGTTCCCTGACCGGATCCGGCAGCGGGATCGCGGACAGCAGCGCCTGGGTGTACGGATGCGTCGGCGCCTCGAAGACCTGGTCGGCCGGACCGATCTCGACGATGCGCCCGAGGTACATCACCGCGACCCGGTCGGCGATGTGCCGGACCACCGACAGGTCGTGCGCCACGAACAGGTAGGAGAGACCCAGCTCGGCTTTCAGCTGTTCGAGCAGGTTGATCACGCCGGCCTGGATGGAGACGTCCAGCGCCGAGACCGGCTCGTCGAGCACCAGCAGCTTCGGGTTCAGCGCGAGGGCCCGGGCGATGCCGATCCGCTGCCGCTGCCCACCGGAGAACTTGGCCGGATACCGGTCGGCGTGCTCGGGACGCAACCCCACCAGGCGCAGCAGTTCCCGGACCCGGCGCTCCCGTTCCGCGGCGGGCACGCCATGGGCCACCATCGGCTCGGCGAGGATGTCGCTGACCGGCAGCCGGGGGTCGAGGGAGGCCATCGGGTCCTGGAACACCACCTGGAGGTCACGACGGATCGCGAACCGCTCCTTGGGGCTCATCCCGGCCGTGTCCTGGCCGAGCACGGCGATGGTGCCGGACGTCGGCCGGGCCAGTTCGAGGATCTCCATGATGGTCGTCGTCTTACCGCAGCCCGACTCGCCGACCAGCCCGAGCGTCTCGCCCTCGCGGATGTCGAAGCTGATCCCGGCGACGGCCTGCAGGGTGCCGACCCGGCGTCGCAGCAGGCTCCCCTTGGTCACCGGGTACTCCCGGACCAGGTCACGAACCTCCAGGACGACGGGCCGCTGCTCGCGCGGCAGCTGCGCCGTCCCGGTCGCCTCGGGCAGGGGCGGGGTGACGAAGACGTCGGGGCCGGTCAGTTCCTCCCGGGCGATCTTCTCGCTGCGATGGCAGGCGGCCAGGTGCCCGGCGTCGTCGGAGACCACCCCGAGCAGCGCGGGCTCGGTCTGCTCGCAGAGGTCGATCCGCATCGGGCACCGCGGCGCGAACGGGCAGCCGGCGGGCAGGCTCACCATCGACGGCGGCACGCCGTCGATGGGCGTCAGCCGCTGCCGCTCGCCCACGTCCAGCCGGGGGATCGAGCCGAGCAGACCCATGGTGTACGGCATCCGCGGCCGCTGGTAGACGGTCTCGACCACGCCGCTCTCGACGACCTTGCCCGCGTACATGACCATCATCCGGTCGGCGAAGCCGGCCACCACGCCCAGGTCGTGGGTGATCATGATGATGGCCGCGCCGGTCACCTCCCGGGCGGTCTGCAGCACCTCCAGGATCTGCGCCTGGATGGTGACGTCGAGCGCCGTGGTCGGCTCGTCCGCGATGATCAGGGCCGGGTCGTTGGCGATGGCCATCGCGATCATGACCCGCTGCCGCATGCCGCCGGAGAACTCGTGCGGGAACCCTTTCGACCGCTGCCGCGGGTTCGGGATGCCGACGAGGTCGAGCAACTCGACCGCACGCTCCCGGGCGGCCTCGCGCCCGATCCGCTGGTGAACCCGGATCGTCTCGGCGATCTGGTCGCCGATCGGGTAGACCGGGGTCAGCGCGGAGAGCGGGTCCTGGAACACCATGGCCATCCGGTGTCCGCGGATCCGGGAGATCTGCTTGTCACCGAGGCCGAGCAGCTGCCGGCCCTCGAAGGTGGCCGAGCCGGTGATCGTGGCATTGCCGGGCAGCAGGCCCATGACGGCCAGCGACGAGACCGACTTGCCGGAACCGGACTCGCCGACGATGCCGAGAACCTCACCGGGCCGTACGTCGTAACTGATCCCGCGGACGGCGGTCACCGGCCCGGCCGGGCTGCGGAACGTCACCGACAGATCCTCGACGCGCAGCAGGGGCGCGACCTCGACGGGTACGGGCGCCCGGGTCACCATCGCATCGGTCACTTCGCACCTTCGATCTCGGAGTTCGGGTCCAACGCGTCACGCAGGCCGTCGCCGATCAGGTTGACCGCGAGCACGAGCAGCACCAGAACCCCCGCGACGAAGTAGAACTGCCACCAGTTGGTCAGCGCGGCGCCGGAGCCGTCGGCGATCAGGGTGCCGAGCGAGACGTCCGGCGGCTGCACGCCGAAGCCGAAGAAGGAGAGCCCGACCTCGGCCAGGATGATGCTGCTGACGCCGACGGTCGCGTCGATGATCAGCAGGGAGGCCATGTTCGGCAGGATGTGCCGGAGGATGATCTTCCAGCCGGGCACCCCCATGAAGCGGGCCGCCTGGACGAACTCGCGCTCCCGCAGCGACTGCGTCATCCCGCGGACCACCCGGGCGGTGATCATCCACTGGAACCCGGCCAGCAGCACGATGAACAGCAGCCAGCTCCCGTCCCGCAGCGAGGACGAGAAGATGGCGATGATCAGGAAGCCGGGCAGGACCAGCATGATGTCGGTGACCAGCCGGACGAGGATGTCCGTGGTGCCGCGGAAGTAGCCGGCGAAGGCTCCCGCCACGGCGGCCAGCACGGTCGACAGCAGCGCCCCGAGCAGGCCGATGACCAGTGACTTCTGCAGACCCCGCAGGGTACGGGCGAAGACGTCCCCGCCGGTCTGGTAGGTGCCGAACCAGTGCGCCGGGGTCGGCGGCGACTGGAACGCCTGGAAGTCCAGCTGGTCGTACTTCCAGGGGTAGAACAGCGGTCCGAGGTAGGCCACCGCGATCAGCAGCACGACCACGACGAGGCCGAGAACGGCCAGCCGCTGACGCAGGAAACGCCGCAGGACCAGACGGTTGCGCGAGACCGGGCGGCTCAACGGGAGAACATCGTCCACGATGGGTTCGGTGATGGCGGTCATCTCGGCCTCCTCAAGCCCG
The DNA here is from genome assembly GCF_044388125.1 of Actinoplanes sp. NPDC020271. Lineage (NCBI taxonomy): Bacteria > Bacillati > Actinomycetota > Actinomycetes > Micromonosporales > Micromonosporaceae > Actinoplanes > Actinoplanes sp. NPDC020271. The sequence goes on from NZ_JBIRWQ010000047.1 coordinate 13,311, forward strand.
GACCCGCGGGTCCAGCGCCGCATAGACGGCGTCGGAGAGCAGTCCGGCGATCAGGACCAGCACGGCGACGAAGAGCGTCACCCCGGCCGTCGAGTTGATGTCGTTCTTGGTGATGGAGTCGACGAAGTACTCCCCCATGCCGTGCCAGCCGAAGATCTTCTCGGTGAACGTCGCACCGACGAAGAGCAGCGCGAACTGGTACGAGAAGAAGGTCGCCATCGGGATGAGGGCGGTGCGCAGGCCGTGCCTGGTCAGCGCCGACCAGCGACGCAGCCCCTTCGCCTGTGCGGTGCGAAGGAAGTCGCTGCCCAGTACGTCGAGCATGGAGTTGCGCTGGTAACGGCTGTAGAAGGCGAAGCCGTTGACCCCGATCGCGAGCACGACGGTCGGCAGGATCAGGTGTCCGAGGCGATCGCTGAGCCCGGCCCAGGACCAGGTGTCCAGCCCCGGAGTGATCTCGCCGGTGGTGAACAGCAGGGGCGTCGACCCGTTACCCGACACCTCGTTGAACCAGATGCCGGCGTTCTTGATCAGGACGGCCAGCACCACCGTGGGGATCGACAGCAGTACGAAGGAGATCACCGTCAGCGTCTGGTCCGACCATCGGTACTGCTTGATCGCGCCGTACGCCCCGGCCACCACGCCGAGCAGGGTCCCGAGGATCGAGCCGATCAGCATGAGCCGCAGGCTCACCCACATCCGGCGGCCCATCTCGGCGTTCACCGACTCGCCGTCGACGGTCTTGCCGAGATCGCCGTGCGCGACGCCCCCGGCCCAGGTGGTGAAGCGGTCGACGAGAGGCGTCTTGTCGTTCATGTTCAGCTCGGTGAGCCGCTGGTCCACGACCGCCTCGGCGGGGGCCGGGTTGCGCCCCTCGTACCGGCTGCGGGGGTGCAGCTGGGTCGCGGCCAGAAGGTACGCGACGACGGTCGCGACCATTGCGAGAAGTACGAGGTAGCCCACCCTACGCAGGAGGAATGTACCCATTAGCTATTGCCTCCGTGCCAGGGCTCCAATTTCTGGGCGGGACGTTAGCAGGCCATTCAGACAGCCGCCAAGATCGCAACTGAATTTGTTTCCCCATCGACATCCGGGCGATTTGTTTCACGACTGAGTCGCCGTCATTACCTGATCAGGAGCGCCACGCCGAACAGCAATTGTTTCGGGTGGGAGTCGCATTCATTACCGGCCGCAAAACGCGCACGCCGGGCACCTTCGCTGAAGTGCTCACGTCAGGCGGAACAAGTTTCGCGCATGCTTCGCAGTCATTCCCGTCGGGGAACGGCGGGAGACACCGATCCCATGTGGACGGCGGGTGCGGTCAGTACGACCGTGGCAACCCCAGCGAGAACTGCGCCACGAAGTTGAGCGCCATCTCCCGGCTGACCGGTGCCATCCGCGTCAGCCGTGACGTCGCCAGGGCTTGGACCAACCCGTACTCGGTGGCGAGCCCGTTCCCGCCGTGCGTCTGGATGGCCTGGTCGACGGCGGCGCAGACCGCTTCCCCGGCCGCGTACTTGGCCATGTTCGCGGCCTCTCCCGCGGCCTTCAGTTCACCGGCGGAGTGCAACGCCGCCGCCTTCTGGGTGAGCAGCCGCGCTGCCTCGATCTCCACGTGCAGTTTCGCCAGCGGGTGGCTGATGGCCTGGTGGGCGCCGATCGGCACACCCCAGACGGAGCGCTCCCCGGCGTACGCGACGGCTTTGCGCAGCGCCCAGCGGGCCATCCCGGTCGCCGACGACGCCGCCATGATCCGTTCCGGGTTGAGGCCGGCGAAGAGCTGGTCGAAACCGGCCTCCTCGCTGCCGATCAGCGCGTCGGCGGGCAGCCGCACGTCGTCGAGGAAGAGCGTGAACTGGTCCTCCGGCGCCACGAGGCCCATGTCGATCCTGCGGTAGGTGAAGCCGGGGGCGCCGGTCGGCACCATGAACAGCGACGGGCGCTTCCCGACCCGGGCGACGATCAGGACGAAAGACGCTTCATCCACCCCACTGATGTACGTCTTCGAGCCGCTCAGCACCCAGTCGTCCCCGTCCCGCCGCGCCTGCGTGGCGATCTGGTGCGTGTTCGAACCGGCGTCCGGCTCGGTGATCCCGAAGACGTACGTCGCGGTGCCGCTCGCCAGCCCGGGAAGCCACCGCTGTTTCTGCTCGCCGGTGCCGAACCGGGCGATCACCGTGCCCACGATCGCCGGCGACACGACCATGAGCAGAAGCGGACAACCGGCGGTGGCCAGTTCTTCCAGGACGGCGGCCAGGTCGCCGATCTCGCCGCCACCACCGCCGTACTCCTCGGGAATGGACACGCCGAGGTAGCCGAGCGCGGCGGCCTCCTGCCACAGTTCGGTGGTCTTGCGGCCGTCGCGGGCGGCGGCGTAGAAGTACTCCTCGCCGTACTTCTGGCCGAGGCGGGCGACGGCTTCCCGCAGCTCACGTCGTTCCACCGACTCGACGAACGCGGTCATCGCGACTCCTCGGACTCGATCACGGCCAGCACTTCCCCCGCAGCGACCTGTTTTCCCACCTCGACGGCGATCGTGGCGACGACCCCGTCGGCGGGCGCGGTCAGCGTCTGCTGCATCTTCATCGCCTCGAGCACGACGATCGGCGCACCCGCCACGACCTGATCACCTTCGGCCACGTGCAGGGCCACGACGAGGCCCGGCATGGACGCCGGCAGCGATCCCGCGGCAAGGTTCGCCGCAGGATCAACGAATTTCGGTACGTCGTGAAGGTCGAACGATCCGGCCGGCCCGTCCACGTCCACCCCGCCGTCGACGACCGTCACCCGGTACGTCTCGCGCACCCCGTGATCGTCGAGCACGACGTGACCGCCGTCGACGGACTCGATCCGGACTCCGGGCAGCCACGACGACTCCAGGCGCCCGCCTCGCGACGAGTACGCCACGTCGTAGGAGGAGCCGCCCCACCGGTACGACCGGACCCGCTCCTGGCTGGGCACGTTCCGCCACGCCACCGGGATCCGCGCCTGAACACTTCCGGACGTCGCAGTCCGGACCGCCGATCCCGCCGCCGCCGCGAGCGCCGCCTTGCGGACCGCGTGGTCCTCCCCCGCGCTCGTCCACGCGGCGAGCCTGCGGTCCAGCAGCGCGGTGTCGACCCGCCCCGCGACGAAGTCGTCGTCGGCGAGGATCGCCCGCAGCAGCGCGAGGTTCGTCGTGATCCCGTGGAGCTCACCGCGGCGCAGCGCGTCGGCGAGCAGCCGGACGGCCGAGCCGCGGTCCGGCCCGTACGCAATGATCTTGGAAAGCATGGCGTCGTAGCGGACCCCGACCACGCTGCCGGCCTCGACCCCGGTGTCGACCCGGATGCCGGGCGTGTCGAAGTCGAACGCGCGCAGCGTGCCGGTCTGCGGCGCGAACCCGGCGGCCGGGTCCTCGGCGTAGAGCCGCACCTCGACCGCGTGTCCCCGCGACGGCGGCGGTTCCGCCGGGAGCGGGCGGCCCTCGGCGATCGCCACCTGCCAGGCGACCAGGTCGAGGCCGGTCACGGCCTCGGTCACCGGGTGCTCCACCTGGAGCCGGGTGTTCATCTCCAGGAAGAAGATCCGGTCGCCGTCGACGAGGAACTCGACGGTGCCCGCACCCCGATAGTCGACCGCTTCGGCCGCGGCCAGGGCATGCCGGTGGAGCTCGGCTCGAACGGCGTCCGGAAGACCGGGGGCCGGCGCCTCCTCGACGACCTTCTGGTGGCGGCGCTGGACTGAGCAGTCCCGGTCACCGACCACCCAGACGCGGCCGTGCTGGTCGCCCAGCACCTGGACCTCGACGTGGCGGGCCCGCGGCAGGTACGGCTCGGTGAAGACGGTGCCGTCGCCGAACGCCGACTGCGCCTCGGCGGAGGCCGCCGCGAGTTCGGACCGCAGCGTCCCGGGGTCGGTGACGACCCGCATGCCACGCCCGCCGCCGCCGGCCGCGGCCTTGATGAGCAGCGGAAACGTGTCGTCACCGTCGAGCACCGGCACGCCCGCCGCGGACACCAGCTTCTTCGCGCGGATCTTGTCGCCCATCGCCTCGATCGCGTCGGGCGCGGGACCGATCCAGATCAGCCCGGCGGCCTCCACGGCCCGGGCGAACTCGGCGTTCTCGGAGAGGAACCCGTAGCCGGGGTGGATCGCGTCAGCCCCGGCACGATGGGCTGCCGCCACGATCTGTTCCGCGTTCCGGAAGCAATCGACGGCGACCGCGACATCCGCTTCGCGCGCATGGAGGTCCGACGTCTCGGCGTATACCGCGACCGTCTCCACGCCCAGAGCGCGGCAGGTCCGGAAGATGCGGCGCGCGATCTCACCGCGGTTGGCGACGAGCATCCTGCGGATCATCACAGCCGGAACACTCCGTAGCCACGGGCGCCCTCGACGGGCGCGTTATGAATAACGGACAGGCAGATGCCGAGCACGGTCCGGGTGTCACGCGGGTCGATGACACCGTCGTCATAGAGCATCCCGGAGGTGACGTACGCGAGGGACTCCCGCTCGATCTGCGCCTCGATCATCGCGCGGGTCTTCGCGTCGGCCTCCTCGTCGTAGGGGCGCCCGGCCGCGGCGGCCGCCTGCCGGGACACGATCGACACCACCCCGGCGAGCTGCGCCGGGCCCATCACCGCGGACTTCGCACCGACCCAGCTGAACATGAACCGCGGGTCGTAGGCGCGCCCGCTCATCCCGTAGTTCCCGGCGCCGTAGGACGCGCCCATCACCACCGACAGGTGCGGAACCCGGGAGTTGGACACCGCGTTGATCATCTGAGCGCCGTGCTTGATGATCCCGCCCTGTTCATATTCCTTGCCGACCATGTAGCCGGTCGTGTTGTGCAAGAACAGCAGCGGCGTGTCGGACTGGTTCGCAAGCTGGATGAACTGGGCGGCCTTCTGCGCCTCGGCGCTGAACAGCACGCCCTGCGCGTTGGCGAGGATCCCGACCGGATAGCCGTGCAGCCGCGCCCATCCGGTCACCAGGCTCGTCCCGTACAACGGCTTGAACTCGTCGAACTCACTGGCGTCGACGATCCGCCGGATCACCTCACGCGGATCGAACGGGATCTTCAGGTCCGTCGGCACGATACCGAGCAGTTCCTCCGGATCCTCCGCCGGTTCGTCATACGACGGCCGGGGCGCCGGGCCGAGCTTGCGCCAATTCAGCCGCCGTACGATCTGACGTCCGATTCTGATCGCGTCGGCCTCATCGACGGCGAGGTAGTCGGCCAGCCCCGACGTCCGCGCGTGCATCTCCGCCCCGCCGAGCGACTCGTCGTCCGACTCCTCGCCGGTCGCCATCTTCACCAGCGGCGGGCCGCCGAGAAAAACCTTCGCCCCACCGGCGACCATGACGACGTAGTCGCTCATGCCGGGCACATACGCGCCACCCGCCGTCGCATTGCCGAACACCAGCGCGATCGTCGGCCGCCGGTCCGCGCTCGCCTCGGTCAGCCCGCGGAAGTGCCGGCCACCGGGGATGAAGATGTCCTTCTGGGTCGGCAGATCGGCGCCACCCGACTCCACCAGATTGATCGTCGGCAGCCGGTTCTCGGCGGCGATCTGCGCGGCCCGGAAACTTTTCTTCACCGTGACCGGGTTGCTGGCGCCGCCCCGCACGGTCGGATCGTTCGCGACGATCATGCACTCGACGCCCTCGACGACGCCGAGCCCGGTGACCACCGACCCGCCCACGGCGAAGTCGGTCCCCCACCCGGCGAGCGTGCTGAGCTCCAGAAACGCCGAATCGTCGTCGATCAGCAGCTCGATCCGCTCCCGCGCGGTCAGCTTGCCCCGCCGGTGGTGGCGCTCGACGCTCTTCGCCCCGCCTCCGGCGAGGGCGGCGGCATGCTGGCGCTCCAGGTCCGCGACCCGCTCCAGCATCGCTGTCCGATTCTGCTCGTACGTCGTCACAGCAGCTCCGTCGGTATGTCGGCGTCCCGGGCTCGCAGCCACTCGCCGGCGGCCTTCGCTTGCGGATCGAACCGGGTCGACGCGGCAACCCCGTCGCCCAGCAACCCGTCGATGACAATGTTCAGCGCGCAGAGGTTCGGCAGCCGATGAACGGTGACACCCAGCGCCCCGGCCTCCGGCAGCAGTTCCCGGACCCGATCCGCGTCCAGCCACCCGGCCAGCCACTCGTAGGCGTCCCGCCTGCGAGCATGCCCAGCCGGAACCCAGACCCCGACGTTCGCCGTGCCCCCTTTGTCGCCGGAACGGGCATACACGAGCCGCCCCAGCGGCGTGCGGTCCCGGCTGGTCACCAGAGGTCGATCCGGGGGTGGGAAGCACCCCTGAGGACCAGCCGGGCCTTCGCCGCGCACTGCGGGCTCGGGGGGCGAACCGGCAGGTGGGGGCGCGGACGTGTGGGGTGGGGGTGCGATGGGGACCCGGGTGCCGTCGGGGAGGACCGCGGTGTGCGGGATCGAGGACTGCGGGAGATGGGTGGCTTCGAAGACTCCGTACGGAGTGGCGTCGGCGGGCGGCGTCGTCGCGTAGAAGCCGGGGTAGGACGCGAGCGCCAGTTCGACGGCGGCGTTGCTGAAGGCGCGGCCGACGACCTGTGGATCGGGGTCCTTGGCGTGGCAGCGGAGCAGGGCGGATGCCTCGGACTGGGTGGCCGGGTCGGCGCGGTCGGCGCGGATCAGGTCCCACGTGAGCTCGGCCGGTCGGGTGGGGAGGGCCGCTTCGAGCTGGGCGCGGACCCACGTGGCTTTCTGCTCGATGTCGAGGCCGGTGAGAACGAACGTCATCGCGTTACGGAAACCGGCGACCCGATTCACGCCGACCTTCGTGGTGGCGGGCGGGTGCTCACCTCGTACGGCGAACAGTTTGACTTCGTCTTTGTCTTCTTGAACGAGCTGAACCGTGTCGAGGCGGGCGATGACGTCCGGATTGAGGTATCGCGGAGAGTCGATCTCGTAGACGAGTTGCGCGGTCACCGTGTCGACCGTCACCGCGCCTCCGGTGTCCGGATGCTTGGTGATGACGACCGTCCCGTCGGCGCTGATCTCGGCGATCGGGAAGCCCAGCGGACGACTCACGTCGATGGTGGTGAATCCGCTGAAATTGCCGCCGGTGGCCTGGGTGCCGCATTCTAGGACGTGACCGGCCGCGATGCCGGCGGCGAGTTCGTCCACATCGTCGCGGGTCCAGCCGAATTCGGCGATGGCCGGGCCGAGAGTGAGCGAGGCGTCGGTGACCCGGCCGGTGACGACGATCTGGGCGCCGCCGCGCAGCGCTTCCGCGATGCCGAACGCGCCGAGATAGGCGTTCGCGGTGAGCGCGTCAGGAAAGGCGTGACTGAGCTCGTCCCCTTCGACGTGGGCGACGCTGACAGCCGGGCTCAGCGCGCTGATCGCCGTCGCCAGGGCGTGCGGGTTGAGCCCGCCCGCGTTGGCGACGAGCTTGACCTGTCGCGTCGTGATCAGGTCCAGACAGTCCGTGACCTGGCGGAGGAACGTCCGGGCGTACCCCAGATCGGGGTTCTTCTTCCGATCACGACCGAGAATGAGCATGGTCAGCTCGGCCAGATAGTCCCCGGTCAGGTAGTCGAGCGGGCCACCCTCGAGCATCTCGCGCATCGCGGAGAGCCGGTCGCCGTAGAAGCCGGAGCAGTTGCCGACGCGGATCGTGCGCACTTCAGCCCGCCCCTCCCCCCGCTGATGACGGGAGTCACGTTAGGCAATCTGACAAAATTGTCAAGGATGCGCGCGGAGCCCGATCGCCGCCGCCCACAGCTTCGACATGTGGGTGACCACCTCGTCCTCGTCGAGCGGCTCACGCAGGGAGTAGATGACGTGCGCCATCTGCTCGACCATCGCCCCCAGCACGATCGCGGTCATCCGCGGGTCGAGATCCCGGTTCGCCAGCCCGGCCTCCTGCAGCCGGCGCAACCCCTCGGCGCCGCGATGCACGTAGAGCTCGCGCACCTCGAGCAGCAGTTCCCGCAGCGCTTCGTCCTCGTCGGCGCCCTGCTCGACCAGCCGCAGCACGCGCGACGCGTTGCGCCAGGCGCGCAGATAGCCACGATTGGATTCGATGATCCGGACGTACGGGTCGTCAGCCGTCTCCGGCGCGACCAGGCTCTCGGTGAACATCTCGTCGGCGACCGTGCGCACGACCGTGCGGAGCAGATCGTCCTTCGACTCGAAGTACGTGTAGAACGTCCCATAGGACACCCCGGCCGCCTGCGCCACCTGCTCGGGCGTGAAACCGGCCCAGCCCCGGGTCTCCAGCAGGTCCCGGCCGGCCGCGAGCAGCGCGTCCCGGGTCCGCCGGCCGCGCGCGGTGACGGGTGCGGTCGGCGCGGGATTCGTTCGTGATCGGCCCATGGTCCTCATCATCGCTCGTGGCGGCTGCGACCCCCGGACGGCCCGAAGATCACCGGGACGCCCGGCGAGTAGAGGACGCTCGCCGGCGGCGTGTCGATGCCGGGCAGACCGGCCGCCGCCAGCAGGGAGTCGTCGAGGTCGAGCAGTTCCGCCCGGTGCAGCGGCCAGCGCGGATGATCGTTGGCGAGGTGACGCGTGCGGCCCCACGCACGCGTGTGCAGCCCCCAGCGCGCGGTCAGGAAATGCTCCAGCGGGGCCGGCTCGGCGATCGGGTCGCCGACCCGGATGCGCATCCGGTTGGTGGCGTCGCGCGGGCCGGGCCAGCGGCGCTCCGAGACGTACGCGAGTTCGTCGCCCCGGCGGGTCAGCCGCATCCGCGCCCACATGTAGGGCAACCGCAGACTCACCCGCGCGACCAGCACCGGGATCAGGCGTTCCGCCTCCAGGGAACGGAAGACGACGGCGCGGCGGCCCTGGCCGTCGACGCTGTAGAGGCGGACGTTCGTCTCACAGAACGTCCCGAGATACGGGACGCCGGGGCTGCCGAGGAACCCGACCCGTTCCATCCGGAAGCCGATCACGCCGGCGTAGGTCACGCCGTCGATCGTGTCGGGGCGGGTGCCCGGCGGCAGCAGGGGCGCGACGCGGTCCGGATCGACGGCCCAGTGCAGGAACGCCAGATCCGTCCAGCGCTGACCGAGAATGGCCCGCGCCACCGGCCGCACGGTCTCCGCCGTGATCTCTTCGACATCCACCCCACAAGATTGCCGTACGGCCGGTGGTGCCGCCCTTTCACCCCGGCCGCTCGTGCAGGTCAGTGGTCGAGCCAGTCCGGGCCCTTCGCCGCGATCCCGATCCCCAGGATCTCGGCTTGCTCGGCGATCCTGGCGAGGTCAGCCAGCGTGATCCCGTTGCCGGCCAGCGTCATGAAGCGACCCGGGGCGACGTCCACCACCAGGTAGATCAGCCCGCCGGCGCCGGCGAGAGTCCGAGCCGGCCGGCCGCGAACGGTCAACTCCTCACCGCCGTCCGGGGCTTCGGCGACGGAACCGACCAGAACCGACACCGTTGCGGCGCTCGTGGCGTTTCCCGGCACGCTCCCCCGGCTCGCCCCTGGCCCGGCATCCGAGTGCACCAGGCTGAGTTCGGTCCGCCAGTCCGCCGAGTCCGGCCCGCTGATCGTGGCCGCCGAGCCCGCCAAGCCGTCGGGGAGCCAGCCCAGACGCACCGGGACCGACGTGAAGGTCTTCTCCGAACGCACCGAGCGGGCCATCCTGAGCAGATCCGCCTTGCCGACCTCGACCTCGCTCGTGGAGAGCGTCAGAATCGTGTGGCCGTCGGCCACCCAGGCCAGCGCCGACTTGCCGTCGCCCCGGGACGGGGAGAGCCACCCATCAGTGCCGTTGATGTCGACCTTCTGACCGGAGGTGTTCACCGTTCCAGCGGGGTCCGCCACCTCGGTACGGACGGTGAGCGTGATCGCCGCTCCACCCCACGGGTCACCGAGACCGATCTGCTTCTTCCACACCCGCATCAGGGTCTGACCGGACGATTCACCGGTCACGTCGATGTCCGCCTGCCGGATGCTCTCGCGGTAACCGGCCGGCACCCACGCAGGTCCGTAGCGAATCAGGAACATCGCCACTCCCCGCGTACCGGTGACCGGAGTCATCCCGGACGACGGGCTCGGCGGGCCACTCGGCGCATCCGCGACGACCGTCGGTGGCACGGATCCGCCGCGCAGGGCAACGACCGGGACGGTGACCACCACGACGACCGCCGCGGCCACTGCGGCGCCCAGCATCCGGAACTGCCGATGACGATGCATCACCGCCGCACGCTGCGGCAACGCGGCACGGATGCGCTCGGCGGGCACGGCTCGGCCGGCCTGGCGCTCCTGGGCCGTACGGACGAGGTCTTCGATGTCGATGGTCACGGCAGCTCCCCTGCGGTCACGAGCGCGGCCGGCCACGCACCCTGCAGGGTGGCCAGCGCACGCGAGAGGTGGGTTCGGACGGTGACCGTTCGACAGCCGAGCATCTCGGCGATCTGCTCGACGGCCAGGTCCTCGTAGAAGCGCAGGGCGATCACCGCGCGCTGGCGTGGTGGCAGGGCCGCGATCAGGCGCAGCATCGCGTCCCGCTCGTCGTGCTCGGCCGCCGTGTCCCGGGCGGCCGGCAGCATCCCGTCGAGGGTTTCGACGGTGACCGGGATCGATCGCGCGGCACGGCGCCGCCGCCAGGACAGGAACTCGTTGACCACCATGCGCTTCACGTAGCGTTCCGGCGCGTCCATCCGGCCGATCCGCGACCAGCGGGCCTGCGCACGGACCAGGACGTTCTGAGTGATGTCCTCGGCCAGGTGCGGGTCCCACGTGACCACTGTCGCGTAGCGCACCAGTGTGCCCAGGCGGGTCGATACGAACTCTTCGAACGTCACTCCGGGATAACGCCTCCACTCCCGCCGATTGATGACCCGCCCGCCCAGAAAATATCGACGACCGCCCGGCGGACAACGGCGTCAGGGGCATTTGCCTGCGGATCGGGTGCGTCTCGGTGAGCGAGGCACTCCACGCCGGCATTTCTTGCAGGTCCGCGGGCCGGGCACCGACCTGACACGCGTAGTGCATCAGCACGGGGACAGAGGGGGCAGTCGGAGTATGGGATTGTTCGGTCGTTCGCAGCAGCCGCAGGTGGTTCGGGAACCGCGTGACGTGGAAGCCCTGGAGAGGGTGATCGAGGCGCTGGCCGGTGGCGTCGCCTCGGTGCAGGACGGTCGCGCGACGATCACCAAGACGCTGGTGAAGGTCCTGGGCCTGGCGTACGGGGCGTTGTGGAGCCGTAACGAGAGCGGTGGCTACACGCTGACGTTCGAGACGGGTGACCTCGGGCCGGCGCTGCGCACGGCGATCGGCGGCGGGGACCGGCTCGGCGCGGCCGACGGGCTGCTCGGGGCCGCGGTCAAGGCCCGTCGCGCCGTCACGCTCAGCGAGACCCCGCAGGCTGTCACGAACTGTCTCCGCTGGCAGGCCGCACATCGGGCCGGCATGGTCGAGGCCGCGACCGTGCCGATCGTGCACAACGGGGTGGTCTCCGAGGTGCTGGAGTTCTACGGGCGTGAGCCGATGCCGGCGTTCGCCAGCGACAAGTGGGCCGCCATCACGCGCATCGCCGTGCTGTCCGGCCTGCACGCCGCCGCCACCACCGAGCTGCGGGAGACGCTCAGCGACCGGGCGGCCGTCACCACCGTCGTCGCCAAGGTCGGGGAGGCGAACGATCAGCGGACCGCGATCCGGGTCGCTCTCGACGGGGTGCGGACGGCGTTCGGGTGGGCGTACGGCTCGTACTGGGCGCTCGACGAGTCGGACTGGGAGCTGCGGTTCGACTGCGAGTCGGGTTCCGCCGGGGAGGAGTTCCGCAAGGTCACCCTGGCCGCCTCGTTCGCCGAGGGCGTCGGCCTGTCCGGCCGGGCCTGGAAGTCACGCGACCTGGTCTTCGTCCACGACCTCGCGGAGATGACCGACTGTGTGCGGGCGCCCGCGGCCCAGCGTGCCGGGGTCCGGTCCGGCGTGTGCTTCCCGGTCATGGACGGTGGCGAGGTGATCGGCACCATGGACTTCTTCACCACGGAGAGCATCGAGCTCAGCGAGTCGCGGGCGGCGGCGCTGCGCAACGTGCAGCAGCTGGTCTCGCAGCGGATGTCGGTGCTGCGCCGGGTCGAGGCGGACGCGGCGAAGGCCCGCCAGTTGCTGGAGACCGTGGCGGAGTTGCGGGCCGCGTCCGACGACGCGGGCCGGGTCGCGGCGCTGGCCGCGGCCGGGTCGACGGCCGTGACCACCGAGGTGCAGGCGCTCTCGAACGCGTCGGTGGCGGTCGGCGACGTCATCAAGATCATCTCGTCGATCGCCGAGCAGACGAACCTGCTCGCGCTCAACGCCACGATCGAGGCGGCCCGCGCCGGTGAGGTCGGCCGCGGGTTCGCCGTCGTCGCCAGCGAGGTGAAGGACCTGGCCCGGGAGACCGCCGAGGCGACCCAGAAGGTGACCGAGCAGATCGCCGGGATCCAGGGTTCCAGCCGGGCCGTCGCCGACGGGATCCACACGACGAACGACACGATCGGCCGCCTCGACGCCGTCCAGGACCGGATGAACCAGGTGCTGGAGCGGCAGGCTGCGATGGCGGCCGCGTTCCGCTAGGCCACGGCCCCGGCACCGGTGACGTCGAACAGGGCCATCGTCTCGTCGAGGCGGGCGCGGGCCCAGTCGTAGTTGTCGGTGCCGGGGAAGTTCCGGTACGCCGTCTCGATCGTCATGATCAGGACCAGGTAGAGGCAGTACAGCCGGCGGCGGACCCGCTCGCTCCCGGTCGCCGGGCCCCGGCCGTAGCCGCGGATGAAGGCGGACGAATCCCCGTACGCCGGGACCTCGCTGCCGGTGAACCCGGCCTCGATCAGCGGGTCACCGTAGAGCGCCCGCTCGTGGTCGATGATCGCCACGATCCGCCCGTCGCGGACCATCACGTTGTTGTCCCACATGTCCCACTCGACGAACCGCGGCTCGGTCACCTCGTCGAGCGTGTCCGCGTGGGCGGCGATCACCGCGCGCACCGACTCGTAGGAGCGGCCGAGGTCGACCCCGCGGCGCTCGCCGTCGCGCAGCACCCCCTCGATCATGTCGAGGAACGCCGCGCGCCAGGCCGGGAAGCCGGGACCGTTCAGCGGGCCGAAGTGCGGGCCGGTCACGGCGTTGAGCGAACGGTTCAGTGCGCCGAGCGCCTCGTTGTAGGCGGCGCGCTCCGGCGGCGAGTGCTCGTCGCGCAGCATGCCGAGGTTGTCGCCGTCGACGAACTCCATGAAGAAGTAGTCGGCGTCGCACAGCTCGTGGCTGCGGTCGGCGAAGTCGACAGTGGGCACCGGCACGCTCGTGTGCTCGCGGATCAGGCGCAGCGCGGTCAGCTCGGTCGCCATCGCACCCCGCTCGTAGCTCATCACCTCGATGTGCGGCGGCGGTGCGATCTTGAGGACGACCTCACGGCCGGAGCGCAGACGCATCCGGTACGCCACGTTGAACCAGCCGTGCCCCAGCTCGGTGCACCAGTCGTCGCCGTCGGGCACCTCCCCCGGCCCGTAGGCGCGTGCCACCATGGCGCGCAGCACGGACAACTCCTGCCGGTTCTTGGTGATGCTCTCCATCGACGATCCTCTCGGTCGGCGGTAGCACGGTAACGGTGCTCACGACGTACGGGAAAGGGATTTGCCGATTTTGATGGTGTTCGGGCGCCTGCGTGTGACCGCGAGGACGTTGATCCCCGCCACGATCAGGATGCCGAGCCATTCGTGCAGGTGCAGGGCCTCGCCGAGCAGCACCAGGCCGGCGAGCGCGGCGAAGACCGGATGGACGCTCATCACCACGCCGAAGAACCGTGGCGGGACACGACGAAGAGCGATCAGATCCACCGCGTACGGGATGACGGAGCTGAACACCCCGGCGCCGACCGCGAACAGCAGCGCCGCGCCGGTCATCCGACCGGAAGTGATCAGCCACGCCAGGACCGGTAGGTACAGCACCACGGACACGGTGGACGCGGCGGCCGGCCCCTGCAGACCCGGCAGCCGACGCCCGAGCAGACGGTTCAGCAGGATGTAGGACGCCCAGCAGGCCGCCGCCAGCAACCCGCACCCGATGCCGGGCCAGTCGCTGTCTCCCTGCGGCATGACCAGCACATACACGCCGAGGCCGGCGCCGAGCGCACAGAGCAGGTCGACCCGTGAGCGGGAACCGGCGAGGGCCACCCCGAGCGGGCCGAGGAACTCCAGCGTCACCGCCAGCCCCAGCCCGACGCGATCGACCGCGGTGTACAGGCTCAGGTTCATCGTCGCGAACACCAGACCGAGAAGGATCGTCGGCCACCATTGCGGCCAGCGGAACCGGTGCAGCGGCGGGCGGCCCACCGGCAGCAGCACGGCGGCCGCCACCACCTGACGCACCGCGACCACGCCGGCCGGGCCGATGCTCGCGAACGCATGCGCGCCGACGGCCGCGCCGACCTGGTTGCTGGCCGCGCCGACCATCATCGTCGCCAGCCCGCCGCCGACGCCTGCCCGCGCGGGAGCCTCCCGTTGTACCGTCACACCGCCATCGAAACCCGGCGGGCAATCCTGAGGGAAATAACCAGCGCGGACGACTTATACGCTGGCCGCATGGATTTGCAGCTGCGTCACCTGCGTGCGCTGGTCGCGGTGATCGACGCGGGCACGTTCACCGACGCCGCCACCGAACTGAACACCTCCCAGGCCGCGGTTTCGCGCTCGATCGCGGCGGCGGAGACAATCCTGGGCGTACGTCTTCTGCAGCGCACCACCCGGCACGTCAGCCTCACCGTGACCGGGGCGCAGGTGCTGGCCGGCGCCCGGCGCGTCCTCGACGAGATCGCGCACCTGCACCGGATCGCCGAGCAGTCCCGCACCGAGCTGCGGGTCGGCTACGCGTGGGCGGCGCTGGGCAAGCACACCCGGCGGCTGCAGCGGGCATGGGCCGGCGTGCAACCCGGGATCCCGCTGGTGTTCGTGCAGACGAACAGTGTCACGGCCGGGCTCAGCGAAGGCGCGGCCGACGTCGCGGTCATCCGCAAACCGATCGACGACCCGCGGTTCGCGTCGGCGCGGATCGGCACCGAGGCCCGGTACGCGGCGGTCTGCACCGAGAGCCCGCTCGCCCGCCGGCGGTCGCTGCGGATCGGGGACCTCGCCCGGTACACGGTCGCGATCGACGCCCGCACCGGCACGACCACCCTCGACCTGTGGGACCCCGGGCCGCGGCCGGCGACGGTCCGGCGCACCACCGGCGTCGACGAATGGCTCACCCTGATCGCCGCGAACCAGGCCGTCGGAGTGACCTCCGAAGCGACCGCCAACCAGAATCCGCGACCCGGCGTCGCCTATCGCAGGCTGCGGGACGTGCCGACGATCCCGGTCTGGCTCGCGTGGTGGCGCGACGACCCGCCGGGACAGCTCGGCGACCTCGTCCGGCTCAGCCGCGAGGCGTACGGGGAGTCGACCGCGCATCTCGATGGCGATCGGTGACGCGCCCACGTCAGCCGGCGCCCCGGCCGCGGGCTTGCCGGGCGGGCGGTTCGCGGTCGCCGAGTTCAGCGCGGCCCATCGCGACCTCTCGGCCGGCTGCTGGCCGCTCGGGGTGTGGCTGGCCGGGACCGGGTTCGCCACCAGCCGAGCGCGCCGAGCCGGCTCCCGGCACCGCGCCCCGAACCCCGAAAGACCCCCGGCGCCGGCTGCGGGCTGGTGGTGCCGGGCGGCGCGGGGAGGGTGTGGGACGGCAGCGGGGGCGGAGCTGACCGGGCTGCCCGGCGGGCGCCGGGCGGGCCGGCACCGGGGGGAGATCGCGGGCCACCGCCAGGGACCGGAGGGTGCGGTTGGGGCGTGGCTCGCTCGTACCGCGGAAGGGGTTTTCTTTTTGTTAAGACGCCACGAGTGTCACAAAACTTGATTGGTTCCAGATTAGGGGTCTAAGGTTCCTCGCGTGACGTCCGACTTCGAGGCACAGCTGCGGGCGGTCTCGTTGCGGGTGACCCGGCCACGACTGGCGGTGCTGGCCGCGTTGCGGGATCACCCGCACGTCGACACCGACACGGTGATCGCGCTCGTCCGCGCTGATCACCCTGCCGTCTCTCACCAGGCGGTCTACGATGTGCTGCGTGCGCTCACCGACACCGGTCTGGTGCGGCGCATCCAGCCCGCCGGCGCGACCGCCCGCTACGAGATGCGGGTGCGGGACAACCACCACCATGTCGTGTGCCGCTCCTGTGGCGCGATCGCCGACGTCGACTGTGCGGTCGGCAACGCCCCCTGTCTCACCGCCTCGCACGATCACGGGTTCGTGATCGACGAGGCGGAGGTCGTCTATTGGGGCACCTGCCCCGAGTGCCTGACCCGTCCGGAAGAAGGAACCAGATGAGCGACAACTTTGACCCGAAGGCCTCCGGCTGCCCGGTCGACCACAGCTCCGTGACCGCCCAGGGCGGCAGCGAGAGTGAGAACCCGGGGATCCCCTCGCCGGAGCCGAAGACCGGTGGCCGCCCGCGGACCAACCGTGACTGGTGGCCGAACCAGCTCGACCTGTCGGTGCTGCACGCGCACTCGTCGAAGGGCAACCCGCTGGGGCCGGACTTCGACTACGCGAAGGAGTTCGCGAAGCTCGACGTCGAGGCCCTCAAGCAGGACATCACCACCGTCCTGACCACCTCGCAGGACTGGTGGCCGGCCGACTTCGGGCACTACGGCGGTCTGATGATCCGCCTCAGCTGGCACGCCGCCGGCACCTACCGGATCCAGGACGGCCGTGGAGGCGCGGGTGACGGCGGGCAGCGGTTCGCCCCGCTGAACAGCTGGCCGGACAACGCGAACCTGGACAAGGCGCGCCGCCTGCTCTGGCCGGTCAAGGCGAAGTACGGGCAGAAGATCTCCTGGGCCGACCTGCTGGTGCTGGCCGGCAACGTGGCTCTCGAGTCGATGGGCTTCAAGACGTTCGGCTTCGGTTTCGGCCGCGTCGACGTGTGGGAGCCGGAGGAGATCTTCTGGGGTCCCGAGGACACCTGGCTGGGCGACGAGCGCTACGCCTCGGAGAAGACGATGGCCGAGGGCGTCGGCGCGACCGAGATGGGTCTGATCTACGTCAACCCGGAAGGGCCGAAGGGCAGCGCCGACCCGCTCGCGGCGGCGCACTTCATCCGTGAGACGTTCGCCCGGATGGCGATGAACGACGAGGAGACCGTCGCGCTGATCGCCGGTGGTCACACGTTCGGCAAGACGCACGGTGCCGCGGTCGCCACCGACCACGTCGGCCCCGAGCCGGAGGGCGCGCCGCTGGAGGCGCAGGGCCTCGGCTGGCTGAGCACGCACGGCACCGGCGCCGGCAAGGACGCGATCACCTCCGGGCTCGAGGTCACCTGGACCGACAAGCCGACGCAGTGGAGCAACCGCTTCTTCGAGATCCTGTTCGGCTACGAGTGGGAGCTGTCGACCAGCCCCGGCGGCGCCAAGCAGTACGTCGCCAAGAACGCCGAGGCGATCATCCCGGACCCGTTCGACCCGTCGAAGAAGCACGTCCCGACGATGCTGACGACCGACCTGTCGCTGCGCGTCGACCCGGCCTACGAGAAGATCTCCCGCCGCTTCCTGGAGAACCCGGACGAGTTCGCGCTGGCGTTCGCCAAGGCCTGGTACAAGCTGCTGCACCGGGACATGGGCCCGGTCGCCCGCTTCCTCGGCCCGTGGGTGCCGGAGCAGCAGCTCTGGCAGGACCCGGTTCCGGCCGTCGAGGGTCAGCTGGTCGGCGAGTCCGAGATCGCCGCGCTCAAGGCGAAGGTGCTCGACTCCGGTCTGAGCGTCAGCGAGCTGATCGCGCTGGCGTGGGCGTCGGCCGCGTCGTACCGGTCGACCGACAAGCGCGGTGGCGCCAACGGTGCCCGCATCCGCCTCGAGCCGCAGCGCAGCTGGGAGGTCAACCAGCCGGTCCTCCCGGCCCTCGCCAAGATCGAGAGCATCGCGGCCGAGTTCAACGCGTCGTCCGCGGTCAAGGTCTCCGTCGCCGACCTGATCGTCCTGGCCGGCACCGCCGCCGTCGAGAGGGCCGCGAAGGACGCCGGCGTCGAGATCAGCGTCCCGTTCCACCCGGGCCGCACCGACGCCACCCAGGAGCAGACCGACGTCGAGGCGTTCACGTTCCTCGAGCCGCGCGCCGACGGGTTCCGCAACTACCTGCGCCCCGGCGAGAAGACCCAGCCGGAGATCCTGCTGGTCGACCGGGCGTACATGCTGGGCCTGTCCGCCCCGCAGCTGACCGTCCTGCTCGGCGGCCTGCGCACGCTCGGCGCCAACTTCGGCGGCAGCGCGCACGGCGTCCTCACCGACAAGGTCGGCGTGCTCACCAACGACTTCTTCGCCAACCTGCTCTCCCCCGGCACCAAGTGGAAGGCATCGGAGTCCGAGGAGCACGTCTACGAGATCCAGGACGCCTCCACCGGCGCCGTCAAGTGGACCGCGACCGCGGTCGACCTGATCCTCGGCTCGAACTCGCAGCTGCGGGCCCTGTCCGAGGTCTACGCGAGCTCGGACGCGAAGGAGAAGTTCGTCAAGGACTTCGCCGCCGCGTGGGTCAAGGTCATGGACAACGACCGCTTCGACCTGGTCTGAGCATCCGCTTCTTCTGAACGAGCCCGGCCGCTCTCGGCCGGGCTCGTTCCACAACCGGGCACGCTGCCGCCGGCGAGACCTCCCGCCGCGAGCTCCTTTGCCGCAGTACGAGCCGGCCGGGGCAACAACCGCACCGCCCGGTCCCCGGCGCCGGGCCGCGACCTGATCCCGGTGCCGGCCCGCCCCCGCGCGCGCCGCCATCCCGGACAGCTCCGCATCGGTCCCGCGTCGACCGGCACCGGGAACTCCGATCGGTCGACAGCACTCGACTGTCGCCTTCGCGAGCTGATCCCGTGCCCGGCCCGCCGCCCGCCTCACCGTCCCCGGCTGGTTCTCCTGGGCGTTGTTCGTGTTCTCCTGGGCGTTGTTCGTGCCTCATAACGCCCAGGAGAACCAGCCGGACAACCGCCGCCCGCCCAGCCGCCGCCGCCCAGCAGCCGCCGACCGAACAGCCCACGGCCAATGCTGTGCGCGGCCGAATGCGGCTCTGCGGCCCCACCACCGGCTGTGGCTGGCACTGAGCTTGCCGTCCGACCTCCGGCGCGAACCTGGCGTCCCCGCGGACCAGTCCGCTGCGTCATCCAGGGCGGCTACGGGGAGTGCCCGCGATCACGCCAGTGCGGGTCGCGACAAGCCACGACCATGCGTTGTCTGCGGCATGAGAGTTCATCCGGCCCGCGAAGCACGGAAGGCAAATTCTAACTCATTTCGATCAACGCTGTGTGCGAACGGCCGAGTTCCGACACGGAACGAGCCATCCACCTACGGTCAAGTCTTGTGTATGAGACGTCGAAGAAGTTCCCACTTTTTCAAGTGGCCCCGGATGTTTACACTCGGGACTCGATGTTCAATGAAGCCGAATTCCTTTCAGGCGAGCCGTACCTTCAGTATCGGCTGTCGATCGAAGGCGCGTCAGAGTCCTTGATTGATCGTGCACTACAAGAGGCCCGCATCGGCGATCTATATTTGGGTGACGCCCTAGACAAGCTGTCGCCTCTTGCGCCGGCAACAGGGGCTTCAGCCAACGAAATTCAGGCTTCAATTCCCGCAGTTGACCTGGAATTAGGCGAGCTTGGCAGCGAGCCGGCCGCCGAGATCAAGTTTGTGGAGATTGATGATTTTTGGCGAACGCCACAGGCGGAGCTTTTGCTCGGCGGTCGCCGAATAGCGCTTGCGGCCTTCGTGCCGGAGGCTTTTGTGATGGTCATTCCGCCCGCCTCCATGGTCGTCGACATAACGTATCGTCCAGAGAATCGATCCGGCGAGGCTGTCGACGACTGGCCACCTCGCGTCGCGGATGAAGAATTTCCGCATGATGGGAGCCTGATTCTTTGGCGGCACTATGTGGGTTCGCACAGTGCCAGCATGGACGGCTTCAGTGCACGTGGGCGTTTCGGCCAAGTGCGGAGAATCCTACTCAATCCAGTGGAAGGCGTAACGCTTCTCGTTGGGCGGGCGCTGAGTGTGCGCGCCAAGCGGCGTGAGCGCGTCCGCAATGATCCATCTTGGCGCTTGCGCCGCTGGTGGAAGGAACGGCGTGCACCGGCAATCGCGCGCACCCCGTCGATGGAATCGGTGAACTTGAGCGAGGTGGCCGACGGCGCGGCGGTGGTGACCATACACGGAACGATGAGCTGTGGAGTCAGGCTTGCAAGTGAAATCCGCAACGCAATAGTCGCCAGCAACCCGGGGCGGATCTGGCCGGTTCTTAGATTCGAGCATGACACGTGGCTCTCAGTATCAGATAACGCTTTAGACTTGCTAAATCAGGTGCAGCGACTAAAGCTGCAGCGCGTCTTGTTAGTCGCACACTCCCGCGGCGGCCTGGTAGGAGCTGAAACCCTGGAGCGGGCGCCGACAAGCTTGTCTAGCGCGGAGCTAATTTCGCTTGGCACTCCATTCGCGGGAACTCCAGTGGCCGACGTTGCAGCGGAAGCTTTCTCGCCTGCTTTTACGGTGATGGATCAGATGGAGATAGACGCTTTGACTAGGTGGTTCGGATTCCTCTACATCGGGAGAATCCCAGATGGCATTGCTGACATGCAAACTAGATCTGGATACATTCGCGCGAGTAGCTTCCGCCCGCTCTCGAACGCCATTGGGGCGGGTGGGGCCGTCGACTTCCACTCCAGCATCCGACAATGCGGATTGTCGTGGATCTGGAGATCAGCTATGCGCGGCCTCGCTCAGGGTGTTATCGCCGACGGTGATAACGATCTGGTGGTGCCGCGACTGTCCGCCCTCGCTCGGGTGGCGCAGCGAATCGATCTTACCTGTGATCACTTCTGTTACTTAGATGAAGTTGATGTCCGAGACGCCATTGTTGCGGGACATTTGCGGTTGTAAGCTGACGAATTTCCCCCTTCGGGATTCGATCGGAGATTGCACTCGAAACACGTACTCACATCGGCAAATGAGTGCACCCGATCACGACTGGCGGAGTCCATCTCGACTACGTTTTCGGTCACCGCGAGCTGCGGTCGATGCTTCACTGATGGGGAGCAGTGCGATGGTAAGGCGGACTCGTTTTGGGTGTCGCGGGGCGGTCGTGTGCCCCCAGGTTGCTCCTTGCCGGACGTTTTGCCGGTTCCCTGCGAGGAGCGGGCCTCCCGGCCGGGCCGTCCTCTGGAGCGTGGGCCGAGCTGTCATGCGTGGGGAGCAGCACCGGTTCTCTCAGCGAGTGTGTTTGCGCTCTACCTCATCGCCGCCGGCCTGACGTTGCCGGCAGGCGTGACGATCTATCCGGCCTTGTTACTCAACGCTCTGTCAGTCGGCGTCCTGAGCGATCTCTTGGATCTCAGCCAGAACGCAGCCGATATCCTCCAAGGGGTTGGCGTGCTGGGGGCCTTCGTCGTTGCAGCGTTCCTCAACGGTGCCTTCATGTCCTATGGCTGGCGTTCGATCCGCCGGGGCGTGAAGTGCCGCCAATCCGGTAAAGTGCTCTGAGCCCAGCAACGAACGGCTGACTGGGACTGTGCGCCGACACCCATCGGCGCGCGACTCGCGGCAGATCCGGATGTGCGACTATTTCGAGTCGGGCTCAGCGACCTTGCAGCAGGGCTTGCATTGAGAGTGTTCTCAGGGTCACGAATTTCAGCCGAGGAAACGTCAGGCGCCGGACCACGTCAAAAGCGGTTTCAGGCAGGTCGGCGACATTAATCCCGACCTGGGGTGCAGCAACTAATTGGTAGGGGCCGCCGTCGATGTCAGCATCGAACGCGAATAGTCCGCGTTCCGCAACCTGCCTCCACGTGTTCTCGCACGCCGCGGCCAAGGCGGGCGCGAACCGGGCAGCGGTGGTGGTTGGGTGAGCCAAGATGACCTCGATCGCGGCCGCATGAGCATCGGTATCTTCCAAGAACGCCTCGGGAGCGTAACCACCGCCTGCCGTGCTGAACAGCGCTACGTGGCCGTCACCGTCCGCGGCGAGCCAGTCGTACTCGGTACCCAAAATGTCGTCCGCAGACTTTGCGCCCATGCCGCTCTCCGTCGTCTACCGATTCGAATGGCTATCCTGCACGGCGGCTGGGCGCGGAGCCAGCCAATGCGCACGCTCATCGGCGGATCAGTAATTTGATCATGGTTCGGACAATCCGCCTCGGCTACGGCCGGTGAAGGCGAGTTGGCCGATTGTTCCGCTGAAGTGGGAGCAGCGCGATAGTAAGGAGGCCTTCGTTCGGACTGCTTTCCGGCGGTCTTGTGCTCCCGCTTCGCTCCCCAAGGGGGCGTTGCGGAGGTCCTGCAGGGAGCAAGCCTTCGGTTCGGCCGGCGCTGGGGCATCGGCCGAGGTGCCTCCGGTGGGGAGCAGTGGAGGTCTTCCCGGTAGGGGTGTTTGTGCTGCTCAGAATCTGTTCCTGTTGTTTGCGGGGAGCATCGTGGCGATGAATTTGGCGTTTCCGGCGGGGGTCGTGCGGCGCTGCTCCCCGAATTGGGTGATCGGCGGGGAGCGGGCGGGGTGGTCACGGGCAGCGCTGAGCGGCGTCGAACAGCGTTCAGTAGCGCCGGGAAGCGTCGTCTGACCAGGCCTGATTTGCGTTTGGCCTGGTCAGTGGCTTGATTGAACTACGTTCGCACAGGAGTGCTCCACGAATAGCGTCCGGCAGCGTCGAAGAACACGTCTGCGCAGCTCAACAGCGTCGAACAGCAAGACCTCTTTACTACGTCCGCTCCCATGACCTCTCCCTCGCTTTCGGAGTGCTCTCCCGAGTGCTCCGTCGAGCGTTCGGGTGCCGGCTGACCACTGCTGAGCGACGGGAGAGTTCAGAGCGGTCGGTAGAGGGTCGTACGGCGCACTGCGATGTGGCCCGGAGGGCGGATGTTGGTGCATCCCTGGGACCCGGACACTCAGGCGGTCTACCGGCGAAAGGTCGCTGCGTCGGTCCGACTCAAGCCGAGCCTCCAGCTGCCACCGCGCCGTCGGCCAGACCTGTACCACCGCCCGGGACAGCCGGGTGAGCATGAGATGAGCCGCGAGGGTGCACCAGCCGGGATCACAGTGATCATGGCAGTCTTGCCGAGGCGGTTCTGACAATGGGAGGCGACGATATGACCGGCTGGTCGGCGATGACGGGCACCCACCAGTTCGTCGTGCCTGACGACAAGCACGCTCACGATTTGGCTCAAGCCTTGGCGTCACACGGTTTCGCCTATGTCTCGGCCCGGCCCTCGCCTCGTGGCGGATGGATGGTGAGCGCCGTCGATGAAGGGCCGTATCCGGTCGACGTGACCGGGCATCGGATGATCAACGCGGTCGGGCGTGCCGCTGCCGTCATCGCCCGCCAGTACGGCGGCTATCCGGAAGGCGGCAGTCGCTGCGACGTGAGCCTGGTGCAGATCCTCCGCGGTCCCGACGCGCCGATCGTGTGCACCAACCCCGGCGCACGGCCCCCGACGCCCAGCATCGTCGTCGTCGACCCACCACCGGCCGCACCGCTGGGCCTGACTCCCGACCACGCTGAGGACACCCCCATCGAATTGTCTGACCTGGACGAGATCCCATGGACGGAGCTCAGCCACGCCCACGGCAGTGCGGAGGACATCCCCGACTTGTTACGGGCACTGGCGGACCCGTTCGGCGACTGGGACCAGACCCTGGACGAATTGTTCGGGGACAACCTGCTGCATCAGGGAACCTGCTACTCAGCCACCCCGCCCGCGCTGCCGTTTCTCGCGCGCATGATCGCTTCCGGGGCGCTGCCCGCCAAACAACGGCTCGATCTCTACATATGGTTGCTGGTCGCCGCCGACCGATGGGCTTACGGACTGCTCACCGACGCAGACCGCGCCGCAGCCGAGGGCCGTCCGCCTCAACCAGCAGCCTGGAGCCTGGACGTCCGCTTCACCGTTGACGAGCACGTGCCGGCGTTGCTCACACGCTGGGAGACGGAGCCACCCGCGGTGAGATTCGTGCTGGCCTGCCTGGCTGCCCTGTTTCCCCACCACGGGCGTCAGATCGGCCCTCAGATCACCAGCATGGCGCAAGAGCTCGACGGCACCCAACCCGGCGCATACCTGCAGTTGGCCGAGGCGCTCGTGCAAACCCGCGACGACCAAGCACTCGCCGCCGCGACGGACATCGTCGCTTGGGAAGAGAGCCACGACCCCGACTGGCTGAGCGCACCCGATCTGGCCGTCGCCGTCAAGACGGGACACGTCCTCGCCGAAGGAGCACTGCGCGCTCTCAGCAACACCGAGTAGGTCAATACGCCCGCTTCGAACCAGCCCAACCCCAGTCCCACCACGAAACGCAGAGAGTGCAATATGCAACGCCTGTCGGGGCAACGGTCGCAGATTGTGTGCTCGGCCTGCTGAGACCTGCCGCCATAGCGCATACGAGGTCGCACGGGCCGGGATGGTTGGCGGCATCCGCACATCGGCGCGACAAGACGCCGGCTCCAAACAGCCGGCCACCGGCCGTGACAGCGGCGCAGGCAGGCGCGGAGTTCTGCATGGCCGCCCTCGCGGCAGCATCGTCGGTCGTCCCCGAACTTCGAGACAAGGCTTAGCTGTGATGTCCAGCCAGGTTGTTCAACCGGGTGATCGGCGTGGTCTTGCCGATGGCGGTGTGGGGCCGATGATGGTTGTAATCGTGTAAGAA
>NZ_JBIRWQ010000048.1:0-37193 GCF_044388125.1 Actinoplanes sp. NPDC020271
TCGTCTGCAACGTCCTCATCAGCCCCATCGCCAACTGGCCGCATCAAAGCCCCGGACCGTCAACCCCCGAAGGACTTACGAACTGAAGCACTAAGACCGAGGGCAGCCGCGCCTGGGTCGCACTCTCCCAGCGCGCCGTCGAGGCGCTACGCCGTCAACGGCAACGCACGACCACCGATCCCGACGGCCTCGTCTTC
Source organism: Actinoplanes sp. NPDC020271 (assembly GCF_044388125.1). NCBI lineage: Bacteria > Bacillati > Actinomycetota > Actinomycetes > Micromonosporales > Micromonosporaceae > Actinoplanes > Actinoplanes sp. NPDC020271. The sequence continues at coordinate 198 of NZ_JBIRWQ010000048.1, forward strand.
ACCACCAAGGACCGCCAGTCGCTACGACCGCAGCACGTCCTCGACCGGCTCCGCCAGCTGACAGTCGAGGCCGCCCTTCCCCGCATCCGCGTCCACGACCTGCGCCATCTGGCCGCCACCATCATGCTCAGCGCCGGCGTTCCCATCGCGATGGTCTCCAAGACGCTGCGGCACAAGAACCCGGCCACCACCGTGGACATCTACGGCCACCTCACCCAGGAAGTCGCCCAGGCGGCTGTGGACGCTACCACGGCCGCGCTCGACAACACCGCACAAAAGGCTGCCTGACCACGCCTTTGCAAGATCCGTGCTCGGGTGCGACCACCTGGCGACCACATCACCCGAAAAACAGCTCAGGGGATATGCATCTACATGCATATCCCCTGGTCAGATTGGTCGGGCTGACAGGATTTGAACCTGCGACCCCTTGACCCCCAGTCCCATAACGATTTGGTTAAGCAGTGTCAGCATGTTCCTTTATGTACGCAGAAACGGACAGATCGACAGCACCGTGCCGCCCGATTTCAACCAATCTCAGGAAAGTTGATTAACGCTGTGACCAGGCATGTGACCACGGAAAATCAAGTGCGGCGCCTGTCATTCAGTCCGTAGGCATTGCCTTAAGGATTTCAACGCGCATTTCCGCTGGGCAGGAGCCGCTTAGGAAAGCCAAAGCAATCTGAGCGACCGGCAGGCCAAACTTCGGCCATCGAAGAGAGCACTTGACGCCCCATGAGGACCGCGGCCCTCCCCGTCACCGATAAGCAGTTCCAAGCGGAAAGCATCGCGCTACTAACATAGTAGATGTCCATAACGCGATGCCTCCAGTCCACTCGATCATGCGAACACCTGCGGCGTTGAGCGCCCTACGGCTGCGGCTCGATGAAGAGCGGTGCCTGGCGCCGCGCCAAGTCGGGATCGATGTGGAGGTGGCGGCGCCAACCGAGAGATGACCAGAAACGTTCCGCCTCCGCGGAGAAGGCCACAAGCCGTCGATCTGGATAGCGCTCCTGGAGGAGCTTTATGGCCGCGGCGCCGAGCCCGCGACCGCGATGAGCGCCGTGCACCTCGATGTATTGAATCTCGAGAGCGCTGGCTCCCAGGAGTGGAACATCGGCGTAGTCGCCAGCTCTGAAGTCCTCGCCTAGCTTCAGCCGTGCTACCTCCTCGCCGCCCTTCAGGACTCGTAGGAAGACGCTCCTGGATTGGGGAGGGACGGAACGGCCGTACCACCACCCCTGATTGAATCCGGAGTCTGCCTCGTCATGCGGGAACGGTGCCCAGAGGTGCACGCCCGCTGGACGACCGAGTTCAACGAGTACGAGGTCCATACCGTGATTCTGCCCCAGGCGACCCGGATGGGAGTTGAGCAGATGGGCGGTGCTGGAGCTCGACCAACACCAGACGTCGCCGATCCGCCCACCTTCGACCTCATGGCGCCGGTGGCGCACAACGTTAGGCTGCCTGCACGCGGATACGAGACCGGACTCGACAGGTGAGCGGCGCATACTGAATGCCGGTGTGAAAACTGATCTTGGAGGGTTGATGCTGGTCCGCCGGATACGGCTGAGCCACTTCCGCGGTGTGGCAGCGGGTACGGTGCGGCTTGACGGGAACGCGCTGCTCGTCGGTACGAATAGCGTCGGCAAGTCCACGATCTGCGAGGCGTTGGATTTGGTTCTCGGCCCGGAGCGCATGTTTCGCCGACCTGTCATCGATGAGTACGACTTCTACGGCGCGCAGTATCAGCCGCAGGAGGGCAGCTCCCCCGAGGTGCGCATCGACGTGGTACTCACCGACCTCACGGCCGAGGCAGAAAGGCGATTTCGCAGCCACCTGCGCCGGTGGTCAGCAGAGCAGGATGACTTCGCCGAGCCGGATGCTCCGACACTCGAAGAGGATGGAGACCGAACTGAGTGGTGCCTGCCGGTCGTATTCCTGGGGAGGTTCAATCCGCAGGAGGACGATTTCGAGGGGGCGACCTTCTTCGCCCACCCCGAACTGGTTCCCGACGACTTGACCGAGGAGTCCACTGATCTGGGCGGTGGCCTGAAACCGTTCACCCGCGAGGACAAGCGGCTGTGCCGGTTTCTCTACCTGCGGCCCAACCGCACGGGTAGCCGCGCGTTAAGTTTCCAGCGAGGGTCGCTGCTGGACACGATTGTCCGGCTGGAGTCGGAGTCGGCCGGCCATCTGTGGGAGACAGCCTTGCGAGATCTCGCCGATGTGGTGATCGCCGGCGACGAAACGGGCTTTTTTAAGGTCCGCACCGAGCTGCGCGGCCGGGTCGAAAAGTTCCTCAGCCTGACCGATGACCCGGGCGCGGTAGACATCCGCGTCTCCGAGCTGACCCGTGAACATCTGCGCGAGGTTCTGCGGCTGTTCCTGGCGACGCAGCCGGGAGCGCACGGCGTGCCATTCAACCGGCTGAGCACAGGGTCGCTGAACCTTCTGGTGTTTGCCCTGCTCACTTACATCGCCGAGTTGCAGGGCGACCAGTCGGTGATCTTCGCGATGGAGGAGCCGGAGATCGCCCTTCCACCACACGCCCAGCGTCGGTTGGTCGACTTCGTCGTCAGTAAGATGGGCCAGGTCATCATCACCTCTCATTCGCCCTACGTGATCGAAAAGTTCGACCCGGGCCGAGTCGTAGTCCTCGCCCGCGACCACACTGGCACGCTGACCAGCACTCCGGTCGTGCTGCCCGAAGGGTTCAAGCTCAAGAAGTATCGCGAGCATCACCGCCAATTCGCAGAGGCTGTTCTGGCCCGCGCTGTGTTGGTGGTGGAGGGCGCCACCGAGGTTGCTCTCTTTCAGGCCGCCGCGGATGTCCTCGACGCAGATCCCGCAGTCGACTACCTGCACCCTGATCTCGCCGGCGTTTCCCTGTTCGATGCCGGCGGTGATCATGCCGTGCCGCTCTTCGCCCCAGTGTTCGCCGCGATGGGCAAGCCGGTGTTCGGCATCCACGATCAACCCACCAAGCCTCTCGATCTGGCCCTCAAACCCAAGAGTGACCAGTTCACTGCCTACAAGGAAATCCCGTACAGGGGAATCGAGACACTGCTGGTCGCGGAGACCCCGATCGTTGTCCAGCGGCGCTTCGCCGCAGCCGTCGTCAACCGGTCCGACTATCCCGGTGGCGCTCCATTACTGCCGGAGGCGACCGAGAATGAGGTCCGCGCCCACGTACGGCACCTCCTGCAAGCTAAGAAAGGCTCGTATGACGGTTACGCCGTGCTGCTGATCAACGAGTGCCGCAACGCCGCCGAGCTGCCCCCGTCGGTATCCGACTTCCTCCAGAGAATCGACGCCCATCTAAGAGCAGCCTCGACATCCGAGGCGGAGCCCACAGTAGGCCCGGAGAGCTGAGACGCTGGTGGAGCTCGACGACACCCGCGAGGCAATCCTCGCTGCTTCCGGCCACCTGCTGATCCAGGGCGGACCCGGCTGCGGCAAAACCACCATCGCACTGATCAAGGCCAGTGAAGTCTTGGCCAGCCTGGAGCCTGAGCAGCGGGTCCTGTTCCTCAGCTTCTCCCGGGCCGCGGTACGCCAAATCTCAGACCGCATGCGCGGCACCCTTACACGGACCGTCCGCGCCCGGCTCGAAGTCCGTACTTTCCACTCGTTCTTCCTCGAACTCGTCCGCGCTCACGGACCGCTGCTGAACGGCCGGCCATCTTCGTTCATCGCTCCGGATCGGGAGCGGCAACTCAAGGCGGACTTCGCCGGTGACTGGGAAGTCGAAACAGAACGCCTCGCCCGCGACGAAGGCCGCTACGTCTTCGACCGGCTCGCCGCGACCGCCGCCAATCTGCTGGTAGCGCTCCCCGCCGTGCGCATGCTCTACAGCGACACATACCCGCTGGTCATAGTCGACGAGTTTCAAGACACCAACGACGACCAGTGGCACGCCGTGCGTGCCCTAAGCGACGCCTCGACGATCATCTGTCTGGCCGACCCTGACCAGCGGATCTACGAAGGCTTCGTGCCCGGCGTCGACGAGAAACGTATCGACCAGGCTATCGAGCAACTGACGCCCAAGCCGTTCGACCTCTCCGGAGACAACCACCGCAGCCCCGGCGGTGGACTCCTCGACTACGCGAACGCCGTCCTGCGCAACGATCCCAGCCAGCCGATCCCCCCGAGCGTCAAGACCTGGTACTACCAATATCCGGTCACCTGCGAACAAACCGCGCATACGGCCGTGGTCGCGGTCCGGGAGTTCCTGGAGCAACAGCTCGGTCGTACGCCGACGGTTGCGGTGCTCGCCTCCTCCAGCGCCCTCGTCGGCCGAATATCGGAGAAGATCTCGACTGGTCAGCCCCATCCGACCAAGGCGAACGTCGTGCTGCCGGCGATCGACCACGAGTTGAACTGGGATCCCGCGTTGTCAGCGGCCGCCGGCTACGTCGTTGCGACGATCATGGAATGGCCCGGCTTGACCAAAGCTGAAGCCATGGCAAGCACGCTGACCGCTATGACTGACTTCTATCGAATAAAGCTGGCTGGCGGCACCAAAGGGGCACGCAATACCATTACCACCATCGAGAACGCGATCATCGCGATCCGCGACGGTAAACTCGTCCGCGCCAAGGCGGCGAAGGTGCTCCTCACCGGGTTCGACTCGCCCCTGGAGCTCTCCGGCGATCCCGTCACCGACTGGCAGATCGCCCGCAAGCGGCTCCACGGCGCCGACGAGCTCGAAGAAATCTTCAACAAGGCGCGACTATTGCGGCTATTCAAGGCAACCGACCTACTCGCCTGGACGCTGATCGACGTCTGGAATGGCCACGACGCCTACCCGGGCGCCGCGCTCGTGGTGCGACGGGTCCTCGCCAACGAGACGCTGGAGGCTGCCCAGGCCGAGCCCGTGCCGGTCAGCCTGATGAACATGCACAAGTCCAAGGGCAAGGAGTTCGACGCCGTCATCATCGCTGAGGGCCGCCACAACGCCCCTTTACTCGATGCCACCTGGGAGCCGATCCGCATACAAGCCGCTCGTCGGGTTCTACGGGTCGCGATCACCCGAGCGCGCTCGCTGGTGATCTTCGTGCGGCCAGCCGGTGCAACTGCGCTGACGGGCTGACGGGCGATCACATTACAGCGTCATCGCCGCCAAGGCCGTCATCCCCTGGGCTGCGGAGTGCGGCCAACTTCGTCGTGCGGTCGCGGCTCTGCTGGTGACGGACTCGCGGACCGATGACACACAATAACCTCGTCTGCAACCATGTTCCGGCGAGTGCGGCATTCGTGGCGCAGATGGACGGTTGGCTGAGACGGGGACGGCGATGCAAGAGGAACCGACGCTGCAAGGAAACGGTGGAACGCAGGGCGAGCCGGAGATGGTATCCGAAGTGATGCGGGTATGGCGGCCGGCTGGCCAGGATTTCTCCCGCTCATAGAAGGTGCCGGGAAGACTACTGAGCTTTCGGAGTCGAGGTAACTCCGACGTCCACATCGCCTTTTAGGGTGATTACTATTCCTTTCGAGCGTGCTGTCTAGTTAGGGCATGCGATACGGGGACGGCGGCGGGGTCGGCCCGCAGCAACGCGCCCGCCGGGAAAAAGTACGCCAGCAAGCAGCACGAATGTTCGCCGACGGAATCAGCGCACCACAAATCACCGCCCGGCTGGAGATTTCGACGAAGTCGGCGTACCCCTGGCGCCGGGCGTGGCAGGCCGGTGGTGAGCAGGCCCTGGCCTCCCGAGGAGCACCCGGACCCGACCCCGTGCTGTCCCAAGCGCAGGTACAGAAGCTGATCAGCAAGCGGGAACAAGGCCCAGCTGCCGCCGGCTGGGACGAGGACCAACGCTGGACCCTCGCCCGGCTCCGTACCCTGATCGGCCGGATGTTCCATATCACCGTCAGCATCCCCACCGTCTGGCAAACCCTGCGCCGCGCCGGCTACACACCACAGCAGCTGATCCACCGGGCCATCGAACGCGACGAGCCTGCCATTGAGCACTTCAAGCGGTATCAATGGCCCGCGGTAAAAGAGTCGCGCGCAGGCTGGGCGCGTGGGTCTGCTTCGCCGACGAATCCGGCATCTCGCTGAAACCAGTGTCAATGGCCAATCAGTTCGCCCCAGAGTGTGAGGGCTCAAGAGATGCTGGACACTTCTGTTCCAGGACATGATTGACGTGCTCATGACATGTTGGACAGGTTCAGCAGATCTTGGACAGGGGCGTCAGCTACTGCGGTTGCGGGCGTGAGCCTTGAAGCGGGTGACGGGTTTGGTGTTGGTCCGGGCGTGAGTCGAGATCTCGACGTCGCCGAGCAGGACCCGGAAGACGGTGTCTTCGATCATGACGGTGACGGTTTGGCCTGCGTAGGTGCGGCCGACGCGTAGCCGCTGGCCGGCGACCATCGCGACGCCGTCGGCGGGAACTCGGCGGACTGCTCGCAGCGGACCGGACGGTGGCGGCGGCAGTGGAGAGGTGCTGGTTCGGGCGCCGGTGAGCTTCGCCCGGCGGGCCGGGTCCAGCGGTGCTGGCAGTGTTTTGACGAGGCGGTTGCCGCTGATGACGTGCATGAGCTGGCCGTCGAAGCGCAGGGTGACGTGTTGCCCGGCCAGCACCTCAGCGCGCCGATCGTACTCATCTGGGACGGTCTGCCGGCCCACAAATCCGCCAAGATGCGCGCCCTGATCACCGCCCGGCCGTGGCTACGCGTCTACCGACTCCCCAGCTACGCGCCCGAACTCAACCCCGTCGAGAACATGTGGTCCAGCCTCAAACGCAGCATGGTCAACCTCGCCCCAGGCCGCATCGATGACCTATTACGAATCGACGGCGCGGTTGATGTCCGGCACATTCGCGCCGCTGATGAGCACGTAGATCGGGGTGCCGTTGCCGTCGCAGATCAGGTGGTGCTTGCTGCCGGGCTTGCCGCGGTTGACTGGTGATCGACCTGTGCCGCCACCCGTTTTTTCGCGTCGATGTGGCTGCCATCGATCGCGACGCGGGACCAGTCGATGCGGTTCGCGGCGTTCAGCCGGTCCAGCAGGATCTGGTGCAGCTGGACGAACACACCCGCCTCGGTCCATCGTCTCAGCCGCCGTCAGCAGGTCATCCCGGAGCCGAACCCGAGTTCCTGCGGCAGGTCCTCCCAGCCGATGCCGGTGTGCAGTACGAACAGGATCCCCTGCAGGCGCTGCCGGTCCGGGACCGTCCGCGGTCCCGGCGCCTTGTTCGGCCACGGTGGCAGCGACGGCTCGATCACCGCCCACAACTGATCATCAACGATCCACGCCTTGCTCACGCCTGAGCAGAACGAGACCGACCATCACGAGGTAGCGCTGATCTCGTCGACGTCGATCAAGCAAATCGTGTTGGGAGCTTCAAGCGAATGCAGTACCGACCCACCCTCGCTTTCAGATTCCTCGCCACCAGCGGACTGGCACCGCCCTGACCCTGACCGCAAAAGCTCAGTAAACAGCGGAATCTGTACTACCCGGACCGATTCCCGGGTGGTACGAACCTGGCTAATCTAGTAGCGCGAAGTTGTTTGGCACGTCCTGGGGTAAAACGGGCCCTCGGCGTCGGCCACCCACAGAATGATCAACTGTGGTATCGGTGCCCGGACGATGCCGAGGACGTTACGAGGCCGGGAGCAGGCTGCCCTGGGGTTCCAGCTGTCGCCAGCCACCGTCATGATTCCGCATTTGATGCGATCCGCGACCGCGCGACGGTCAGGCAGGGGCGGGCTGCTTGCCGATCACGTCAGGGCAGTTGTCGAGGATGCGGCGGCAAGCGGTCAACTCGGCCTCGGTGTAGGCCAAGAAGAGGACTCGCTCGAGGGCGGCGTCTGATGAGCAGGTCAGGTAATCGACAGCGGCCAGCAGGAGAGTGCGGGCTATCTCGTCCAGGTCACCACCCGCGGTGCCCGCGCCAGCCAAGGGGTAGAGGACCACGCGCGCGGGGGCGATGGAGGTGCCGTCTGGCAGGACGGGATGCTCGGCCGCTTCGAGGGCGTGGTGTACCGCCTGGTCCAGGTCGCGGATGGGTCGGTAGCCGCTGCCGGGCTGTCCCTCCACGGCGGCCGAGTGGATGATCATGCGTACGCCGTGGGTCTGCGTCAGTTCGCCAGCCGAGGTGACGATGGCGATCCCAGGGGTTACGGGTCGACGGTCATGGACCGCGGCGGCCAGCGCATCAGCGATGACGTCGTCGAGAACACGGCCGGTCACGTCGCGCCGGGAACCTTCGTATCGGATGATGCCGGACATCGAAAACTCGTGGACGCGGGACATCATCAGATCAGTGTTCTCGGAGTTCACCCAGGCTTCGGCAGTGGTCACCCGGCGTACGTCGCCGGTGATGATGCCGATCCAGCGCTTGCCGGGGCCGGCCGTGCGGCGCAGGCGGTACCAATGGGTCTCCTGGCGACCGATCACGGCCGACCGGGGCGCTTCCGCGGGGGCGGTCTTCCGGGCTGCGGCAGCCTCGCGCTTGTCACGGTCGGCGGCCCGGTTGCCAGCCCGCAGCGCGGCGGTCCACACGAGAAGCACGAAGGCGCCGGCGCCGCCGAGGGTCACCCCGAACATCGTGCCGTCGGCCGTGGATGACGGGAACAGTGAGAAGGTGACCAGGGTAGCGGTCAGGGCGGCGCACAACCAGACGAGGACGAAGAGCGTATGCCGCACGCCGACCGACGATGGCCGCGTCGCCCACCAAAGGATTGCGAGGCACAGAATTAGGAAGACAGCGGCGGCGACGGTCACGACCAAGGCTGAAACCTCGATTCCAGTCGGGAGCTTACAAGGTAGCCGGTGCGTCACAACGCGTACATGACGGCGAGGAGCTAGAGCGGGGGAGGGTGAGCACCCGGAGCGCGGGCTGCTGGTCGATGCGGGCGTCGAGCACGGTCCAGCCGGCTTGCTCGAGCTCGTCTGCGAACGACTCAGCCACATCACCCGTACGTGGAAACTCCAACCCATGCAGATACAGCGCCGCCAGCCGTCGATTCGTACGCCACAATCTCCCGAAAGCATCAGACCGTCCAGCCGGTTCAAGGGGGCACGAAGCCTTCTCGCGTCCATGAACATGAAGGTCAGCTTCCGGCACGCCTACGCGGAGCCGCCCTGCGCAGCCACTGCTCGCGCACGTTATTCATGATGCCCGCCGCTACGCTGGGCACCGTGAGCAATCAGGACGGCGCGCAAGTGGTGGTGCTGACCGCGCTGCCGCTCGAGTACGACGCGGTCAGCAAACATCTGCACGATCGCGTTGCCTGCCGCCATCCGGTCGGCACCCAGTTCGAGGTCGGCTCGCTCGCCGCCGGCGGCCGCGTGGCGGTCGCCGAGTTGGGACCGGGCAATTTCGGCGCCGCCCTCGTCGCCGGTCACGCCGTTGAGATGTTCCATCCGAGGGCAATCCTGTTCGTCGGCATCGCCGGCGCCCTGCACGTTGATTTCCAACTCGGCGATGTCGTCGTAGCCACCAAGGTCTACTCGTTTCAGGGCGGCATGGCGACGGACGACGATTTCCTCGCTCGGCCACAGGCCTACGACGGTGACTGGGTGCTCGTTCAGAGCGCGCGAGCCGTGGCCCGCGCGCGACGTGCCGAGACGGACTCGATTCCCGTCTACTTCGAGCCGGTCGCCGCTGGTGAGGTCGTGCTCAACTCGCGTACGCAACCCTTGGCCGAGCAGCTCAAGCGCAGCTACAACGACGCCGCGGCGATCGAGATGGAAAGCGCTGGGATGGCCCGGGCGGGTCACATGTACCGGACGCCGACGCTCACCGTGCGCGGCATAAGCGACCGAGCCGACGGCACCAACGAGACCGTCGACGCCGCCGGGTCACAGCTGCTCGCCGCCCAAAATGCGGCGAATTTCGCGATGGCGGTCATCACCGACTTCCTCGCCTCGACGCCCAGTTCTCCCGCGCAAAGGGGGGCTGCTGACCGCGCGGAGCGGCAACCCACGATCCATTCCGCCAGCTGGCCGGCGACGGTCCCGCGCCTCCCCGCGAGCTACGTGGTGCGAGACGCCCCGATCGAAGAGGCAGTCCGGTTGCTTGAGTTGCGCTCCCCAGCGGCGCTGGTCGGGATGGGCGGTGCCGGCAAGACGACGTGCGCTGCCGCCGTGGCGGCACGTCTGTGGCAAGGCGGGTGGGTGCCGGACGGAGTTCTGTGGATCACGTGCGGTCGTGACGCCACTGCGGCACAGGTGCAGCGACGGCTTGCTGCTGCTGCCGGTAGCGATGCTCAGTTCGGTGGCGACGTGGAGGTTGGCAAGATCGTCCTTGAGCGACTCCTGGAAGGCCGCGACTGCTTGATCGTGCTGGATGACGTTTGGCGCATGGAGCAGCTGCGGGCTGTGCCGCGGCTGGGTGCGCCCGTACGGATGTTTATGACGACACGCAACGATGCTGTGGCCCGGGATGCCGATGTTCCGGCGGTTACTGTCGCCGAGTTGGCCCTTGATGCTGCGCGGGCGCTTCTGGCAGGCTGCGTTGGCATCGAGGTCGGTGATCTGCCGGCTCGTGCTGATGCGATCTGCGTCGAGAGCGGCAGCCTCGCCCTCGCGCTCGCGATGATCGGGGCTCGGGTCCGTGCCGAGGGTGGCGGTAGCGAGTGGGGTGATGCGTGGCAGGACGCTTTGGACGTGCTGCGATTGGCTGACCCCGCCGCGATTGCGGCTGATCTGCGCGATTACGAGCATCCGACGTTATTCAGGGCGTTTCTCGTTGGCATTGATGCGTTGACGCCGTCGGCGCGGAGCCGCTACCTCGAGCTCGCCGTCTTCGACGGGCAGGGGGCGGCGCCGATTTCGGCGGCGCTGTCGCTCTGGGAAGGCAGCGGTCTGCGGCTGCATCAGGTGCGGTCATTACTGCGGGAGCTGGCCGACCGTTCGCTGCTGCGGCGTACTGAGAATGGCGCGTTTCAGCTGCACGATCTACAATCCGATGTTGCCCGGCATCTGCTCGCGGCCGCGCCTGCCGGAGTGGCCGCAGCGCACACTTCCCTCGTCGAGGGATATCGCACGCGGTTACAGGTTCCGCCGCCGGCCGCTGGAGGATTCGCGGGCTGGGCTGATACGCGCGAGCCGGAGCTGAGCCGTTCGGCCGAGGAGTCTCTGATCATCCGCGACGGCTATCTGCTCGACCACCTGGCACATCACCTACTTGCTGCGGGCGCGAGTGAGGAGGCTCGGGAGCTGCTGCTCAGCGGCGGCTGGCTGGAGCTGGGGTTACGCGAGCGGCAGCTGACCGATGTGCTGGCCGACACGTTGCGATCCGACGATCCCGCAGTGCGCAAGCTCGGGCAGGCGTTGCAGTTGTCCCTGCACGTCTTGGAGCATGAGCCCGAGCAGCTTGCCGGTCAGCTGGCGGGACGTCTCTCTGTGGCGGCTGATCCTGATGTTGCCGGGCTGTTGGCGACGTTGATTGCCCGACATGTCGGGCCGTGGTTCTGGCCGCGGCGGCCCAGCCTGCCCGCCCCAGGTGGTCCCCTTCGCTCGACTTTGATCCACGAATCGCCGGTACTTGCGCTCGCACTGGGCGCTGATGATCGGCTGGTGACCGGCACCGGCAGTGGGCTGGTCCGGGTATGGGACCTGGCCTCGGGCACCCTGGTGCACCGGTTGCCTGGGCATCGCAGCGCCGTTGACCGTGTCCGTGTCAGCCGTGACGGGTCACGATTCGTCAGCAGGTCCGACGACGCGATCCGAGTCTGGAACATCCATTCGGGTCGGTTGGAGCGTGCGGTTGAACCGGAACAGGCGTTGAACATGATGGCCGCCGCCATCAGCGCTTCCGGGCGGCTGGTAGCCGTAGGTGACCGGCAACGGGTACTCGTCTACCGGGTCGACGATGACGCCTCCGCGACGGCGATCGACCAGTCATGGGTGACCGGTGTCAGTTTCACCGCCGACGATCGGCGAATCGTGCTGTGCTCGACGCACGGCGAGGCCCGAGTGTGGGATGTGGAGTCCGGTCACGTGGTAGCTGGGCCGCTGGAACATCCAGCGACGCTGATGACGCACACGCTCACCCCGGACGGGCGGTGGCTGTTCACCGGCTGTGTCGATGGCAGCATCCGCCGCTGGGATCTGACCGGCGATCAGGCACCATTGATCTGCAAGGGGCATCGGGCTGCAGTGAACTCGCTCACCGTTCACCCGGAGGGCGAGCTGATGGTCAGCGTCGACCAGGAGGGCGGCTGCCTTGTGTGGGCGACCCAGGACGGCACCCTGGTTCGCTCCTTGGCCGGGCACGACGACGCCGTCGTTGCGCTGTCGGTCGCCGGCGCCTGCTGCCTCACCGGCAGTACGGACCACACCGCGAAGCTCTGGGACCTACTGTCGGGAAACCTACGGGCGCAGTTGCACGCACACACCGGTCGGCTGAGCGGGGCAGCGCTCACAGCGGACGGAAATCTCGGAGTTACCGCTGCCTGGGATCGCACCGCTCGGGTCTGGGACACCTCCCACGGCTACGACTCAGAAGTAAGCGCCGTACACGAAGGTGCCGTTACTGAGGTTGTCCTGCTTCCGGGCGGCACCGGGCTGAGCTGCGGCGACGACGGACGGTTGGTCACCTGGGGCGCCGATGACGGTCCGACCGGTACTATGCAGCTGCCTGACCGCGGCACGGTCCGCGAGATCGTCACCGATGCAAATGGCCGCGCTCTGATACGCGGCGACGGCGATCTGATCCACATCTGGGACTTCGTGACCGGGGACCTCCAGCCGTTGCAGGCACCACGATCCGGATCCTTCCCGCGGGAGGTCACTTGCCTGGCAGTTACTGGTGACGGGCGGCGGGGGTTCGCCGGGCACATGGACGGGACGCTCATCGAATGGGACCTCGACCAGAAGCAGCTGGTGCGGGAACTCGGCAAGCACGGCATGTGGGTGTCGTCCGCAGCCGTTTTCGGGCAGCAGCTGATCACCGCGTCGTGGGACAAGACCATCAGGATCTGGGATCTTGGATCCGGCCAATTGGAGCAAGAGCTGGAAGGCCATCCGGCGCGGGTCGACCTGGCTCTGGCGTTGTCGGGCATGCGTTCTCGAGTCGTGGCCGCCTGCGCCGACGGCTCGCTCGTGGCCTGGGACCCGGTGTCGGGGCGGTGCGACGGCGTCATCAACGCCCACGCTGGCGCGATTGTCGGCGTGGCCGCCTTGCACGCCGGCGGTGTGGCAACGATCGGCTGGGATCGGCACCTGCGGCTGTGGGATCTAGAAAACTGCACCTTGGACAGGGAGTTCGTGCTTGACGAACGGCCCGATGTGATCGCCATCGCGGGTGACATCATCCTGGTCGGCACGGAACAGGGAACCCTCAGTGCCTGGAGGGGTGAAGAGGCAGATCCGATCGCTCGGTGGACTGCCGCGGCTGCCATCACGGCTCTCACGGCCATCGCAGATAGGGACGGCAGCGTGTCGGTCATGGCCGGCGATGCCAGCGGCGCCGTTCACCAGATGCAGTTGCGCATTTAAGCAGCTTCCGGCGATCGGCCAACTGGCGTTGCTTGTCTTCGCGTTCCCAACGCGCTTCGTGCTCAAGCTTGTCGTTCTTTCGGTTCGCCTTGGCGTTTATCCAGGCACCGGACAAGGTGAAGATGCCACCGATCGCGCTGCAGCCGAGGCGACAAGCAGGGCTCACAACACAGGTTGGTCGGTCGCAGCCGCCGCAATGGTCGGCACGCCAACACGGCATGGGAGGCCACCAATGCTCCGGCATACCGAGGGCGGCACTGTGCACCACTCGAGCAACCGTGTGCAGATGAGCGCCACGGACATGCGCATTGCGGCCGCGATGTTCGCGCCCCTCACCTTCTTCGCGGCCCTGCTGTTCCACTGGCTTCTGGTCGCTTGATGGCCAGGGAGCCGGACCACGAAGGCCCGTAGCAGTGATGGCCCCGCACATCCTGCCTGAGCGCTGCGTGTCGACGGGTTTAGGCATCGCGGTCGAGATGACGGCGGATGGCGACCGTTGTCGGGTGCTCCGCGCCGAGCGATTTGCAACTGATATCCAATGCTCGCTTGAACATCGACGTCGCTTCGGCCTTGCCGAGAGCGGCCAAGACGTCAGCAAGATTGGCAAGCACAGGGACGAGGTCGGGATGCTCGTGGCCGAGCGCATCCTCGCTGATCTTCAACGCGCTCCGGAGCAACGGCAGGGCACGCTCGAAGTTTCCCAGTGTCTCCCAGGTAACGGCGAGACCGCTCAGTCGATTGGCGAGGATCGGGTGATCTGGGCCGAACGTCGCCTCGCTGATGGCCAGTGCCCGCTGTTGTAGCGGCAGAGCGTCGTCGGCCCGCTGCAGCGTGACCAGCGTTGCAGCGAGGTTGTTCAGCGCGCCGGCAACGTGAGGATGGCTGGGGCCGAACACGCTCTCGAGACTGTGGAGTGCGCGCTGTTGCCAGGGTAGGGCGTCTTCGGCGCGGCCGAGTTCGTACAGTGTTTGTCCGATATTGCCGGCAGCGGTGGCGCTCGTCGGGTGGTCCGGGCCGAAGGTGGCCTCCAGTATTCGCAGGGCCCTCTGTGCCAATGGCAGGGCCTCGTCCGGTTTTCCCGTGGACGTCAGGGCGGCGGCGAGATTCAGCAACCCGGTCGCGGTATCGGGATGCTCGGGCCCCAGGGCAGTTTCTGTGATGGCCAGCGCGCGGTGTCTCAACGGGAGAGCTTCTGCGGCCCGGCCGGAGTTCTCGATCGTCTGGGCGAGGTTGCCGACCTGGACCGCGACGGTCGGGTGGTTGGCGCCAAGTGCGGCCTTGCTGATTGCCAGGGCCCGCTGTTGTAGTGGCAGCGCCTCGGTGGGGTTGCCGAGATCGTTGAGCGTCTGCGCCAGGTTGTTGAGCCGAAGCGCGACGGTGGGATGATCCGGGCCTAGTGCGGCTTCGGTGATCGTCAGCGCCCGCCTGCGCATCGGCAGCGCCTGCGCCGGCCGTCCGAGGGCCTCCAACGTCAGTGCCAGGTTGTTCAACCGGATCGCGATATCCGGATGGTCCTTGTCGAGAAGGGCTTCGCTGATGGCAAGCGCACGCTCGTGCAGCGGCAACGCGTCGGTAGCTCTACCTACTGCGGTCAGGGCGGTCGCCAGATTGCCCAACCTCACTGCCACCACGGGATGGTCGGGGCCATAAGCGGCCTCGCTGATGGCGAGCGCTTGTTCCCGCATCGGCAACGCCTCGTCAGGTCGGCCCAGCGCCTCCAGCGTTCCCGCGAGATTGTTCAACGCAATGGCGACTGTCGGGTGGTCGGCACCGAGAGCGGCTCTGTCAATTGCCAGTTCGCGATCGCGCAGCGGCAACGCATCCGCGGGCCTGCCCAATTCGACCATTACTCGGGCCACGTGGCTTAGGCCGGTGGCGACGTCCGGGTGCTCGGGCCCTCGTACCGCCTCCATGATGGCTAGCCCTCGCTGGAGAAGCGGCAGCGCCTCATCAGGCTTGCCCAACGCAGTCAATGATTGGCCGAGATTGTACAGAATGGATGCCACGATCGGATGGCCGGATCCGAGATGGGCTTCGACGATGGCCAGCGCTTGCCGTTCCTGCGGGAGCGCGACGTTGTGCTGGCCTTGCGAGGACGCGAAGAACGCGGATCTCGTCAGCAGACTGGCTGTCGCCACCGTTGCCTGCGTGCTGGGAACAGCGCGGGCAAGCGCGTCGATGTGAGGTACGACCTCGCGCCACGCCGGCCACGTGTCGATGTCGATGTGGGGGTTTCCTGGCGGTATGGCTGCCGCGAGGATACTGGTGGCCGCGGCGGCCGGAGTTTCGGCATCGTCGTCCTGCTCGTCGGTGGCCTGCTCCCGCAGCACGGCTGCGACAAGGCGGTGCACCGCAATGTGCCGCTGGTCGAGCTTGATCATGCTGTAGGAGGCGAGAAGGCCGAGTGCTTTGTCGACCGCGTCGGCATTGGCCCTGTTGCCGCTGAGTAGGTGGCGGGGGATGTTGTCTGCGGCGAAGTAGGCGAGAGTACGCAGGAGCGTCAGTGCTTGGGGGTTCTTGCCTCCGATGGCGGTGAAGGTGAGGTCCCAGACCCGGGCGATGGTCCGCGACGCCTCGCCGCCCTCGTCCACTGCGTGAAACGCTTCGGCGGGCCGGGCTCGGAGAAGACCCAGATACCTGGCCACGGTGATCCGTTGCTGGGCGATGTAGGCGCCTGCCTGCTCGAGTGCCAGGGGCAGGTGTCCGACTTCGGCTGCCAGCTCGGCCAGGGCCTGCGGTTCGCCGGATTCGCCGATGAACCCCCTCAGTAATTCGATCGACGCCTGCAGGGTGAGGAGGTCAAGCGGTAGCGGCGTGGCGGATCCTCGCCAGTTGATGTCGCGGCGGGTGGTGATGATGACAGACCCGTGCCGGCAGACTTGGCCGAGGACGGGGGCGACGGTTGCGCGTTCTTCGACGTCGTCCAGGATCAACAGCCAGCCTTGGTGGCTTTGTAGCCACTGCAGTGCCCAGCTGGCAGCGTGGACGGTCGTCGTGGCGTGCTGGGCGTGGGCCGGTTCTAGGCGGCGGGCCAGGTCGGCCAGCGACTCCTGCAGGGAGTCGTCGTTGTCCGCCGCCGCCCACCAGATCAAGGGATACCGGTCGGCGTGCCGGGTCGCGTATTGCAATGCCAATTCGCTTTTGCCGACCCCACCGAGGCCGAAAATGGCCTGGGTGACAACGGGGGCGCGTTGATGGTGAAGCTGCTGGTCGAGAAGGTCCAGCTCAGCTTGCCGTCCTACGAACGGATCTGCTGGTGGGCGTGGGATGTCGATTAGCCACAACGGCGTCGGCACGCGTTCCGGTGCCGTGATGCCGGTCGGGAATGGGGCCGGTGCCGGTTGCTCCAGGGTTGTGGTGGCCTGCCCGTTGCTCGCCGACAGGTAGTCGGCGATGACCGCGACCGCGACATCCGCTGCGTTGCGGGCGGCGACCGGCTGTGAGCCTTCAGCGTCGGCCTCTTCCTTAGCGCCGTCGGCAAGGTCGCTAATGCCGCGGATGACCAGTGCGGGCAGCTGGTGCATCTGGCAGGCGCGGACCATGCCGGCGCTTTCCATCTCGATCGCCGCGGCATCGTTGTAGTTGCGGTTGAGTAGTTCGGCGAGGGGTTGAGTGCGCGAGTTGAGTACGACCTCACCTGAGGCGACCGGCCTCGAGTGGACCGTGGGCGAGTCCGGCGCGGCCCGCCGGGCGCGGGCCACGGCCCGTGCGCTCTGAACGAGTCCCCAGTCCCCGTCATAGGCCTGCGGCCGGGCAAGGAAATCTTCGTCCATGGCGATGCCGCCGTGATACGAGTAGACCTTAGTGGCGACGACGACATCGCCCAGCTGTAGATCGCCATGCAAGGCGCCGGCGATTCCAACGAACAGGATCGCCCTCGGCTGGAACATCTCGATCGCGTGACCGGTCACCACGGCGGCACCGAGATTGCCTGGTCCCAGCTCAGCGACCGCGACGCGGCCGCCATCCGGCAGCGTACCGACCTCGAACTGGGTGCCAACAGGGTGGCGGCGGCCAACATGATCGCGTAGATGTCTGCGCACCGCGTCGTACTCGACGGGCAGCGCAGTGAGCACGACGACCTGGACGTCGCCCTGTGTGCTCATAGGATCAGCGTAGTCGAGGGCATCATGGACAGCGCGGTCGAGCTGTCGTGTTCCGGTGTGGCCGCGTCACCAGCAGGCAGCGTGCAGCGACATACGCTTTTGCGGCTCAGAAGACCTTTTCGCGTCGCCAGTTTGGCTGGTGGGCTCCTGCCGACTGGCCCCGGTTCATCACCGCCGGCCGGCTAGGGTTGACTGCACGAACGCAATTCACGCGTACGGGGGCGCCGAGCCGATCGCCGCCTCCGCCGCACGGATCATCTGGTCGTCACGCTGTCCGACGGCCTCGCCGCCGCGGCCGAGGCGGTCGGTCTTTGACGGCAACTGGCACAAGCGGACCCGGGGACCCATCGGCCCGACCTGGTGGAGTCGCTGACCCTGCTCGGCGGGCTGGTGTCCACCGGCGGTGAGACGGTGCTGCGGGAGGCGTGCGAACTGTACGAGGGGCTTGTATGGGGCGGGCGGCGGGAACTTCTCGGCGGATGGGGCGGGGAGCTGCAGAACCTGGCCGTCGCGCTCTGGGAGGCTGGCCGCGTCGAGGATGCCCTGACAGCCGCCGGACGGGCCGTGAAGATCACGACCGAGGTCGCCGGTTCAGGGCTGGGCCGACGCACTCAACAACCAGTCGTTTCTTCTAGCACGGCAAAGACGGATCTCGGAGGCGGAAATTGCCGTCGAGCAGGCGGAAAAGATCTGCCGCGACCTGGTGAGGCTTCATCCGGGACTTCACGAGGACGCGCTGGCCGAGGTGCAGGACACCGCGCGCAAGCTGCGCAACTAGCCGATTGCCAAAGGTCGCACATCGGCCCGCAGGCTGGTGAAGGCGGCGCGCAGCGTAGGCAGGCCGTCGATGGTGCTGGCGGTCAGCAGCAGGCGGACGGCGACATCGGAGCGGTGCACCAGGCTCGAGCTGAGCAGCCAGGCCAGCTCCGGCGTCGACCCGTCGTCGGCACTGCCGACGACGATCACCACTCCGGGCGCGCCAGGAGGCACGAGATCGGCCGTCCGAGGAGCGGACGGCTCCCGTCGATGCGAGCGGCGAGCACGACCCACCCCGCCCACTCGATCTGGGCGGCGATCGACTCAGCCGCCTCACCCGTACGCGCGAAATCCGGGCCGTGCAGCCACAGCGCCGCCAGCCGGCCGTCTGGCTCCTGGTGTGCCACGGTCGTCGGGGGCATAGACCGGCCACCCGGATCAACCGGTACGAGACCTTCTCACGTCCATGAACATGCAGGTCAGCATGCCTGACCGCGTAGGCAGAGCCGCCTCGCGCGATCAGCCACTGCTCGTCCACGCCGTCCATGATGCCCGCCGCTACGCTGGGCACCGTGAACCCACAGGATGGCGCACAGGTGGTCGTGCTGACCGCGCTGCCGGTCGAGTACGACGCGGTCGGCAGACACCTACAAGATCGTGTTGCCCGCCGCCACAAGGTCGGCACCCAGTTCGAGGTCGGCTCGCTGCCGGATGGCGGCCGCGTGGCGGTCGCCGAGCTGGGACCAGGCAACCTCGGCGCCGCCCTGGTGGCCAGTCACGCCATCGACATGTTCCAGCCGAGCGCGATCCTGTTCGTAGGCATCGCCGGCGCCTTGCACGGTGATCTGCGGCTCGGCGATGTCGTCGTCGCCACCAAGGTCTACTCGTATCACGGCGGCATGGCCATGGACGATGATTTCCTCGCTCGGCCACAGGCCTACGAGGGCGACTGGAAGCTCGTCCAAAGCGCGCGAGCCGTGGCCCGCGCCCTGCGGGCCGCCAAGGGCTCGCCGGCCATCCACTTCAGACCGGTCGCCGCGGGTGAGGTCGTGCTCAACTCGCGCACGCAACCCCTGGCCGAGCAGCTCAAGCGCAACTACAACGACGCCGCGGCGATCGAGATGGAAAGCGCTGGCTTGGCCCGGGCGGGCCACATGTACCGGGTACCCGCACTGGTCATCCGCGGCATTAGCGACCGGGCCGACGGCGAGAAAGAACTCGTCGACGCCGCTGGGTCGCAGCCGACGGCCGCCGAGCACGCCGCGGACTTCGCAATAGCCGTCATCACCGACTACCTCGCCGAGACGCACAGATCTCCCGCGCCAAGGGAGGCCGCGGACCGCCCGGACGGGCAGCCGTCGATCCAGGTCATCAATGCCGTCAATGCGCCCGCCTACGGCGCCCAGCACGGCAACGTCACCGTGCACGAGCCCAAACCGCCAGCCTCTCCCGAGTGGCGTACCTTAAGTCGGCTGCCTGAGGTGGCCTGGCGGTCGGTCATCACTCGAGAGACACAGAGTTTCGAACCGTCGGCGTTGGAACTGCATCTGATCCCGGCCACTCAGGCGCCTCACATAGAGATCCGCCGCCTATCCGGCCTCGCCGACGAACTCGCCACCCACCTCCCAGCGAGGGTCGCCGTCGAGACTGACGTCAATGATCAGGGCGCCCGAGCCGCATCGACGGATATGAAATCCGGGCCGGAAGGACTGTTCGTCGGGCGCAACGGGCAGCGGTCCGCCTGGAAACCACTCCCCCGCGACTCGATGGGCGCCCTCCTCGACGAAGCCTGGTTGATCGACCACCTGGCGGCATCGATCACCACTCTGGTCAGGCTCAGCACCCCTCGAGCGGCCCGGTATGCGCCGGCGCTCGCCGTCACGCCGGCCAACATGCTGACCATCGGCCGGGCCGACCAGGTACCGCGCACCCAGGTAAGCGGGTTTCTAATGAAGGAGAAACTCGAGGTCCCGCCTGAGGAGTCCGTGCCGGCCGATGATCTCGACAACCTCGCGTACGAGGTGGCCGCCGAGCTGGCCGCCCGCCTGCTAATGGCCTTCCGCCAGGACAACCGCTAGGAGTGCCGGTCCTGGGGCGACATGTCAACGCCACCGACGACTTCGCGCACGGGGCCATCGGGGCCGAGCTGCCGAGCCGCCCAGGCTCTTGACGTAGCCGTTACCTGACCGTCGGAAATGAGACCCTGGACCGTTATGGAGCGATGAGAGTCCCGCCAGAACTGGCCGCGCTCTGCCCGCAGGCCGGCTCGCCGCCACAGGCCGCCGCCCTGGTGGGGCAGCTCGGCGGCGACCCCCTGCTCTGCCGCATGGCCGCCGCCTACCTCGCCCGCGCCGGGCGAGCCACCGGTATCCAGCCGATGATCAGCACCTTCACCGGATATCGGGTGGAAGTGCTGCTGCGGGACGCACCGCCGCGGGATACCGCCGCCGAACTCGTAGTGGAGCAACTCAACGACGAGGGGCTGGGCCAGGCCCGTACGCTCCTGCGGTTGCTCGCCGTGCTGCCGGCCGCGCCGGTGCCGTACCGGATGTTGCTGGACGCGGAGCAGCTGGCCGGCGACGAGTTGTTCCCCCGGCTTACCGCCGCACACCTCGAGGCCCTGTTCGAAGGCCTGACCGGGCTGGCACTCATCGACCGGCCGACGCCGGAGACGCTGGTGGCGGATCCGGGCGTCGCCGCCTTCGCCGAGGTCGACGGGCGGCGACCCATTCGTCGGTCTGTTCGGCCAGGACAGCGGGGTGAGGATTCGCAGCTTTTGAGGTTGATGCAAGCCGTGGAGCAAGATAATGACAAAGCGCTGATTCTCACCACCCGCGAGTACGTGCTGCAGCAGCAGCGGCAACAGTACGAAAAGCTGAGTGATCCTCTTTTTGATGTTGCGAAGGTGGCGATCCGGCCCGCAGTGATACCGCCGCCGCAGCGGGCACACATTTTTTACAATCAGCTGTACTATTCGCCGCTTCGCGACATGGCACGGCAGGCTGCTAACGGGCCACAGCGTTACAGCGACCTAGTTGACCATCCGCATTTCAACCCGCGGCTGCTGCACGCGGCCATCACTGCGACAGCCCGCGATCTCGGCCTTACCCGCAGGGCGACATCAGGGGTCGCGGATGGGCGAGGCGACGGCCAGCCAGAGTTCGTAGATCTACCGGAACGTCTGCGTCGGGCGCTCGACAATCCAGCCCAGCTTTGGAACCACGTGCTGCGCCACCAGCTCAGCGATGCACAGCGTGACTTACTGATCGTGCGACTTACTCTCGCTGGTCGTGCTGTTGCTGTAGCCACGCTGATTGAGGCCACCCAACGATTCGCGGCGACGGTAGAGCAGCGGTGGCCTCGCCCGGTGCTCGAGGAAGCGTTGCAGGTTCTGCTGGGTGACCTCATCCCTTCACACTCGAGGTTGCGTGACGGTCAGGCGCCGCGAGTCGTGCGGGCGCTGGATCCGGGGCTGGCCGACGCCGTCATCGACTATGTCGTGCAGTATCCCGAATTCCTGCTCAGGCTTGCCGATGCGGCGATCACGTATCGCCAAGTTCGGTGGCTCGGTGTCCTCGTCGGGATCGTGCCTGGTGGCAAGGACGCCAGCAGAGCAAGTCTGGCAACACCCGTTCTTCTCGGCCGCCTGTTCGCGGCAGCAGAGCGCACCCTGCTCACGCCGGCTGATCGCGTCCTGTTGTCGTCGCAGGCATCGACACCGCCAGCAGCACCATCCGATGAGACTGCTCATTTCGATAATTTCGGGGAGCGACTCGAGCTCCTGGCGGCCTGCAGTTTTGCCGCAGGCTCCAGCCCTTCCTCCGCGCTAGCCGACCGCACTTTCCCAGGCTTGCTGAAGGCAGTTCCGTACATTCCGGAGTATGCGCTGCCGCGGCTGGTCGCCGCTCTGCGCCTGCCGGGGCTCGACAGCTGGCGTCAGCGCCGCACGGAAGTCGATGTCGCCGTCCTGCGACGGCTGGAAAGGCCGGGCCGTGATGCGCCTGAGACGTTCGCTTCCTGGGAAGTCATGCGTGACGTCATAGACGTCGTGCCGACAATGCCAGCCTACGAGCAGCACCTCAGAGATCTTTTCACCGATTTCCTGGCCGAGTCGCTGGACGAGATTGAAACGATGCTTGACGCTGCTGATGATAAAGGCGACTTAGATGTGTCGGTGGCTGACATCGACACGATGAGCGGCCTGGCGAGCAGGTGGAACGTGGCAGAGCCCCGGCTCGATGCTGCGCGCACTGCAGTGGAGGCCTACGGTCTGATCGACCGGCAGCCGTCCCGCTTCATACCTGTTCAGGTGCCGGCTCAACCGGGCAAATCGTCGGGCCGACCTGACACCCACTCCATTTCGACCGGCTTTGAGGTCGCGATGAAGTTACAAGGTTACGGCGATCATCTGGTGAATGTTCAGGACACTAACGGCAGCCTGGCCATACGCAACGGCGGATTCACGGTCGATGCGTAGATGAGTCCGGCGTCGGCAGGACGCCTTCCAGAGGCGATCTTCATCACGCACCAAGAACTCATTACGAATCTGGCTCCCCAATGGCGAGTATGCATCAGGATCAGGATCAGCGTGCATGACTACCGCGCGTTAGGGGAGCCAGACATCAACTGGCCAGAAGGGCTTCGAGCCGCTCAGCGGCCGACCAACTGGGCAACTTCCACGAGTCGGCTCGAATAGCCCCACTCGTTGTCATACCAGCCAACGACCTTGACCTGGTGGTTGTTCACCGTTGTCAGCTTCCCGTCGATCGTCGCACTAGCAGCCGAGTGGACGATGTCACTGGAGACGATTTCGTCCTCGGTGTATGCGAGGATACCCTTAAGCGGACCATCCGCAGCCGCTTTGAACGCAGCGTTGATTTCTTCAGCGGTGATCTGCCGTTCCACCTGGACGACCAGGTCGGTGACTGAGCCGGTCGGCACGGGGACGCGGAACGCCATACCTCGCAGCTTGCCTTCCACCTCCGGAATGACCAGGCTAGTAGCCTGCGCTGCACCGGTCGACGTCGGCGTAATGTTCAGGCCTGCGGCGCGCGCGCGACGGAGGTCCACCGTACCCTTGCGGGTCAGCGCGATCTGGTCGAGCAACTGCTGTTCGGAAGTATAGGCATGAACAGTCGTCATCATCCCGCTGACGATTCCGAAATTCTCGAGCAGCACCTTTACCATCGGCGCTACGCAGTTTGTGGTGCAGGACGCGTTCGAGATGATGTGGTGCTTCTCCATATCATATTTGTGGTCGTTAACGCCCATCACGATGGTGATGTCTTCATCCTTGGCTGGGGCCGAGATGATGACCTTCCGCGCACCGGCAGCCAGATGCTGCCGAGCGTCGGCCGCCTTGGTGAACCGACCGGTTGACTCGATTACCACATCCGCGCCCAGGTCTCCCCACGGCAATTTCGAAGGATCGGTCTCAGCCGTGGCACGGACCGAGCTTCCACCAACCGAAAGGACACCGCCGCCGGTGCTTACCTCTGCTTTGAGTGGGCCGAGTACCGAATCGTACTTGAGCATGTGCGCAAGGACGTCGATGCTGGCGAGGTCGTTAACTCCAACGATCTCAACCTGGCCGCTACTTTCGAGCGCCGCACGGAAGAAATTTCGTCCGATACGGCCGAAGCCATTGATGCCGACCTTGACAGTCATGCTGCTCTCCTAGAAGTGAGTACGAGGACGCGACCACAACGGCGCTTTGATGAATGGTTGCCAAATTACTGGAGTTTAAAAACTTTTGCAGGTCGTGGCACTACAGTGGGGCGCGCTTCGAAGCGGTAGCCGTTCCACATCTCACTCGCCGGTTACCAGCTCAGGCGGCTTGGATTTCAGCTAAGCCGGATCAGCGAGACAGCCTGGCGCGCGTCAGCGTGTCAACCTTTTCGACAGTCGCCTTGTAGCCACGATGAGTCCTACCAGCCCCATGATCGCTAGATATGACACGTGCCATAGCGCTTCAATGCCAACGGTCCCGGTAGTCAGGCTGCGAATTAGGGCTACGCCTTGATACAGCGGCGTGGCGGTGACGACGTATTGGGCGCTCTCCGGATACTGCCCCAGAGGGAAGAACGTCGCGGAGAATAGGAACATCAACAAGGTAGCGACAGGTACCAGCTCCAGGTCCTGCCGCGTGCGCATGAATGTCATCGCCGCCAGTCCAACCGAGGCGAAAGCGAAGGCGACCAGGACTGCAGCCGGCAGCGCGAGCAATGCCCACCAGGAGGAGAACAATCCGAATGCGGCCATAACTACCACAAACATCGATGAGTACACCGCGCCCCGTGCGACAGCCCAATAGACATCACCGACCGCGAGATCACGTGATCTCAATGGTGTGGATAGCATCGTCTGATACGTCTTCGAGTAGTTCAGCTTGGAAAACACGTTGAACGTGGTCTCCATAACTGCGCCGTTCATGGCGGAAGAAGCAAGCATCGCCGGGGCGATGAATGCAGGATAACTCACCGTCACATTACCAGGCAGGTCGACATCCCCTACGAGCCTGGAAAGTCCGACGCCAATCGACAGCAGATAGAAGAGTGGCTCGAAGAATCCGCCAATGATAACCCACGCGTGTCGACGGAACAGTAAAAAGTTACGTTCCAGCAGGTGCCAGCCCGGCCCAGGTCCAATCCACCTCAGCACGCTGGTAACAGCACCTGACCGGGATCCGCCGGCCACGTCGGCATGAGATTCCTTCAACGTCACTGTCAGCGCTCCAATTTCCGCCGGTACGAGCGCAATGCCAGGGTGAACCCCGCGGCAACCCATGCGAGCAGATACGTGACGTGAACCAGCGCTGAACCGACCGATGCTCTACCAAGAACAAGGTCCCGGCATAGATCGATACCATGCCAAAGTGGGATCACATAAGCCACCACTTCCAGCTTCGCCGGCAGCTGCTCGATCGGGAAAAAAGCACCAGAGAACAGGAACATCGGGAGTACCCCGAAGCGAAATAACGAAGCGAACCCTCGCTCAGAGTTCCGAGCGATTGCGTAACCGGCCACGGGGGCCGCGTGCGCGAGTCCGCACAGCACCGCTACAGGCACTGCTACAAGCGCCCAAAGCGATTGCAGCACCCCGAATGCCGCCGCAACGGCAAGGAACGCCGCAGAAGTGATGAACAGGCGGACTGTGATGAACATAAGGTGTCCGGTAAGCATGTCAACGGCGCGTAGTGGCGTGACCCGCATGGCCAGGTAGCTCTTCCACCACCGCATCGCACCTAGCACCGGCCAGGATGATTCCTGCACTGCGGTCTGCATAGTGGTCGCGACCAGGATCCCGGGAGTCAGGAAAACTACGTACCGTAGACCGCCCAGATCAGCTCCGGCGCCGCGGTCTATTAAGCCTCCGAGTCCCAGGCCCATTGCTGCCAGGTAGAGCACTGGAGCCATCAGTGTGGGAAACGCGGTACTCCGCCATGTCCGCCGATGACGATAAGCCCAGTATTCGAACGCATGAAACGACAGATTGGTCACGGCTCAGTCCACCAAGCTTCGTCCGGTAAGACGCAGGAAAACGTCTTCTAGACTTGCCCGACGCACGAGCATTCCCGCCGGTGTTAAACCACGATCAACGATCGCAGCAAGGGTTCCGTCACCATCATCGGTATAGAGCAGCAGCCGATCCGGCAGGACCTCGACCCGGTCGGCCAGACCGGTGAGTTTCTCCGCCATATCCGCATGGGGGGAGTCGACGAAGCGCAGTTCGACGACTTCTCGGGTGCTGTAGGTACGGATGAGATGCTGCGGTGAGCCCTCGGCCGCGACGACGCCTTTGTCCATAACTACGAGGCGATCGCAAAGCTGCTCGGCCTCATCCATGTAATGGGTCGTTAGCACCAGGGTGACCCCGTCACGTTTGAGCCGGAACAGCTGGTCCCATAGGATATGGCGCGCTTGTGGATCCAACCCAGTCGTTGGTTCATCCAGCAGTAGCAACTCAGGACGGTTGATCAATGCGCGAGCAATGGTGACTCGACGCCTCATCCCGCCTGACAAGGTTTCCACCCGGTCGCCGGCTCGGTCAGCGAGTTGGACGGACTCTAGCAACTCCGTAGCGCGAGCTCGGCACGTTTTCCAGGGCAAACCGAAGTACCGGCCGTAGATAATGAGGTTCTCCTCGACCGAGAGCTCGGTATCGAGGGTGTCGTCCTGCGGGATGACCCCCAGCCGCGCCCGGATCGCTGAGCCCTCGGTCGCCGGATCCCCGCCGAGCACGCGTAGCGTTCCGCTATCAGCAGGTGATGTGCAACCAATCATGCGCATCATAGAACTCTTACCGGCACCGTTCGGCCCGAGGAGCCCGAACGCCTCACCTCGCTGAACGTCCAGGTCAATCCCATCGACCGCAGTAAGCGATCCGTACTTTTTGATCAAACTGCGAGCATGGACAAGGGGGGGTTGTGACACGACGACACGCTATCAACATCGATATCGACAGCGCTACCGAATGGTCCGCTTCTGCGGATACTGCGACGCCTCCGAGATGTGTCGGAGCAGCTCCTATCAACGTCCAGGCTCGAGGTGTGACGCTGGTAACAGCTGAGGTGACGTCCTATACAAACCTCGCATCGCTTGTGGCGTCATGATCTGATCGCCGTCACCGGTGGGCGCGCCCCTGTTTGAGGGGCATCCGAGATCACGGGGCCTGGGGTGTCCCGGGGGATGACCAGCACCATGGATAGCCTTGGAAAGATGCGATCGAGGCCACAACGGGCGTTCATGCCGGAGTTTCAAGGTCGAGATCGTCGATTTAGGTCAGTGGCGTCACCACACGGTCAGGCGGGTCGCCAGGGACTTTGACCAGACCGAGACGGCGGTGCGGGCTCCGACGGGTTCACCAGCGATGAGCGGGCCGAGCTGGCCCGGCTGTGCTCGGAGAACCGCAGGCTGCAGCAGGACGTCAACATTCTCAAGCGGGCCAAGGCTTCTTCGCACGGGAGACCCGATGAACGTGTAACCGTGCCTTGAGGCGGAGCAGGCCGACGAGCACGACATCAGGCGTGCATGCGAGCCGCTCAAGGCCTCGCGGTCCGCCGCCTACTACCAGCACGCCTGCGACGAGCGGTTCACCCGGCGCCGTTCGGCGCCGTGTGAACCGTGATGATTTGCCCGGTGAGCCGGCGTCGACCCGGTCCCGCCTACGGGGCGCCACGCATACACGCTGAGCTGGCCACGGCCGGGCTGCGGCAAGGCCATAAACGCATCGCCCGCATGATGCGCCGATAGGATTCTGAGCAGAAGTCCGCGCCGCTGGAAGACCCACCACAGTTGCGGACCACACGCCGGAAGCCCCTCGGGCCAGGTCGACCGGGACTTCACTGTCGACGCCAGCGCGGTCGGCACCTGCTGGTGCGGCGACACCACCTACACCAACACGTGGCAGTGCTGGTTCTATTTGGCCATCGTCATCGGCTTGGCCTCACGCCACGTGGTCGGCTGGGCCGTCGCCGACCACCTCAAGACCGACCTGGTCGACGCCGCCCTGACCGACACCCTGCCGCGACGCCGGCCTAGTCTTCACT
Source organism: Actinoplanes sp. NPDC020271 (assembly GCF_044388125.1). Taxonomy (NCBI): domain Bacteria; kingdom Bacillati; phylum Actinomycetota; class Actinomycetes; order Micromonosporales; family Micromonosporaceae; genus Actinoplanes; species Actinoplanes sp. NPDC020271. The sequence goes on from NZ_JBIRWQ010000048.1 coordinate 28,057, forward strand.
CCAATCACGGCTGTAAAAACACCAGCGCTCAGCACACCCGGGTCACCAAGCGGCACGGCGTGCAGCTGTCCGCTGTCCGCTGTCCGCTGTCCGGTGAAAAGATCGTCGGCCGCAAACGCGACATCATCCCCGGCACTCTTGGCTTACTGCTCGCTGTGCTTGTCGTCATCGTCATCGTGATCGGCGATGACTCGCTCGACCAAACCACCGCCACCCACCCCGCTCTGGCCAGGACCTGGGCCGATGCTGGTTTCAAGGTCAGGACTGTCGAACACGGTGCCACGCTCGGCGTCTACCTTGAGATCGTCACCGAAGACCGCCAGGTCAAGGGCTTCAGCGTCGTCAAACGGCGCTGGGTCGTCGAGCGCACCCTTGGCTGGCTCATGCACCATCGCCGCCTCGTCCGCGACTATGAGACCCGGCCCGGCAACGCCGCATCCCATGATCACCCCTCACGATGATCAACAATCTCGGTCGTCGGCTCACGGACAAGACCCCAAACTGGCGGGACCCTCACATCGCGTAGCACTCATAAGAAACGCTAATCGGACATACCGTTAGAGGCCGTCAGCGCACCTGATGCTTGCCCGGATCTCGTCCAGGACCGCGTCGGCGTGCTGCTCCAGGAAGAAGTGACCGCCGGAGAAGACGCGCATCCGGAAGGATGACAAGGTGTGGTGAGACCAGCGTTGGGCCTCGGCGATGTCGACAATGGGGTCGACGTCGCCAAGCATGGCGACTATCGGGCAACGCAGCGGACGGGCGGTCGAGTTGTGGTAACGCGCGACAGCACGGTGGTCGCTGCGAATGCTCGGCATCACCACCTCCAGCAGAGCCTCGTCTGACAGGAACGCGGCGTTGGCCCCATTGAGTCGCTTCACCTCGGCGATAAGTTCTGCGTCCGTGGCCAAATCCACCCGCTGTCGCCGACGGACCGATGGAGCGTTGCGCCCTGAAGCGAACAAGATCAACGGTGTCACCTCATGCGACTCCAACCGGAGTGCGGTCTCGAACGCCACGGCCGCTCCCATGCTGTGACCGAAAAGTACCAGCGGACGGTCGGACCACGTCAGTAACTCATCGCTAATCCGCTCAGCGATCAGGAATATGTCCTCGATGCAGGGCTCACCGAAGCGGTCCTGCCTCCCGGGGTACTGGATCGCCAGTACGTCCGCGTGTGGAAACAGCGCCCGCGACAGCGGGTGAAAGTAGGAAGCCGCTCCACCCGCGTGCGGAAAACACACCACGCGCACCGGAGCTTCGTGCGCTGGGTTGAACTGCCGTACCCAAGTGTTCCGCTTGTTCGGTGGATTCATTACCTTCCTTCAACCGTCCCGTTAGACACTTGATCGATCCATCCGAACATCCGGGGTAGGCTCATGCGCCATGATCGTAGAGATTCACGGGGGATCTGCGCCTGAGGCGTCTCGGCGTTCTCCCGCAATGCCCGTCACCCGCTCGTCGATGGATCGCTCGCGATGACGCTATCGGATCCCGCGGCCATTGATCCGTCAGACGCCGTCGGCAACGACATGCTGCGGGTGGCGCGGCAGGTGCTCGACGCTCCCGATCTGGCGATGACGGATGACTTCTTCGAGGCCGGCATGACGTCCCTGACAGCGCTCAAACTGGCCGACGAGTTCAGTGAAATGCTAGGCCGAGTCGTCGAGGTGGCCGATATCTACCATGCGGCCTCTGTGGACCGTGTAGAGCGTCTGTCGACCGCGGCCGCCATCCCGGCAGAGCCGGGGGCGCTTGGAATCTCCCGCACCCAGCAGAGGTTCTGGCTCGCCGAAGAGTTGAATCCGGGTGCCGCTGACAACCTGATCGTGCTCGCCTACGTGGTCTCCGGCCCGCTGCGTCCAAGTCTGCTGCATCGCGCCTTCGCCGGCATGGTGGCGCGGCACCCCGTGCTGCGGACGCGCTATCGCCAGCAGGGCATCGACGTCGTGCCCGAAGTGATGCCGGTCGAGGTAGCTGCCATTACGGTCGACATCGTCGCACCGCCTGCCCGGACGACCGATCCGCACGTCCTTGCGGAATCAATCACCGCGGACTGGTGGGACACACCGTTTGATCTTTCACGTCAAGCACCGGTACGGGCCCGGCTTTGCAGCATCAGCGCTACCACCCACCTGTTCTGCATCCAGGTTCACCACATCGCCTTCGACGGCTCTTCCGAGCGGCTGTTCATCGATGGTCTCGGCGCACTCTACCGTTCCTATCTCGAAGGGGCTCCCGACGACGTGAGCCCCGCGATCACCAGCGCCAGCATCGACCAGGTACTGCGGGAGACGGCCGCACCCATCGATGCTGCCGGTGTCGAATTCTGGCGCCGCATGCTGGCGGACGTCCCGCCACCGGTCCTTCCCGCTCCGGCCGATCCTGCTGAGGAGGCGGATCGCCGGGAACTCGTCCGGCATCTCCCGCCGCCGCTTGTCAGCGCCTTGTCGCTGGCAGCCCGGCAGCGCCGAGCGCCCGTGATCGCCACGTTGCTCGCCGCCACCGCACGTGCGTTCGGCAAGGTTTTCGGCGCTGGTGGCACCTGCTTGGGAGCGATCACCGAGGGGCACGCGCGCGCCGACGTCATTGGCTGCTTCGTGAATCCGCTGGCCGTCCCGCTGGACGCGGTCGGCGACCGGGACGACGCTGAACTGCTCGATCACGCGGTGTCCCGCTTCCTGCCCGCGCTACGGTACTCCGGGATCCCGTTCGACGAGTTGGTCCGGCAGCTGAAGCCGCAACGGGGCCGGCATCCGTGGTTCCAGACGCTGGTGGTGGTTCAGTACGAGAAACCTCACGGGGAGCTGGCGCCGGGCCTTTCCATCCGTTCTGTCCCGATCCGCCAGCCTAAGACCGCTATGGAGTTCCTGGTCCAGGCGATTCCGGGCCCGGACGGCGCGTGGGCCTTGCGGCTGGCCTGGCGCGCTGACGGGTGCAGCGACGCCGAGGCCGGCGCGGTCGGCGATGAGTTGTGTTCAGCCCTCGAACGGCTCGCAGGCTTGTGACGAAACTCAGCGTCCGATCATGAACTTGGACAGTTCTTCGACGGTCGGATGCAGGTAGATGTCGCGCGGGACGACGACTTGCCCGCCGAGGTCGGTCAGCGCTGAAGCGATCTTCAGCGCTTGCAGTGAGGTGCCACCCAGGTCGAAGAAGTCGTGTCGGGCACCGTCCCGGCCGAACTCGCCGCTCCAGATTCTGAGCACTGCCTCCTCCGGAGAGACCGGCGCGGCGGCCTCGATGACCGGTGCTGACTGGTCACCGAGCTCGCCAGCAGCGTCGAGAGCGGCGAGCGCGGCCAGATCAGCTTTCCCATTGGGCGTCAACGGCAGCGCGGCGACGGTGCGCACACGGGCCGGGATCATGTAGTCGGGCAAGGCCTTCCGTAGCCACCGCCGGAGGTCGGTGGTGCGCACCTCCTCCGCCGCTACGAGGTAGGCCCGGATCTCCCCGCCGGTGTCGTCGTCGTGGAAGGCCACCACGGCGTCGCGGATGGCGGGATGGCTGAGCAACGTCGCACGGATCTCGCCCAGCTCTACCCGGTATCCCCTGATTTTGACCTGGTCGTCGATGCGTCCAAGGTGCTCCAGCGTGCCGTCCGCGGAGAGTCGGCCGAGGTCGCCACTCCGGTAATACCTCGTCCCGGCACTTGGATCGATCGGGAAGCGCGCCTCGGTCAGTTCTGGCAGGCCGAGGTAGCCGGTGGCCACGCCCGCGCCGCCGACGCAGATCTCGCCGGCCTCGCCGAAGGGCAAGATCCGGCCGTCGCCGTCACGCACCGACACCGACCATCCCGGCAGCGGGCGGCCGACCGACCGCGAGTTCGCCGCCAGATCCTCGGCGGTGACGTCGTGGAACGTGACGTGCACCGTCGTCTCGGTGATCCCGTACATGTTGACGAGCCGGCAGGCCGTGAGCGGAACCCGGCTGATCCACGGCACGAGCGTAGGCAGGCGCAACGCCTCACCGCCGAAGACGACCATACGAAGAGCCAGGGTTTCGTCGCGGGCGAGCACCGCCGGGATGAGATTGACGAATGCCGAGGGCGTCTGCGAAAGAACGGTGACTCGTTCGTCGCGTAGGAGCTGGACGAATGCCGCAGGTGTACGGGATGTCCAGTACGGCACCATGACCAAGCGAGCGCCGCTCAGGAGACAGCCCCAGATCTCCCAGACCGAGAAATCGAAGGCGAAGGAGTGGAACACCGTCCACACGTCTGCCTCGGTGTAGCGGAGGACGGACCGCGTCGCGGCGACGAGGGCGAGCACGTTGCGGTGCGGGATCACCGTACCTTTCGGCTGACCGGTGGTCCCGGAGGTATAGATCACGTACGCCGGAGCGTCCCCCTCGACCACTGGCAGCGGCTGGGTCGCCGGCGCCCCGAGCAGGTCCTCGACGGTTATGACACCGACGGTGGACGGCAGCTCGATCTCGGGCACGTTCGTGATCACCAACGTGAGGTCCGCGTCGGCCGCCATGTATGCCCGGCGTGCCGGCGGGTGTGTCGGGTCCAGCGGCACGTAACACGCGCCCGCGCGCAGCACCCCGAGGAAGGCCACGACAGCGTCGGGCGTCCTTTCCATGCATACCCCCACCCGCTCGCCAGGCTGCACTCCGCGTGCGACCAGGGAACTCGCGGCGGTGCGGCTCGCGTCATCCAATGCGGCGTAGGTGAGACCGGCACCCCCGCCGGTGATCGCGACACGATCACCTGCTGCGGACGCGACATTCGCGAAGACCTCCGGAATGCTGTCTGGCATACGGACGGTGGCTCCGGCTCCCTGGCCAGCGCGGATCGTCTCCCTGACCTCACTCCGCTGCGTTCGGTCAATGACGTTCCGGTACGACGAAACCAAGTCGATCAGCGTGTTCCGAGCGCCCATGACGTACATGTGCTCCCCGGGCACTTCTACGTAGTCGAAATCCGCGCGGGTGGCGTGCGCCCACTCCTTGGCGGCCGTTCCCGAGATCAGAGCGTCCTGGGCACCGCGGATGGCAGTGATGGGAACCTCTGTGGTCGTACCGAAAGGCGCTTCGTACTCCTCATGCATTTGTACGTCGGCCCGCAACGGCGGGAGTACCAGGCTGCGAAGCCGTGGCTCGGCGAGGGCGGGGTGCGCGGCGCCGGCGTTGCTCTGTACTGCTGTCACGAACTCTTCGTCGGGCAGCCCCGTCACCTTGCCGGGCCGGCCAAGCCACGGTGCGGCCGATCCGCTGACGAATAGCCGGCTCACCCGGCCCGGTGCCAAGACGTCGATGCGCCGGGCGAGCTCAAAGGCGAGCACGGCACCGCTGCTGTGCCCGAACAAACACACCGGACCCGGCAGGGCGAGTTGTTCCTCGCACCAGGGCAGGACGGCGTCGACTGCCTCAGCCACGCTACGCGCGAGGGGCAGACGAACCAGATTCTCTCGGCCCGGCAGCTGGACGCCGATGAAGTCGACCGCCGACCTCTCAGACCGTCGCCAAGCCTTGAAGAAGCTGGCGCCACCGCCGGCGTACGGCAGGCAGAGAACCCGGATCGGGGTGTCATCCGTCTCGGAGTCGCCGACTCTCACTGTCACTTCACTTCCTCGTTCCCCAGAATCATGGCGTGCAGGATCACGCGTGAGCCGTCGGATGGGTACGGCGATCTTCTATGTGTTCCGGATCTCAGGCGTGTTCCGCCGCGCTGAGCGCCGCAAGCGCTCTGCGGTCGACTTTCGCCGTCGGCCCCAGAGGCAATTCGGTCATGCGGACATAGTCACGCGGCACCATGTACGCCGGCAGTCGATCGCTCAGGAAGGACCGCAGCTCGACGAAGTCGAGGTGCTCATCGCACACGACATACGCGCGCAAACGGCCACCCGCCGCCTCGTCGAAGACGACCGCGCTCTGGTGCACGCCGTCATGCTTGGCAACGACAGCTTCGATCTCGCCGAGCTCGACTCGCCGACCCTGCACCTTTACCATGCCATCCCGGCGGCCGAGGAATTCCAGGACGCCCTCGACCCGGCGGCACTCGTCGCCCGTCCGGTAATAGCGGGTTCGTACGTCACCATCGCCGACCAGAACGAAGCAATTGGCGGTGAGGTCCGGGCGACCGAGGTAGCCGCGGGCCAGTCCCGGCCCTGAGACGTAAAGCTCGCCTACGCCATCGCCCACCACTTCCCGCCCCTTGTCATCGATCAGGCGAGCGTCCATGTTGTGCAATGGCGTGCCGATCGGCGCGCGGTCGACATTCGTCTCGTCGAGGCGTGTCAGCGTGCTCATCATCGAGTTCTCCGTAGGCCCGTACGCGTGCACAAGGGCGGTCCGACCTCTGCGTAACTGGCCGAGCACCTGGCGAAGTTTGCGCGGATTCGCCCGCTCACCACCGAAAACGAGCAAGCGCAGAGCGGCCAAGGATGTCATGGACTCGTCAGCGAGGAAGTTCAGAACGGCGGTCGTTAAGAACAGGACAGTGACCCCGTGCCGTGCGAGGAAAGCGTCGAGATCCCGGCTTTCGAGAACCATGAAAGGTTCCACGACCACGCAGGTGCCACCCCACATGAGTGCGCCCCAGACCTCGAAGATCGTGACGTCGAAGGCATCGCTGGCGCAGTGCGCGATGACGTCGCTGGAACTGAGGCCGAGGCGCGGTTCTGACACCAGGTTGAGGACCCCGCGGTGCTCGATGACCACCCCCTTCGGCTCGCCGGTCGAACCGGAGGTGTAGAGCACGTACGCCGCATCCGAATCGCCATGCACGGGTGCCGCCGGCTCGCTGTTCGCCGGTGTGTACCCGTCCGGCACGATGACCGACACGCCGGGCGGGACCTCGGCATCGGATTCCGCAGCGAGGAGGACCCGAGGGGCGGCATCGGCAAGGATGCGGGCACGGCGGGCAGCGGGGTCGTCGGAGTTTAGCGGCAGGTAGACGGCACCGGCACGCATCGCAGCGAGCATTGCAACGATGGCAGGCATGCCCCGAGGCAGGTCGAATGCGACGATGTCACCACGGACCACGCCGGCCTCCTGCAGCTGCACTGCGAGCCTGCCCGACCGTCGCCAGAGGTCCAGGTAGCTGTGCGAACCGTCGGCGTCCACTACCGCGACAGCGTCCGGACGGTGATCTACTTGAGCATGAACAAATCCATCGATCGTCACGATCTTTATTATATGATCGGGATCGATTCGATTGAGCGCATGATTGCTGGAGGAGCGCCCGTGTCCCCTGCCGAGCCAGCCGTCGGTCGAGACCTGCCCACTATCGTGAGAACGGCTGTCGCCCAACTTCTCAACGTTCCAGAGGTGAGCGGTTCGGACAACTTCTTCGAGCTAGGTGGGCATTCGCTGCTCGCGGCGCAGTTGTTGCGTTCGCTGGAGTCGACTGTCGGATACCGGCCGTCGTTCCGGCACATTCTAGATGCCGCCGACCTGGATGAGATCTCGGCTCGTATCAGCGCTGAGGCCGTACAACGGGCATCCGCCTCGTGACCGCCATCCCCGTCCGCGACGGCGGCTACTGGTCGTACCCGTACCACCAGTACGAAGAACTCCAGCGGGAAACGCCGGTCCACTACGATCCGTACCTCGAAGCTTGGCTCGTGACCTCGTACGACGCGGTCGCCGAAGCATTGCAGCACCCGCAGTTGTCATCAGCTTGGATCGAGCATCGCGAGGATGCTTCGAGTCCTGATGCCCGACTCGTTCACGACATCCTGCAGCGCTGGTTCGTACTCGTCGATCACCCCGAGCACGAGCGACTGCGAGTGGCCGTAGGGCGCATCTTCACCCCGCGGAGAATCGCGGCATTGCGACCGGCCGTGGAGGCGCGCGTCGAAGAACTGTTCGACGCCGCTGCCGGCCACGGCGGAGCGGTGGACGTCGTTTCCGAGATAGCGTTCCCGCTCTCGTCCTCGATCATCAACGGCCTTATCGGCCTCGATCGGGCGTACGAGGCCTCAATGCCGCGGTGGGGCAACATCCTCGCGCGCTACCTAGCGCACGCCAGCGGCACCGAGGCGCTAGCCGACACGGCGGTCGTCCTACGGGAGATCGACGAGGCGATCCGGAACCGGCTCCGCGATGAGGCGCTTCCCTCCGGCAGCGTAATCCACCGCTTCGTCAATACTACGGACGCCGATCATGGAGCCGTGCTCGAGGCCGTCGGCACAGCTTCCTTCCTGCTGTACGCAGGGCTGGAGGCGACGTCGTTGGCGGTCGGCCTCGTGACCATGACCCTCCTGGACCAGCCGGACCTGCGCCGCGCGATCGACCCGGCGAGCCCGGAGGCGGTGTCTCGAGCCGTCGACGAGCTGCTTCGCTATGACACCCCTGTCCTGCAGGTCCCCCGGATCGCGGCCGACGACCTGGACCTCGCCGGCGTCCGTATCCCCCGCGGTGATCTCGTCGTGGTCATGCTCGGAGCGGCCAACCACGACGCCGCTCGCTACCGTGACCCGCATTCGGTCGACCTCGCCGCGACGGCGAACCCGGGTCGGCATCTGACCTTCGGGCTCGGCGCGCACTACTGCATCGGCGCAGCGCTGGCCCGCATCGAGATCGAGGCTTATCTGACGGTTCTGCTGCGACGAGCGCCCGATATTACAGCAGCCGCACCCCCGACCTGGGCGCGAGCCGGCCGTGTGCGGGTGCTGGAATCATTGCCCGTCCACCTGTAAGACCGCATCTCATTTGGGGTTGTTGCTGGTCAACAGTTCTAGCTTGACGGCGCGGCGGAAGCAGATGACAGTGCAAGCCAGGCGCAGGAATCCGAGAAAGTGGGAAGCCTTGCGTTCGTAACGGCGGACCAGCCGCCGGAACCGGGTGACCCACTCCAAGCAGCGCTCGACGACGTAGCGGTGCCGGCCGAGCCGGTTCGACGACTCGACGCCTTTGCGAGCGATCCGGGCCTTGATCCCGCGCCGGGCCAGAGCCTGTCGGCAGGCCCGGTAGTCATAGCCCTTGTCGCCGTGCAGCTTTGCGGGCCGTTTCCGCGGGCGGCCGACCGGCTGACGCACCGGTGTGACGCCGTCGACAACATCTTCCAGAACCTTGTGGTCGTTGACGTTGGCGGCCGAGATGTCGGCGTGCAGCGGAAGCCCGTTCCGGTCACTGATTGCGTGAACCTTGGAGCCGGGCTTACCGCGGTCTACCGGGCTCGGCCCCGT
>NZ_JBIRWQ010000049.1:0-36277 GCF_044388125.1 Actinoplanes sp. NPDC020271
GCACTGCTGGAGGCCTTCACCTGTTCGCGAGATGGATCAACAATCCTCAGATCGAGTGGTCACACTTCCTCGACCAACGTCCCCGGATATCACAGAGACCACATCCTCTGCGGTTAGCCGTCAACATCGAACCCTGCCTGATGTGTCTGGGCGCAGCGATGGCCCTGCGCGTCGACGAGATCTACTACGGCTTGGAGTCACCGGCCGACGGCGGCGCCCGCATCGCCGCGACCTGGCCGCACCATCCGGACCTGCCCTGGTACCGGGCGCCTCGCATGGTCGGCGGGATCCACCGCCTCCAAGTACGCGAGCAATTCCGCCGCTACTGCCAGACGGCGCCGCCCAGCGGCTTCCGCCGCTGGGCGCAAACCCTCGCTGACCTGCCCGGCCAGCAAGCACCGGCCGGCAGATGCTGAGCAGCTCCTCCTCGACACCGGCTGCCCGGACATCAACCGTGCCCGGCACCGGCGTAGCCCGACCAGTTCCAGCAACCACATCCGCGGGAGACAGACACGATGACCTCGACGACTCTTTCCGCCGGGACCACAGCGGTCCGCCGCGACGTACTCGACGGCCTGGTCTGGACCGCCGGCGCGCACCGCGTCCTGGACGACGACGGAACCCGCCTGACCCTGGCGTGCTGGCCCGGCGCCACCACCTTCGCACCCACCTCCTGGATCGAGTGGCTGCGTACCCGCGACGAAGCCACCCGGCTGCAAGCCATCCCCGATCTGGCCAGCCGGCGCTGGCAGCTCGGCGAGTGGATCTGGCGAGACACCGCGGTCCTGACCTGGGTCGGCCTTGACCCCGATTTCAGCCTCCAGCGGTATCTGCCGATCACCGGCGGCGCCGACCACTGGAAGGTGAACTTCGAGCGGCCGGTGCGGCGTACCGCGCTCGGCATCGACACGTTCGACCTACTCCTCGATCTCATCGTCGACCCCCGCACCCTGGCCTGGCAGTGGAAAGACGAGCACGAATATGAGCAGGCACGGGACCTGGGCGTCATCACCGCAGCCGACCACCAGCGCGTCGAACAGGCACGGGAACGGGCCGTCGCCTTTATCGAGACCCGCAGCGGCCCACTCAGACAGGACTGGTCCGGCTGGCGGGCATCTGACCACTGGCCCGTCCCGGCGCTGCCGCCCCACGTCCTGAACTCCGGACCCCTTTGAACATCACTCGCTCGCGTCAGGGCGCCAGCTCAATCCAGCGGCAGCAGCCGTATCGCCGTCTCCACCGGGACTTCAACGTGAAAGGCACGTGCACCCTATGATGGTTACCGCCGACGACATCGCCCCGCGCGCGCTGCGCGCCGAACTCACCGCCCGGCTGGTGAGCAAGGGATGGATCCGCACCCCGGCGGTCAGAGCGGCGTTCGAACGGGTGCCCCGCCACCTGTTCGTCCCGGCCACCGTCACGCTCGCCGACGCGTACGCGGACGAGATCGTGGCCACCAAACGCGGCCCGGACGGCAAAACGATGAGCTCGGTGTCGGCACCGTGGCTGCAGGCCTACATGGTGGAACAAGCCGAAATCCAACCCGGCGCCCGAGTTCTCGAGATCGGCTCCGGCGGCTACAACGCCGCCCTGATCGCCGAGCTCGCCGGCCCGCAGGGGCAGATCGTCACGGTCGACATCGACGCCGACGTCACCACCGCAGCCCGCGCCTACCTGGACCGGGCCGGCTACCCGCACGTCCACGTCGTGCACGGTGACGGCGAACACGGCCACCAGACCGGCGCCCCGTACGACGCGATCATCATCACTGTCGAAGCCGCCGACATCCCACCCGCGATCATCGAGCAACTCGAGACCGACGGTGTCATCGTCATGCCGCTACGGATGCGCGGCATCACCCGTACTCTGACCCTGCGCCCTCGCGGCGATCACCTCGCCGCGACCGCGGCGCTGCAATGCGGATTCGTGCCGATGCAAGGCGCCGGCCGCGATCTGACCCGCCGCATCCTGCTACGCGGCGACGCCGTCGTGCTGCGGCTCGACGACGCGACCGAGGTCGACGCCGCCGCGCTGGCTGCGGCACTGGACCGGCCCCGGGCCGACGTGTGGTCACCGGTCACGATCACCATGCAGGAAGGCACCTCCTTCGAAGGCCTGCACCTATGGCTGGCCAGCCAGCCCCGACCGTTCGGCACCCTCATCATCGACCGCGAGCGCACCGCCGGCCTGCTCGACCCACAAGACAAATTCACCTGCCCCACCCTGCTGAGCACCGACAGCCTCGCCTACCTAACCATGCGAAAGACCGGCGACAACTGCTGGCAATTCGGCGCCCACGGCTTCGGACCCGACGCCGGCACCCTCACCAGCGACCTGATCGACCTGCTCACGGTCTGGGACCGCGACTACCGCCCCGGCCCGGCCCCGCACATCACCGTGCACCCCACTGGCACATCCCTGCCCGATGGCGACCACCTCCGGCTGCTGGTCCCGCGCCGGCACACCACGATCGCCGTCACCTGGCCCGCCCCGGCAGGCCCACGATGACCACCGACCCGAAACACCCGACGCTGGTCGTGATCCGCGGCAACTCAGGCTCGGGAAAGACCACCACAGCCCGCGAGGTTCGCCGACGAGCAGGCCGCGGAACCGCGCTGGTCGAGCAGGACTACCTGCGCAGGGTCCTGCTCAGAGAACATGGCGGCAACCGGATGCAGCCTGTGGCACCGGCGTTCATCGCCGCGACCACGCGCGCCGCGCTCGACGCCGGCTATCACGTCGTCCTCGAAGGGATCCTGGACAGCGCCGGTCACGGCGCGATCCTGCACCGGCTCATCGCCGAGCATCCCGGGCCGAGCGCCGTCTACTACTTCGATGTGTCGTTCGACGAGACGGTGCGCCGCCACCTGAACCGTGCCGAGCCGATAGCGGTCACCGCGGCCCAGATGCGCGAGTGGTACGCGCCGGGCGACCTGCTCGGCGTCGACGGAGAACACGTCTTCGCCGAGAGCACCGGCTTCGACGAGGCCGTCACGACGATCCTGCACACCAGTGGCCTGGGCAAAGCCACACCCCTGACCCCGTGCCCCACCCGCTGCCCCCGCTGCGCCGAGAAGCGCAACACCGCAACCGCACCCGCCGGGGCCGACCAGCCGGCCGACCATGGCTAAGCCGGCCCGCGGACCGGCCCGCGATGAGCTGCTGCCCGAGTGGCCACGCCTGGTCCAGGAGGGCGAACGGGTCCTGATCAGGTCGCCGGCTCCCGGCGACGAACCCGCCCTGATCGAGATGGCCACCGACGCACAGGTGCGACGGTACATCGGCGGCCCCGTCGACCCGGACACCGCAGCCGCCAGCGCAAACCAAAAGGTCACCGGCCAGCAGCCGGGGCAGTTCGTGATCGTCGAACGGGCAACAGGCGCCGTCGCCGGCAGCGGCAGCCTCGCCCGTAAACGCGGGCCATGGGAGATCTCGTACCAGCTCCGCGCCGCCTTCACCGGCAGAGGGCTAGCCGGCGAAGCCGTCGCGCTGGTGACCGGCTGGTTCTTCGCCACCATGCCCGACGATCTGCTGATCGCCACAACCCAGCGCGCGAACGAAGCCTCACGACGCCTGCTCCAGCGTGCCGGTGCCGTGCTCACCGGCACGTTTGACCAGTACGGCAAGGTCCAGGAGCGATACGACTTCCGGCGCGGCGCAACCAGCTGACATCCGCGACCAGCGCGCCGACATGGCGCCGGCTACCGAAGGTGCCGGTCTGAACGAGAGGGACGAACATGATCAGCAGTGGGCGCCTGCCGCTCGACGAGCAGGTTGTCGCCCTGCGCTCGGCGCTGTCACGCAATGACCGGTTGCAGATGGTGCTGGACCGGATCGCCGGCATGGGGCTGCCGGGCTGGTACCTGACAGGCGGCGCGGTGTTCCAGACTGTGTGGAACGTCGTGACCGGTCGGGAGGCAGATGCCGGGATCAAGGACTACGACATCTTCTACTTCGATGACCGTGACCTGTCGTGGGAGGCCGAGGATGAGGTGATCCGGGCGGCGGCCAGACTCTTTGAGGATCAGCCCGTCGAGGTGGAGATCCGCAACGAAGCCCGGGTCCACCTCTGGTACGAGCAGAAGTTCGGCGAACCGTGCGTCCCGTACGACTCGACCGAGGCGGCCATCGACTCGTTCGCCGCCACCACCTGCGCAGTCGGCATCCGCTCGGACGCTACCGGCCGGTGGCGCGTCTACGCCCCGCACGGCCTCGCCGACGTGTTCAACCTCGTTCTGCGACCTAACCCCGGCCCAGGGCGCCAGCAGGCCTACGTCAGCAAATCAGCACGATGGCAGCGACAATGGCCTGAACTGACCGTTCTCACCTGGCCGGACTGAGCACTACAAATACGGTTCAGCAGCGGGTACAAACTCGATCGACATGCCCTCGCTGATCTGGAGCGCCGCCGATGCGACGATGATCGCCACCGAAAATTGACACTGAGAGGTAGCCTTTGAGGACTCTTACACGTTTCGCCGTCTCCGCCACCAGCAATCTCCTGCAAACGTACTGGAAGATTTTCAAGCCCCCGTACGTTCGGTGTCAAAGCGCTTATCCTGCACCCGTCCGACCCTGACGTGTGCTTGATGATCAGGCACTCCTACGCAGACCATGAGCGCTGGGGACTACCGGGCGGCGGCTACCGCCCCCCGGAAAGAATCAGCGCAGGATGCTATCCGCCGGGAGTGCCGAGAAGAGCTGGGGCTCACATTTACCGGAGGGGTAGAGGTGCTTGACCAACTCACTACCAGCCTTGAAGGGAAACGAGACCATCTGACGATTTTTAGAGGCACGGCATCGTCGGCTGAATTCCAGCGGAATCGGGAGGTTGCGGAAGCCCGTTGGACACCTCTCGACTATTCGCGGCTTCCCGGGGGGAGGCTGGTCTCCCGGTGGGCAGACAAAGCCATCGCATCCCACCGCGTAAGCCGGGGTGTGGACCGTGACGGCGAGCGCGATCGACAGCGGGAGCCGTGACGATGACGCCTGTGTTCACGACCCAGCCCTCGTGGCAGACGGCGCCGGTTCCGCTGGCCCGAGCCGTCGAAGAGTGCGTTGGTAGCCCGGTCATCGGCTTTCGTGATGTTGGCATGATGTACCGCCGACGAGGCGCAGCAACGGCTGCCCCCGTTGTTGGCTCGCCGGATCATCGCGGCCAGCCAAGCCCGGACCGAGCAGACGTGTGTCTACCTCGAGAACGGCTACGTTCCTGACGTCGCATCCGCAGCCCGACAGCGCGCCGGTCGAGAACACGCCAGCGTCGCAGCGCGCCGGACGGATGCACCGCGGAGGTAAGAGGGTGAGTTTTTGCGGATCGCCATCACTGAACCGGTGGCTACCGGTGACATCCGCCGCAACGCGGCCGCCGTCCGGGAGCAAATGCGGCAGGCCGCGAAGCAACGCGCCCGGCTGATCCACTTCCCAGAAGGCCATCTGTCTGGATACGCCAAGGAGCAGGTCGACGACTGGTCACTGGTCGACTGGGACGCCGCCCGGCAGGAGCTGGAGCAGATCGCTGCGCTGGCCGCCGCGTTGCGACTGTGGGTCATTCTCAGCTCCGCGCACCCGCTGACCCCGCCGCACCGGCCGCATAACAGCCTTTACGTCATCTCCGACCAAGGCCGGCTCGTCGACCGGTACGACAAGCGGTTCTGCTCGAACACCGAGGTCACCCGCTTCTACACCCCGGGCGTCCGGCCGGTCACCGTCGACGTCGACGGCTTCCGGTTCGGGTTGATCATCTGCGTGGAGATCAACTTTCCGCACCTATTCAGCGAGTACGAGCAACTCGGCGTGGACTGCCTCCTCATATCGGCGTACCCCGTCGACGAGATTTTCCACGTCAAGGCTCGCGCGCACGCCGCGATCAACAACTACTGGATTTCGCTGTCGGTACCAGCGCAGACCGCGCACCTGGTGCCGGCCGGGCTGATCGGCCCGAACGGTGCCCGTCTCGCCGACATCCCACCAGCCGGTGACCTCGTCGTAGCCGACCTCGACCGCGGCGACCCGCAATTGCACGTCGCACTGAACCTCGCCCGTCCCTGGCGAGCAACAGCCCGGCACGGCGACATCTACCGCGCCCGGCAGGTCCACGACCCCCGCAGCGCCGATCCCACCATCTTCTGACCACGACCCGTGTTCCGGCAGGGAGAATGAGGCCGCTGCCAGCCCGTCCCTGCTTCCGGCCCGCAGATCCGACGTCTAGGACAAGCGCCCTGCGGCAGCGATCGCTGTGGCCACCGGTTGCAGGCCTACGCCGTTCGACCCTTTGACCAAGACCACGTCACCGGGCCGTAATGCCTGCTGAGCCACGTGCAGAGCGGCGTTGGCGTCCGGGAGGTGAAGAGCCGCGACGCCACGGTCGCGGGCAGCGTCGGAGATCAGAGCGGCGTGGGGTCCACCGACGGCGATGACCACGGCGGCTCCGCAATCGGCGGCGAGTTCACCGACCGTCATGTGTTCCCCGGTTGCCGCATCGCCGAGCTCGAACATCTCGCCGAGGACGGCGACGATCCGCCGGCCGCCGGCAATCTTGTGCACAGCCTGCAGGGCGCCGGCCATGGCCGGCGGGCTCGCGTTGTAGGAGTCGTCCACGACGGTGACACCATCGGGGCGGTCGGTGACCCGCATCCGGCCCGCCGAGACCGGTACCGCGGCGCTCAGGCCGGCGGCGACCGCGGCGATGTCGCTGGTGTAGTGCAGGGTCGCCGCGGCCGCCGCCAGCGCGTTGGGCACGAAATGCTCGCCGCGCAGTTGCAGGTGCACGGGCGCCGAGCCGTGAGGCGTGTGCAACTGAAATAGCGGTCGGCCGAGGTCGTCCAGTTCGACGCGTTCGGCGGCGACATCGGCCCGAGCGGTACGGCCGAAGGTGACGACCTGGGCCGTGGTGCGGTTAAGCATACCTGCCACGAGGGAGTCTTCGGCGTTGAGCACGGCACGTCCGCCGGACGGCAACGCTTCGACCAGCTCGCCCTTGGCCGCGGCGATCGCCTCACGGCTGCCGAACTCGCCCAGGTGGGCGGTGCCGACGTTGAGGACCACCCCGACTTGTGGGTGCGCCAGGGAGCACAGGTATGCAATGTCGCCACGGTGCCGGGCGCCCATCTCGGCGACCAGGAACCGTGACTCTGGGGTGAGCTGGGTGATCGTCTGCGGAAGTCCGATCTCGTTGTTGCGGTTCCCGGCGGGAGCAACCGTCGGCCCGAGCCGCGCGAGGACCTGGCCCAGCAGATCTTTGGTAGTGGTCTTGCCGGCCGACCCGGTCACGCCCACCACGTCCAGGTGGGGATGCCGGTCGACGATCGCGGCGGCAAGCCGGCCAAGAGCCTGGCGCACATCGGTGACGATCACGGCCGGCACGCCGACCGGCCGGGTCGTCAATGCCGCCGCCGCACCGCCAGCGACCGCGGCCGCCGCGAAGTGGTGGCCGTCGGTACGAGCGCCGGGCAACGCGACAAACAAGCTCCCGAACGCGACGGCGCGCGAGTCGAAGATAGCGGCTGCGGTGACCTGAGAGCGCGGGTCACCGTCGACGACCGTTCCACCGACCACATCAGCGATCTGTTCCAGCGTCATCGGCAGCACGCGGCAAGGCTATCGGCTCACGGCCGCCCTGGTTGGCGACACTCCCGTCGGCGGCTGTGCACCCCAGTTGCTCCGTGCGGTATCCGCTCCACCGCAGGCTCAGGTTCCTGAACCCTTAACCAAGGTGGCCGTGGCGCCTTTCGTGGAGGCGAACGCACTGAGGGATCAGCCGAAACCTCCGTATCAGGCCAGCGCGCCCTGGGCAACAGCCGCTTCGATGGCATCGAAGATGTCCGCATCAACAGCCTGTTGCCAGGCAGGCAACTGATCCCAGTCGGCGACGTATGACGACTTCGGATTTTCGAAGGCCCGATAGATCTGCGCGTTCCAGCACACGGCCACGAACCGGCCCCGCTGCTCACGACTGAGCTTCGCGACTGCACCATCACTCACCTCGATGAATGCCAGGACCTGGCCGCAGACCGCCGCGGCGGCGCCCCGCTCCCACTCCGCGGTTTCCTCCCACGGAGCGACGTAGCCGGCCTTGGGCTCACCGGGATAGTGACGCCGTACTCCGTCAATCCACGCGTCACGAAACAAACGGCCGTGCTCGATCATCGGCAATTCTCCGGTTCGTAAAGGTCGATCAGGCGCGAGCAAGGACTCCGGTGATCCGGTCGTCGAGAGCGACGATACGGGGATCGCCCGTGAGGGGGTGTAGCTGCGTTTGCAGCGACTGGAGCCTACGGCCGAGATAGCCGGGCGAGCGGGACTGCTCCGCGATCGTGACTGCGGCGTGGCCGTGCAGGAGCACCTCGTCGGCATCGCGTCTGCGGACGCCTACCACTCCGAGATCGACCAGAAGGCTGCTTCGCCGACGCGGCGAGACGCTTCGTTTGAGGGCTGCTGCGAGAGCGTCGGCGGCGAGTTCGGATTGCCCGAGCGTCAGGTGGCAGGCGCCGCGTTCTTCGTCAAGGCGACTCCCGTCGAAGCGCAGCCAGCCGCCCGGATTGATCAAGTCGCTTGATCCGGTGATCTGTTCTGCCAGCGACCAGGCCCGGTTGAAGCCATCCACGTCGTGCAACGCCGCGGCTGCTTGAGCTTGGGCCGAAGCAACCCAGTAGCGGGTTGCCAGCTGGCTGTCCCCTCGGGCAGCGACCCGGCCGGCAGCGTCGAGGACTTTCGCAGCTTGGTCGTACTGCCGGTCGTACAGGCTGACGTACCCGTGGCGGGTCAGCGCGCAGGCCCAATGGTCGTACGCGCTGGCTTCCTTCGCCGCCGACGCGGCCAGGTTGTAGCAGTGGGTGGCATCGGCGTAGAGATCGCTGTCGAAAAATATCTCGCCCGCCAGCTGAAACAGTTCGCTGACCAGAATGCATACCTGCCGATGCTCGAATTCGGACTTGGCGTTGTCCAAGCGATCGATGAGTACGTGAAGCTGGTCTTGGGCGAGTGGATAGACCAGGCGCTTGGTCGCGGATAGGCCGAAGACCTGCCAGAGGTGGGTGTTGAAGTCACGAAGCTCTTTCAGATCACCGGATCGCCGGCCCGCATGCCGGTCGTCGGACTCAGGGGCCGAAGCCAGGTCGTCGGTGTCAGCGATCGGAGCAAGGCAGATCAGCGTTCCAGCGAGACCGAGAAGGCGAAGTAGCTCGCGGCGGTACATGGCGAAGACACCTGTCGTGTATGAATCAGCCCCGAATGCTGCGGGCGCAGCGGTCGCGGGGGCGGCGATAGGAGTCTCATCGCCGTCGGGGATCAGCAGGTCGGTGAGCAGCTCAGGGGTTACTTGAAGCGCCTTGCCGAGACGGTCGCGGGTTTGTGGCTGGGGTGAGGTCTCGCCTCGCTCGATCCGGCCGATCGTGGTGCGGTCGGACATGATCAAAGTCGCGAGTCCCTCTTGGCTCAGACCTACTTCCTCGCGGCGCCGGACCAGACGGCTTCGTCGCGATGCCATTGAGCACCTCCGCTAACACGGTTGCGTGGCCAAGCGTACGGGACGTCGAGGCGCCAATCGGGTGCGCCGCAGAGATGCCTCAGAGATGCCTCCTTCGCGCCGTTTTTTATCGATGCCCGTCTCGCTTTGCTGGAGAGGTCTCCAAGGCCTACTTTCCGGACGCTGGAGTGGGAATGTCTCTTTCGATGTTGTTCGACAAGACCGCGGTCAGCGACATGATGACCGCCTGGCCGACAAAGCCGGTGCTTCACACACCACCCGACGACAGCCGACTTCCCGGCATCGTCAACGCGGCCTTCATCAACGGTTACCTCGACACCGGTACCGCACCCGCAGAGCAGCTCATCTTGATCAAGGACGGAGCGGCGCTGCACTCGAGGGCCTACACGACCGACGGCTACCTCGACCCGGGCAAGGTCGCGAAGTGGCGCGGCCGGGGCTACACCATCCAGCTACGCAACCTGCACCGCTGGTGTCCCGAGGTACACGCGATCTGCGCGGCGATCCAGCACGAGACCGGGTACGGCACCTACGCCACCGGCTTCGTCACGCCGGCCGGGTCGCAGGGCCTGCACCATCACTGGGACCAGAACATGGGCTTCGTCTACCAGCTCGCCGGCCGCAAGACCTGGCAGCTCTGGGAGCCCGGGGTCGAGGAGCCGCACCGGGAGCAGCTCGCGTCCAACACCGCACCGGGCAGCGACGTCCTCAACCGCATGAAAACGATGCACCCTGACTACGAGTTCGCCCTCGAGCCCGGCCAAATCCTGGTGCTCCCGCGCGGCTGGATGCACAACCCACACGCGCGTGACCAGGTCGAGGAGAGCATCCACGTGACCTTCGTAGCCCGCGAGCGCACCGGCTACTGGATCGCCGGGAAGCTGGCCCAGGCCGCGCTCACCTCAACCCCGCTACGGCGTGTCATCCCGCCCGCCAGCGTCGTCGAGCCCGCCACGTTCGCCGGGCAGATCGCCGAGGCACGAGATCTGCTGGTGGACTGGCTGGCCGGCGCCGACGTCAGCACGCTGGCCGCCGAGCTGCTCCAGGACGCCCGCACCGAGCCGAACGTCGACTACATCTCCCACGCACCACGACACGACCCCAACGGCCAGCACCAAACGGCCACTTGATTCGGGATGCCACCGGCGCGTCAGGCGTCGGCAATCCATAACCCCTAGGAGGAACCATGACCCTCACGACCACTTTGCCGGCGAAGGCCGACAAGGACCCGCAGGCCCTCATCGACCCGGGGACCTTCGACAAGCTCGCTGACTTCTTCGCCGCCCGCCAGGAGGTCACCAAGACCTACGCCCGGCGGGCTGTCGGGCAGCTGCTGCTCATGCTCAAGGCGCACGCCGACTCGCAGCACGACCCCGACTTCGGCCGGCTGCTGCCCGACGGCCGGTCCTACCGCGTCGTCCCGACCGAGCCGGTCGACGCGGCCTGGCACACGTCGTTGCAACACACCGAGGCGTACGCCGCCGCCTGCGAGCAGATTGCGGGAAGCTTCGTGCACCACCTGCCGATCCTGACCGAGGGCATGGCCGACGGCTCCTCGCTGGAGTACACCCGCCAGGCACTGAAGGCGACCGGCTACTACATCGACCCCGAGTTCTGGGACGGCGAGGCAAAGTCCTGCTGCCCGCCGAACCCGGGAATCTGAAAGGGCTAACTGACCGATGCGCATTGACTGGACCGCGTTGCCCGAGGCTGTCACGAGCGAGGTAGCCGACCGGGTCGGCGAAGCTCGCGCCGTCCCAGCTGCGGCCGGTGACCATGCGGAGATAGCCGCTACCGTCACCGGGTCGAAGGGACAGGTCTTCGTCAAGGCGGCCCATACCGATTTCGGTGTCCGGTCACTGCGCTACGAGCTGCGGGTGGGTGAGGCCGTCAGCGTGCCTCACTCACCTGCGATCGAGTGGCACTTCGAAGCGGCCGGCTGGCTGATGGTGGCGTTCGAACACTGCGAAGGCCGGCACGCCGACCTGAGTCCGGGCAGCCCCGATCTCGCACTGCTCGACGAGTTCCTGCAGGTCATCGGCAAAACACCTGCGCCCGACGTTCCGCTGTTCACCCCCAAAGGGCGTATCGGATTCGAGCATCCCGCCATGGACGGCGACACGCTGGTCCACACCGACCTTTCCGCCGCCAACCTGATCGTCACCCCAGACGGTCTACGGGTCGTCGACTGGGCCTTCGCCACCAAGGCAGCTCCGTGGTTCGAGCTGGCCTCGCTCACCCATTGGCTGATCGGCGCCGGGCATACCCCTCAACAGGCTGAACAGTGGTTGGCGCGGCACCCGGCGTGGCGGCTGACCGATCCAGGGGTTTTGGACTACTTCGCGACGAAGAACGCGCAGAAGTGGGCCGCCAAAGCGGCGGGGACGAGCACACCGTGGATGCATGACCTCGCGGCATGGACCTCACAATGGGCCACTCATCGGACCGGACCAGCTAGTGGCGATGGCAGCCCCCGCTGGCGGCCGCCGCACGGACGTGCTCGTTGACGCGCTGCGCGTGGCCCAGGACGCGATCGTCGCCGCCATCCGGAATATAACCCCGACAGCCCGGTCAGCCCGTCGGGGTGACTCGCGCAGACTTTTGATCGGACCGCCGGCCGCCCAGCTACCGCCCACGAACGGGCGATCTGGCGGCCGGCAGCCCGCGGCGAACACGTTGGCGTGCTGACGGCCGCTGTCACCCCGAGTTAGGCTGCCGGTGATGAGCACGAAAGCAGACACCCGGATTGCCGGGGTGATCCTGGTCGATGCGCACGGACGATTGTTACTCCGGCTGTGCGACGCCAACACCCGGATCGACCCAGACAGCTGGTACCTGCCCGACGGGCGCGTCGACGACGCGGGAACTTCCTTAACGCCGCCCGCCGCGCGGCACTGCCCGCGTTCCTACACGATTACAACCATCATCGGCCCCACGCCGCCATCGGCAAGGCCGCACCGATCACCCGGTTGAACAACCTGGCTGGACATCACACCTAGGCCGGCAAGTCGTTCATGACCTGCCCGTCCATGGATACGGTGAGGTCGTCCGTCGCGCTGTACAAGCGGCGCCACTACCAGGCTGAGTGACCGGAGCCCAGGTGGCTGAGGTCGGGCCGACGGGCGGCATCTGGTCCAGGCGGGAGTGCGCTGGCTACTCTCGAGTGACGAGAATGACATCTGCCAGGAGTTGGACGTGCAAGACGCGGTCGGAATTCAGGAGAACCCGGTCGAGCAGGCACTGCTGCGGCAGGGGCGTGTGGCGCGGCAACGCGACCGGGTACGCCGAGCGACCGGCTTCGCAGCCTGGCCGAGCGCAGTGATCGGGTCGGGCCTACTTAGCCACTACGGCGCTTCCGGTGATCCGGACGCTTTCGTGTCCTGGATCCTGTTGGTGCTCGCGTTGGTCTTGTTGATCGTCGCGTACGGATGGTGGCTGGCGCGCCAGCTGTCGCCTCGGGTGCCGCCGTGGCCAGGCTCGCAACGCGCCGCGCGGGTGGGCACCTGGGCTGCCGCCGCCGTAGGAATCATCGTCGCTGTCCTCCTGGCACGGACTATTCCAGCTGCCAGTCTGCTCTTCGGGGCGCTCGTGGCGGGAATGCTGGTGACGCTCCGGGTTCGCGAGCGGACCCTTGATCGGCAGTTCGAGCAGTTGGGCCATGACATCCTGGTTCTCGTCGGGTACCGGTAGCGAACCGGAGCCGCGAGCGGTCAGCGCCGTGGTCGTGGAACGCCAACCAAATTTCAGCGATCACCATCGACCGTCATCCGACGGTGACCACCTGTGATCCACAGGCACGGAGCCTGCGCACTGCATAACCCTGCAGCAGACCCGCCATGGTCCACGCGTCTGACCTGAGCCGACAGCTCACCGGTCCACCACGACAGCGGCGACCAATCGTTTCGTGACGGCTCACCGCGCAAGCATGGGGAAGGCCGGCTGGAGGTGCAGCCTGCCGGGAGTTGGGGCACCAGCCTTGGTGACGAACGCTCGGCGGGCAGCGGTGAAGCCGAACCGGTCATCGAACAGATCGCGGCTCATCTGCGCCAACTCACGCACCTCGTATACCCCGAGCGGGAGTCCTTCGGCAAGGCGGCGGTGCTTCGCGTCAGATCGAGCCCGGACCAATGCCGAGTCGGTCTCCTCGACCGCCAGCGCCATCAGCCACTCCAGGAAAACGCCCGGATCCCGCGGACCAACCTCGTCGATCAGATCGATCCAGGAGGCCCGGTGAGCGTCCACCGGGACCTGGTCGGTCAGCAGCCGTGCCGCCCGCTCGGCGCCGACCCGGGCAGGCAGCGTGTACGTGTGCAGCTCCGATCCGTACAGGCCCATGTCGTAGTACGGATTGAGCACGATGCCATCCCTGGCAGCGACCACGTCAGCGCCGAGCCCGAGCATCACTCCGCCTGCTCCGGCCGAGCCGTTGTAGGCGGCGATCACCGTCTGCCGCGTACAGGTGATGATCTCACGGCATACCTCGTTGATCGCCCGGATGTTAGCCCAGCCCTCGGCGGCCGGATCGGCAGCGGCCTCGATGACGTTGAGGTGGATGCCGTTGCTGAACGCCTCCGTGCCGCTGCACAACACGACCACCCGGGTGTCCTGCTCGATGGCGTGCCGCAGTCCGGCCAGCAGCCGGCGACAATGACCGGCCGCCATTGCCCCGTTGTAGAAGTCAAAGTCCAGCCATCCCACCACACCGGCACGCCGATACCGGATCTGCCCGTACCCGGACGCCGTCTGAGGTCCTCGTCCTGATCGGCTCGCCGCATGCGCAACACCGTGCACCAGCGATCCCAAGACGGTGACCGCGGGCAACTTGATCGCCGGTCGGTCACCGTCATTTTCAGCTAGTCGCAGGTGACCGAGCCAGACACTGCCGTCGCCCGCCGCGACCAGCACAGCGCCTTCGCGGCGCAGCAGCACGTCGCCCGGCCGGCGCCCGCGAACCGTGCCGGGGTGAGCATCGTAGGCGTACACCGGCAGCCCGGCCACCTCGGTCAGCGCGCCCGGGCTGCCGTCGGCGGCGCGGATGCGCCGCACGATGTGCTCGCTCGGCCCGGCCCAGTCGATCACACGATCCGTCTGCCGCATCGCCGGCCGGGCCCGGGCACCGGGTACCTCGACCGGCATCCGGTCCACCGGGGTCGGGGTAAACGAGCTGTCGGCGGCCTTGGCGACGACCTCGAGAACACACTCCAAGGCTGCGTCAGCGACCGGTCCTGCGTACAGAGCCGATTTGCGCGGGCTGGCAGCCGGCATGGTGAACGTGCGCGTCGCCCAGATCGGCCCGGCGTCCATTTCTTCGACGGCCTGCAGCGCGGTGACGCCCCAGCGGGCGACGCCGTCGCTGATAGCCCAGTCCAGCGATGACGGGCCGCGGTCCCCGACGGGTCCGGGATGGATGACGATCGTCGGCCAGTGCTGCCACACCTCTGCGGGGATCCGCTTGGTCAGGTACGGGCACAGGATCAGGTCCGGGTTCGCGCTACGGACTCCGGCGGTGATGTCGCAGCCGTCTGTGGCGATGTGCACGCCGACGTCATGTCCGAGGGCTTGCAGCGCGCACCAGACGCGTTGGCTCAACCCGTTGAACGCGGTGACCAGCAGAAGGATTCGCACGCGTTCCTCCGTGAGGCGTTTGAGGTTGTGTTTTGGTGATGGCGGCTGCCCATCGGATACCGCTGGTTGTCTCGTTGAGTAGTGGCGTAAGGCAGGCGGGCCGGCCGCTGGCTGGCGGGCAGCGGCCGGCCTGCTTAGGCCCGTGGGTTCGCGGCGGCTGGGGTCAGCTGGCCAGGGCGATGCTGTCGCGCCAGCAGGCTTCGGTCAGCTTGGCCTTGTAGTTGCCGTAGAGCCCGCCGATCGCCTTGCTGCTGAGGCTGCCGGTGCCCGAGGCGATCGTCACGCCGGTCCCGGTGTCCCACACCTTCCAGGGGCTGCCCTTGCAGGCCGAGACGGAGACCCAGATCTTGTGCTGGCTGTTCGGGCCAATCGTTCCCGTGGTGCAGGTCCGGTGCCACCCGTACCAGTACGGGGCGGTGCACGAGGTGTTGCCGGCGAACGCCGGCGAGGCGATACCGCCGACGACCGCCGTGGCGGCCGCGGCTGAGGCCGCCATCGCGGCGATCGTTGTCTTCTTCATGAGGTTCATTTCCGCTCCAATCTGCGAAGGCGCTCGCCAGGCATTCCTGTCGCCGTAAATGGGCTACGAACCTGACGTGCGCAGGTACGATGCAGGGGACGTCAATGGGATGGGCGGGCCGCGCAGGACCACATTCATCTGCCACTCAGAGAACGGCAGCGCCCAACGAAAGCGATTTCCGCTGCAACTCGCGGCGATGGTTATGCGCAGAATTCCGGCTTCGAGGTAGCGCCCCACCCGGCGATCCCAAGTACGTTGTAAGGGCTTCCCGCATTTGCCGCCGAGACGTATGCGTTGAAGTAGTCGCAGCCTTTCGCGTTGGGCGCATAAAAGATCTCGGTGTTGTAGGCGCCCTTCTTCAGATACCGCGCGCCGCTCGGCGTCTTGTTCGGCTTCCAGATGCCATACACCGCCGACCCCTTAAAGCGGTTCTGATAGAACCCGAGCATGCGCTTGCGCGACTCGCCCCTGACGTATCCGATGTCACGAGTGAGATACATGCGAGACCACTGGTAACCAGCGCAGTGGCTGGTCCGGCTCGCCCGCCATTCGACCCACCCGTAGTCGACATCAATCGGCGTCTTGAGGCGCACTGTCGAGCCGATGCGCAAATTCGTGGCGCAGCCCTTGACCGTGCTCGGCGCTATACCGTGGTATCTAGACGCGCTGGCATATGTTGGATTTCCGAATCCCAGCACCACAGTTGCGATCAAGACCGCGCCCGACAACATCATCAACGGCCACCTCCTTGCAGCCGCCGTCCGCGAATCTAATGGTCGCCCCATGAGGAAATCCCCCGTCGTCAGGTAAAGGGGAACCAGCAGCGGGTTTATTAGGCAAAAACTGATTTCACCGGCGCTATCTTCTGCGCCAGGATGATGAGAGTCAGGCCGCTTCGGTCCCTGCGCTCAGCATTGCAGCGAGCATGAGGAGAAGATAGTTGTCTCCGGTTGTCTCCGGTTGTCTCCGGTTGTCACGCCTGAGTCCGCAAAAATCCGATGACCGCTGTGCCATAGAAGCTATTTGGAGAGATCAACGCGACGCCGCAAAGCGGCATGCCCATACCTCAACATTCGGTTCCTCAGGGTCCTCCAGCGGCAATGGAACGCTGACGTATCTGGTGGTTGCCACAGGCTGTCCTCCCAGCAGCGGGCTGAGGCGGTGCGCCGTCCGGGCAGTGCTGGCATCCGGAGGGGGCGGCGGTGCTGGCCTGGCACGATGGCTCGGCCCGGTCCGGGCGCAAGGCCGGGGCGAGAACATCTTGGCCTTCGGCCAGAGATCTTCTCGTCCCGTGATGCCTTGGCGCTCCGGCCTGCGGGCCGGCCGATGTGCCGGGCGAGCCAGCACGCGCTCGCTCCCTCCGGAAGCCACAGGCTCCGCACCGGGCGGGCGCGTACCCGCCAGCCGCACGCTCGTCGGGCGGCTCGCTCGTCAAGGGGCATGTTCTCTATGGCTCAGCCGACTCTGACCATCGCACCGAACCGTCACATCAGTCTCGAATCGATGATGCGGACCTTGTCCGCACAGAAGGCTCGTGCGGACGACATCATCGCCAGTCCGGCGAAGCTGCGGTCCGTCGACGGCAAACTTGTCATCGCCGGTGCCGTACCCCAGCTACGCAGCGACGGCGTCACCCTGACCGATGGGATCTACGCGCTTAATGACATCGCGCTGGGCGGCATCGGCGACAAGCTGAAGATCCCGGTGGCATATCTGCGGCGGATGGCGCGGGAGAACGTGCCGCTGCTGGACTACAACATCAACGGATGGCTCGAGAACGACGACCGACGGTTCCTGGTGCGTTGTCTGCGCGAGGACCCGGCAAGCAGTACCGGTGTCGCGCGCGCGTTCCTGTCCGACCGTTATCTGCGAATTGACAACCTGGACGTGCTGCTGTCCGTGCTCGACGGCATCCGAGAGACCGGCGTCCACGTCGAGGTCGCCTCGGGTGATTTGACCGACCGGCGCATGTACGTGCGGTTCATCTGCCCGCAGTTGCAGGTGCTGGCTCCGCAGCTGTTGCGTGACTATCGGTCGCCGTTCGACGGGCGTCGCGGCAGCGACCTGCCGATCATCTGCGCTGGTTTCCGGCTCACCAATTCCGAGACCGGCTTCGGCCGCTATCGCCTGGACCCGTTCGTGCGGATGGAGGTGTGCCTGAACGGCATGACCATCGACCGCGGTGTTCTCAGCCGTGTGCACTTGGGCAGCCGGATCACCGACGACGACGGCATCATCGAACCGTCAGCGGCGACGATCGCTGCAGAGCTTGAGGTGATCAAGCAGCAGACCAAGGACGCGGTCAAGGCTTACCTGGACATCGACTTCGTCACCCGTGCCGTCCGTGAGCTCGAGAAGGCTGCCGGGGTCAGCGTCACCCGGCCCGAGGAGACGCTCAAGGTGCTGGGCCAGAAGCTCAAGTACAGCGAGGACCAGCAGCGCGACATCCTGGCGCACTTCATCAGCGGCGCCGATCTGAGCGCCGGCGGGATCATGCAGGCCGTCACGTCCTACGGGCGCAGCGTTGACGACGCTGACGTCGGCTACCAGATGGAGAACACCGCGATCCAGGCCATGCGCCTGGCCGCTGCAGCCGCCTGAGCCCTGAGCGCCGTCGCGCCGCTTCGGCGCCTTCTGCCTGTCGTGGGGCCCGCGTCCGAGCCGTGCGCGGGCCTCACTCGATTTCGCGTGAGGGATTGCTTGATGCACTGGATGAATATCGTGGTCATCGGCGGCGCGACGATCCTCGGTGCCGCTGCCGGCCGGATAAGTACCGCACCGACGATTCGAGGGCTGCGCGCACAGGTGCGCCAGTTGACACGGCGCGTCCATGAGGATCCGTTGACCGCCGTCCTGAACCGATCCGGCCTCGAACAGGCCTACACCGCCGCGGCCGGCCGAGACAGATACCTGATCTTGCTCGACCTGGATGCTTTCAAGCAGGCCAACGATCGGCATGGCCACCCCGCTGGCGACCGGGTGTTGGCCGCTGTGGGCAGCCGCCTGACCGCGGTCGCGTCTCGCCTGGGCGGTTGGGCAGGGCGGCTCGGCGGTGACGAGTTCGCCCTGATCCTGCCGACCAGCAGCCTCCACGTGGCCAGTGCCGCAGCGGCAGAGGCGTGCGCGCCGTTTCTGATCCCGGACTTACCGACCGGGCCGTTGTCCGTGCCCGGCACCGCCGGGCTAGCCTCCGCGCGCCCTGGGTACTCCTGGTCGCGAGTGCTGACGGAGGCGGATATCGCGCTGTACCAGGCCAAGAAAGCCGGTGCGCCGGTCGTCTACGAGCCGGGTATGGCCTACCCCGATGACCTGCCGCAGCTGCGCCGGCAGGCACGCGATGCAAGCCGCATTCTGTGCTGTCGCGGCCGCCGGCTGGGGCTGGGCACCGATCGGGACGAAGGGGTCGTGATCGCTGATCTGCTCAGCGGTTCCGACCTGGAGTGCCTGGCGGTAACGGCCGTCGAACTGTGGCAGAGCGCCGACACAACGGCCTTGACCGAACGGCAGCAGCAGGCACTGCAGCGAGCCCGAGACGCGCTGGCTGACGAGTACGCCGAAGCCGGTGATCCGGTGCCGCTCTGGGCGTCCTCTGCGCCGGCGGTGTGGGTGTTGCGTCGGTGGGATCGCCATGACGATGTCATCAGTCTGCACGCCGACCAGGACGTGGCGTATGCCGCACTCGCCGCGCACGTCAGATCGTCGTGGGCCGATATCGGCTCGGACCTTGGCGCGCCGCCTGAACCCCCCGGCGATGATCGTCAGGCGGTAGCGCTGTACTACGGGTCCGAGGGCGATAGCCGGCCCGACGAGGGATTCCGTATCTACCCCGACCAGATCACCACAGCGGATCAGCACTGCCGTGACTGGCGGGGCAACACGGTGAGCACCCCAGGTTGCGGGATCGCCCGATGAAAGGTCGTACCAAACTTCCTGCCGCGGTCGCCATCAACGCAACCCGGCCGGGATTCGAGGGCAGGGTGGCTGAATCTGCGCCGGCGGTGTATCAGCCAGCGCTGCTTCCCTCCGCCGCCGGCCTCACCTCGGTTCCGCTGGATTGTGCCAACGAGTTGCTCACCGCGTGGGGTCACTACCTTGGTGCCTGCCACCGCCCGTTCGGCGCGCAAGCGTGGGCGTTGGAAGTGGCCGGTGAACCGGTTGGCGTCGCGGTCAGCGCCTCCACGGTGAGCAGCACCGCGGCCGGCTACGGCCGTAAACAGCTGGTCGAGCTTGCCCGGCTGTGCTCGGCGCCGACCGCCCGCTGGGCAACTCGGCCCATGCTGCGGCTCTGGCGCGAGGTCGCCGCGCCGGCCTGGCCGTACTGGCCGGTGGTCGCCGCCGTCGCCTACAGCCACAACGGCCAACATGACGGTGGCATCTATCGCTTCGATGGCTGGACCCGGTCGTCCATCTCCTCCGGATCGCTCGGCGGCGGTACCTGGTCACGTCGCCGCGGCCCCCAGCACAGCGCCCGTGGTGCCAAAACGTTGTGGCTGTGGCCCTTCGACCACCAACACCGCGATCGCGCTCACCCGTCGCAGCAGAGGCCGGCAGATTGAAGGAGAGCCATGGTTGACAGGCCTGCGACGCACCGCGTCGTCTGCACTCAGGACATCTACGAGACCTACAGCCTGGGACAGGCGCAACGCCACCGCGCCGCCGTGCAGCAGCTCGGCGGATGTCGCCTACCGCACATCATCGAAGTCCGCGTCGATCAGCAGTGGGTTGCGCTGCACGTGGTCCAGGCCCGCGAAATCCTGCAGGCGTCACCGGGCGCCCTCATGCACCTTGCGGACGGACCGCTGATCAAGACCTCCGGCGGCCAGCCGGCCCGGGTTGCAGGGCACGCCCGTGCCGCGGACACCACCGCCGAGCCGGACGCACCACCCGGTGTGGTGAACCCGCACGAGAATGCGGTCCTGACCGCCGACGGAGACAAGGCCCACCTCGACGGCTGGTGCGCCTGTCCACACGTGCCCGCTCTTGACCGGTGGGTGCGCTACGAGCGTTGGACGGACACCGGCCGCGCCGGCCACGGCTATCTCTGTCCCACCTGCCGCAGGATCACGCAGACCGGCTGAAACTCCTTTCATCATGGAGAACCGCATGAACAGCGCGACCTCACCTTCACACCAAGACCACCAAACGCCGGCACACGCGTGGATCCAGGAACAGATCCGCGATCTGAGCGAGCCGGATCTGCTGCTGCTCCAGGTCGTCCTGGACGAGATCACCGAGCACCGGGGCCGTGGCACAGCTGCCCCGATGGTCGAGCACTTCCCGCGGGGCACGGTGGTTCGTGTGGCGCACTGGGGCGACATCGAGTTCATCGTTGAGGGCACGAGGCTGCAGCGTGACGAACGTCAGATATGGCGGCGGCTGATCGAGGTCAGAAGCGCCGATGGCTGCTTCTCCGGTCAGGTCCGTCCCGCCGAACTGTCCCGCGCCGAGCGGCCTGGTCAAGGTCAAGGCGGCACGGACAGCGCCACATCCGGCGCCGGACAGTAGCTCGACTGGCCGGACTCGTCCCGCAGCAGCGCGGTGATCCATGGCCGCCGGTGCAGGGGCCGGACACGGTCCCGCCCGGACCCGCCGTCGTCAAGCCCCGCGGCCCTCGACGAACACGACCACCGGGTACGGCCTGGCAGCGGCGTGGCCGGGCTGCGGGCTTGACACCGTCTGGCCACCGGGCGGGCCGGATCGTGTCGTCCCTGCCGGCGGCCACCAGCACCACCTGCCGCCGGATCCGGCTCGTGGCATTCCGGAGGTTGCCATGCCCCAGAACGACGAGCGCGACATCCGCGCCGCTCTGTCCTTCTACGTCGCCCGGCCGTTACCCGCGCATCTGCTCGAGACCGCGCACAACCTGCACCTATCCACCGACGGATGGGTGTATCCGGGAACCAGTGACGGTCTGCCGCTGCCCGGCGAGAAGATCTTGCAGGAACTGCAGAACCTGGGACGGTCATTACGCGAGCGCGCCGGGACTGCCGGTCTGTTGATTCCCGGCGATCTCGGCTGGCCGGCCGGGACGGGCTGCGACCAGTTGCCCTGCCTGTGGGTGCGCGGCAACCGCGACATCGCCGGGCTGCTCAGCGCCGCCGTTGCCGTCACCGCGACCCGGGCCGGCACCCCGTACGGCGCCGCGACCGCCGCAGACTTCGCCTCAGGGCTGGCTGAGGCGGGCTTGACCGTTGTCACCAGCACCGCGCTGCGTGTCGATCAGCAAATCGCCGCGACCGCGGTTACCGTGCCCGGCGCGCATGCCGTGCTGGTCTCCGACCGCGGCATCGACCAGCCGTTCGCGGGACCTGCAGCCAGCACCATCGACCGCGTCATACGCGACGGCGCGCTGGTCAGCGCGTTCCCGCCCGGGACCGGGCAGGCCATGGCCCGCACCTTCGTCCGCGAACAGCTGCTGTATCAGCTCGCGGCTGGCACCGTCGTCGTCGAAGCGGCAGCCCAGCCGCACACCATGCTCGCTGCCCGGCGCGCCGCCGAAGCCGGACGAATCGTCTGCGCGGTTCCCGGCCCAGCCGCGTCACCGTCATCGGCTGGCTGCCACCAACTGATCGCCGAACGCACCGCTCGCCTGGTCACCAGCACAGCGGACGTGCTCGCCGAGATCGGCGAGCACGATGCCGAGCTGCTCTCGTTCGCCGTCAACGCCGAGAACCGAGCGATGACTAGAGACGGGATCTACGGACTCCCCCCGTTTCGGGTGTCGGCGCCCTCAGCTTCACACGCCGCGAATATGGCCCTCGACCTTGTTGCCAGGGCGCGAACCGTTGGCGAGCAGCTGAGCGTCGACGTGCAAGGCCCCAGCGGTGATATCGCGACGTTCGCCTTCGACCTGCCGGCCTGACCGCCCGTACCGGCTCAGCCGCTTGCGCAACCGGCGCCCTATAGCAGCGGTTGCCGCCTCAACACGCCCGGGCAGTGCAGCCCAGGCTCGGCGGCCAGCGACAGCTAACCACCAGCGCGACGGCAAAGCCCTCGCTCGTCTCCTGTTTCCTCGCGCTCCGAAAGAAGCTGATCATGAATAACGTTCTCTGGGGATACATCGACGGCGACGCCGACATCATGGCGCCGGGCGAGGCTGCGGGCGACGGCCGCTGCGAGACCGGCGAATGGGGCGTGCGCGTCGAGGATGTCGTCGTCTTCGGCAGCCGAGCGGATCTACGCGACTGGGCGCAGTCCGTCCTCGCCCACGTGCCCGGCGACCGCCGACCCGACGAGCCGCTAATCATCGTCGACACCGCCCAGCAGCAGACATGGCTGGAAACGACCGGCAAAGCCCGCAGCCACAGCGACAGCGACGCGGCGCTGGACGCCGCCGGCGATCTTGTGCAAGCAATCGCCGAGGATCCCGCGGCCGCCGGATGGACGTTCGGCCGCGACGTCACCCGATTGTGGGCCTACCGTGACGACGCCGACGACCTGTTGGTCGGGGTGACGCTGACCGGCGTCGCCCACGCCATCGACCTCGGCTCCGCGCTCACCGCGGCCGATCTCACGGTGCGTCCACCGGTGCACGCTAGCCGCACGGAGGTCGCCAGTGCCTGGCTGAGCATCATCGCAGAACGCATCAACGCCGCCTACTGAAGTAGCTCAGACACCGCGGCACCACGCGATCCGGACTCAAGTCCAGAGCTGCGTTCGCGGCTTCTCCACTGGTACGACACGCCTGGCTCCGGCTGCTCCGCGTTCGTGGTCACCCGGTCCGGCCCGAACCCCTTCCGGATCCGCTTGTGATGGGACTGACCCGCCGAGAACCTCCGAGCGCGCCCAGGCCCGCACCGTTCTGGTGCAGCCCCTTTCATTCCCGCACCGTCCCGTTGGAGGCCCTCCCGTGCTGACCACCAACCGGCTCACCGTGCTGCCCCGCTCGATGTGCCACGACATCCGCGAACAGATCATCCCGTTATCCATCCCCGATCGGGACGCCGGCCTGTGCTGCTGCCTGCATCCCTGCGGCCACCACGCGTCCACCACCGCCGACGGCGAGTATGCCGGCGCGGTCGGTGGGGGCACGTGCTCCAACTGCCCGTGCGACCAATTCACCCCGATGGTCAACTGGGACCGTCGCCGGCGCCAGGTGTGGCTGCAGCTGTGCACCATGGCCGGACGCGTGCAGGACGTTCGCCGCGACGGTGACCTGCACGACTGGCGCACCACCATGACCGAGCTGCGCGCCGCGCTCGCGCTCACCCTGGGCGCGAACCCCGACTATCTGTGCCCCGCGACCGGGTTGGACATGGCCCGGGCGGAGCTGATCGATCCCGGCTGGTGCTGCGCGACCGGGCACCGCGGGCTTCTCCCGGTCCATCCCGTGAACGTGATGCTGGTGATGGCCGACCGGCACGGCGAGGGCGGCCTGGACCGCACGCTGCTCCTCGAGGAGCGCATCAGCGGGCTGGCCGTGCTGCCACGCACGGATTGGCGGGGGTGGCACCGGTGGACGTTGTCCCGGGTGCGGCAGCGGATGCGTGATCACGGCTGGTACACGCCGTACCGGCGGATCGAGGCGTTCACCGTGGACCTTAATCACGCACGGGTGGCCGGGTGGAAGGGGCACGAGCCCCTGTGCCCGGTGGTCGACGTCCGGTGGGGTGAAAACCCGGCGGAAGAGCCGATCGTGGACGTGTGGTGGGACAAATGACATCGATCAACCGGTGGGCCGTGGAGCTGGCCTTCGCTGCCTGGCCGTTCGCGGTGATCGCGGTGACGGCCGGTACGACGGCCGTGGTGTTCAAGGATCACGATGCCGCGGAATTGTTCGCGGTGGTGGCCGGGACCGCGCTGGTGTTGGCGTTGCGAAGGGCCCGCCGATGGCCAGCCTGAGCCGGGAGCTTCCCGGGGCGAACGACGTGGAGTCGGCCACGTGCGGGGCACCGTCCCCGTCTGGCCGGATGCACTGTGTGCTGCCCCCGGACCACATTCTCGGGCAGGCCGGGCACCATCCGGATCACCTTGGCCGTGACGCACAAGGCCGGTGGCGGCCGTGGAAACGGGCGTGAGGCGAGCCCTCATTCCCCGCCGGCCCCGTCCGGCACGCTGGCCGCCGCGGTGTGGCAGCAGATTGAGCACCACCTGAAACGCGCTCCATGACGCCGGCCGTCCCGCTCTTTCTCCGTCACCGATTCCTGTCCCGGAAGGCACGATTGTGACGCTGTTCTACATTGCCATCTACCACAACGCCGACAGTTCGTTCATGCCGTACGAACCTGGCCACCATCTCAGGAAGGTTCTCTCGCATTGGCGGCACCTGCCCGCCGCCACGACACCGGAGGCGGTCGCCGACTGGGCGTACCGGGTATTCAACGCCGACCTCGACCAGTTGCAGGCCAGCCGGCCACGCGCCGAGGACAACAGCAGCGAGATGGACTTCCTCGTCGTCTGTTTTTACCGGCTGCTGAAGCTGCGCTCGCTATCGGTCGGTGATGTCATCGGCATCACCACCATGGAGACCACGACGTGGCTGGCGTGTGAGCCTGCTGGCTGGCGACACATCGGCACCCCCGAACACAGCATCGGCCATGGGCTGATCCCCGCCACCGTCTACGAACTCCTCAGGCGTGAGCGCCATGGCTGATCACTCTTGCCACCAGCACGATCCGGGCCACCACACCGACACCTGCCTGACCGGCGACTGCGGATTCTGCGGCACCAGCCTCGACAGTGTCGCCTCCGGCGAATGCCGCGCATGTCTGCGCATCGTGTGTGAGAGCTGCGACGGCGGATATCAGCCCGATCTCGGCCCGATCTGCCGCCCGTGCACCCCGCCGTCGAACAGCCCCGCAAACGGCAGTCTGGGCAACTCCATCGAAGCGGAGCCTCACCGACTCTGCGTGTTCGAGTTCGACCTGGCCTGTGGGCACGTCGTCACCGTCGCCCTGACTGGTTGGTACCCGATCACGGTGTCGTGCTGTGACCGGCTCGGCGGCACCATCCGCGGCAGCATCTACCTTCCGTACGACTCGCGTGTCGACTTCGTCAGGCTGCACTGCGAGCGTTACGAGCTGCGGCCAAAGGGCACCCGGCCTGCACCGATCCAGATCATCGGGCGGCATGCCCGCACCGATGCGCCCTACCAGCCGCCGTGCCGCGGCATCTCCGGCAGCGCTGGACGATTCCCGTCTCACGTCGGCGCTACCTGGAACCTCGACGGCACCCTCGCAGCAGCAGAAGACGCTTGACCTGCCAGGGACGTCGCCCGAGCCTTCGGAGTCGCACCACGGCCCGTCCGCCCGCAGATGCGCTGAATCGCCTGTCGAGCGGCCTGCCCGGTTGACCGTGCACTGCCGTCATCACCACCCCTGCCTGGCGATCCGGCCGGTGAACGACATCAGCGGATTCGGCCCCGACGTCCCCGCCTTCACGGAAGTGAGAATCCATGAACCAGCAAAGCAACACCGCCAGGGACGACACCCGACATGCGTTGGACGTTGTCGAAGACCGGATAGCCCGGGTAGCGCTCACGTGGCTGGCGGAGCCCGGCAACCAAACGATTTGGGCCATGGTCGAGCAGCACGGCGCGCCCACAGCCCTGCGCCAGGTGCTGACCGGTGACGTCGCCGACCCCGCATTGCGCGACGCGGCGATGGCCCGCCTCACCACCGGGGATCCGCTGCGCCACGCCGAGATCGCGTTACGCCGCGCCGAGAGCATCGGAGCACGACTGATCGTCCCCACCGACCGCGAATGGCCGGCTGCGGTCAACGACCTGGCCCTGGTCAACCCCGGCGCGCCCGGAACGGCCAGCAACAGCATCCGGCCACCATTGTGTCTGTGGGTCCGCGGCGACCGGCTGGTCAACGAGGCGTTCGCGCAGGCGGTGTCGATCGTAGGAGCGCGGGCCGCGACCACCTACGGCGCTCATGTCAGCGGCGATCTCGCCTACGGCCTGGCCAACAGCCGGTGGACGGTTGTTTCCGGTGGCAGCTACGGGGTGGAGGCGGCTGCTCATCGGGGAGCGCTGGCAGCCGGTGGCAGTACCGCCGTGGTGCTCGCCGGCGGCATGGACCGGCCCTACCCTGCCGGGAACTCCGCAATGTTCGACCAGATCGCCGCATGTGGCCTGCTTATCAGTGAATGGCCGCCCGGAGCGGAACCGATCCGGCATCGTTTCCTGCTGCGCAACAGGGTCCTCGCGGCTATGGCCGGGACGGTGCTGGTCGAAGCGGCACCCCGCAGCGGGTCATTGCAGGCGATGAACCGGGCGCTCGCTCTCAGCCGGCCGGCGATGGTCGTGCCGGGCCCGGTGACCTCGCAGATGTCGAAGGGCTGCCACGAGTTGCTGCGCACCAACCCGGCGGTGCGGGTCGTCACTTCCGTCGACGACGTTCTCGCCGAGATCGCCCAGCGTCGCGGATAGACCGTGGTCGAAGCTGGCGCTGTGGCCGTCGCTGCCCTGATCCGCTTGTACCGGCCCCGTCCCCGGCCGGCAAGGGCACGGCGCCCGTCATCTCACCGTCACAGCAGTTCGTCGGGTGTGGCGTCGTCGCTGGTGAGGTGCCGGGCTGGGCCCTGGCCTGCCGTGAGCCGTCAGGGCCGGTACGCGGCCCGGGTCAGCGCGGCCCGGCGCCCGCCTCGGACCGGTGTACCGCGATCGGTGGCCTCCCCTGATCGCGGTACACCCTCGGGGACTTCACCAGCCGGGTCGCACCCGTTGCGATGCCCAGGAGTGACCCATGCCCGAATCGGCGCCGGTGACCGCGCGCGGTCCTGCCGACCTGTTGGCCACCATTCCTTATCTGCTGGGGTACCACCCCCGCGACTGCGTCGTGGCCGTGTTCGTCACCAAGGACGGACGCGTCAAGTGCGCGTTCAGCACCAACCGGCAGACATCTGTCCTGCTGATCGTGGAGAAGAGCATCGCCACCGCCATCAGCGCGGATGCCACCACGGCGTTCATCATCGGCTACGGGCCGATGAACGACCGGGACCTGCTCAGCCAGATCGCTGAACGGCTGCACACCGCCGTACCGGTCCAGGCCTGTCTGCTGGTGAACGGCAACCGGTACTACTGCCTGAACCAAGGGTGCCCCTGCACCCCCGCCGATGGTGCCGTTCTCGACATCTCCGCAAGCGTCATAGCTGCCGAGATGACGTTGCAGGGCCTTGTCGCGCTGCCGTCCCGCGAGGATGTCGAAGCCCTCGCAGCCGCCGATCCCGAAGCCCAGGCCCGCACCGCAAAGCTCATCGCCGGGCTGCCGAACCTGCTGCCGGATCCGGTGAGTGTGGTCCGCTCCAGCATGACCAGCGCGGAAGCCGGCACACCGCTCAGCGACGAGCAGGCCGCGCGCCTGGCGGTGGCGCTGACCACCACACACGGACGCACCGCAGCCTGGGAAGCCACGACCGGCACCGCATGGCAGGGCCAGCTGTGGCTGGACCTGACCCGCCGGGTCCCCGAACAGTACGCGGCGACACCGGCGAACCTGCTCGCCTGGACATCGTGGCGGCGCGGCGAGCCAGCACTGGCCCGCACCGCCTTGGATAAAGCCGCAGCTGCGATGCCGGACAACACGTTGTCGAACCTGATCGGCGTCTTGCTCGACTCACCGATCAACCCGGCCACACTGCCCTGGCCACTGCCGGAGGACTTCGACCCGCAGCGCCTGATCCCGTAGCGCCCCGCAACGCCCGGTGTTCTGACGGCCATCAGCGCCACCGGAACACCGGGCGGCTATGCGGCGAAGGCGCCGCCGGCCTGTCGCCTGCTGTCGCAGGCCCGCGCATCCATGTCCCCTTCCGCATAGCCCGGCATGCCACCCGGCGCCGCACGCCAGTGCCGTGGATCACCGACCTCGCTCACCATCACCAGCACCGCAGGAGATTCACCGTGGACTCCCCCGCTACCGAACAACACCCACGCGCAGCAGACCCCACACCAGGGCATGCGGCGACCACCACAGACACCCTCGCCTATCCGATCTCTCCCGACTACGTGAAGTCGTGGACGCCGGTTCGCGCACTGTGTGAGCTGATAGCCAACGCTCTCGACGAGGACAAGGCCGCGTCCGTGGCCTGGACCGACGGGGTGCTGACCATCAGCGACAACGGTCCCGGCATCGCCGAGGAAGGACTCGTCCTCGGGCACTCGACCAAAGATCATTCACAGATCGGTCAGTTCGGCGAAGGCAAGAAACTGGCGTGCCTCGTCCTGGCCCGCAGCGACGAGGTCGGCGAGGTCCGCTGCGAGACGGTCGGCTACGGATTCACCCCACACGTCGAACGGCGCCGGCTGCTCAACGGCCTCGTCCCGTCCCGCTCGCAGCAAGGCGCCGAAATGCTGGTCTACCGGCTGCACCGCAACAACCGCACCACCGGCACCGTCTTCACCATCGCCTGCACCGAACAACTCGCTGCGCAGGCCATCAGCCGGTTCCGGGCCCTGGCCGAACCCGACTACCAGCCGCCGCAGACACCCGGAGCGTGCATCCTGGACGGCGAACCGGGACGCATCTGGATCGGCGGCGTACTGGTCACCCGCATGCCCGGCCTGCTGGTCTCCTACGACCTGCCGCTGGACAGCAAGGGCCTACAGAACCGCGACCGGACCGTCATCGAAGCCGGCGCTCTGCGCGACAGCGTGCAAACCATCCTTGCCGTCAGCGAAGATCCTGGCGTCGTCGACCGGTTCGCCCGCCACGTGCTTGACGGCGGAAAGCTGCGCGAACCGGAGCAGTTTTTCTGCCACATGAGCGGCCGTAGCCCGCGGGCGAAAGCAGCCTGGCGGGCGTGGGGGCGCGCGCATCTGCCCGAGCGCAGCTTCTTCACCATCAGCGGCAACGAGGAAGCCAAGCTCGACCTGATCGACAAGGGCTACACCGAGGTCACCGCCGCCGGCCTGCCCCACCACCTGCTGTTCGCGCTCATGGACCGGCTCGGTGTCGAACTGGCCCGCACCCGGCAGGTACACCACTACGAACGCACCAGCGGCAAAACCACCTGGGTCGCTGACAAGTCACTGACCGCAGACGAGCGGGCGGTGCTCACCGGCGCACGTCAGCTGATCTGCCGGGCCATCGGCCCGTTCGCGATCGACCGGATCCGGGTGTACTCCAAAAGCGAAACATCCCCGTGCTCGGATGGCTTCTACAGCCCGGTTACCGGCGACATCGCAATTCACCGCAGCATACTGACCCAACGGCCCCGCACGCTGCACGTCCTGCTGCACGAGGCCGCGCACCGAGTCGCCCACCGCGGCGGCGGCCGATGGCTGCCGATCCCGGACTACACCGACCGCACCCGCGGCTTCGAGACCATGCTGTGCGACTTCGGCGCACTGCTACTGGGCTACCTCGCCGACGGAACCGCCCTGCCCGAACTCGCCGTCGACCCCAGCCCGGCGCCAGCACCACGACAACGCAGAACGGCCGCCGCCGACGACCCCGCCGTGCCAGCCGTGCGACGCGAACTCGCGCACCTGCTCAACGACCAACTCCCGCAGGCCCTGACCGCCGGCAGGTTCACCAGCGAGAAGGACATGGTCGCCTCCACCGGGGTCCACCTCGACTATTGGCACACCCTGACCCGCCCGAAGACGATCGGGTACCGGCAGCAACGCGGCGGCCGTGCCTGGGACTACGACAAGGTCGCCCTGCTCGCCGAAGCCGCCGGCCTGCATCCGCCGGTCGTCTGGCTCGGCTACCACCTGTGCGAAGGCCCGTTGCATCACCGCCCCCGCGAGCAGTGGGGTCAGTCGGACGGGCCGTGGACCAAAAAAATGCGCGAGGCGACCCTGCGAGCCTGCGCCGAGCTGCAGGCGATCGGCGGCGCCTACGCCGAACACGTTCCCGCCCTGCGCGCCCTAGCCGAAGGCCGCACACCGGCGCCACTCGGCGACGACGGCTGGCATGCCCCCGCTCGAGCTCTGCTGGCGCTCGAACGCAGCAGGCTCGGCCTCGACGCGGTGCCGGCACCCAGCAGACCACCTGGACCCGGCCAGACGCCGCAGACCGACCCTGCGTTCCTCAGCCGATGAACCGACCACCCGATGAATTCCTACACCATCGTGAGGAAGAGACACTCATGTCCAGCAGCACAAGGCGGGGGCAGGCCGTCAATGAAGTTGTCGTGTCCGATCCACCGACGACATTCATGGTCGGCAAAAACGTTGCCAAGCCGGAACCGGACTGCGTCTACTCGATCACTGCCAGCAACGCAGAGGACGGCATTCAGGTCACCGGCACCGAACCGGAGTTGCATCACTGGCTGCACCGGGCCCGCACCGAGCTGAGCCGAAAGACCGGCGGCCCGCGAATCATGAACGTCATCGACCTGTCGACGCACCACCTGCCCCAGCCCGTCTGCGACCGGCTCAACACCTACCGTGGTGTCAGTGCGCACTTCACCGGCTGGGGCTGGCTACTGACCGTGCCCGGCAACCTCGCCCAGCACATCGCCGAATTTTCCGACACCGTGCCCGCCCAGGTGTGGCAACTCTGGCAGTAAGGGCACCGGTTCGGCGCCGAGTACATCCTGCTCGACGCGGATGCCGACCGCATCGACGCGTTACCGTCCTGGGATTGGTGACGCGTGCGGGCACCAGCACCCGAACCGCAGCGCCGCAGCTACCACCCGCGGCGCTGCCCGGCTGATCTCGCCGGAGCGCCATGTTGCCCTGCGAGTCACCACGACGGTGTGGTCGTGCCCAATGGCCTCTGAACTGGCTGGACACACCAAACCGGAGTGGATTTCAGCTGCTTCCCCACCGCCCATGCGACTCCATAGACGAAACGTACGCCGCGATGTCGCCTTGCACGGCAACGCGCAAGGCCAGGCGTTCACCGCTGCTCCGCAGTCGTTGCTGCAGTCGCCCCGCCGCACTTCGGCATGTTCGTGCAGTTCGTCACTGCCGTAGCCAGGACCCAGGCGCAGGCGAACCGACTGTGCGACGCGAATGAGTCAGGCCCGCAGAACAAAGAGTCCCCACACGCGAAGACGCTGACTGGTCCTGACCAGTAGGACGCGGCCCACCGCGGCGCAAGTAGTTACCTAGTGGGATGCTGCAACGCTGTCGTACCCTCACAATCGTGTCTGCCGAGCGGTTCGTCAGTGATCGAGGCCGACTTCCGGACAGCACCCTACAGCCCGGCTCTAACTGGCCACCTCTACACGAGACCTGGGCCGATGTGGTGCGCGAGCAAACCTTGCCGCAAGACACGCCGGCAACGCCAGACTGACGCCAACAGCAACCATTGTCCCAGATCGCCAGAAGCGACGCCGTCACGCCGAGTTACACCGATCGGGTCGAACGTGCGCACGCTCATGCCGAAGAGAGTGCAATGAAGTAACTAGCAGGATGCGTCTCGCCACTCGTTCTTACCGGCTGAGGCCACCAACGAATGGAATTGTCATTAGTCTGCATCCGCCGCCAAGCTTCGTGTTCTTCTTCTGCCGCGCCAGGCGGCTGGGGCGATGCCAAACATCGCTCCAGACAGAAGTAGGCAGCCGTCGATCGTGGGTTGCAGCCAAATCCGCTCGCGGGGTCTCTCAATTGTATAATCGAGGTCGCCGCCGATTTCGAAGGACCACGTGCGCTCATTGTGGGTCCCACCCACAGGTTGCGGAAAGGCGTCAGCGAGTCGTTCCTCGGTTCCGATTTGCATCTGGACGTCAATTTTGTCGGCTGCGAACAGCCCTTGTACGGCTGCACCTCCGTCGTTGGGAATGGCTGGGCTGCGCGCCACCTGGATCGCACTGGAGTTGCGGGCAAGACCAGCCGAGCGCCGCAGGGTATCCGGCCATGTGAACTGGACGTCGATATCTAGGTCCCCGACATCGCCGACGGCAGGAACCGTACAGGTCACCATGGTGTGGCCGAAGGCATCGCGGCGCAACTCGGCACTAGCCTCGGCCCGCTCCTTTCCAGTCCACCACGAGGCGCAGGAATGAGCCATGGGCGGATCCACCGTAACGCCGCGGCGGGACCAGTCTGCCAGCTCGGCATCATGTGGCAGCGTGAACAGGATGGTGAGCGGCCGGTCGATGGACAGCCTCCACAGTCCCGGGTTGTTAAGGCGCACCAGCCTGTACTGGCCATAGGCCCGCGTGCCGGGCTTGATCACGGCGGCGAATCGGTATTCCGGCGGTTCAATGCCGAGTCGCCGGCTTTCTGCCGACCGGTCGGTCGCAAGAACGACCCTGTCATTTATGTTGGTGAAGACTCCTAGCTGGTTGTGGTCCAAGGCGTTTGAGCTAACGGCTGGCTGCCCGGCATCTTCCCACCGCAACGTCACTGTCGCTACAGCCAACAAAATTGCGCACGTTATGAACAGGTACAGGCGCCATTGACGGGCGGCGGCAGCGAGTACTTGGCCGCAAGCGCAGGCTACAGCCGTACCGAAGGCGGCAAACACTTCGATCACCCGAAGGATTTCGGCGCAGGCCCGGTCTCGGACTCTCGGATCCATGCTCTCCATAGTCCATACCGGTCACGGCGAGAGTTGGCCTGGGGCTATGGCAGCCCGGCTCCTCAGAGACTGCGGAATCGTTCCACCGGGAGGAGGTCCGAGCGGTGTCTGGTGCGGTGGAGAACACCCAGATGACTTGTCCCATGGCGAGGCTTGGATCACTAGGCCGCGCCACGACCTTGCTGTGTCATTCAGTCTGAAAGCAGGCGAGTTCCCAACGACGAAGACCCCGGCCCCGCCGTGCAGCTCTCAGGGAGTGTCAGGACCCTAGCCCTGAACATCCTCTTCTGCCGCCGTCCGTGCGCGTCGGGCTGCGTGGGGCGTTACGCGGTGTGCTCGTTGAGCCGCTGAACGGGTGCGTCGATCGTGCCGGGTGGTCAGCCTGCGGACTTGGCCGGCCTCTGGAATTGCCGATGGCCGCGGCGTCAGTGGCAACGCCACCCACTCTTGAGGCTCACTCGCCGAGCCAGGACAGGCCTGGGGCATGCAGCTCCGTGACGGTAGCCTCACGGACTTGCCACATCTGGGCACCATCGTGCTCTTCGGCCGTCACAACGAACAGCCCCCGGGGCCGGTCGTTATCCTCGTCAACAGTTGGCATTTCGGCGAGTTGCTCGACCTGACCCCGCAGCCATGAGAGCTCACCCTGCCGGATGTCACCGCCATAGAACAGGTACAGCGACCAGTTGAACGGCGCTGACGGAAACGCCCATCCACCCGAGTACAGCTCATGCCGGTTCAGTTCGATGATCTGCTCGGCTGTGGCGCGTTGTTTGAAATCAATCTCAAGCCAGCCGCGGATCGACGCGTACGTCCCCATGGCCGGCATCGTAATCGGGCGCCCAACATCCTCTTCTGCCGCGATCCGGGGCGGTGCCGAGTAGCCGTGCCCGGCACACCCTTCCCTGGGGGCCGGCGCAGGTGGACCCCGTCAGACACGGCCCAACGCAGTCGAAGCGGCGAGCTATACGTGATCATGCAGAATGCCCGGATGGTCACTGACGTGCGTGCGGGCCGCGAAGACGATCTGCCGGTCTTGACGGAGATCTACAACCATCACGTCCGAACTGGTTATGCGACCTTCGACGAAGCCGAGGTCGACCTCGCTGACCGCCGAGCCTGGTGGACAACGTACGCGACTACCGGGCCCCATCGGCTGATGGTGGCTGTCGACGACGAGCGGCCGGTCGGATATGCCACCAGTAGCCCGTACCGGGCGCATCCGGCCTTTCGCCATACGGTGGAGACCAGCATCTACCTCGCTCCTGCGGCCATCGGCCGGGGACTCGGCGGCAGGCTCTACGACACGCTGTTGGCGGAACTGGCCGATACCGAGGCTCACCACGTCGTAGCTGCCGTGGCACTCCCCAATGACGCGTCCGTGGCGCTCCACCTCTCGCGGCATTTCACGGTTGTGGGCACCTTCACCGACTATGCGATCAAACACGGTCGGCGCATCAGTTCCACCTGGTTCGAGCGCCCAGTTCATTCGGACGGACGCCGTTGACTCCGCCCCGGCCGCGTTCGACTCTCATGCCGCGAGGCGGGCGTGCTCTCCGGTCAGCAGATGTCATGTCGGTTGCCAATATCGTCCGGACATCGGTGCGAGATGGTCAGCGCTGGCGCTTGCTGACAGGCGCTTGGGGTGGGACTATCGCGGTCATGATCGAAAGAATCGAGTCCTCCCTCCGCCGGTGAGCGTGACACCCGAGCCTGGACTGCTCGGAACCCAGATCGCCCTGTTCGAACACGCTCTGCGTCTCCATCAGCAACACCCCAACGGTGCGCTGCCTCGCGACGTTAAGCCGTATCCGGACGAAGACAGCCACCGCTCGCGGGCGTCATACCGGCGGGCGAAGGATAGACGCCTCTATGGGGCCGATGTCGCTGTCATCCTCGACAAACACTTCAGCCAGCCCGACGCGCCGGCGAGTGAACTTGTCGACGCCCTTCGCGAGGTCTACGTCCCGATTCAGCGCAACGACCACATCGTTGCCGCGGCGCTGCGCGCCGATCGGCAGCGCATGCGGCAGACCGGTCGATGGTTGGTGCGGCACAGCAGCGATCGCAATGCCGCCACGGTCGGGCTCGCGCTGCTGGCCGCCGATTGGGCTGAGGAAGACGTCCCGCTGATCCAAACCATCGGACTGTTGTCGGACCATTTCGGGCCGTTGGCCGCGGAGGCGTTGCGGCGCCGCCGCGGAGGTGCAGAAGCGCTGATATGGCTCGCCGATCGCGTCGCTGGCTGGGGCCGGGTCTACGTCGTCGAGGCTCTGTGCCGACAAGGTGCCGTCACTGCCCGGGCATGGCTTCTGCGTCATGCCTGCGACGGCGACTACCTCAACGGCTACTTTGCCGGCGAGGTTGCCACCACGGCGCACCTGCACCAGGCAGTTACTAGCAGCGACGTGGACGACGACCTGCTCGATCACACCGGCCGACTACTGAAGATCATGGCCGGCTGCGGTGGCATAGGCATGACTCTCGAGGACTACCCACCGGCACCTGCCGTACTGGCCGCGCATGCTGC
Organism: Actinoplanes sp. NPDC020271; assembly: GCF_044388125.1. Taxonomy (NCBI): domain Bacteria; kingdom Bacillati; phylum Actinomycetota; class Actinomycetes; order Micromonosporales; family Micromonosporaceae; genus Actinoplanes; species Actinoplanes sp. NPDC020271. The sequence continues at coordinate 35,583 of NZ_JBIRWQ010000049.1, forward strand.
CCACCTCGCCCAGCAACCGCCGACAGCGACCCGATACGTCGATGCCGCGATCATCGCCGACTATCTGACGGCCAAGCCTGCGAACCGCAGCGGCTGCACTACCGAGCAGCGGGACCACATCGTGCAGCAATACCTCGCCGTACTCGACCGGCCGAATTGGCGCGCCGCGGTCCGCACGGGCCGTGGCCTGAACAGTGACTTCTTCGCGTGGTTTACAGGCCACGTTGCAGCGCGGCTACGTCTCGGCGCGTTCTCCGATGCGGCGGAAAGTGACGAACGATGAACTAATCCACCATTCATGCCGGTAACGACGCGTCGATCCGTCAAAAGAAACCGCGGAACCCTTTTCCCCGACGGCGCCGAAGCCGGCCGGCGCACTCACATGCCGCGATCCGCGCACGATGACCCAGACGATGTTGCCGAGCTACCGGGGGTCAGCGGTGTCCCAGGCGTACTCAAACCGGTGCGGGCCGAGCTGCCACTCACGCAGAACGTTCAACAGCTCCAACTCGTTGGCTGCGTTGGCACTGCGCAGCAGCGTCGCCCCGATGTCATAGTCGAAGCCGTCAAGCAGGGCGGCGTCGTACTCCCGGTGCCTAACCTCGGCCCTTCGTTAAGGGCTGTCCAAGGAGTGGGCCGGAAACGCAGAAGTGCCTTCTGATCAGGGAAAATAGGGCTTGTCGAAGGTCCTATGT
>NZ_JBIRWQ010000050.1:0-24058 GCF_044388125.1 Actinoplanes sp. NPDC020271
GGGTTGATTCGGGCGTATCGGCCAGCCGTAGCCGAGATTGCGTGTTCTCAACCCTCCGATAACTCACCTAACGTTATTAAAACGTCCAGTTAGACACGGACGTGGCCGGGGATCTGCTGGACAGATGCTGCGCCGAACTGTCGGGTGCCGTCTGGACGTCGCTGTTCTCGTTCCGGCCCACGTTCGAGCTGGTGGCCCGGGAGCTCTACGGGCGGCTCGCTGCACAGATCGCGCAGCTGACGTACGTCGAGCTTCGGGACGAGGCGTTCGGCTCGACCACCCGCTACTGGGCACCTGAACAGTAACGGACAGGGCTTGCCGGAGGGGCTGCGAGCTGGACATTCGGGCGGGAGATCGGCGGGCGAGTCGTGGGCCTGTGGAGTATCAGCCGCGGCTTAAGACAGGCTTGTGGTTATCCCCCGCCAGCCTGTGGATAACTCTGTGGGTAAGTCGGTGGGGTTGTGGATAGTGGTGTGGATTAGCGCGTCCAGTCGTGCTTCGCGGCGCGAATCAGACGGTCTTTCAGTTCCCGCGTATGCCGTCGGCTGACCGGGAGCTCCACCCCGTCAACCGCGACGACATAGCCGGAACCGGTCAAGCGCAGCTCGGTGACCAGCCGCAACTGCACCAGATAGGACCGGTGGATCCGGGCAAAACCGGCGTTGGCCCAGCGCTCGGCCAGAGTAGCGAGCGAGACCCGGACCAGGTGAGAAGCGTCCGCGGTGTGCAACCGTGCGTAGTCGCCCTGCGCCTCGACCCACCGGACCGACGAACGCGGCAGCATCCGGGTCGTGCCGGCCAGCTCGACCGGGATCGCCGGCTCGTCCGCCCCGGACGCCGACGGTGCAGCCGGAACCGCCCGTAGCCCCGCCACACGCCGTAACGACTCCCCGAGCCGCTCGGCGCGCACCGGCTTACGCACGTAGTCGGTCACACCCAGGTCGAACGCGTCCACCGCGCCGTCGTCATAGGCGGTCACGAACACGATCGCCGGCGGGTGAGCGAACCGGCGCAGGATCCGGGCCAGCTCCATGCCGTCCAGCCCAGGCATCCGGATGTCCAGGAAAACCGCGTCCACCTCGGTGTCCCGCAACACCCGCAGCGCCTCAGTCGCATCCCCGGCGCGGTGCACGTGGGCGACCCGGCCGTCCGCATCCAACAGATAGGCCAGCTCGTCAAGTGCCGGTGGCTCGTCATCCACCGCCAATACGACCAAACTCACGTCCACCCCCGCCCTCGCTGCTCCCCGACGGTCCCGACGCCGACGGTCCCGACGCCGGCGGTCCCGACGCCGGCGGTCCGCATGCTGGCGGTCCCGACGCCGGCGGTCCGCATGCTGGCGGTCCCGACGCCGGCGGTCCGCATGCTGGCGGTCCCGACGCCGGCGGTCCGCACGCCAGCGGTCCGCACGCCAGCGGCCCCGCCCCCAGTGCCATAAGCCCCGGGGACCCAACCCACCCCATCCGGCTGGCGCCGAGCGTCGCCTCCACCCCTCCGACACACCGCTGGCCGCAGCCCGGACGTGCCCGGCCTGCGCTCAGAGGTGTCTGCGGGCTTGCGAGACACCTCTGCGGCCCAGCCGAGACCGGTTGGCTGGCTCTCGGATGTGCTCCGGGTTGTTCGATGCAGCGCTGGGGGGCAGACGAGCCTGGTGGGCTGGCTGCCAGGGGTGCATCGAGCGGCGTTCGGGTGACGGGGTGAGGCGGAGTGAGCGGTGCTGGCGCCGGGCCTGCTGGCGAGCGAGCTGCGGGGCGTGGGCTGGGTCATGCGCGGACCTCGGGGTGGAACTTCGGGACTCGCATGCTCACCTTCGTGCCCGCGCCGGGGGCCGTCTCGACGACCAGGCCGTGGTGATCGCCGAAGACCGAACGTAACCGTTCGTCCACATTGACCAGGCCCACGTGCTGGCCGTCCTCGTTGTCCGAGCCGTTCTGCCCGAAAACTGACGGATCCATGCCCACGCCGTCGTCCTCAACCGTGATGTGGCATTCGGCTCCGGCGTCACGGGCTTCGATGTTCACCATACCGACGCCGGGTTTGCGGGACAGGCCGTGACGGACCGCGTTCTCCACCAGGGGTTGCAGACACAGGAACGGGAGGCCGACGGGCAGCACCTCGGGGGCGATCTGCAGCCTGACCTGCAGACGGTCGCCGAAGCGGGCGCGTTCGATGGTGAGGTAACGGTCGATTGAGCGGAGTTCCTCGGCCAGGGTGGTGAACTCGCCGTGGGCCCGGAACGAGTAGCGCGTGAACTCGGCGAACTCCAGGATCAGCTCACGTGCCCGCTCCGGGTCGGTGCGCACGAACGAGGCGATCGCGGTCAGCGCGTTGTAGATGAAGTGCGGGCTGATCTGGGCGCGCAGCGCACGGACCTCGGCTCGGGCCAGCCGTTCCCGTGAGGAGTCCAGCTCGACCAGCGCGAGTTGGGAACCCGCCCAGCGGGCCGCCTCCAGCGTCGCCTGCACGAGACCCGGCGCCGGTGGGCCGTCCGCAACCGCGATCAGAGCCGCCGCCCCGGAAGATCCACCCGCGGTCGCGCCGGTCGGCCCGGGAGAACGCCCCGAGCGGCCTGTGTTCGCGGTTGTCGTGCTGGTGGAGCGGCCTGACCGGGTGGCCGCTGTGGTGCCGGTGGAGCGGCCTGGGCGGGTGGCTGATGTGGTGCTGGCGGAGCGGCCCGGGCGGGTGGCTGCTGTGGTGACCGGATCCGGAGCGCGGCCGGTGACGTCGGGGCCGGGGAGCGGGGCGACGACCGCGCCGCGGACCACGCAGTCGACGCGGTCGCAGGGCAGGTCGGAAGCGGTCAGGACGATCGAGCGGCGGGTGTCGAGGGCGCGCCGGGCGGCGGCGGTCAGCTGGTCGGAGTGGTGAGCGCCGCGCCCGTCGAACGCCAGGCACGTCTCACCGTCGGACAGGCTCAGGCCGACCGCGCCGACGAGGGTGCGCAGATGCCGGGCCGCTTTCGCCGCGGTGGCCGGCGTCAGCCCGGAGCGCAGCGGCTCGGCCGCCAGGGAGGCCGTGTGCAGCACCTCCCAGGTGGCGCGTTGCATCGTCGTGGCGATTCCGCGCCGGGCCCGCAGGCGCAGCACCGCCACCACGGCGGCGGCGAGCGCCGCCAGCACGGCGACCACCGCGAGCACACTTCCGATCTGCCCAGCCACGGCACAGATCCTGACGCCTCCGAGCCTCCAGCGCCATGCCACTTCTTCCCGCTGTGGACAACTCCGTCAACCGGTTCCTCCTGAATGCCACTGTGGATATCCACGGCCGGCGGAGCGGGTCCTGGTTGCCGCTGGTCATGAGGCACGAGTGATCACGGTGAGAACCAGCCGGAACCCGCAGGCGCGTGCTTTCCGGGACCCACTGCGGGATCGCAAGCTCCTGGCCGTGGGGCCGGCCGGCTCGAGTGTGCCGGCGGGTTTGCTGCCCGGACCGTGCCCACCCACGGAGGCCGCCCTGGAGGGCTGAGCGTTCTGGGCGCCCCGCGCCCTGCTCGGCCCGGAAGGGCCCCCGCGGGAGCGACGATCTGGACCACAGCGGAGATGGGACATGAAGAATTTGATCTTCAGAGGCGGAAGCGAGCCGGGCCGTGCGCCAAGAAATCAGGCCCGCGACCTGAAGTCGCGGGCCAGGAAGACGATGGCTCAGTAAGCGCCCTTGCGCCTGAGCACGACGAAGATCGTCCGCCAGAGGATGCTCAGGTCGTAGGTCAGTGACCAGTTGTCGACGTAGTAGAGGTCGAGCCGGACCGCCTCGTCCCACGACAGGTCGGAGCGGCCGCTGACCTGCCACAGCCCGGTGATGCCGGGCCGGACCAGCAGGCGGCGCCGGACGTCGCCCAGGTAGTCGCCGTCGTCGGCGGGCAGCGGGCGCGGGCCGACCAGCGACATCTCGCCCTTGAGCACGTTGATCAGCTGGGGGAGTTCGTCCAGCGACGTCGCGCGCAGCTTCTGCCCGAAGGCGAAGATTCGCGGGTCGTGCTTCATCTTGAAGAGCATGCCGTCGGACTCGTTGAGTTCCTCCAGCGTGGCCTTGCGTTCCTCGGCGTCGATGTACATCGTCCGGAACTTCCAGACCTTGAACGTCTGGCCGTCGTGGCCGACGCGGGTCTGCCGGAAGAAGACCGGGCCGGGGTCGGAGAGCCGGATGCCGAGCGCGATGACGGCCAGGATCGGGCTGATCAGGATCAGGCCGATGCCGGCGACGACGCGGTCCAGCAGGTTCTTGATCAGCCAGCCGGGGCCGGAGAGCGTGGGCTCCTCGACGTGCAGCAGCGGCAGGCCCTCGATCGGGCGGATGTGCACGCGCGGGCCGGCGATGTCGGTGAGCTGCGGCGCGACGACCAGGTCGACGCCGGTGCCCTCCAGCTGCCAGGCGAGGCGACGCAGCTCACCGGGCTCGTTGCTGGCCGAGCCGCAGACCGCGATCGTGTCGGCGCCGACCTCGCGGACCAGCGACAGGACGTCACGGCCGGTGTAGATCGGGATCGGGGTCTCGATGCCGCGGGTGGCCGCGTAACCGTCGGTGATGTGGATCGCGACGGGGATCAGGCCGGCGGCCGGGCTGCGGGTGACCGCGGTGTAGACCTCGAGCGCCTCGGGGAGCGTGCCGACCAGGATCATCCGGTGCGCGCCGTGACCGGTGCGGCGCCGGGACAGGTGCAGCACCTGACGGGCGGCGACGCGGCCGGTCAGGATGAACAGCAGCGCGCTCAGCGACACCGTGGCGACCGTGCCACGGGACAGACCGGTCTTGGTGGCGAACGCGAGCAGGGAGACCGCGGCCACAACGGTGACCGAGGTACGCACGATGCGCTTGAACTCTTCACTGCCCAGGCCCAGGTAACGGCGGTCATACGTGCCGTTGGTCCAGAGCAGGAGCAGCCAGCCGAGCGGAAGCACCAGGTACGCGAAGAAGTTGAAGAGGTCGCCGCCCTCGAAGAACCACCAGCTCTTGCCCTGGAAGCCGGAGCGCGACTTCTCGAGCGCGACGTCGGCGATCCAGCTGGCGCCGAGCGTGGAGAGCAGGTCGAGGACGATCAGGACCGCGGTGTAGGGCCGATGCCAGCGGGAGAGCCTGCGTTTTTGCCGGGTCCACGCCGATCGGGGGACACCGTTGCTCGGTGGCTGCTCCTGTTGCTGCGGCCACTCGAAGCTGTCGTACCGCACGGGCTTACTCCGGCTGCTGTCGGTCGTTGGGCGATGCAGGCTAGTCGTCACTTCGCCTACGTCCTCCCGCATCCGGAAAAAGATTACGCACCGCCACCACCTCGGGGCCGTCGGTGGGTCCGCAGATACCCGTTCGCGTCACAACGGGTGCCCAGGGACCGGGCCACTATACCGATGGATCGGCCGGAGAGAAGGTGACGTTGTGGTAGCAATCCTTACCGACACCGTCAGTGACCGGCCGGTGGCGGTCCTCACCGGACCAACTTGGACAGGCGGCGGTCGGCGAGCGGTTTTCCGCCGGTCTGACAGGTGGCGCAGTATTGCAGGCTCTTGTCGGCGAACGAGACCTCACGCACGGTGTCTCCGCAGACCGGGCATGGTAGACCCGTACGGGCGTGCACCCGCATCCCCGCCCGCTTCTCGCCCTTGAGCTCGGCGGCTTTCTGCCCGACCGAGCGTTGCACGGCGTCCGTCTCCACTTCGCGCATCGCCTCGTACAACGTGGTGAGCTGCTCGTCGGTGAGCTTTCCGGTGAGTGCGAATGGCGACATCCGCGCCACGTGCAAGATCTCGTCGGAGTATGCATTGCCGATCCCGGCGAGCACCTCCTGATCGGTGAGGATGCCCTTGACCTGGCCATTTCTGGACCGGATCACATCAATGAACTCATCCCGGGAGACCGCGAGAGCGTCCGGACCGAGCCGCGACACGCCCGGGACCTCGGTCTGTGGGTCACGAACCAGGTAGGCGGCGAGCGACTTCTGCGTGCCGGCCTCGGTCAGGTCGAACCCGGAACCGTCGTCGAGCCGCACCCGGATCGCGATCGGCCCGCTGCCCGGTTTGAGCGGGGCCGGCGACTTGAACGCGTCGCGGTAGTGCAGCCAGCCGGCCCGGGCGAGGTGGACCACCAGGTGCACCTCGGGGCCGATGCCGATGTCCAGGAACTTGCCGTGCCGCCCGGCCGAGGTGATCGGCAGGCCGGTCAGGGCGGAGGGCGCCGGATCGTACGTCTTCAACGCGCTGAACGAGGAGACCTCGAAGCGCTGCACGGTGTGGCCGACCGCGCGCTCCCGCAGGTACGCAGCGAGCGCCTCGACCTCAGGGAGTTCGGGCACAGGTCCACGGTAGCGTTCTGACCCGTGAAGGTGGTCGTTGCGCACAACCGGTACCGCGAGGCGATCCCCTCCGGGGAGAACGTCATCGTGGACACCGAGATCGAGCAGCTCCGGGCGGCGGGCCTGGAAGTGCTGCCGTTCCAGCGGAGTTCCGACTCGATCTCGGGTTTCTCGAAGAGCCAGAAAGCTTTACTTCCGGTTTCCCCGATCCTGGGAGTCGCCGCTCAACGCGATCTTGCCGAGTTGATCGAGACCGAAAAACCGGATGTTCTTCACCTTCATAACCCTTATCCACTTTTATCGCCCACGGTCATCCGGACCGCGCACAAATACGAAGTCCCGGTCGTCCAGACCGTGCACAACTACCGCCAGGTCTGCTCCTCCGGGCTCTACTTCCGGGACGGCCACAACTGCCGGGACTGTCGCGGCAAACTGCTCGGCTGGCCGGCGATCAAGCACAAGTGCTACCGAGGCTCCGCGGCGCAGAGCGCGATCATGGCGACCACCCTCGCCGTGCACCGGCCGACCTGGCGCTCGGTGGACCGCTACATCGCGCTCACCGACAAGATCGCCGCGCACCTGACCGACTACGGCATCGCGCCCGACCGCATCGTGATCAAGCCGAACGGCCTGCCCGACCCGGGTCAGCCGGATCCGCTCGGCGACGGGTTCCTCTACGGCGCCCGGCTCTCCCCGGAGAAGGGCCTGGGCCTGCTGCTGGACGCGTGGCGGCGGCACCCGGACGGCTCGCTCGGCCCGCTGCGGATCGCCGGTGACGGGGAGTTGCGCCACCTGGCCGAGCAGGCCGCGGCCGAGCGGTCCGACGTCACCTACCTGGGCCCGCTGGACCGGGCCGGGATGACCGCGGCCCGCCGGGCCGCGTCCGTCGTCGTCGCCGTCCCGACCTGGGAGGACGTGTTGCCGACGGTGATCCTGGAGGCGATGGCGTCCGGGCGGCCGGTGCTCGGCACGAAGGTCGGCGGGGTGCCGTACCTGATCGGGGACGCGGGCTGGCTGGCCGAGCCGGATCCGGCGGCGCTGGCCGCGGTGCTGCCTGTCGCGCGGGCCGAGGCAGCCCGGACGGCGGTCGCGGCGCGCGAGCGCTATCTCACCCACTTCCACCCGGATGTGCTGACCAAGCGCCTGATCGAGGTGTATTCGGACATGCATTCACAGCGTCCGTTGAGGTAGCTCCGGGGCAGGGCGGGGAATCTCGCGGGCGTGGTCTCCCGACGTGCTCTTCTTGTCGGCTCCGCCGCGGCCGTTGCCGTCGGCGGAGCCGGGTTCGCTCTAGGCAAATCCGGGGAAAAATCCGGACAAAGCGCTCCAGTGGCGACTGCTGCGCCGCCCAAGTTCCGCTCCCGCCCCGACCTGCGCACCCTGCCCGACGTCACGATCACCACCGCGGCGAACGGCACGACCCCCGGATACATCCTGCTCACGCCCGCCTCCGGCACCGGCCTCTGGGGCCCGATGATGGTCGACGAGACCGGTTCCCCGGTCTGGTTCAAGAAGGTCCCCGACCCGGCCACCGTGGCGATCGACTTCAAGGCCCAGCTGTACCAGGACAAACCGGTGCTGACCTGGTGGGAGGGAACCATCGGGGGCACCGGCGGGCAGGGCGTCGGCCAGGGCGAGTTCGTGATCGCGGATCAGGCCTACCGGGAGATCACCCGGGTGCGCGCGGCCGGCACCGAGCAGGCCGACCAGCACGACTTCGTGATCACGCCACGGGACACGGCGCTCTTCTGGGTCTACGACCCGATCCCGTACGACCTGTCGCCGGTCGGCGGCCCGATCGACGGGGTGCTGCACGACGGCGTGCTCCAGGAGATCGACATCGCCACCGGCAAGCGGCTCTTCGAGTGGCGGGCCAGCGACCACGTGACGCTCGCCGAGTCGTACGCGCCGCTGCCGCAGGGCGACTCGGCCCACCTGCCCTACGACTACCTGCACCCCAACTCGGTCGGCCTGGACGCCGACGGTCACCTGCTGCTCTCGTCGCGGCACACCTGGACCGTCTACAAGGTCCACAAGAAGACCGGCGAGGTGATCTGGCGGATCGGCGGCAAGAAGTCCGACTTCACGGTCGACGAGCAGGCCGCCTTCTACTGGCAGCACGACTTCCGGCGGCGACGCGACGGCAGTTACAGCGTCTTCGACAACGGCGCCGGGGTGACCAAGGAACGTGACTACTCGCGCGGGCTGGTGTTCAAGGTGGACGAGGCCGCGAAGAAGGTCACCTTCGTGTCCGAGTTCGTGCACCCGGACCGGGTCTCGGCACCGACCCAGGGCAACTTCCGTGAGCTGGCCGACGGCGGCTCGTTCATCGGCTGGGGGCAGGATCCGCACTTCACCGAGCACGCGCCGGACGGGACCGTGCGCCTGGCCGGGCACCTGCCGCTCGACAACCAGTCGTACCGGGCCTACAAGTCCGAGTGGGCCGGTGCCCCGCACGACCAGCCGGCGCTCGGCCTGCGCGTCGAGAACGGCAACGTGATCGTCAGCGCCAGCTGGAACGGGCACACCGGCATCGCCCGGTGGCGGGCGCGGGCCGGCGGGCAGCCGCAGCAGCTCGGCACGACGGTCGAGGCGGCGCGCACCGGCTTCGAGACGACGCTGACCGTCACCGGCACGCCGGAATACGTGGTCGCCGAGGCGTTGGACGCCACGGGGACGGTGCTGGGCTCGTCATCGGCGATTCCGGTGCGGGTCTAGATCAAGATCAAGCCCATTGGCGCGTACGTCGGGAAAGGCGCTCCCGCGACGTACGCGCCAATCGGTTTTCGATCTAGCCTCGGAGCGCGCTGCGCCCGGTGAACGCAATGCTGGCCGCCAGAAATCCGCCGTTGACCAGCGTGAACACTGCCACGAACCAGACCGCGAACTGCGGCGCCACGACGAGCAACAGCCCGGCCAGAGCGATCACCGCGCCGTAGTCACGAATCAGCTTCACCGCGCGCACCGTCGGCGAACGGCTGGTCACCATGCTCGACGCCTGGGTACCTTGCTGCATCACCGACGTGACCAGGTTGACCATCCAGGTCGCGGCGAACGCGGACAGCAGCCACGCCGGGGTGTCCGGCTCCTGCGCCTTGGCGGTCGTCGACAGGGCCGCCACCAGCGCCGACTGCACCGCCACGTCGCAGAGCACGTCGAGCCGGCCGCCGGCCGCGGTGCTCTGCCCGGTGCCACGGGCGAGTTGGCCGTCGGCGCAGTCCAGGGCATACGCCAGTTGCCAGCCGGCCAGGGCGATCAGCCCGATCAGCGTTCCGGGAATCCGCTCGTCGGCGACCGGGCCGGCCGCCGCGATCACCACGAACGCGGTGAGCAGGCCCAGACCCAGGTTGAGGATGGTCAGCGCGGTCGGGCTCAGGCCGTGGCGGCGCGCGAGGACCGCGATCCGCGAGCCGATCCGCTGGCTGATCGCCTCGCTGAACAGGCCGCCGCCACGGTTGACCGCGTAGTAGTCGGCCGCCGTGGGGTGGGCCGCGGGCTCAGCGGGCCGCGAGAACGTGCGCATACTCGGTCAGCCTCTGCCGGGTCTCGTCCGGCGTCATCGCCAGATGTTCGAGGATGGTGTAACGGTCCGGCCGGGTTCGCGGGGCGAACTCGACGGCCCGGGCGAACTGCTCGTCGTCCAGCCCGACCTCGGCCGGTAGGCGCGGGAGCCGGTGCCGGCCCAGGCAGTCGGCCATCTGGGCGAAGCGCCGGTCGTCGCCGCGCAGGAACGTGCAGAACAGCGCGCCCAGCCCGGCCAGCTCGCCGTGCGAGGCGGTCCCCGGGTAGAGCGCGTCGATCGCGTGCATGATCTCGTGACAGCCGCCGGACGACGGCCGGCTGCTGCCGGAGACCGCCATGGCCAGGCCGCTGGCGATCAGCGACTCGGCCAGCACCGTGACGAACGCGTCGTCGCCCATGTCACCGGGCATCGTCAGCACCGCCTCGGCGCCCATCCGGGCCAGCGACGCGGCCAGTCCGTCGACCGGCTCGTCGCGGATCACGCGGGCCAGTTCCCAGTCCGCCAGCGCGCTGATGTTGCTGATCACGTCGCCGATGCCGGCCCGGTTGGCGCGGTCCGGCCCGGTCTCCACGAAATCCAGGTCGACGATCACGCCGAACGGGATGTGAACGCCGTACGACCCCTTGATCCCATCGTTGACCAGGCTGGCCACCGGTGAGGCGATGCCGTCGTTGGCGAGGCTGGTGGCGACCGAGACCATCGGCAGGCCCCAGCGGCTGGCCGCGTACTTCGCCGTGTCCACGGTCTTGCCGCCGCCGATCCCGACCACCGCGTCGTAGTTGCCCGAGCGCAGCTCGTCGGCCAGGTCCAGGGCCGCGTCCAGGGTGCCGCCGCCGGTGACGTGGATCGTCGCCGCGCACAGCGACGGCCGCAGCGTGGCGGCGATCCGCTCGCCCAGGCCGGGCCCGACCACGACCGCGACCTCGCCACCGGCCGAGATCCGGCCGTCGGCGAGGATGCGGCCCAGATCCGCGACGGCGCCCCGCCGGACCTCGATGTGCAGCGGGGTCTGGACGCTACGAACTAGCAGCGGCATGCGATGTCCCGCGCCCTGACAAGGTCATCATGGTTGTCCACCTCGATCCACTCGACCGGGCCGATCTCCGCCGCGCGGACGGCGCCGCCGGAATTCGCGTACTCCTGGAATCCGTCCTCGTAGTAGCGGTCAGGGTTGCGCTCCCAGGTCGTCTTCAGCGCGTCGGCCAGTGCCGATGCGGCGGGCGCCTCGATCAGGCAGGCGCCGATGTACTCGCCGTGCGACTCGGCCGGATCCATCAACTTCGTGATCTTGGTCAGCCGGCCGTCGGCGCCGAAAACCGTCTTCATCTCTTCGTCGGCCACCTGCTTAACGGTGTCGACGGCGAGCAGGATGCTGGGGCCGCGCGCGGCGAGAAGGCTTTTCTCGACGCCGACCGGGTGCACGGTGTCGCCGTTGACGACCAGGGCGCCCCGCGCGAAGTGCTCCCGGGCCAGCCACAGGGAGTACGCGTTGTTCCACTCCTCGGCGCGGTCGTTGTGCACGAGGGTGAGGCGGACACCGTACGTACGCTCGAATCGGTCTTTTCGCTCGTGAATGGCCTCGGCGCGGTACCCGGCCACGATCGTCACGTCGCTCAGTCCCACCGCGGCGAGGTTCCGCAGCGTGATGTCCATGATCGTGATCTCGCCGTCCACCGGGATCAGCGCCTTGGGCAGGGTGTCGGTGTACGGGCGCAGCCGTCGTCCGGCTCCGGCGGCGAGAATGAGGCCGATCATGGTTCCTCCTGCGAGTGGGAATCCGCTACGAACTGGTCGACAGCGCCCTTCTAAGCTGGTCGGCATGACCGCTGAGCAGCTCATCTCGTTCGCCCGTGGTGCTCCGTCGCTGGACATCGTCGACGTGGAAGGCCTGAAGGCCGCCGCCGCCCGCGCTTTCGACAACGATCCGGCCGGTGTCACCGCCTACGGCACGTCCGTCGGATATCTGCCGCTGCGGAAGTGGATCGCGGACAAGCACGGCGTCTCGCCGGACCAGGTCATCGTGACCAACGGCTCGCTGCAGGCCGACGCGTTCCTCTTCGGCCACCTGGTGCAGCCCGGTGACGACGTGGTCGTGGAGAAGCCGACCTACGACCGCACCCTGCTCAACCTGCAGAACCTGGGCGCCAAGGTGCACCAGGTGACGCTGCGCGAGGACGGCATCGACATCGACGAGCTGCGCGGGCTGCTGGAGTCCGGGGTCCGCCCGAAGCTCGCCCACATCATCCCGAACTACCAGAACCCGGCCGGGCTCACACTCTCCGCGGAGAAGCGCCGGGCACTGCTGGCCCTGGCCGAGCAGTACGAGTTCATCATCTTCGAAGACGACCCGTACGTGGACATCCGGTTCCGTGGCGAGCCGCTGCCCTCGATGCTGTCGCTGGACACGAACAACCTGGTCGTGCACGCCTCCAGCTTCACCAAGACGGTCTGCCCCGGCGTCCGCGTCGGTTATCTGGTCGGCCCGGCCGCGCTGATCGACGCGATCGCGAAGAAGGCCACCAACCTCTACATCTCCCCGGGCATGGTCTCCGAGGCGATCGTGCACCAGTTCTGCGTCTCCGGTGCCATCGAGAAGTCGGTCCGGACCGTCAGCGAGGCGCTGGGCGAGCGGGCCCGCGTGCTGGCCGACTCGATTCGTGACCGGATCCCGGGCGCGACCTTCACCGAGCCCGACGGTGGGTACTTCCTCTGGGTCGACCTGCCCTCCGACATCGACGTGGACAAGCTGTTCCCGGCGGCCATGAAGAAGGGCGTCGCAATCGTCAAGGGCAGCGACTTCCTGCTGGAGGGCGGCCACAACTCGGTGCGCCTGGCGTACTCCGCGGTCACCGTCGACCAGATCGACGAGGGTGTCCGGCGGCTGGCCGAGGCGATCGACGAGGTTCGCGGGTAATTTCCCGGTTTCCACCCGGACGGGCGCGGGAAGTAGTAAGTCCGTCCGGGTGGGCTCCGTGAGTCCGACCCCCCGCCGACTTCGGTGGCCCGCCCGGCCGTACCTCCCACGGACCGGACGAAGTAGCCTCGATTGGTTTGTCGGGTCAGGCGGGGGAGGTCGGCATGAGCGAACAGGAAAACGGTTCCTGGAGCCGTAACCGCCCGCTGTCCAGGGCATGGGCGGCCCGTGCGATGAATCGCTTCCTCGGCTCGGCCGAGACGAACCAGCAGCCCGGTGAGACCGGCGTGGACGGCAGCGCGGTCGTCGACTGCGGCGTCTACGTGGCCGGCCAGCGGATTCCCGGCGCCTTCACCCCGGACCAGGCCTTTGACGAGGTCCGCCGACGCGACGACGCGTTCGTCTGGCTCGGCCTGCACCAGCCGTCCGAGCAGGAGATGACCGGGATCGCCCACACCTACGGCCTGCACGAGCTGACCGTGGAGGACGCGGTCAAGGCCGAGCAGCGGCCGAAACTGGAGCAGTTCGGCGAGGTGCACTTCCTCGTCCTGCGGACCGCGCGGTACGTGCCGCACCAGGAGCTGACCGAAAGTTCCCAGGTGGTCGAGACCGGCCAGATGATGATCTTCGTGGGTGACCGGTTCGTGATCACCGTCCGGCACGGCGAGGCCTCCGAGATGTCCCCGGTCCGCGCCGACCTAGAAAAACAGCGGGCGAACCTGCTGGAGCAGGGCCCCTGGGCGGTCGCCTACGCGGTGACCGACCGGGTCGTCGACCATTACATGGTGGTGGCCGAGCAGGTCGAGGCCGACCTGGACCTGATCGAGGAAGGCGTCTTCTCGCGCGATCGCAGCGCCCCGATCCAGCAGGTCTACCAGCTGAAGCGGGAGCTCGTGGAGTTCCGCCGGGCGGTGGTGCCGCTGCAACGCCCGCTCGCCGGGATCATCGCCAGCCAGGGCGTGGTGCCCAAGGAGATCCGGCGGTACTTCCGGGACGTGCAGGACCATCTGACGCGTACGGTCGAGCAGGTCTCCTCCTACGACGACCTGCTCAACTCGATCCTGCAGGCGCGGCTGGCCCAGGTCACCGTCGACCAGAACAACGACATGCGCAAGATCGCGGCCTGGGCCGGTATCGCCACTGCCTGGACCGCGGCGGCCGGCATCTACGGCATGAACTTCGAGTACATGCCGGAACTCCACTGGCGGTATGGCTATTCGGGGCTGATGGCGGCGCTCGCGATCACGACTGTGATCCTCTACCGCGCGTTCAAGCGCAACGGCTGGCTGTAGATATCGATAAGCTGCGATGGTGCGGGAGCTCCAGACTCAGCGGCTGATCAGCGCGCTCGTCGCCCACGACGCCGATCCACGCCGGCTGCCGCTGCGCCGGGCCGGGACGGTGACCCTGACCGGTGTCCTGCTCGCCGCGCTCGCCACCGGCCTCCTGGCCGGTTACGGCATGCTCACCGGCGCCGGCCTGGCCTCGCCGACCGACCCGTCGGCGATCCTGCTCGACCGTGGGACCGGCGCACGCTACGTCTACTTGGAGTCCGACGCCCGCCTGCACCCGATCCTCAACTACACGTCCGGGCTGCTGCTGGTCGGGCCGTCGGTGAAGGCGGTCGCGCCCGGGAAACTGGCGAAGGTGCCGCTGGGCACGACGCTCGGCATCGCGGATGCTCCCGAGTCGCTGCCGGCCGGCCTGCTCGCCGATGCCTGGACGGTCTGCACCGACCGTGCCGGGCACGGCACGCTGCTGGTCGGGACCGTTCCGGCCGGTGCACCGCTGACCGGGCGCGCACTGCTGGTACGGGATCCCGCCGGGCGGACGTTCCTCGTCCGTGACGGGCGCCGGTTCCAACTGCCGGCGGGCGGGGCGGGCCGCACGCCGTCACCGGTCGCGGCCGCGTGGATCGACGCGGTGCCGGCCGGCCCGGACCTCACCGCGGTGCCGTCGACTGCAGAAACAGCCGATTTCGCCGTACGGGCATGTGTCACCCGTCCGATGAACGAGCCGGCGACCATCCGACTCGACGTCGCCGTCCCCGAGGGAACCACACCGACCGGTCAGACGCGGATCGACGCCGTGCACGTGCCGCGCGGAAAAGGCGCCGTCGTCACCGCGACCACCGGCGCCGTGCACCTGGTCACCGACGACGGCCGTGGCTTCCCCCTGGCGAGCGCGGAACTGCTGCCCCGGCTCGGCTACCCCGACGTGAAGCCCGTCACCGTGCCGGCCGAGGTGCTCGCACTGCTGCCGGCCGGCCCTCTCCTCGACCCGGAGGTGGCCGGCCGACACTGAGCAGCGGTTACTACTTCGCGGGGAAGGACTTGCCGGTCTGGTCCGAGGTCGCCGCGGTCCCGTTCGACGTGGTGTAGACGGTCGGCTCCAGCGGCTCGAACGCGGCGTCGTCCGCACCGGCGACCGGCGTCGGGTTGGGCGCGGCGTCGTACTCCTCCCACTGCGCCTGGCTGCGACGCTTGGCATACCAGGCGGCACCGACGCCGAGCGCGGTGCCCAGCAGGGCGTACCCGGCGAGCTTGCTGCCCCGGCCGCGCTGCTTGCGACCCAGCGCCTTCTCGGCCCGGCGCTGAAGCTTCTCGGCCTGCTTACGCTGGGCCTTCAGCTCCTTCTTGGAAACCTTCTTCGTGCTCTTGCCGGCCTGCCGCACGTTCTCGGTCGCGGCGGCGACCAGCGGGGTCAGCGTGGCCAGCGCGCTGTCCCAGCTCTGCGTCGCGGCGCCCTTCGCCTTCTCGGCGGCCGGCTGGACGCGCTCGACGGCGGCATTCAGCCGAGGCCCGACCGTCGCGCTGGTCTCCTGAGCAGCGATCGAAGCGGCGCGCTTGAAGTGATCCACGCTCTGCCCGAGCTCGTCACGCATCCGCGCGCTCCGGCGCTTACGGCGCATCGTTGCCAACACCAGTGCCACCTCCTGTGGTCTTGTTCCAGCTCATGTTGCCTTCTCGGGTACCCCCGCGCGGCCGGATCAGACACATGGGGGAGGATCCGAACTGAAGAGACTGTTCCCATCCAACGCAGACGGGAGTACCCGTGGCCGAGACGATTTACGCCACCCTGCACACCAACCACGGTCCGATCCGGCTTCAGCTGTTCCCGGACCACGCTCCGGCGACCGTCCGGAACTTCGTGGATCTGGCCGAGGGAACGAAGGAGTACACCGACCCCCGCACCGGTCAGAAGGGCAGCGGGCCCTACTACGACGGCACGATCTCGCACCGGGTCATCGCCGGCTTCATGATCCAGCTGGGCGACCCGACCGGCACCGGCCGCGGCGGCCCGGGCTACCAGTTCGCCGACGAGTTCCACCCGGAGCTCTCCTTCGACCGGCCGTACCTGCTGGCCATGGCGAACGCCGGGCCGGGCACCAACGGCTCGCAGTTCTTCATCACGGTCGGCCCGACCCCGCACCTGAACCGTCGTCACACCATCTTCGGCCAGGTCGCGGACGAGCAGTCGGCGAAGGTCGTCGACTCGATCGCGAACACCCCCACCGGCCCCGGCGACCGTCCGCGTGAGGACGTCGTGGTCGAGCGGGTGGAGATCGAGCGTTCCTGACGCTCACGGTACCTTTGGGGAATGAGCGAGGCCCCCTCCACGACGCCGGTGTGCTACCGCCATCCGGAGACGGAAACCCTGCTCAGCTGCAGCCGGTGTGAAAAGCCGATCTGCCCCAAATGCATGAATGACGCGGTTGTCGGCTATCAATGCCCCGACTGCGTCAAGGACGGCCGCCGGGGCCAGCGGCGCGCGCTCAATGCCTTCGGCGGGAGTCGCGCCGCCGGCCAGGCGGGTTATGCCGTGCGCACCATCATCGGGATCAACGTCCTGGTGATGGTGGCATCGGTGATCCTCGGCGGCCCGCGCGCGATCGCCGGCGCCGGTGGTTTCTTCGGCCTGCTCGGCTCGGGCACCCCGGTGACCGACGCCGGCGAGGTGATCGGCTGGGCGTCGTACCCGGACGGCAGCGTTCACGGCATCGCCGACGGCGAGTGGTACCGGCTGGTCACCGCCATGTTCCTGCACTACGGCGTGGTGCACCTGCTGCTCAACATGACGCTGCTGCTGCAGATCGGGACCTATCTGGAGTCCCGCTTCGGCCCGGCGCGCTTCCTCGCGATCTACTTCCTGGCCGGCATCGGCGGCAACGTCGCGTGCTACCTGTTCCAGGCGCCCAACCAGCCGTCAGCCGGCGCCTCGACGGCCACGTTCGGCCTGATCATCGCGATCATCATCCTGAACCGGCGGCTGATGCTGGACACCAGTTCGCTGATCCCGCTGCTGATCACCAACCTGCTGTTCACGTTCGGCATCCCGCAGATCTCGAAGGCCGGTCACCTCGGCGGTCTCGCCGTCGGTGCGGCCGTGACCACGGTGCTGGCGTATTCGAAGCTGCCGCACCGCACCGCCAAACAGGTCGTCGGCTGCGTGATCCTGCTGGGCGCGCTGATCGCCCTGTCGATCTGGCGCACTTACGACATCCTTCCCTGATCGGGTGCGCCCGCGAGTCCGTCCCGGCTCACCGTGGCTATTCGTGCCTCTCAACTACGGTGAAAACCAACCGGGGGCTGGCGGCGCGCTGCTGAGAGTGCTTCCGAGCGGGCTTCGCGGGGGCTTGACTCAAGTGCGGAGGCCGGCGAGCTCGGTGAGGACGTCCTCAGGGTGCGCGCCCAGTTCCTGCTTCCCGAAAAGGTAGATGGCGTCGCCGGCGTCGATCTCCAGCAGCTCGCTGCGCAGGCCGCGTCGTGTGGTGCGGTCGACCCGCACCCTCTCCACCTCGGACCAGCGCACGTGCCGCCGCCCGGCGAAGCCGGTCACCACGGTCACCCCGGCGGCGTCCGCGGCGAGCCGGACCGGGACGAGCAGATCCCGCAGCGCCCAGAGGGCGAGCCCGGCACCGACCAGGACGGCGAGTGCCCATCGGATCGAATCGTGGCCGGCGAATGCGACGGCGAGCACCACCACGGCTGCCGCGCCCATCAGTTTGGTGACCGGCAGGACCGGCTTGACGCGCCATTGCATGGGCACACTATGGCAGCACGAACGTTGTAATTCCTTATTCAGCAGCTCAGCCCGCTGCCTCCGCCGTTCACAACCCGTTAAACAAGTCATGGACGTGATCTCGCGTACGTTCCTTCCCGCCACCGTCGAAGCCGGCGCAGCGATTCCCAGCCGGCACCTCCCGATCGTCGAGCGTTGCGTCGACGCCGGCGACGACGCGGTTCTGGTGACCCGGTGCACGCGGCCGGACGCCCCGCTCGCCGGTGAGTACCTGCTGCTGCTCACCCACCGGCGCCTGATCGTGATCCAGCGGACGCCGCTGCTGCACCGGCTGCGCCTGCACCTGAACACGAACCTGCGGCATCTGAGCAACGTCACCTGGCGTCCCGACCTGAGCCGCCCGGCCCTGGAGATGGCGGTCACCGCGGTGGACGGGGTGCGCGAGCGGTTCCGGATGAAGTTCCCCGACACCGGATCGGTGTGGCTGTTCGAGGCGAAGCTGCGCGAGGTCTTCCTAAGCTAGGAACGCTTGAATCGACGCCCGCAGACCGGCCGTGTCCAAGCCGTGGACACGGGCGTGGTCCTCCCAGGTTCCGTAATTCCGTACCTCGGCCCGGCCCACCCCGAGGTGCAGCGCCCGGTGTGGCAGGCCGCTGAGCGCCTCGCTGACCAGGCGCGCCGACGTGCCGGCCAGGTAGGGCTCGACCACGATCACGTCGCCCGCGGTGAGCAGTCGCAGTCCCTCGGCGTCCAGCGGCCGCGGCGTATTGGTGTACGCCACGGTGACGTCCAGGTCCGCGGTCGCCGCGAGCACCGGGTCGAGCATCGGCCCGACCGCGACCACCAGCGGTCCACCACGCCTGAGCACGCACAGCTTCCCGCCGTCCCGGTACGCCCGGGCGTTCTCCTGCAACCCCAGCCGGATGTAGACCCGGTCGTCGTGCCGGGCCGCCTCCCGCAGCATGGCCGGCACCTCGTCGTGGTGCCCGGGAACCAGCACGGTCCAGCCGTCGAGCGTGTCGAGCAGCGCGACGTCACCGGGTGAGTGGTGGGTGTACCCGGAGGCCGCCGAGTCGTAGGACGCGCCGATGCTGACCAGCACCGCGCCGGTGTCCTGGTGCCCGAGGTCGAGCTTGATCTGCTCGTACGCCCGGTCGATCAGGAACGGCGCGTAGGAGTGCAGGTAGGGCCGCAACCCGGTGAGCGCCAGCCCACCTCCGACGCCGACCATCAGCTGCTCCCGGATGCCCACGTTGAGCGCCCGATCGGGATGTGCGCGCAGCGCCGGCTCGAACACGTCGGCGGAGATGTCGGCGAGCACCAGCGCGGTCCTGGGATCCTCGTCGAGCAGCGCGGTGGTGGTGGCGACGAACGTCTCCCGCATCATCTTCAGCTCCACTTCGGTTCGACCGTCGCGACGATCACATGCGGTTTTCCGGTACGGACGAGCAGGCCCCGTTCGATCTCGTCGTGGTCGTGCCCGTCGACCAGGGAGACCGTCCAGCCGGGGAAACGGGCCGGGATGCCGCCCGGCCAGCCGTGGGTCGCCGACCGGTTGTCGATGACGACCGCGGTCAACGGCAGGGGCAGCGCCGCGGCGTACGCGATCGCCTCGTGATTCGACCCCTCGTCCAGTTCCGCGTCGCCGAGCAGCACGAACGTGCGGCTCTCGGTGTAACCCTGGGCCCGCAGCCCGAGGGCGACCCCGACGGCCAGCCCGAGGCCGTGCCCGAGTGAGCCGGTGCCGGCCTCGACGCCGGGGATCAGCAGGCGGTCCGGGTGCGTGCCGAGCGGGCTGTTCCACTGCCCCATCCGGTCCAGCCAGTCGTCGGGGATGAAGCCGCGGTCGGCCAGCACCGCGTAGTACGCGGCCGGCCCGTGCCCCTTGGAGAGCAGGAAGCGGTCACGGTCCGGCTCGTCGGCGGTCTCGGGCGTGATCCGGAGGACCCGCTCGTAGAGGACGCGGATCACGTCCAGTGTGGAATGCGCGCTCGGCGCGTGCTTCTCGTCACCGGTCAAGCGGTGCAGCGCGGAAACAGTCATGTCGGATAGGCTGCAACTTGAAGTGAACTTCAACTCAAGGGGACCGCATGGAGACCCTCACCATCGGCGAGATGGCCGCCCGCAGCGGGGTGGCGCCCTCAGCGCTGCGCTACTACGAGCGGGAGGGCCTGCTGCACGCCGCCCGGACCGGCGGTAACCAGCGGCGGTACGAACGGGCCGACCTGCGCCGGATCGCGTTCATCAAGATCGCCCAGCAGGTCGGGGTGTCGCTCGAAGAGATCCGCGAGGCGCTCGCCGAGCTGCCGGAGAACCGGACACCCACCAAGGCCGACTGGTCGCGCCTCTCCAGCCACTGGCGGCACCGGCTGGAGGAGCGGATCGCCATGATGGAACGGCTGCGTGACCAGCTCACCGGGTGCATCGGCTGCGGCTGCCTGTCGCTGCAGCGGTGCAGCCTGATCAACCCGCGGGACCGGCTGGCATCACAGGGCACCGGGCCGCAGATGATACTGAATCCACCGCGGGACTGACCCGAACTCCGAGCGGCCGGCGCTTGTCCTCAGGCTCCGAGCGGCCGGCGCTTGTTCGCTTCCACCTCGGCGTCGGCGATGATCCGTGCGGCCTCCTTGTTGGCCTCCGCCACCTTGTCCGCCGCCTGTTCCTCGGCGAGTTGCAGGATCTGCTCGACCCGCGCACCGAGCCCGCTGAGGGTCGGCTTCTCCTTCCCGGTGACGGAAGCCGCGCTCGGGCCCGGGATCAGGTCCTTGCCACCGTCCCGCTTGCCGAACGCGACCAGGAGCAGCCCGAGACCGCCGGCCACCGCAGCCGGGATCGTCAGCGCCGCACCGGTCTGAGCTCCCACGAACGCACCCAGCCCGAGAGCGGCCAGCACGATCCCGAATGTCCTCACGGCCGGATCGTAACGACCGTCGTCGAAATCCGGCAGGTCCACGGGTTTCTGCTCTGACCGTGTCTGCCCACGGAGGCCGCCCTTGCGGCCTGAGCGTTCAGGGGCGCCCCGCGCCCCTGCTCAGGCCGGAAGGGTCCCCGCGGGAGCGGCGGAGAAGGACCACCGCGGAGATCGGACAGGAAGATCTTGAAGTTGATCTTCCAGGCAAAACATCCGCCAGGCGGGCGGGAAGCGGAGGATGTGGGATTCGAACCCACGATGAGTTTCCCCATACCGGTTTTCAAGACCGGCGCCATCGGCCACTAGGCGAATCCTCCCGTAGTGCGGCTCCAGTCTGCCAGATGCCTCGGCGACGCTGTCGCTTGTGTCGTACCCGTGAGGCATTGTCGGGGGATGCACGCGATCGTGATCGAGGAGAAGCAACTGCGCTGGGCCGAGGTTCCGGACCCGGAGCCGGCCCGGGGCGAGGTCGTCGTCGACGTCACCGCCGCCGCAGTGAACCGCGCTGACCTGCTGCAACGGCAGGGGCACTATCCACCGCCGCCGGGAGCGCCGATCTATCCGGGCCTGGAGTGCTCCGGAGTGATCAGCGCGGTCGGGCCGGGTGTCGAAGGTCATCATGTCGGCGAGCGGGTCTGTGCGCTGCTGGCCGGCGGGGGCTATGCGGAGCGGGTGGCGGTGCCGGCCGGTCAGCTGCTGCCGGTGCCGGCCGGGCTGTCGCTGGTCGAAGCGGCCGCGCTGCCCGAGGTGGCGTGCACCGTGTGGTCCAACGTGGTGGCGCATGACCGGTTGCGGGCCGGGGAGACCTTCCTGGTGCACGGCGGGGGCAGCGGGATCGGCACGTTCGCCGTCCAGTTGGGCAAGGCGCTGGGGGCGAGGGTGCTGGTCACCGCGCGGGCGGCGAAGCACGAGCGGCTGCGGGCGCTGGGTGCCGACGTGACGATCGACTACTCCGAGCAGGATTTCGTCGAGGTGGTGCACGAGGTCACCGACGGCCGGGGCGCCGATGTGGTGCTCGACATCATCGGTGCGAAGTATCTGGCGCGCAACATCGAGGCTCTCGCGGCGAACGGGCGGATCTCGGTGATCGGCTTTCAGGGCGGCACCCGCGCCGAGCTGGATCTGGGTGCACTGATGGCCAAGCGCGGCACGGTCTCGTCGACCTCGTTGCGGGCCCGGCCGCTCGCCGACAAGGCGCGGATCGTCACCGGCGTCCGTGAGCAGGTCTGGCCGCTGGTCGCAGCGGGGCTCGTGAAACCGGTCGTTCACACCACGATGGCGCTGGCCGAGGCGGCCGAGGCGCAGCGCGTGATGGAGACCAGTGACCACCTGGGGAAGATCGTGCTGCTGCGCTGATCACCCGATCGGGGGAAGATCTACGTCATAGTATGACCGATAAAGTCCTTTTTGCGGAGTGTCGCGGCGTTCTCCGGCCGTGGCGAACCCAGCATGGACGGACAGCGCGTCCGGCCCACGGGCGCGCCCCGGCTCCGTTCCCTGGGGGACTCCGTGACGTACACCTCGCACCGGGCTACGACGATCCGGGTGGTCGATCCGGATGACGACGGCGTGGACGAGTGGGCGCTGCGCTGGCGAGCGCGCATCTGGGTGGGCGGCGGCATCCTCGTCGCCCTCGCCCTGGTCGCCTTCGGGATCTGGGCGGTCGCGACCGCAGACCGTCCCGCCGTCGGTCCGAGGGTGATTCGCGGTCTGCCCCCGGCCGACTACCAGGACGCCGTTCCCGGCGGTTTCGGGCTACGGGTGCGGAACGTGCGCTGCGGCGTTTCGGCGATCGGACCGGACGGGCTGGAGCAGCGCGCCGAAGGCCAGTTCTGCCTGCTCGACGTGCGGGTCACCAACAACGGCCGGGAGCCGGAGCTTTTCGACAGCTCGGCGCAGCGCGTCTACGACACCGATGGTGGAGCCTACGCCGTCGCGGCCGAGGCTGCGGTATTTCTCAACGATGGCAGCCCGACCCTGCTGGACGAGATCCGCCCGGGCGCTTCCGTGAACGGCGTACTGCCCTTCGACGTTCCGAAGAATGCCCAGCTCAGTGAGCTCTCGATGCACGGCTCGGGAGCCACCCCGGGCATCCGGATGTCACTGCCTTCGGCTGAGCAGTAGCAGCCGTTTATCTGTTCGAGATCAGGGGGACAATTATCTGAATCCACCCACGCCGTAATTCAAGGTGTGTTGGCATGGTCCACGGAATGCACAAAAGTTGTCCGGGTTCCCATTGCCCTCCTTCGACGGCGGCAATAGCGCGGTAGAGCAGGTTCACCCGCGCTGATGATGGGATTCGCGCGAGTGCCCCGGGCCTATTTCGGAGGCAACACTGCACGGTACGTCCACCCGCCGCGTGCTGACCGCCGGCGCACTAGCGCTCGCCGTCATCGCACCGGCCGTAGACCCTGCCGAGCACGCCACGGAGGCTTCTCAAGCTCCGCAGGCCTCGTCGGCAAATCCGGAGCCACCGGTAGCGGACCTTGCGACCCGCGTCGTCCCGGGCGGCTTCGATCCCAGCCTCTACGAGCACCGTGAGCAGCTCGCGCTGCGCGCGACCAGGTCGCTGCAGCGCCGGGCCGGTACCGTCCGGCCCGCCCCGCCGGCCGCGGTACGGGCGGGCGCGGCGGTGACGCCGGTACGCCGCTCCGCGCTCGGCACGCCCCGGCGGACCGGCCACCGCGCGTCCCAGCGCGTCGAGCGCGGCGTGCAGCGACAGGAGGCGGTACGCCAGTACCGGGCGCCCCAGCGGCGCGTGGTGGTCGCTCAACGGCGAATCACGGTGTCGCACCGCGGCATGGTGCGCAAGTCGGTGCGGCGGACCGTGGAGCGGCCGCTGGCAGCCGCGCGCGGCGGGCAGATGAGCGCGGTGATCGCGTACGCCCGATCCCAGCTCGGCCGGCGCTACGTCACCGGCGGCGAGGGCCGAGGCGGGTTCGACTGCTCGGGGCTGACCCGGCAGGCGTACGCCCGGGCCGGGATGCGGCTGCCGCACTCGTCGCGGGCGCAGGCGGCCCGGGCCCGCACGATCCCCCGCGGTCAGGCGCGACCGGGTGACCTGGTGGTCGGCCACGGCCACGTGGGCATCTACATGGGCCGCGGGATGATGATCGACGCGGGGAACCACCGGACCGGGGTGGTCTACCGCAAGCTGTACCACGGCCTGCAGGTCAAGCGGATCCGCTGAGCCTGATGGCTCGGCTCCGGCTCGCGGGCTGAGCCTACCGGCGTCGCCTCCGGCTCGCGGGCTGTGCCTACCGGCGTCGCCTCCGGCTCGCGGGCATTGCGCCCTTGGCGGCCGGCGCCGAGAGGGGGGCGACGGGGCGCGAACCCGCAGCCGCGGGATGCGCGTTGTGTTGGTGGGGCGGGGGCGCGGGGGGGGCGGGGGGCGGGGGGGGGGGA
>NZ_JBIRWQ010000050.1:24068-35190 GCF_044388125.1 Actinoplanes sp. NPDC020271
CGGCGCCTCCCGCGCCGCCCCGCGCCCGGCGCCTCTGCGCGGCGGGCGCGGGGCCCCCGCCGGCCCACACACCGCCCCCCTCCGCGCTCGCTTGGGCGGCCCCCCCCCCCCCGGCGGGCGCAATGCGGGGGCGTCGGGTCAAGCCGGGCGTCGGGAAGGACCTGAGGGGAACATGGGTCCAGCCGGCACCCGTCACAGCGGGTGCCGGCTGGCTTGGACCGATCGCAACCAGGCGCGGGGATCTCGGCCGCACGCACCCGGTCGGATGTCTGACAGAAGCATCGCCCGGCATCGCGATCCCGGTGCGCACCACCTGTGCGTTTACCCGTACGAGGGACGGCACCGCGCAATACCGGCGAAAGGCCGCCGACATCTACGGCGGTTACTCTCGGCCCATCGCGGGAAAGCGCCAGAACCTGCTGAGCCACCCAGGTCAGCTGAGCTACTTCGCCGGAGGCCCCGATGAGTCTTGACCGAGCTCTGGCCCCTGATCCGTACGATCTGCTGCCGCAGGTGCCGTCCTTCACGGTGACCAGCGCGGATGTGACGGACGGGCAGCCGCTCGACGAGTTGCACGCCCACACGGGTGTCGGCGGGAAGAACCTGTCGCCGCAGTTGTCCTGGTCCGGGTTCCCCGAGGAGACCCACGGGTTCGCTATCACGTGCTTCGACCCGGACGCGCCGACCGGGAGCGGGTTCTGGCACTGGGTGGTGGTCAACCTGCCGGTCTCGGTGACCGTTCTTGATCGGGGCGCCGACCCCCTGCCGGAGGGGGCGTTCTGCGTCCGCAACGACTACGGCGAGCGGGCCTACGGCGGGGCCGCGCCGCCGCCCGGTGACCGCCCGCACCGGTATGTCTTCGCGGTGCACGCGATCGACGTCGACGCGCTCGAGGTCGCGCCGGACGCGACGCCCGCCTACGTCGGCTTCAACCTGGCTTTCCACACGCTGGCGCGGGCCACGATCCGTCCGACCTTCGAGGTGCGGGGCTGACCCGCGGCGGGTCGAGGTCCGACGGAAACGCAGAGGCGGCGGCCGGGTCGGCCGCCGCCTCGCTTGACTCAGTACGCCGTCAGCGTGGCGTCCGGGCGACGGCGAAGACCGACTGGCCGAACGGCGGGTGGATGATCCGCTCGGCGGCCTTGGTGACCGGGAGCACGAGCGAGTCGTACACCTTCACCATCGGACCCTCCTTGGGGGCCAGCTTGAAGATGCTGGTCGCGCCGTAGTAGCCGATCAGGCCCAGCGCGTTCGCGTAGTGCAGCTTCTCCATCTCGAGGCCCGCCTCGGCGAACGCCGCGCCCAGCGTCTTCTTGGTGTAGCGCCGGATGTGACCGGTGGCGATGTCGACCTGGCTCATCGCGAACATGAACGCCGGCACGATGATGATCACGCGGCCACCGGGGCGGACCAGGTCGCGCATGCTGCGCAGCGCGCCCACGTGGTCCTCGATGTGTTCCAGCACGTTGTAGGAGACGGCGGCACTGTACTGCCCGTCGGCGTCCTGCGCGGGCAGCAGCATCTGCCGCACCTCGATGTTCTGGTGCCCGGCCATCCGCTCCTTGAGCAGGACCAGCCGATCCGGGTCGGCTTCGGTGGCGGTGAAGCGCGGGAGGTGCTCGGCCCACTCGATCGCGTAGTCGCCGAGGCCGCTGCCGATCTCGATGGGGTTGTCCCCGAGGTATGGGAGAGCGAGCTCGACGAACCACCGGCGGTGGTTCACAGCCGTGGCAAGGCCTTCGAGCACTTCGGACTGGATCCGCTGGTCTCCAGTGATGTCTGCCATAGGTGAGGTTCCCTCGTCTTGCCGATCTGATGCTGACAGCGGGACCGGTGAAGTTAACCACCTATCGCCGCTATCCGAAAGTTGACTGCTGTGTCACGCCGATTTTTGGCCTGATTGAGACATAGGTAGATGGGGTATACGCGCGGGTTACGGGTTGCTCCGGCGTCGCGCTGCGGTTGATCCATGGACACGCGGAAAACACGCGTACATATCGTCTCTATCACGCTGCGGGCGCACACCGCGGAACTCTTCCCAACCTCGGTTAGGCTCGCCGATGCTATGACGATTACGGGTTTTGACTCGACGAGCCAGACGGCCGGTGAGAACGTTCTGCCGCCCCGCCAAGTGACCGCAGCCGAGGACCTGGACGCCGAGCTGCGCGCACTTGAGGGCGGCATCGAAACGGCCGCTCCGACCTCCCCCGCTCCGGCCACAGAAGTTGCGGATGAGCAGGTCAGAGTGCCTGCGCGGCGCCGTCCTCTGTGGCGTGTCGTCACGTGGCGCGACGTTCTCGCCATAGGCAGCTTCCTGGCTGTCGCCCTCTTCGTCACCGCGCCGTTGTGGCTCAATCTTGATCATGAGTTGCGCGATGATCCGCAGGATCAGGCTTTCTTCGAGTGGATGCTGGCGCACGGTGCCCGAGTGCTCACGGATGGCGTCTATCCGTTCTTCTCGGATCGCATGAATTACCCCGATGGGGTGAACATGATGGCCAACACCTCGGCGTTGGCTGTTTCGCTGCCACTGACGCCCATCACTCTTCTCTTTGGTCCGCATGTGGCGTTCAACGTATTTCTTACGGGCGCATTGGCTTTAACCGGTACCTCGTGGTATCTGGTGCTCTCACGCCGCGTGGTCGCCTCGCGACTGGCCGCGTGGGTCGGGGCGCTCTTCGCCGCGTTCGCGCCGAGCATGATCGCCCACGCCGCCGGCCACCCGAACATCGTCTCCCAGTTCGTGGTCCCGCTGATCATCTGGCGGACCCTGGAGCTGCGCGTGCCCGCTCGCGCGGTACGCAACGGCCTGATTCTCGGTGGTCTGCTGATCTGGCAGGCGTTCATCAACCTCGAGGTCCTGTTGATGACCGCGGTCGGGGTCGGCGTGTTCTGCCTGGTGATGGCCCTGGTCCGGCGCCGGCGGCACCGCGGTGAGGCGCTCGCGTTCCTGCGTGGGCTGGTCATCGCCGCCGCGGTCACGGTGGCCGCCCTGGCGTACCCGTTGAGCGTGCAGTTCTTCGGCCCGCAGTCGTACCAGGGTCTGTCCGTTTATGTTCGTAGCTTCGGCGCGGACCTCGGATCCTTCACGGCCTACTCGACGCACTCGGTGGCCGGTAACCCGGAGGTGCCGCTCACGCTGGCGCAGAACCCGTCGGAGCAGAACGCGTTCTTCGGCTGGGGCCTGGTCGTCCTCTTCTTCGGGCTGGTCCTCTGGCTGCGGCGCAGCGCGGCCGTGCTCACCCTCGGATTTCTGGCGCTGCTGTTCGGGGCGATGTCGCTCGGACCGCGCATTTACCTGGACGGGAAGGACACCGGCGTTCCGGGCATCTGGGCGTTCCTGCACCACCTGCCGGTGCTGAACTCGGCCGTCCCGACCCGCTGGGCGATGGCGATCGTGCCCGTCGTCGCGATCGTCCTGGCCCTCGGCTGTCAGCGTGCCGCCGACCTGGTCCGTACCCAGCCGCACACCCGCGGCCCGATCCGCGTCGCGATGATCACCGCGGTGGCGATGGCCCTCGTGCCGCTCGTGCCGGTCCAGCTCGCCGCGGTCCGGATGGACCCGGTCCCGTCCTTCGTCACCTCGGGCGCGTGGCGGCAGTACGTGGACGACAGCCACACCGTGGTCACCCTGCCACTGCCGGACAGCTCGTACCCGGATCCGCTGCGCTGGAGCGCCTACACCAAGCAGGACATGCGGATCGCCGGGGCGTACGCGCTGCTCCCGAACCAGAACCCGCAGGATCCGGCCGACCACACCGCCGCGTTCGCTCCGCCGTGGCGGCCGACCAGCGGGCTGATGGCCTCGATCCGGCAGGGCAACCCCACCCCCGACGTGACCGACGCGCGGCGCGAGATGACCCTCGCCGACCTGCGTTACTGGAAGGCCGGCGTGGTCGTGCTGACCCCGCAGACCCGTGACATCGAGATGTTGCGCACCATGTCGGACCTGCTCGGCTTCCGCCCGACCTGGACCGGCGGGGTCTGGATGTGGGACGTCCGCCACCTGGTCGACAACCCGGACGCGGTGGTCTCCGCCGACGGCGACAGCTGACCAGTTCGCGCACCGGCTACGGCTGCCCCGTTCCTTCTCGGCGACAAAGCATGTCGAGTGGTTCGGGTGGCTGCGGCGGTCATGGGTTTCTTGTGCCCCCGACCGCCGGTTTGTATGCCATCGGGAACGGCGGCGTTAGTCACGTCGCGGGCGACCGGCCCGCGGGTCGAATCTTCACGACGTACGGCGGGAATCTGATTTTGATCTGGTCGGGCCGCGACCGGAAGGCGGCCGGAAGTCGTCGCAGCCGCGTCGTTCGGGGAATGTTGGATTGCGAACGGGCGCGGCCGTAATCCGATAATCGGAAAACCGCGACCGGTCAGGGTTTGATGCAGCAGCCGGGGCAGAGTTTCGGTGTCGGCAGGGTGAAGGCCAGGCAGCACGTCTTTCGCTGGACGTCGAGCTTGCCGTGGCGCGCGGGCACCAGGTCGATCAGGTCGCGGATGCCGAGCGCGCCGAGCAGCAGGTCGATCGACTCGGCCGAGGCGCCGGGGGTGATGTCGGCCGAGCGCAGGATCCCGTAGGCGATGCCGGAGGCCAGCGAACCGAGCAGGGGGCGCCTGCCCAGGCGGACCTGGGTGTGGATGGCGTCCAGCAGGGGCGTCAGGTGCTCGTCGAGCAAGGTCCGGCGGAATTCCGCGAGGAGTGCGGTCTCGTCCGCGACGACGACCGCGTCGGGGTGGCCGCTGAGCGCGAGCGGGTCGTTCGGCAGGACCGCGACCGGAATCCCGGGGCGCACACCGACCGTGATCATGACGCTCGGGTTGGCGAAGCTCGTCATGACGTTACTGGCGGTCATCAGTGGGACGCGCCGTGCGGAGGCCCAGCCGAGGACCGCCGGAAGAGCGAGCCAGTAGGTGTACGCCTTCCAGGCGAGGGCGGCGGCGGCGTGCGGCTGCGCGTTCCAGCGGCGGCCGGCTGACTCCAGCAGGGTGGTCAGCGCCGGGCCGGTGAGGTCGCTGGCGGGTGCCCATCCGGCCTGGTCAGGCACGGTCAGCCCGGGGGCCAGCGAGGGGGCCCGGAAGCCGCCGAACATGGCGTCGAGGGTGTGGGTCACGGGTGCCAGCGGGTGGGGACCGGTGAGTTCCAGGGTGAGGGTCACGCGTTCACCAGCTTCTCCACCTCACCGCTTCACGCAGTCTCGACGGCAGTGCTCCAAGGCGACCGAGAGTACCCGGTTAAGGGTAGCCTAACCAACAATGTACCTGGGATTTTTGGGATCAATACCCTCTGCAAGGATTACCTGACGTAGCGTTGCCGGACTGCCGGTTTTGTCAAGGTACCTGTCGGCAACGCGCTACTAGCCCCATCCGGATACCCGATGCCGTGACACTGAGAGTGCCGTCGCGAAGGGGACATCCGTGATGACCACCTCGCCCATTGAACGGGCCGCAGATCAGTTCGTTACGGCGCTTGCGCAATGGCGGGTCGAGCGCGGAATGACAAAGAAGCAGCTCGCTGCGCGCATGGGCTTCGATCCCTCCTATGTCAGCCACGTCGAGGGCCGCCGCCACAAACCGACCGAGGACTTCGCCCGCCGGGCCGAGGCGGTGCTGGGTGCCGGTGGGATGATCTGGCAACGCTTCCAGGAGTACGACGAGCTCCGGCACGCCCGCGGGGTGATGCACCGGGACCCGCCGGTGCCGGCCCAGTGGCTGCCACCCGGAACCGGCCTGGTCGTGGAGCGCGAGATCGCCGAACTGGCGTACATCGGGGGCGCCTACCGCTGCCGGGTGCGTCGCTCGCTCTACAACGCCGGGACCGAGGCGGTCACCCGGTACCTCGTGAAGATCTCCGTCGACCGGTACCCGAACGACCCGCCCGGCTCCAACCGGCACCACCGCGAGCACCCGCTCACGCTCGACGACATGGACGTCCACGCGGTGGCCGGCGAGGGCGACGCGGCCGAGCCCATGCAGTGGCGGATCAAGCTCGACCGGGACGCGGCCAAGGAACTCTGGCTGCTGTTCGCCAACGAGCGCGGCCAGTTCCCGCTCTACCCCGGCGAACGGACCACGATCGAGTACGCCTACACGGTCGGTGAGGAGAAGTGGGGTCAGTGGTTCCAGCGCGCCGTGCGGCTGCCCACCCGCTCGCTCACCGTGCGCCTGGACTTCCCGGAACGCTTCGAACCCCAGGTGTGGGGCGTCGAGGTGTCCCTGAACGCGGAAGTCCCGGTACGCAGTCCCCTGGAACGCCGCAATGAGGGAGGTCGCGCCATTTTCGAGTGGTCCACCGATCAGCCTTTGTTGAACGCCCGGTACCGTTTGGAATGGCGGTTCCGCGGCCCCGACGCCCCGCAGTACGAGGACCTCGCACCCTCCGAGCCGACCCTGCCCCGCGCCTCGCACCGGATGCGCGGAATCGGAATCATCCAGCGCGGCTCCGACCTGCTCCGCCAACGCTCCCGGCACTTCCAGCTGCCCCGCGAGGTGCCGGCCGCCCGGGAGACGGTCACCCGGCTGCTCACTTCCCTCGCCCAGTTGGAGGACCTGCACGAGTTCAGCAAGGGCGTGGGGCTGGCCGCGTCACAGATCGGGATCCCGGTGGCCGCCGCCGTGGTCCGCCCACCGGAACGCGAGATCGACCCGGTGGTGCTGCTCAACCCGCGTGTCGTCGGCGAGTCGACGGAGTGCGACGAGCAGTACGAAGGGTGTCTCTCCTTCTTCGACTACCGCGGCCTGGTCGCCCGGCCACTGCGGATCGAGGTGGAGCACGCGCGCTTCGACGGCACGAGGGTGGTGACCGTCTTCGAGCGGGCCCTCGCCCGGCTCGTCAGCCACGAGATCGACCACCTGGAAGGCCGGTTGTACGTGGACCGGATGGCACCGGACGCCAAGCTCGTCCCGATCGCGCAGTACCAGCAGACCGGCCGGCCCTGGGATTACTAGTCGCTGAACGCGTCGTACTTGACCCGGATCGAGGGAACCTGCAGCTCGGCCAGCGTCCGCAGGGTCGACTTGACCATGGCGCCGGAGCCGGAGACGAAGAAGTCGTGCTCGTTCCACGGGCCGTACCGGGCCACCACGTCCGAGATGTTGCCCTGCTCGCCGGCGAAACCCGGGTCGTCGCTGCACGCCGTCACCACGGACAGCCAGGGATAGCGGGCCGCCAGCCGGTTCAGGTCGGCCAGGTCGTACAGATCCTCGCGGGTCCTCGCACCGAAGAAGACGTGCACCCAGCGGGTCCGGTTGTACCGGGTCAGTTCCTCCAGCAGCGACTTGACCGGCGCCAGGCCGGTGCCGCCCGCCACGAACACGGCGTCCCGGGTCGATCTTCGGTCCAGCGTCATCGACCCCATCGGGGCAGCCAGCTTGATCATGTCGCCTACTTGCAGCTTGCGGACCAGCGCGCTGGACACCCAGCCGGCGCCGAGCGCGCGGACGTGGAAGTCCAGCGTGTTGTCGCGCCGCGGGGCGTTCGCCGGTGAATACGTGCGCCACAGCCGCGGCTGGTACCGGGTCGCCTCCAGGCTCAGATACTGCCCGGCGCGGAACTCCAGCGGCTGCATCGGCAACACCGTGAAGACCGCGATGTCCCGGGAACGGCGCTCGTGCTGGACGACCTCGCCATACCAATATGGCGGATTCTGATCAGCGTCGGCGCCGGCCAGCATCTTCGACGCGATCACCGCGTACGCGTCGGCCCACGCCTGGTCGTACTCGACACCCCACTGCTCGCCGGCGAACGCCCGCATCGACTCGATCAACGCCCCGCCCACCACCTCGTAGTGTTCCGGGATCACGTGGAACTTGCGGTGATCCCGCCCCAGCGCACGCAGGTAGTCGTCGAACCGCTCGGGATCCTCCAGGGTCTGCACGGCGGTGACGACCGCGCTCAACAGGCGGGTCCGCTGCACGTCCATGTGGACCGGGAAGAGCTCACGAAGGTCCGGGTGCGACAGGAACAACCGCGCGTAGAAATACCCGGCGACCTTGTCCTGATGCTCCTCGACGAGACTCCAGCTCTCCTTGAGCAAGCGTGCGAGGTCTCCCATGCATTCAGGGTGGTCAGCACAGTCGGGAACACGACGCACTTCAAGTGCGACTCGTCACCTGCCGCTTGTCTATATGACCGATTTTGTGCCCTCGTAGAGTGGGCCGCGTGACTCTCGAAGGACAGCAGTCCACCCGATCGGCGTACCCCGCCGAGATCGCCATCGTCCTGCTGCTGTCCCTCGGACAGTCGGCGATCTGGTCGGTGGTGTCGCTGACCGCCAAACTCACCGCCGGCAAACCGCTCGCCAGCCAGACCGCGACGCTGAACCCGACCACGTCGGCCCGGCCCTACCTCGACCTGACCAACCAGCTGCTCGGCATCGCCTTCGACCTGATCCCGGTGCTCCTCGTCTGGTACCTGCTGCGCCGCGACGGCCTGCGACCCGGGCGCGACCTCGGCATCGACTTCCGGCGGCCCGGCTTCGACATCGGCTGGGGCGCCGGACTCGCCGCCGGAATCGGGATCCCCGGGCTGCTCCTGGTCTACGCCGCCCTGCAACTCGGGCTGAGCGCACAGATCGTGCCGAGCGGGTTGAACGCGTACTGGTGGACGGTTCCGGTCTTGATCCTCGCCGCGATCCAGAACGCCGTGCTGGAAGAAGTGCTGGTCGTCGGCTACCTGATCACGCGACTGCAGCAGATCGGCCGGCTGACCGTTCCACTGATCATCCTGTGCTCGGCCGTGCTGCGCGGCTCCTACCACCTCTACCAGGGCTTCGGCGGCTTCATCGGGAACGTCGTGATGGGCGTCGTGTTCGCGCTGTTCTACCTGCGGACGAAACGGGTAATGCCGCTGATCGTGGCGCACAGCCTCCTCGACACCACCGCGTTCGTCGGCTACGAACTGCTCCCCGACTCCTGGCTCAGCTGGCTGCAATACCACCCGTAACGGCGCTCGGCCCGCGTCGCGACCGCCTCCGTCGCGTTCCGGCCACCCAGAACCGCGCTGACCAGCGACGTTCCCGGCAGCACCCGATCGGCCAGGCGCAGCGCCGCCCAAGCCGCGCCGCTGCGATAACTCGGCAACAACACCAGGATCTCCGCGGCGCGCTCCGGACCAGTCGGATCCACGCCGTAGGCCGCGGCGAGATGCAGCACCAGACTCGCATGCGTGATCGCCGCGCTACCGACAAGAGCAATTGGCGCGTACGTCCCGGAAAGCGCACTGAGCAGGCTGCGCCGGCCGGCCGCGCGGGTGAAACGGGCCGTGGCCAGGCGGGCCAGCGCCTGCGGAGTGGCCGTGGGGTAGGTCGCCCGGGTGCGTTCGGCCCAGGCGGCGGCCCGCGGACCGAAGATCTCGACGGCGGCATCGGCCAGGAGTTTCGGGGCGTTCCGGGGGTCGGCGAGCAGGCGGGGCCAGAGGTCGAGCAGTAGTTGGTCCGGGGTTGGGGCCTTTACTGCTGGTGGGGTCGGTGCTGGTTCGACCGCTACGGGGGTCGGTGCTGGTTCGACCACTGCTGGGGTCGGTGCTGGTTCGACCGTTACTGCCCCCACTGCCTCCACTGCTTCTACCGGGGGCTTTGCCTCGACCTCCGCTGCGGGCTTTGCCTCAACCTTCACTGCGGGCGTCGCCTCGGGCGGGGTGGTCTTGCGGGGGCGTTTTGTCGGAGCAGTCCGCTTCGTCGGCTCGGTGGGCTCGGCCGGGGTAGACACCGCCTTCGCGGGCGTGGTCTTCGCGGCGGCGCGGGCCCTCGGCGCCGCTTTCTTCGCCGGGGCCTTCTTCGCGGGGCTCACGCCGTCATCGACGGGACGCGCCGGGCGGGGTGTGCGAGTGGGCTTCGCCACATTCGCCGAGGTGCCGGCCGCTGGTTGTGGCTCGGGTGCCTGCTCTCGCGTACCCGCAAGAGGGGTTGGAGTGGTTCTTGACGGGTGACCTTCAGCACTCGTCCCGGGGCGGGGCGGTTGGAAAGTGACCGTCGGCGGTGCCCCGCGGCGCGACGGCCGAGCGGTCGGCTCCTCCGACTCCGGCGCGCTGAAGGGCGCACGCGGATCCCGGGCACGCGGCGTCTGCTTCTCCTCCATCCTGCGCAGCGTAGTCGCAACCGCAACGTTTCGCCTGTTCGTGGCCTTCGTGGCAGATCTTCGGGAGGTTTCGGGCCGACCTCTTTGTGCGGGCCTCAAGCGGTCCGGTATCCTCAATCCTCGGTGACCTTCACGGGTCACCGGAGGAGACTTCGCCTAGTCTGGTCTATGGCGCCGCACTGCTAATGCGGTTTGGGTTAACCGCCCATCCCGGGTTCGAATCCCGGAGTCTCCGCGCAAAAGTCGGTGTGTATGCTGACTGAGCACTGAACGAGCGCCCGTAGCTCAATGGATAGAGCATCTGACTACGGATCAGAAGGTTAGGGGTTCGAGTCCCTTCGGGCGCACTTCGTGAAAAGGCCGTGACCTGCGGAAACAGGGGTCACGGCCTTTTTCGTTCCCACCTTTGGGCCCGGAAATCCCATGCTTTGGGACCGTGGTGATCCGATGGTGATCCGGTGTCGAGCAGCTGTCCGTCCGGATGGGTGCTGACCAGTGTTTTTGGGTCCGGCGGGTCTGCTCCGCTGCAGTGCGTCACTTCGAGTTGCCCGGTGTCGGGATGGTCGGCTCCGGTACGTGGGTCGGTATGCCGGCCGTGTTGAGGAAGACCAGTAGGGCCGCGCTCAGTGCATCGAGTTTGTCGTCCTCGATGAATGCTAGGCCGTAGTCCGCGATGCAGGCGGCAACGCCCACGGTCACATTCCGGATGGAGCAGTCCTGTCGGAGAACCATCGCCCTACCTTTTTCTCGATGTCATTGCTGGTGTCTCGCACCGCCGTGCGTCGGCGATCTCCCGTGACCGGCGGCGGACCATGCTGGGCGTAATGCAGGCCTGAGGGCGTCTTGCCGGCCGAGTGAACGTGCGTGGCCATCATCAGACGTTCCCGGGCGCGTTTCGGTATGTCGACCAGCGGCCTGTCCAGTCCGCCAAGTCGTGCATCCACCCTGCGGTGTGTTCCGCCCCGGGTTTGATGGAGACATCCAAACCTGGGAGAGAATCTCGCTATGGCGGCACCGAAGAAGTACCCCGATGAGCTGCGTGAGCGGG
>NZ_JBIRWQ010000051.1:0-34250 GCF_044388125.1 Actinoplanes sp. NPDC020271
GCCTGATCAGCGACGAAGCCGCCGAGCTGATCAGCGCGACCCGCTTCGGTGACGCGCTGATCGAGCAGCTCGCCGCCGAGCAAGGCACCACCGCCTCGGCGCTGCGGATGCGGCGCCGCCGCGCCGAACGAGTCGTGGCGGCCGCAGTCACTCGCGGCGACCTGTCCGGCACCTTCGCCGCGAACGATCGCCGACTCAGCACGACGGCAGCGTGAGGCGCTGCTGAATTCCCCGATCGAGGCCGCACCGAGCATCCGCTCGGTGCGGCCTCGCTTCGTTTCAGCCGGGAGTCATCACACGGCTGTTCACGCGAATGAGGCGATCAGGCGCACGGTGATGTCGTTGCCCGAACGCCCTGCGGTGGCGACCCGATGCGGCAGACGGTTGAGGAAGTCGCGGAAGGTGCGGCAGCCGTAGTTGGCCTGGTCGAACGACGGGTCCAGCACGAGCATCTTGTTCTTCACGGTGCCGGCGGTCGGAGTGTCGGTGGGAATCTGCTCGAAGGCGCGCACCAGCAGGTCTTCGGCGGCGGCGATGTCGAAGACGGCGGTCACAGCGGGTCTGGCGGCCGGTTCGACCTCGGCGACGACGGTGCCCCAGAACTTGTACTCCGAGCACACCGACACCAGCCGTTGGCTGGCCGTGGCTTGCGTGCCGACGCCGACGACGTGTTTGCCGAACTCGCGCAGCCGGTGAACCAGCGGCGAGTAGTCGCTGTCGCCGGTGACCAGGATGAACACGTCCACGTCCGGGTGGCTGATGAGGACTTCCATCGCGTCGACGGCCATGCGGATGTCGGCGGCGTTCTTCCCGGCCACGCCGTGGTGGGCGATCTGGACGAGGTCGACGCCGTTGTTGGCCAACGCTGGCTGGTAGCGGCCGAAGCCGGTGTTGGCCCAGTCGGCGTACGCCTTGCGGATGGAGGCGTTGCCGTAGAACCCGCGGCACAAGTGGGTCAGCGCCTTCGCAGGGATCGGTTCGCTCTGCCCGGGAAGGCCCTTGCCGGCGCCGCAGACCAGGTTCTCGAAGTCGATGAACACCGCCACCCGCGCTTCGGGCGAGTACCGCGTCAACGGCGGGGTCCGCATCCACCGGTCGAGCGATCCCTGCCTCGGGCTCACCACGTCGTCCATAAGCGCGCCTTCCGTGCGGTCCGGATGTTTGTTGCCGTGCTGACCGATCGTGTCAGGTCGTGACAGGAGCGGCACGAGTTCGATCTCCCTGACAGCGCGGATCTGGGCGGTGCATGTCATCCACGGCATGCCCGCCCGGTGGGGACCACCCCAGCGGCGAAGTTCCGATGGTCCGGCATGGCTGGCGCGGCGCACTGACATCGCAACCCTTCGCCACACGCGAGGAGGAGCGCCCCCACTGGACCCAGCAACGATCTTCGCCCGGTCCCCACCGCGGCGGCCCCGCAGAACTCCTGTGGAGCGCCGCGAATGCACACCACTCTCACCGCCCTGTCCGATCTCGCCGTGGCCGCTGCCGTGCAGCCGCTCGCGGCCCCGAAATCCCTTCCGCAGGTCATCGACGGCATCACCGGCTGGATCATGGGCATCATCGCGGTCGTCGCGACGATGTTCCTGGTCATCGGCGGCCTTCGCTACATGGCCGCCGGAGGCGACCCCGCCCAGGTCGAGCAGGCCAAGGGCAACTTCAAGTCCGCCCTGATCGGCTACGCCCTGGCCGTCCTGGCCCCGGTGGTCCTGAAGGTGCTCCAGGGAATCCTGGGCGGCTGATCACATGACCGACTGGCTGATGGACGGCCTGGTCAACTGGCTCGCCGAGAAGGTCGTCGACCTTCTCGGCGCGCTGGTGGCCCTGCTGACCTCCACGGTGTTCATGTCACCGGACGTCACCGTTCTCCCGCAGGTCAAGTCGATCGCCGACAAGAGCACGCTGGTGGTCAACGCCTGCTTCATCCTCGCCATCATCGCGGTCGGCATCGCCTCCATGACCGGCGAGTCGATCCAGATGCGCTACGGCATCAAGGAACTGATTCCCCGGCTGGTCGTCGGGTTCATGTTGTCGGCGTTCGCGATGCCGCTGACCGCCGAATTGATCAGCCTCGCCAACGCGCTCACTACGTCGATGACCGGAGTCTCCGCGCCGACCACGGAGACGGTCAACTTCGTCAAAGCCCGCCTCAAGACAGCGCTATCCGACGACAAGAACAGCCTGCTGATGGCCGTCATCGGCCTGCTGATCGTCGTGCTGATGTTCATGCTCGCCGTCAGCTGGCTGATCCGGGTCGGTGTGCTGCTCGTCCTGGCCGGAATCGCCGCCGTGGCGCTGGCCTGCTACGCGACTCCGTGGACGCAGGGAGCCGCCGACTTGTGGTGGCGGTCTCTGCTGGGTTGCTTGGCCACGCCGGCGTTGCAAGCCGTCGCGTTCACCACGGGCATCGACCTGGTTCTCAATCCGAAGGCGAACCTGCCGATCGTCCTCGGCCAACCGAACTCCGACCTGCTGAATCTGCTGCTGGTCATCGTCCTGCTGTGGGTCACGATCAAGATCCCGTCGCTGATGGGCAAGTACGTGACGCAAAAGGGATCGAACATCGGCGGGATCGTGCTGCGCGCGGTGTTCATCCAAGGCATCGCCCGCCGTGTGCCGCTGCTGCGAGGCATGCGATGACCGGCGAGGACACCACACCCCACGCGCCGGTTCCGGCCAACGTCAACGACCCCGACCGCATCGCCTTCGGGCTCACTTTCCGCCAGCTCGCCATCATCGGCGGCCCCGGCCTGCTCGGGCTCGGCTGCTACCGCGCCTTCGGCCCGCTGTTGCCCCCGGTCGTCTGGATCGTCGCCGGGATGATCCTGTTCGCCGTCACCGTCGTGGTAGCTCTGGGCCGCCGCGACGGCCTGCCACTGGATGTGTGGCTGCGCCACGGCGTCGCCCTGTCCCGAAGCCCGCGCACCGTGACTCCTGGCCTGCCGCGCGCCAGCTCGGTGGCGGTCGTGGCCGGCAAGCCGAAGGTTCCAGCGCCGCTGCGCTCGCCGGTCACCAGCATCAACCCGGCCGGAGTCCTCACCAGCGAGGGCAGCAGCAAGGTGCTGATCGCGTGCGGCACCACGAACATTCACCTGCGCACCGGCAACGAGCAGGCCGCGCTGCTGGACGGCTTCGGCCGGTTCCTCAACTCGCTGACCGGCCCGGCCCAACTGCTCGTCGCGGCGCAACGGCATGACCTGAGCGTCTACGCGCAGGCAACCGCCGACTTCGCGCCCCGCCTGCCGCATCCGGCGTTGCAGACCGCCGCCGAGGACTACGCGGCGTTCCTGCTCGATCTCGACGCCGAGCGGGATCCGCTGCGCCGCCAAGTCCTCGCGGTCATCACCGGCGAACACGGAGCCGACGCCGCAGTACGGGCCTTGTCCGGCCTCGGTGTCGAAGCCGCCGCGCTGGACGGGCCGGCCGTCGCCTCGGCCCTGGCAGGAGCCGTCGACCCCTTCAACCCTCCGGTGCCTGGCCCGCGTGCGGTGCCTGGCGCCCCCATCACTGTGCGGAGCACCCCGTGAACCTTGTGAAGACCAAGAAGAAGGTCACGGCCGGGGAGGACATGCCCTCCCCGGCCGCGTTGTCGGTCACGCCGGCACACGTGAAGGTCGGCGACGGGTACGCCGCCACGTTCGTCGTGTGCGGCTACCCGGCCGAGGTCGGCCCAGCCTGGCTCGACCCGCTGCTGTCCTACCCCGGCCGCGTCGACGTCGCCGTCCACATCACCCCGGTCGCGCCGCAGCTGGCCGCGCCGATGCTCAAACGCCAGCGCGCCCGGCTCGAATCGTCGCGCCGCCTGGACGCCAACTCCGGCCGCCTCGGCGACCCGATGACCGACGCGGCGGCAGCCGACGCCGCCGACCTCGCCGAGCGGGTCGCCCGCGGCGCGGCGAAGCTGTTCGACACCGGCATCTATGTCACCATCCACGCCCGCGACCTCGACGAGCTGCGCACGGTCATCACGGGGGTGAAGTCGGCCGCTGCCAGCGTCTTGCTGGACCTGCAACCGGCGACGTTCCGCCACCAGCAGGGATGGATCACCACGCTGCCGGTCGGCGTGGATCCGCTGCGGCAGCGGCGCATCCTCGACACCACCGCCCTGGCGGCGGCGTTCCCGCTCGCCTCGGCGGACCTCGCCGCCCCGGCTCCGGGCGTCGTCGCCCCACCCGACGGCGTGCTCTACGGGCTCAACACCACCAGCAACGGGGTGGTCCTGTGGAACCGGTGGGCACAGGACAACCACAACTCGGTCGTGCTGGCACGCTCGGGCGCGGGCAAGAGCTACTTCGTCAAACTCGAAGTCCTGCGCAACCTGTACCAGGGCACCGCCGTGTCGGTCATCGACCCGGAGGACGAGTACACCCCGCTCGCCGAACACGTCGGCGGCACGGTCGTCCAGCTCGGCGCACCCGGTGTGCGGGTCAACCCGCTCGACCTGCCCGCCGACGACCGGCCGGACACCCTCACCCGGCGCGGCCTCTACCTGCACACCCTGATCTCGATCATGCTCGGCGCGACCCCGCCGCCGGCCGAACGAGCCGCCCTGGACCGGGCCATCACCGCCACCTACGCACACGCCGGGATCAATGCCGATCCGGGCACTTGGCGGAAGCCCGCTCCGCTGCTGCGCGACCTCGCCGCGACGCTGGCCGAGGACGACGATCCGGCCGCCGCGCAGCTCGCGGCCCGGCTCGCGCCGTGGACGGTCGGGAACTTCTCCAGCCTGTTCGACGGACCGACCACCGCCGCCCCGGGCGGGCACCTCGTGGTGTGGTCGCTGCGGCACCTGCCCGACGAGTTGCGCACGGTCGGCACGCTGCTCGCCTTGGACGCGATCTGGTCGAGCATCGACGCTCCGGTCACCGGCGCACGCCGGCGGCGGCAACTCGTCGTCGTCGACGAGGCGTGGCTGCTGATGCGCGACGGCGAAGGCGCACGGTTCCTGTTCCGCATGTCCAAGGCCGCCCGCAAACGCCTCGCTGGGCTGTGCGTGATCACCCAGGACGCCGCCGACGTCCTGTCGACCGACCTCGGCCTGGCCGTGGTCTCCAACGCCGCGACCCAGGTCCTGATGCGCCAGTCCACCCAGTCGATCGACGCCGTGACCGAGGCGTTCGGCCTGACCGCCGGAGAAGCCCGGATGCTGCTGGCCGCATCGCGTGGGGAGGGCCTACTGGTCGCGGGGCGGTCACGGATCCCGTTCCGCAGCGTCGGCTCGGCCGCCGAACACAAGATCGCCGTCACCGGGATCGGCGAGGTGAACGCATGATCACCGCACCGACGTGGCCGACTGATCTCGCCCACTGGATTGTTGCCCGGCCGTGGCTCGGCATCGTGGCCGCCGCGCTGATCGTGGCCGGGGTGTTCGGCCACGACCAGCTCCTCAACTGGCGGCACCGCCGCTTCGTCACCAGCGCCCGGTGGGTGACGATCGCCGCACCGCCGGAAGTGACCGCCGAGGCCGCCGCCGCGTTCTGGACCACCCTCGTCGGGGTGCTCACCCCGTCTGTGTGGCGGCGCAGGATCTACGGCTACCCGCACGTTGGCTGGGAGTACACGTGGACCGGCCGCGCCCTGACCATCCGGGTGTGGGTGCCCGGCACCGTGCCGCCCGGCGCGGTGGAGGCCGCCGTCCGCGCGGCCTGGCCCGCCGCCACACTCACCGTCGCCGACGCGGACGCGCCGATCCCCGCCGAGGTGGGCGAGCAGGCGGGCGGGGCGCATTGGCCGCAGCACGCCGACGTACTGCCGCTGCGCGTCGAGCACGACGCGGACCCGTTGCGGGCGCTGCTGTCGGCCGGGGCCGAGGTCTGGCACCGCGAGTACGCCTGCGTGCAAGTCCTGGCCCGGCCCGCGTCGGCCCGCCGGGTGCGGGCGGCTCGCCGGTCGGCAGCCACCAGCGGCGGCCATCAGGGCGGGCGGCCCGATCCGGCGACCCGCGCCGCCGCTGGTGCGGCCCGCCTGGCGATCGAGCCGCTGCTGTGGTTCCTTGAGGTATTCCTTCCCGGCCCGTCCCGGACCCGGACTCCGACGAATTCCACGGCCGGGCGCTCGGCCGACCGGGATCCGGTCGCCGGGGCCGAGGCGCGCACGGTGGTGGACAAGGCCGTGCGGGTGCCGCACTTCGAGATCGCGGTCCGGTTCGCCGTCGCCGCCCAGCCGGACAAGAGCCCGCCCACGCCGGAAAGAGCCGAGGAGGTCCGGCGGCGGCTCGCCGGGCTGGGGCACACGATCGCCTCGGCCGCCGCCGCGTACACCGGTCCGAACCGGCTGCGCCGGATGAAGATGCCGCACCCGGTCGCCACCCTCGCCGCACGGCGGCTGCGGCGCGGGTTCCTGGCCACGGTGCCGGAGCTCGCGGGGCTCGCCGCCCTCCCGCAGGATCTCGCGGTGCCCGGTTTGGATCGGGCTCGGGCCAAGGCGGTGCCGGCGCCGGTGCAGGTGCCCAGCGGTGGCCGGGGTGTGAAGATGCTGGGCCGCTCGCAGGTCGGCAACCACAAGGTCGGTTTGAAGGTGGTCGACTCCCGCCAGCACATGCACATCGTCGGCAAGACTGGCGTCGGCAAAAGCACGCTGTTGCTGAACCTGATCCTCGGCGACATCAAGGCCGGGCGCGGGACCGTGGTCATCGACCCGCGCGGGGACCTGATCAACGACATCCTCGACCGGCTCCCAGCCTCCTACGCCAACCGGATCCACATCATCGATCCGGACCAGGAGAACCCGGCCTGTTTCAACCCGCTCGACGACCAGGGCGACGTCCACTTGGCGGTGGACAACCTGGTCGGGATCTTCGCGAAGATCTTCCAGGGCCAGTGGGGACCTCGTATGGACGACACCATGCGCGTCGCCTGCTTGACGCTGATGCGGCACGCGAAGCCGACGCTGAGCCTGGTGCCGTCGCTGCTGCAGGACCGGCAGTTCCGCGGCCGGTTCACCCAGGGCCTCGACGACCCGGACGGCCTTGGCGGGTTCTGGCTCTGGTACGACGGCATCAACGAACAGTTCCGAGGCCAGGTCATCGCCCCGGTTCTCGCCAGGCTGCGGGCGTTCCTGCTCAGGGATTTCGTCAAGAGCGTGATCGGCAACGCGCACAGCTCGTTCGACATGGGCAAGGTCCTCGACGGCGGAGTGCTGCTGTGCCGGCTACCGAAAGGCCAACTCGGTGAGGAGACCAGCCGGATCCTCGGCTCGATGATCGTCGCCCGGGTCTGGCAGGCCGCCATCGCCCGCGCAGGCATCCCCGAGGACCAGCGCAAAGACGCCACGCTGTACGTCGACGAGGTCCAGAACTTCCTCACCCTGCCCGGCTCGGTCGGCGACATGCTGGCCGAGGCACGCGGATACCGGCTCGGCCTGGTGATGGCCCACCAGGACCTCGCCCAGCTACCGAAGGACGTCGCCGCGGCGATCAGCGCCAACGCCCGCACCAAGGCCATCTTCAACGTCGACCCGGCCGACGCGCGGGAGCTGTCGCGGCACACCAAACCCGAGGTCGACGAGCACGACCTCGCCCACCTCGACGTGTTCACCGCTGTGGCCCGGATGCTGGTGGACAACCGGGAACTCCCGGCCTTCACCTTCATCACCAACCCGCCGTCGGAGCCTGACGGGGAGCCGACCGCGATCCGGCAGGCGTGCGCCGCCGCGAACGGTCCGGCCGGGGAAGAGCCACCGATGCAGCGGCTGGCTCGCACGACCATGAAACGGCGCATGGCCGACCGGGACCGCTGACTTTTCGGCTGCGTTCGGGGGCTCGTCTGGGTCCGTCATCGGGGGCTCGTCTGGGGGTGTCTGCGACACGAGCCCCCAGACGAGCCCCCTCGCGGTGGTCTGTCAGGTACCTGAGCTGGGCACACCCGGCCAGCGGCGGCCCCGGATGCAAGATCCACACGTCCAGACTCCCTACAGGGTGTCCTTCTCCCACCAGGGGGTGACGTCTATGCCGCTATCGCGGACCTCCAGCCTGCTGGCCCTCTATCCCCACATCACCAGCCGTGACCGGCTCCTGCTCCAGCTCCTGGACGACCACCAGGTCCTGACCACCGGACAGATCCACCGCATGCTGTTCACTGCCCGGCGCACTTGCCAGCTACGCCTGGCCGAGCTAGCCGCCCTCGGCCTGATCGAACGGTTCCGGTTCCCCCGCGACGGCGGCGGAAGCCAGCCCTGGCATTGGACGCTCGGCCACAACGGACACCGCTTCCAGGCCGCTGCCCACCAAAGGCCCGAGCCCACCGCCCGATCAAGCAACCAGACCGTGCAACGGCTGTCCGCGAACCCGCACCTAAACCACCTCGTGCTGACCAACGAGTTCTTCGTGCGCCTGAGCGAGCACGCCCGCCGGCACGACGACGCCCGGCTCGACCGGTGGTGGTCCGAGCAGGTCACCCACAAGCAGTTCCGGAAAGTCACCGCCGACGGGCACGGCCTCTGGACCGCCGGCGGCGACACGGTCGGCTTCTTCCTGGAGACCGACACCGGCAGCGAAGCCCTCGCCAGCCGGGTCGTGGCGAAACTCGACAAGTACGCGACGTTCATCCGAGAAACCGGCACCCGATATCCGGTGCTGTTCTGGCTCGGCAGCGAGCAACGCGAAGAGAACCTGCACCGGCTGCTGCCCGGCCAGCACGCGAGCGTCCCGGTCGCCACTGCTATCCACGCCGATGATCCCGCCGCCCGCGTCTGGCTCCCGCGCGGCTCCACCAGCCGGGTCGAGCTGGCCGAGCTGCCCAGCGACCACGGCCAGCCCATAGCGGCGAACCCGAACCTCTCCGACGGCGTTTTTCTTGCCTGACAGCCGCTGACAGCTCGACGGCTCCACCTGTC
The DNA here is from genome assembly GCF_044388125.1 of Actinoplanes sp. NPDC020271. Taxonomy (NCBI): domain Bacteria; kingdom Bacillati; phylum Actinomycetota; class Actinomycetes; order Micromonosporales; family Micromonosporaceae; genus Actinoplanes; species Actinoplanes sp. NPDC020271. Next base: position 8,836 of record NZ_JBIRWQ010000051.1, read on the forward strand.
AGGCCAGGTCACGGGCGTGATCGCGAATCCTGACAGAGGTAGCGCTGTCAGATCACGAAGTTACGGTGCAGCTTCTTCTCTTTCTCTTTTGTTCGCACCGCCGCCCGTCTCGACCCGCCTCGCGGGACTGCCGCGCCCGGCCCAGCTCACCCCTAGCCCACCGTCGCCGGTCGGCTCGTGATCTGCGCCCAGCGCGTTCCTTTGGCAGTTTCCCGCCGGTCCAGACGCCGCGATCCGGTGGCACCACCTCCGCACCACCAACCCCCAACCCGCTTCTGCGAAGGGAGCACCGCCATGTCCACCAACAACCTCAACGCCGACCAGATCGTCACCGTCTGCTTCAACCCCGGCGATGACGCCGACTGGTTCGCCGCCAGCGAGAAGGTCAACGACCTGATGTCCGCCAGCGGCACTCCTGCACGCCGATTCCGTGTGCGCCACCGCCGGTTCATCGGCTGGCTCACCCGGTTCTTCGGGTACTACCTGCTCGACGCCGCCCGCAAGTTCGGCTCCATCACCATCGCCGCTGGAGGCCGCAAGAGCCGACTCGACCTCCCCGGCATGTCGCAGGTCGCCGCGAACGAGGCCATCGCCCGCTGGCGCGCCTGGAACACGCACATCAAGGCCACCACCCCGAACGCCCGCACCTGGGAGGACTTCCTCGCCCAGCACAAGGCTGCACCGGCCAAAGTCACGCTGGCCGAGGCACGCCGCCGGTTCGAGGAGCAGCCCCGCGTGACCGCGATGCTGGAATACGGCATCGGCCAGGTCTTCGACCCGTACGAGCTTTCGGCCTACCAAGCCGGTGAAGCCACCTACGCCGGGCTCCACTGGCGAGTCGCCCTCATCGGCGACGCGCTGATCACCACGGATGGACGCATCCTGCGGGCGGCCAGCGGCTCGCTCGCCGACCGGCTCCGGTTCCTCAACGAGGCGTGCATGTACCTGCGCACCCTCAGCAACCGCGCACGGCTGTGCGCCGTCACCATCGCCTGACCCACCCCCATCCCCCGCACCTCGAAGACCGGTCGCAGCCCCCGCTGCGACCGGTCTTCGGCGTGCCCGAACCCCACGAAAGGAGAGTCCGTGATGTACCTCGACCTGGTGGAGAGGTGGATCCTGCGGACCACCGGCCGGACGCTCGATCAGCACGCCGCCGATCCCGTCCCGGCCGCCGCGCACCTCCCGGCTTCCGCCGATCAACTGCGCCTCGCCCGCGAGGTGCTGCTGACGGCAGTCGACGAACTGCGGACCGCGCTCATCAACGGCGACGACCTGACCGGCTCGCCTACGACCCTGGCCAGCGCGCTGGACGAGATCACCGGCCATGTCAGCGAGTACGAAAGTGCCCGCGTCCACATCGACAAGCTCGTCACCGATCCCGACCGGACCGGGTACGTCGCGACGAACCCGGTACAGCCGGTCCAACGGCGCTACGTCAACCCCGGCGACACCGTTCTGATCGTGCTGCCGCATATCGAGTACCTGCGCCAGCAGAAGATCGCCGGGCGAGCCGTCCGAGCGCAGATCCACACCGCCGACGTCGAACTCGACCCTGCCCGGTTCCCCGGCCCGGTCCGCCTGGCTCACGGCCTCGCCGGGATCTACCGCGACCGCATCGAGGACCGCCTCTACCACCTGCGGGCCACCGGCCAACGCCGGATCCCCCGCCCCTGATCACCCCGGTCCTCACCGGGTGTTCGCGTGCGGCCACCCGTGGCCCGTGCGCGTCTTCGAGAACCACCACCCCCGCACCGACCGGTGCCCGGGTGTCACCCCTTATTCCCGAGGAGGGAAACCCCATGGAACTGCAGTCCCTGACGCCTGCCACGCAGGCCGTCCTCAAGGCCCTGGCCGAACTCGGCCAAGGCAACGTCCACGAACTGGCGGAGAAGTCCGGCAAGGCCCGCTCCACCACCGACAAGGCCATCCGGACCCTGGCCGACGCCGGTGTGATCATCGAGGTCGACCTCGGCGCGGACGCGGCCGAGGGCACGCCCACCCGCTGGACCCTGTCGGACGACGCCAAGTCCGCGCTGGACTCGGCCGAGATCAGCGACGAGAACGCCGCCGGCCCGGACGAGACCGTCGACGAGCCGGACGCCGACCCGGCCGACGAGGCAGCCGACGGCGAGAGTTCGCCGACCGGCGACGACAGCCAGGCTCCGCACACCGACGGATCCAGCGAGGAAGCGACCGGCGAACAGGACACGCGCGATGGCGACGGCCCGAGCAATGAGGACGACGAGGACCAGGACGACGAGGAGGACACGGACTCCCCGGCGGCGAGGGAACCGCGTACGGTCGTTGCACCGCCGCGTCCCGGTGACCGCAAGGTCATGGCCATCAAGGGCGTGCTTGCCGAATTCGGCGACGACGGCGCGACGGTCGACATGATCGTGGCCGAGAGCGGCATCAGCCACCCCACCACCGTCCGGCTGCTCGACGCGATGCAGCAGGCCGACGCCGCCCGGCGCCTGCCGCCCAAGACGGGCCAGCCGGAGCGGTGGATCGCCGGGCCGACCAAGGCATCCGAGGTCGACCCGAACCCGGAGCCGCCGCGCTGCGCGCTGTGCTTCCAGGTCATCCGGGGCGTCACCAGCACCCCGGCGGCCGTGGCGGCGGTACAGAGTCTCATCCGCCCGGACGGAACGCTGCACATCGTCGGACCGGACGACGAGGTCCACGCCGTGAAGCTGCCGACCCGGCTGGCGCCGCGCACGCTGAACACCACCCCGAGCACCGTGGGGCACCGCAGCGACGCGACCGCCAACGCCGACGGCAATCAGCCCTTCCAGCGCGGTGAGCTGGAGAGGCTGACCGTCGCCGAGCTGGCCGCCAACCCCGGCCGGCCGATGACTCCGCAGGAGATCGCCACCGCGATCAGCGCCAAGCTGGGCGGTCGCAACGTCAGCTCCGGCGCGGTGCGCAACAACTGCACCAAGGCCGCCGCCGCGGGAACCATCCTCATGGTCTCCGACGCGCCGCTGACGTTCGTGTTCGAGGCACCCGACGACAGCACCGCCGAGGCCGCACCGGGTGGCGAAGAGCCCGGCGCCGAGGGCGATGCCGCCGACAGGGCCGAGGGCACAGCAGACACCTCGCAGGAGCAGAGCGGCGAGCAGGACACCGACGGCTCCGAGAAATCCAACCCGTAAAAAGTTCGCCGAGGGCAGGGGCTAAACCCTGCCCTCGGCTTCAATCCGCGTCAGCGATCACGGCCGCGACGCTTCGCACATCCATCCCGTGCCGGGAACCCGAACCACGTTCCCGGCACGACCGGGCCAGACGTGTGCTCGGGTTCCCGGTCCTCACTGACTTCGGAGAGCGACCATGACCCATCCAGAAGAACTGAGCCTCAAAGACTCCACCAACGTCGCCGCTATCGTGCCCTACCTGCTCGGATACCACCCCCACGACCAGCTCGCCATCCTGGCGCTGAAGAAAAACCAGGTCCTCTTCGCCGCCGCCGCACCTCTGCCGTACTCCAGCGACCCGGTCAGCGACGCCACCGAGGTAGCCACCCGTATCACGGCGCACGGCCCGGACAGGGTCGTCCTCATCGGGTACGGCCCTGAAAAAGCGGTTACCGCCGCCGTCGACCACACGATCGGCGCGTTCACCGCCCTCAACGTTCCTGTCTCGGCCTCGCTGCGTGTCTATGACGACTGGCTCTGGCATCTGCGTTGCGACGACCCGCAATGCCAGCACGGCATCCCCTTCGACATCAGCACAACCGCAGTAGCCGCCCAGGCCACCCTCCTGGGATATGTCGCCGCCGAGGACGCCCACACCTACGTCGCACGGCTCGTCCCGGTCACCGGAGACGAACGGAAGTCCATGCAGACGGCCCTGGCCGCAGCACATCGGCACCTCGACAACCTGGCCGCCGGCGCCAGCGAGGAGCAGGTCCGTACAACTTTCCGCGATCTCGTCGAAAGGCTCCTGAAAGAAGCCCGCACCACCTACGAGCAGCACCGCGGTCTCACCGACAGCACGGCAGCGCTCCTGCTGGCCCTGTTGTGCGCCCCCACGCTCCAGGCCCTGGTGCTGAAGGACGTCCATGGCGAAGACCTCGACATCCGGATCTGGACCGACCTGATGCGTCGCGCCGATCCCGGCCACGTCGCCGCCCCCGCCACCCTGCTCGCGCTCGCCGCGCTGCAGCACGGCAACGGCCACCTTGCCCGCCTAGCCATCGAGCGAGCCCAGGAAGCCGAACCCAAGGACAAGCTGATCCAGCAGATCGCCGGAGCCATCCGCCGCGGCATCGCTCCAGACGCCATCCGCCGCGCTCTGCATGAGTAGGGCCAGCTCTAGCCGTCATCCACACCCGTCGCGGGGCCGAGCTACTGCTCGGCCCCGCACCCGTATCCGAGAAGGGGAGAATCCCTGTGCCACACGAACTCGAGCAATTCGCCGACGGCAGCACCGCGTTCGCTAGCGCCCGCCTGTCGGCCTGGCACCAGTTGGGCACCGTCACCCAGAACACCATGAAGGCCGAAGAGATCATGGCCGCCGCCAAGCTCGGCGACTGGGGCGTGCGGACCATCCGCACGGTCGGCATCGACATCGTTGACGGCGTCGAGGTGCAGATCCCCGCCGACGACAAGCGGATGACCGTGCGCCGCAACCCGGTCACCGGAGCCACCGAGTATCTGGGGATCGTCGGCACCGACTACACCGTGGTCCAGAACGAGCAGTGCGCCGAGATGCTCGACCAGCTCGTGGACCAGGTCGGCGGCGCCCACTTCGAAACGGCCGGCAGCCTACGCCGTGGCAAGAGCGTGTTCGTCACGATGAAGCTGCCGGACGCGATGACCATCGCCGGAGTCGACCGGATGGATCTCTATCTGATCGGCACCACCAGCCACGACGGGACCGCCGCGCTGCGGGTGGACGCCAGCCCGATCCGGGTCGTGTGCGCCAACACGCAGCGGGCCGCGTTCGCGCACGCCGTCGGGCACTACACCTTCCGGCACACCAGCAACGTCAACTCCCAGATCAGCCAGGCCCGCGAGGCGCTGGGCCTGATGTGGAAGTACATGGACACCTTCGAGCGGGCCGCTGAGCGGATGCTGAACGAGGCGTTGACCATGCGCGAGTTCGAGAAGGTCGTCGGCCAGGTATTCCCGGTCAAGGACAACGCGTCGGAGACCACCAAGCGCAACGCCAAGCAGCGGCTCGGCACATTGAAGTACCTGATCACCGAGGCCGACACGCAGAGGGCCATCAAGGGCAGCCGGTGGGCCGGATACCAGGCCATCACCGAGTACCTGGACCACTACCAGCCCGCCAAGGACGAGACCACCCGCGCCAACCGCGTGCTGACCGGCACCACCGGCGATCTCAAGATCGTCGCCTTCGACCTGCTGAAGGTCTGACCACCACCCCTCCACCCGCCCGGGGCATGTTGACCCCGCGCGGGGATCAGCATGCCCCGGCTCGTACCCCGAAAGGACACGAGCCGATGACCGCGATAACCCCTCACCTGCTGCATCCGCGCGACCCACGCCAGTCGGTCTGCGGGATCCCCGCCGACGAGGTTCGCCGGTGGGAGACCGACAACCCGCCCCGCCCGCACACCTGCGAGGACTGCCTCACCCAGTACGAGGAAGCGGCCAGGCCCGACGACGCCAACCACCCGATCGGCGACGCGACCCTCATCGACACGCTGCGGCGCATCGTCGCCGAGAAGCAGTACCTCAAGATCGACGGAGTCCTGGTCGACGTCTGGTCCGCCAGCGTCACCGTCGCCATCTGGGACCAACTCTACGAGGACAAACGGCAACGCCTGCTGAAGTTGCCGTCGCACGAGCTGATCCTGCGATGCATCCACATCTACGCCTCACTGACCGCTCGGGGAGGCCAGTGATGGCCGACCGGCAGAAACAGTGGTTCCACTTCGGGCCGTGGGTCTTCGACATCGACGCCGCACTGAAGTTGATCGCTGCCACACCCCACGAAACCCAGCAACTCGATGTCACGGCGTGGGCCACCGCCTACAGCCTGCATCACCTCGACGACCCACACCGCCTGGCGGTCAGTCTCATCGGCCCCACCCGCGATGCCGTCGACCGGGTCTACGCGATGAGCACCGACCTGAGCAACCCGGTGATCCTCGGCCTCGTCGTCGTCGGAGACGGACCGCCCGCCGGGCTGCTGATCGACGGCGTGCACAGGCTCTACCACGCCTGGCGCAAAGGCATACCGCACCTGCCGGCCTACGTGCTCACCGCCGAGGAAACCCGAGCCGTCCAGCACGACAAGCTGCTCGGCCCCGGCGGCACCAGCCTCGTCGGCCCCCTCACCACCCATCGACGTTCATTCGGAGCCACGATGACCTACCTGATGCCCTGGCAGCGTCCCTGCGACTGCCGCTGCCCCCTGCACGCGCACCGGACCCGCTCGACCTACGACGAGTTCGGCTGTGCCTGCACCATCACCTGCGCCACCCAGCCCATCACGCTGCTGGCCGACCGGTGGGGCTGTGCCTTGTTCCTCGACCAGGGTGGCGACCTCTGGCACGTTCCGGCCCTGCCCGGCGGGACCTGGGACTGGGAGAACGCCGGACACATCGACATCCGGCACGACTTCTACCACGCGAGCGTGGTGATCGAGGCCCGGTTGCGGGAGCTCGTGCACGTGCTCGCGAACCCCGAGGTCTTCAACCTCTAGACCCCCGCACATCCAAGGTGGGCCGCCCGCGTGGGCGGCCCACGGCCCTTTTTGTGCTTCACGACCCTTTGGGAGACAGCTATGTACCAGACCCCTCGCCCCGCCTATGACCTCGCCTGCGACTGCGACTGCCCCATCCACCGCGGCCACCTGCGCTCGGTCTACAACGCGCCGGGCTGCCGCTGCCTGACCAGCTGCGCCAGCCAGCCCATGACCCTGCTCGCCCCGCAGATCCACGGCGCGCTGTTCCTCGACCGCAACGACACGCTCTGGTTCGTGCCCGCCTTGCAGCCGGGCCACTGGGACTGGCGGTGCGCAACCCCCACCACCGGTGGCCACCCGCTGGCCGAGACCACCACCACGATCGGCGGCTTCCTGGCCGAGACGCAGGTGTGGCTCCGCGCATACGTGCACGACCTCTGAGCCAACCCGCTCCGCTTCCTCCGGCCGGCCACGCATCCGCGCGCAGCCCGGCCTTTTTTGTTTTCACGGAAAGGCCAGCTCATGACCAAAGCCGTCTTCGGCATCGTCACTGCCGTCATCGTCGCTTGCCTCGGCGTGCCCATGCTGCTGCTCTCCGCCGTCATGGGCGGCAGCTCCGGGGCGTGCAGCGTCGCCACCGCACCGAGCACCAGCGCGTCCGGGCAACCGACGGCAACCACGAAGTGGGACACCGATCAACTCAACATCGCGCTGACCATCATCCAAGTCGGTGTCACCAAAGGCGTCGGCAGCTGGGGCCAGACCATCGCCCTGGCCGTCGCCATGCAAGAGTCCGGGCTACGCAACCTGCCCTACCTCGGGGCCAACAACGACCACGACTCCATCGGCGTCTTCCAGCAGCGCCCGAGCCAGGGATGGGGCACCCCCGAGCAACTGGCCGATCCCGCCTACCAAGCGGGCAAGTTCTACGACAAGCTCAACACCATCTCCGGATGGCAAACCATGCAGCTCACCGAGGCGGCCCAGGCGGTCCAGGTCAGCGCCTACCCGGACGCGTACGCGAAGTGGACCACCGACGCCATCGCCCTCGTCGATCAATACGGGACCGGCGAGATCGGCCTCGACTGCTCGGCGATGCCGTTCGGCAGCGCCGAACCGGCGCCGCGCAACCCCGACGGCTCCTGGCCCACCGAGACCTGCTCCATCATCCCGGACCCGACAACCGGAACCGGCTGCCTCACCCCACGCACCCTGCACCTCGTTCAGCAGGCCACCGCCGCCGGCTGGCCGAAGCCCGGATGCTTCCGCGTCGACGACCACGGCGAACACCCGAAGGGGCGTGCGTGCGACTTCATGATGACCTCCGGCGGCGAGGCGTCCGGGGTGCAAAAGGCACGAGGGGATGCGATGGCCGCCTGGGCGGTCGCCAACGCCGATCGCCTCGGCATCATGTACGTCATCTGGTTCCGCATGATCTGGACCAACGACGGTCGGGGCTGGCACGCCTACGACAATCCCTACGGAGGCGATGATCCCTCCGGCTGGCATACCAACCACGTCCACATCAGCATGTACTAGAAAGCACGGACAGTTTCATCTGATGACGAATTCGCGCCGTTGGCCGACCACCCGAGAAGCTATCAATCAACGAGGTCAATAATCGCGCCGCGGAACCGAGAGGATCCGTCTGGCATCACGTTTGAGATCCCAGTCGAGAATCAGAAGCAGAAAGCATAGGCCGCCGCCACCGCCGCCAGTCCATCGCGGAAACGGCTCGGCCCACAGCGCCGCGACGACCAGCAAGGTCAAGGTCATCACCCACTGGAAAGCAGGCGTGTAGATCAGCCGCGGCGGCCTCTTCTCCAGGGCCATCCGCGAGACCTTCACTGCGAGAGCATCAACGGCGTCATCCGGATGCCGCTCACCTCGCTTGGAGAGTCGTGCCGCCTCCAGACGAGTCTTGAACGGGACCTTCCGCCATTCGGCAGCGATGGCACGCCTTTCCCGGCGCGTCAAACGCGTTCCAGTCATAACGAAGGATAAGACGATGCCGCCCACCGTCAATAAGCAAGTCACACATCACACCCGTTCGTGCGGGCCTCGTCGCGCGACCCGCGCAACTGGCGGACCATTCACGCTCGCGTGCCTCACCGTCGTGGCAGACCGGGCCTCGGGGGGTGTGGCCGCCGCGAGTCTGGCCCTCCAGAATCGACTATCGTCGTCCCATGGCCTCGGGAGCTGACAGGATCAATGCGGACGTTGCACACCCGGCACGCCGGTACAACTACTGGCTCGGCGGCAAGGACAACTTCGCCGCGGACCGAGCGTCTGCCGACGAGATCGAGAGAGCCTTCCCGACCGCCCGTATCGCGGCTCAAGCCAACCGTCAAACGCTTGGACGGATGGTTACCTACCTCGCGCGCGACGCGAAGCCAGCGATACGCCAGTTCCTCGACATCGGCACGGGTCTTCCCACGGTGGACAACACCCACGAGGTAGCCCAGCGCATTGCCCCGGAAAGCCGCATCGTCTACGTCGACAACGATCCGCTGGTCATGAGCCATGCCCGCGCACTGCTCACCAGCTCGCCCGAAGGCCGGACCGCCTACATCGAGGCCGACCTGCGTCAGCCGTGGGACATTCTCGCCGACCCGCAACTGCGCGAGGTCCTCGATTTTGGTCAGCCGGTCGCGGTGATGCTGATCGCCGTCGCGCATTTCATCCCTGGCCCCGGTGCCGCGAAGCCGGTGCTCGACGCACTCCTGGAACCTCTCGTCCCCGGCAGCTACGTGGCGCTCACCCACATGACGACCGACTTCATGACACCCGAAGCCCGGCAGACCTACACCGCCATGTTGGAATCCGGCAAGAGCGACGTCTGGCCCCGCAGCAAAGACGAGATCGAAGAGCTGCTGGCCGGCCTGGACCTCGTCGAACCGGGCATCGTGCTCGGCACCCACTGGAAGCGCGAGGCTCAACCCGGCGACCCGGCCCCGGGCGAGACGAACTTCTGGGCTGCCATGGCGCTCAAGCCCTGAACCCTCCCCGGGCGACCCGACGAGCGGAGGCCACGCGGAGAGCCGGGCTGGCGATGCGGGCGCGTTACTCCCGTGACGGCGGCTTGTGCAACCTGGCGTACAGCTCGCCGATGACCTCCGCGCCTTCGGCGTCGAGGTCGGCCCTCCGGCGACGATAGACGAGGTACTGAACCCCGGTGATCAGCAGGCCGAGCACCGCGACCGAGGCCAGCAGGATCACGAGTCCCCACCCGAGGACGGCCAGGGCGTGCGGGGCAGCGTCCTGCAGCGACAGGAGGACGGCGAAGGTGATCGCAACGAACACCGCCACGAGTTCGCCGGTGGCGAAATAGAGCGCCTGACGTTTGAGCCGATCTCTGATGTGCGCGGTGTGGTCAGCACAATAGACCCGAGGCACCCGACCAGTGTGCCGCAAGCCGGGCGGGTCGCGCGGCCCCGAAACCGTCGCACGCTGATCGCCCAATTCGCGACCCGTCTGCCCTGGTGGGGCGCGGGTGACGGCACACCTACCAGGCAGGGCTTGACGGGTCGCACGGATGGAGCGGGAATCACGCCGTCCGGTACGAACCGATCATGGCCCGTAAGGGGAAAACCGTCATGACGCACCCGCACACGCAACACCCGGAACTACTGATGGACGCGCTCACCGCCGTCCGGGACGCCATCCTGCTGTGTTCCCCGATGATCAGGAACCCGGATCCGGAGGTGGTGACGGCCATGCTCAACACCGCCGCCGCGACCGGGGAATTCACCGAGCTTCTGCTGCGGGAATCGGCTCCGCCAGCCGACGACGAGGAACCGGGCACCGGCGAGGCGTTGGAACGCGCGACTGATCTCGCGGGCGATACCCGCCGCCACCTCATCACCGCCTCCCACCTCATGGGCGGTGCCCGCGCCATCGCGACCAGCGTCGCCGAGAACCGCTAACAGACATGTACTACGACGGCATCAACGACATCGCGTTCCCGACCCCCATCTGCCCGATCACCGAGCCGCACCCGAAGCACCTGATCCCCGGGACCTGGCGGGAGCAGTGCAACGGCGTCGAGGGTCCTCCGATCCAGCACAACGCCACTGACGAGCACACGTGTACCGAGTGTGGACACGTGGGCCGTGGCAACGTCGCCGGGTGCGTTTGCGTCGGTTGCGACGACGAGACCTCTGTGAAGTGGATCGATCCGGTCCTGGCGTCGTACCGCGCGGCCCGCCTGGCCTTCCGGCCCTACCAGTTCGACGCCCCGTCGAAGGCTGCGGAGGAGTCGATCGCGTGCCCGGAGTGCTCGGCCACGCCCGGCGAGAAATGCCGCTGGCCGGACGGCGGGACATGCGTGTCGCGCCTCAACGCGTATCGGATGACGGCCGAGGAGCGTGACGCCCACAGCTCCGCCTACTGGGAGACCGTGACCGAGGGGCTGCCGCGAAAGCCAGCCTGGTCGAACCAGGCGTCCGATCCACGACGGGAAGTCTGAACGCGCTTCTAGCCCGTCACCCGGGATCGGCTTCGGGACGCGACCCCTGCATCACGGTATGCGGGGGTCGCGTGACGTCAGGAGGCCGTGCACACAACCGCCTGACCCGACACCGCTGACAAGACGAGGAAAGCTATCGCTGGCCTGGTGTCCCCGCCTGTTGAGCGGGGCACCAGGCCAGCGGTGTTTCAGCGCCCGGCCGTTGCGGTGATGGGAAGGTCGGCTTCCCACTCGCGGCGTTTGCGCCGTCCGAGGCCCGTGCTGGGCGGCACCCCGGCGGCGCGCGAGAGTTCGGCCCCGGTGGGAACACGGCCCTGGGCGATCTCGCTGTCCCAGAACCGGCGCATGGCGGCGACAGCCGAGCGGTCGGCTTCCTCGTCACTGTCCGGTTCGTCATCGTGCCCGTCGATGTATTCCCCCTCGGGATCGTCATACCGACCGCGCGGTGGGGGATCCCACGGCTGCGACCGGCCGTCCGCCTCGGGCGGATCGGCGGCCCGCCGCGCGGTGTTGAGATCCCGCTGCACCTCTTCTTCCACCGCCGGTCCGGGACGGAACCCGTCACGAGGCTGCTGCGGCTGGTCACCCTCGATAGCAGTCGCGGGCGGCGGATCTAAGAGGACGTCTGGCGCCGGTCGGTGCACGGGCCCTGCCGTCGCCATGACCGGCGCTTCGCTGTCGGCGGTGCCGGCCGAATCGAGGCGGGATGAGGCCGCTGGTGGGTTGCTCGTGCTCAGCCGCCAGGCGTTGAACCCGGCCACGGCCTCGGGAGAGGTGGCATCGACCACCCCATAGAGGGTGGCCATGTAGATCTGCATGGCTTCGCGTTCGTCGGCAGCGCCGGGGAAGTCGGCGAGGCCGATGTGCTCGGCGGCGTGCATGGCGTGCCGGATGACCCGGTTGCGGGCGCGCCGGATGCGCCAGGTGGCCGCCTTCTTCTCCTGCAGGATGTGCAGGCGTAGGCGGGCGCGGCCGAGGCGGGCGCGGCGGCGGGCGCGATCGACGGCGGTGACGTCGCGGTCCTGGGCCTCGGCCAACCGCAGCCAGACGAGGATCCGCTCGACGGTCACGGCCCAGTGGATGCGCGACATCGTGCGGCCGAGCCGGACGCTGCGTTCGGCGGCGAGCGCCCGCTCCCACATCCACGCGGCTACCGGCGGCGCGGCCAGGCGCAGGCACAGTTCCCGGAAGCTGCTGGCGTCCAGGGCCGAAAGGCTCGCGGTGAGGGCGGCCAGGGCCCAGACCGCGACACCGTCGACTCCGGTCGTGCCCTTTTCCGGTTCCCGTAGCAGCCGTGCCCGTGCCAGCAGCGCGGACGCGAACAGGGCGACCTCGATGTAGGCGAAGAACACGATCCGCAGCGGTGATTGGCCGAGGATGTCGGTGAAGAACTTCCACATGCCCGAGGCGGACACCATCGTCGCGAGTGCCGCCGCGATCACGGTCAGGACGTTAGCGACGAGCAAAGTCAGCCGGTGCTCGGCCAGCCGGCGGATCCGGTAGGTGACGAGCAGGATGAGCCCGAGCCCGGTCAGCAGGGCGGCGCTGACCACGAGCGTGTGGTTCTGTTCGTAGATGGTGCGCAGGTAGTCGAGGTTCACCATGGGATCCGGTTCTTCGGGTGGGCGCTGGTCACGGCCAGAGGACGACGGTCAGGGCGGCGCCGATCAGGAATGGGCCGAGGGGCAGGGCCGCGCCGCGCGGCAGACGGCCGGTCTTGCGCAGCGTGATGGCGACCAGTGCGGCGGACCCGAAGCCCAGCAGCACCCCGGCGTATACGGCGTGCCAGCTGTGCCAGCCGAGCGCGGCGGCGAGCGGGACCGCGACGGCGACATCGCCCCAGCCGAGCTGTCCGCGTGCGAGGACCGCGAGGATTGCCAGGAGCACGGGGAGGGTGACGGCCGCGATGGCGGCCCGCCGCCAGGCGTGTTGGTCCCCGGCGACGGCGAGCAGGCCGAGGAATCCTGCTGCGGAGGCGATGCTGATGCGCAGCGGGAGCAGCATGGCGGCCAGGTCGACGAAGACGAGCACGATCATGGTTGCGGCCCACCAGGCGTACGCCGCGAGTACCCACCCGTTCAGGCCGGTCAGCGCCAAAGCGACGGCGGCAAGGGGGGTGGCGGCCTCGACCGTGTATGGCGGTGCGCCGATGCGTTGCCCGCACCCGGTGCATCGGCCGGTGGGTGCGGTGGTGGCGGCCCACAGGGGTTGCCCGCACGAGCACGTGGTGCGCCAGGGCTGGTCGTCGGGCACGCTGTGCGCGGCGACGGCCCAGCGCAGCAGCGGGGTGATCGCGAGCGCGAACAGCAGGCGTGCCCGGCGCGGGGTGGTGGTGATCGTGGTCGTCATTTGCTGTCCAGGCTGGTGCGTAGCGTGTTGGCCAGTTCGAGGGTGTCTTCGCGGGGCTCGGCGTCCAGGTCGGCCAGCGCCTTGGTGAGGGCGCGCAGTAGGGTCCGGATCCCGTCGGCGTCGCCGAGAGCGTGGCGAGCGTGCATCGCCTTGACGTAGAGGGCCTCGTTGTAGCGGTCCATCCCGATCGCCTTGTCGAGCAGATCGGAGGCGGCCTGCGGGTCGCTGTCGAGCAGGTCGTCGGCCAGCATCAGATGGGCTTCGGTGCCCCAGCGGCGCACCGTTTCGCGGTGCGGCTGGATCCACTCGTAGTCCTGGCCCTCCGCCAGCGGGGCGCTGCACAGGTCGCAGGCGGCGGTCAGCAGTTCCCGGCGGTGCGGTGCGGTGGCGATGGTGGCTTTGCGCATCAGGTCCCGCAGCGTCCAGACGTCGACGTCCACGGTTGCCGCATCGAGCCGGTAGCGTCCGGCCGACTTGATGACGTACGCGTTCTTGGCCTCGGCGCTGCCGGCGCGGCCGAGTACATGCCGCAGGTTGGAGGCGTTGGTGTGGACGCGCTGGTCGGCCTGGTTGACCCGGGCGTCGGGTTCGAGGTATTCGCCGATTTCGCGGGTGGCGGCGCCGTCGGGGTGCACCGCGAGGTACACGGCCAGTTCGAGCGCTTTGGCTCGTAGTGGCCGGCCTTCCGCGGTGATGTCTTCGATGCGAGGTCGGCCGAGAACCCGCAGCCGCGCCCGGCCGTCGATCTCGGCGGGCGGCGCGGGGGCCGGTTCTCGGGCGGCCGGGCCGGAGGCGGCGACGGTGGGAGGGGTGGTGTCGGTCGGGGTGTTCTCGGTGCGGCTGGCGTGAAGCGGTACCACGGTGACCGGGATCGACGGTGTGGTGATGGCGGGCGGTTCTCCGGTCTGGGCTTCGCGCAGCGTGGTCAGTACCTGGATCGCCGCGTCCGGCTCGAGGACGGGCAGCCGGGCTGGTACCGGTTCGCTGGCGTGACCGGCGACGAGCGTGGTGTGCCCGTCGGCGGCCACCTTGATGGTCGCGCCGTGCGCCCATTCGCCGAGCAGCAGGGCGGACACGTGCAGGCTCTCACCCAGGGCGAGGGCAACCTTCGCGCGCATGCGGGCGCCGGCGGGCGGAGTCTCGGTGATGAGCATGACCGGCGGCAGCGCTTCCTCGTCCGGCGCTGTCTGGCGTAGTTGGCCGAGGTCGGTGAGGGTGTGCTCGTCCAGGATGCGGCTGCGGTGTAACAACCGGGCCTCGGCGGCGGTGAGGGCGTCGTCGATGTTGTCGGTCAGTTGCAGGCGCGGCCATGGACCGAGCGTCACGACGTCTGGGCCGAGCAGGGTGGCCAGGGTGGCGGCGTCGATGATGACCTCCGCGCGGGCATCGGGGTGGTGCGGGCCGCCGGAGGCGAGGACGGCGACGAGCGCGGCGCGGGCGGCGGCGGTCGCGCCGTCACCGACCAGACCAGTTCCGCCGGGCGGCAGCGGCGCGAGTTCCGGCAGCCCCGGCGGCTCGGTGTCGCCGTTGTCCGGGTTCGCCAGCTCGGGGTTGCGGTTGACCGCGCGGCGCAGCGTGACCACCGGCGGGGGAAGCTCGGTCGGTGGGGCGTCGTCGGGTTCACCGGTGTAGCGGCGGCGGCGCTGCCGCCAGACCAGGAGCGCGGCGGCGCTGATCGCGGCGGCCAGGGTCCACGACACCCAACTCAACGGGGAGAGTTGCACGCCGTGCTCCTCGCTGGACGCGACCGGACCCGGCGTGTCCGGGGACGACGATGCCGGGCCGGAGGATGCCGAGCCGGACGCCGAGGCCGGTGAGGCAGGAGAGCCGGACGCCGTGGGCGACGCGGCAGGCACCGGGGCCGTCGCGGACCGGCTCGGCGCGGCGGCCGACGAGGGGGCGGCGCTGCTGGGCACGGTCGCGGGCGAACTCGGCGGGGTTACGGTCGTCGTGGTGGGTGGGCGGCTTGGTGCCGCTGATGCGGGCGCGGTTGATGGCGGGCTGGCGGACGCGGTCGGAGAAGTCGCGGGCGGGTTCGCTGGGTGGTGGGTGCCGGTCTTCGCGGACGCGGGCGGCTTGGCGTCAGCGGGCAGGCGCAGATCCCAGCCAGGGAAGATCAGATTGCAGTCGCGCAGTGTGCCGCCGACCGTGGCGAAGTGGCGGTGCTTGTTCAGCTGGCAGATCTCCGGCCACCGGTCGGCGTTGCCGAGCCAGGCGGCGGAGATCTTGGACAGGCTGTCGGCGCGTTTGACGACATATACGTAGGTTTCATCGCCGACCAGGATGGTGGCCGGGCCTTCGTTGACCGTGGCCAGGGCAACGGCGGGCAGGGTGCGCGGCGATGTGGTGACGGCAGCTCCGGCGGCGGCGTGCGGACTGGCGGTGGCAGCCGTCGCGGTCAGGACGGTGCCGAGCAGCATGGAGCTGACCAGGATCGATGCCGTGCTGCGCAGCGGGTTGCGGTGTGCCCGCAGGTGCAGGTCTTTGACGCCGCGGATGGTGGCGCGTAGCTCGGCGACTACGGCTTGGGTGAACAGTGCCCAGACGAGCCAGATCGCGATGGCCAGCAGGTTGACCACCATGCGGTCGGTGACTCCGCCGGTCAGGAAGGTGCTGAGGCTGGTGCGGTCGGGCATGCTGGCTGGCAGGGGCCAGCCCACGGCGATCACGAGCCAGGCGGGGATCCCGGCCACGATCGCGGTCAGGAGGCTGCCTGCGCTGATGCGAATGGCCGCACGGCCGAGCCAGGACAGCATCGTGTTTCTCCTCGTCAGGGAGTGATCGCTTCGGCGGTCGCCGTGGCGTGGACCGGGATGCTGCGGATGCCGATCAGGTCGAGTAGCTGGGTGGGCTGGGAGGTGGTCACGCTGACCGTCACGGTGTTCGCGGTGACAGTGACCGTGCCCCGTAGCCCGGCGCGGGCAATCCAGCTCGCGGCGGAGCTGCGGGCCTTGCCTTGATCGATGCGGATGACGCCGTTGATCCGCAGGGCGGCCAGGTCGAGCTCGCGTGCTCCGGCGCGGGCGGCGGCGTTGGCCACCGCTCGGGCGTTGACCTTCGTCGACACGGCGAGTCCGGCATCCAGGACGAGCCCAGCGAGCACCAGCGCGGCGGCCAGCCACACGATCGTGAACGCGGTGACCGTGCCCCGGTCGGCGGCGTGGCCACGTTGGCGGGTGAGGGGTGCTGATGTGGAGTTCATGGTCCCGCCCGGTAGATGTCGATGGGTTCGGTCGCGCTGGCGTGGGCCGTCTTGGTCCCGCCCAAACTGGGGATTCCCAGGGCTGCCAGCGGTAGGACGCACGAGGCGCGGACGGTGACCGAGCCGCCCCTTCTGAACTGGCCGGTATCGGTGGTCGCGGTACAGGTGAACTTGCTGCCGGAGGCCATCGCGCTCGCCGCACGGCTCGCGGCGGTGCGGGCCGCTCCCGCCGTCGGGGCGTCGGCGGCGGCACGAGCGGCTGCCGCGGCTACGGCGTGCGCGTCGATCGACACGGAGGCGGCTCGGCCGCAGAATACGATGAACAGCGCCATGAGGATGAGGAACGGCACGACGAACACGGCCAGTTCGCTCGTGATCGAGCCACGATCGCCGGCCGGGAACCGGCGGCGAAGCGCCCCGTAGACCACGCGGCGCCTGCGCCTCTGATCGGGTAGCGGCCCGATTCGCAAGAGGGTGCTCACAGCAGGAGCCCCACCTTCGTGGAGATCGCCGCGAAGACCGCCAACGCCACCACGACCAGGACCACGGTGTAGCCCACGACCGCAAACGGCACCGGCCCCGGCGGACCTGATGCCGCTGCCCTCGCCAAGTCCCACAGGGCGCGCAGCCGCTCAGGGTCCTCGGACAACAGCTCGCGATTCTCAGTACCCTTGACCGGATCGTCGATGTGGGCACGAAGGTCCGCGACGAAGGCGGCGAACTGCGCGTCAGGGTCTTCGATGGTCGGGTCCATGGTGGTCCTTACGTAGCGTTTGAGGTGACTGGCGGGATCCGTTCGACGGGTGCGGTGACCGTGACTTTGATCGGGAGCGACAGGCCCGGGATGACCGCCTCGGCGTGGCCCGTGATGGTGATCGTGGCGGTGGTGGCGGTTCGGCTGGCGCTGACCGAGGTGCCGGACAGCGCCCCGCCGGACAGGTCGGCCAGCAGCGCTTCGGTGTCGGAACGTCCGGCGGCGGCGCTGCTGCCGTAGGCCCTCGCGATCTGCACGCCCTCGTTGGCGGCGGCCTGCGCCATGTGGCTGGCGTGCTGCCAGACGGCGAACTGGACGCCTGCCATCAGCAGCAAACCGAGCAGAGGGGTGGCCAGCACCAGCTCGACGCTGGCCGCCCCTCGATCGCGCCGGCGCCGCGGCGCAGGACTCACAACGAGACGCCTTCGATCTTCGCCATCACCTTCGGCCCGAGGATCGCCAAGGCCGCCAGTGCCAGCGCGACGATGAACGCGGTAACGGCGATCATCTCCGTGCTGTAGCCGCCGTCGCGGCGGTGCCGCTGCGAGCTTTCCCGGAACTGCTGTGTGTAGGCTGCGGCGTACGCAGCCAGGTAGTCCAACATGTCGAATACCTCCCGTGTCGGGTTGACCAATCCGGTGAGTTCCGGACCGGAGCTTTCAGAACGCCCCGAGGATCGTGGCGAAGGCGGGGAAGATCAGGAAGATGAGGAACCCGCCGAGCAGGCAGACCAGCGGCAGCACCATCCGTTCGGTCGCGGACGCGGCGGCGGCTTCGGCCTCGGCGAGTTGGTGGGTCATCAGCGCGGACGAGCGGGCGGACAGCGTCGACTTGATCCGGGCGCCCTCACTGCCTGCCATCGCCAGCGCGGCCGACAGCTCGGCCAGCGCGGTCAGCCCGGCAGTTTCGCCGAGCGCCCCGAGGGTCTGCCACGGCGGAACCCGGCGCAGGTGGGCAGCTTCCACGGCCTGCCGCAGGGCGGTTTGCGCCCAGCCCTCGGATTCAGTGGTGGCGTCGCGCAGCGCCTGGTCCACGCCCGCTCCACCGGCCAGCGAGATCACGACCAGGTCCAGCATCTCCGAGATGGCTTCGCGTAGCTCGGCGCGGCGTTTGACCGCCTCGGACGCCACGGCCAGATCCGGCACGAACGCGCCGAGCGCGCCCAGGATCAGCGACGCCCACACCGGCAGTTGCCAGCCGATCGACGTGCCACCGAGGGCGACCACGGCGACGAACGCCGGTGGCAGCAGGAAGCCCAGCAAGGCCATCGCGGCTTGCTCGGCCAGATGCCGGCGGGGGTCGCGGCCGCAGATTCCCAAGTCGGCACGGACCTTCGCGCGGGGCAGGCCGAGCCGCTCCAGCAGCGGAGCGAATGGGCGGCCGAGCACCGCCAATTGCCCCGAGTTCTCCGACGGGATGAACGGGCGCGCGTAGATCGTCATGCCGGTAGTGCGGGGATGCAGGGCGGCGAACGCCTGCGCCAGCGTAGGCCGGGCAGGGAAGGCGAAGGCGACGAGCATTGCTAGACCGAGTCCGGTGCCCGCGCCCAGCATGGTCGCGGTAATCATGTCCGGGCTCCCTCGACCGTGCCGATCCGGGCCAGGCGGGCAATGCCCAGGAACCCGACCGCGAAGATGGCACCGACGACCAACAGTGTGAGCTGACCGGCGATGCTGCGATACGGGGCGAGGAACGACGGGTTGAACACGATCAGCCCGACCGCCATAACGATCGTGAAAGCCGTGATGACCCGCGCGTTGGTGCGGATCTTCGCGTGCCCGGGTGCGATCTTCAGGCGCAGGGTGGCGCGGGCGCGCGCCCGGCTGGCCAGCTCGGTCAGCAGGTCCGCGAGCTGCCGGGACTGGCGGGTGGAGGCTTGGACCAGTGCCCGCACCACCAGACGACCGGTCCGGTCATCGAGCCGGGCTCGCAGCTCGGCCAGGGCGACCGGAAGCCGGTGACCGAGTCGCACGGCGGCGGCGAGGTCGTCGATCTCGTCCTTGATGGCGGCCGGCGCGTACGGGGCGGTGACGAGGATCGACTGTTCGAGTCCGGACGCGCCGGACAGGTTGTCGCGCAGCATTTCGGTCCACACGGCGACGGCCTCGGTGCGGGCGAGGGCACGGGTGGCCTTCTTGTTCGTGCCCAAAGCGATCGGCAGCGCGTACGCGCCGATCCCGGCCAGGATCGCGCCGACCGGCCAGCGGGTCAGCAGCCCCGCCAGCGCGGCCACGGCCACCGCGACGGCGAGCCGGATGACGTGCTCACGGGTGAACCGGATCCCGGAGGCGCGGTGCGGTCCGCTGGCCGCTGACGGGCGCAGACCGGCGAAGACCGCCAGGAACCCCAGGCCGACGCCTGCCCCGAGCAGGGCGGCGAGTGCGGTCATGATTCACCACCCGACCCGGTCGATGATGTGCGGGTCGAGCCCGGCAGCTTCCAGGCGTTCCAGAGTCTCGGTGCGCAAGGGCGTGTTGGGCACCGCGCGTCGTTCGTGGCCGGGCCGCCACACCTCGTTGGAGATGACGTCGCCGCCGTCGAAGCCGACGACCTCCCGGACACTGGACACCACGCGGGTCTTCTGCGGAGTCCAGTCCAGGTGCACGACCAGATCCAGCGCCTCGGCGATCAGCATCGCGGACGCGTCGAAGTCCAGCTTCTCCGGTGACTGCTTGGCGTACAGCTTCATGCGGGTGAACACCTGCACGCTGCTGGACGCGTGGATGGTGGCGAAGCTGCCGTCGTTGCCCTGGCTCATAGCCTTGAGTAGATCGATCACTTCGTCGCCGCGGGTTTCGCCGACGATCACCCGATCCGGGTCGAGGCGCAGCGCGGTGTGCACCAGTGCCGTCATCGGGACCGCGCCGACGCCTTCCAGGTTCGGCCGCCGCGCCTGGAACATCACGACGTTGGGATGCGCGACCGGATCCTTCAGTTCGAGCTCGTACTGATCCTCGATGGTGACCAGACGTTCGTGCGGCGGGATCGCGCGGGCGGCTGCTCGGGCGAAGGTGGTCTTGCCGGTGTTGGTGCCGCCTGCGAACACCATGTTGAGCTTGGCGCGCATCGCGGCCTGGATGATGCGGCACAACGGCTCGTCCAGCATGCCCTTGGCCATCAGATCGTCGAGGTCGGCGTTGAACATCGTGGGGCGGCGGATCGCCAGCGCGGGTCGGCTCGACACCGACATCGTCGCGCACAGCCGTTCTCCGTCGCGTAGCCGCATGTCCAGTACCGGGTTGGCGCGGTCGAAGGTGCGCTCCTCGCCCTGACCGGACAGGTCGGCACCGAGCGCGGCCTCGGCGGCCAGCGCCCGGATCATCTCGATCATGGCCTCGTCGGACTCGGCGATCGGTGGCCCGACCTCGGACTTGCCGCCGACGTAGCGGATGAAGACCTCGTCGGCGCCGTTGGCGTGGATGTTCTCGATTTCGGGGTTGCTCAGCAGGTGTTGCAGGCCGCCCGCGCCGACGAGGTGGTCGATGACCGCGCGAGCGACGCGGGCTTCGGCCTCCGCCGACAACGGCGCGCGTCCCTCGTCGAGCGATTGCCGGGCCAGGGCGTCCAGAGCTTCGGCGGTGTACCGCTCGGCAAGTACGCGTCGTTCGGTCGCGGGCAGCAGGCCGCCTCCGGCGTGCGCCCCCATTGCCTGGGTCACCTGGGCGCGAAGCTCCGCGACGAGATCGGATTCCGGCAACGCGGTGGTCAATGGAATGGTCATCGGGTGCTCACCTCACGGGGAATGTGCCCTGGCGGACAAGGGACGCGGCCAACGCTCGGGCGGTCGCGGGCAAGCCGAGGCGGTTCCACGCCCGGCCGATCCGGCGCTTACCCGCGATGATCTCGGCGCTGTGCCGATCCCACGGCATCTGCGCGATCAACGGCACGCCAACGAGATTGGCAAGGTCATTCATCGAATAATCGACGCGGCCGACCGTGACCAGCCGTGCCCGGCCGCTGGGGATCTCGGCCAGCGACAGGCGCAGCAGCGACAGAGCATCACCGCCGGCCACGACGAGGACCACATCCGCCAGCTCCAGCAGCGGCAGCGCCGGAGAGCCCGGCTCCAGACGGCCGATGTCGACAACGGTCGGGCGCTCCTTCGCCCAGCGGGCGGGCTCCGCGTCAGCCAGCAGCCCAATCGCTGCGCTCGCCTGCGGCCGTCCGGCGGCGGCAAGAACCGCGTCAACACCGAAAGGCAGCCGAGCGGTGTGCTCGGCGAGGTCGGGATGGCCACTGCGGCACGCGTTGGCCAGCGAAGCCAAGCCGGGATTGTCGGGCAGGCCATGCCAGCCGCCGAGGTCACCGCCGGCCGGATCCGCCTCGATCAACAGAGCAGCCTCGTCCGGCCACACCGCCGCCAGTGCGGCGGCGAAGGTGGTGGCCCCGCCGGACTTCACGGACGTGACGACGACCAGCATGTCAGCCTGCCACCAAGACGAGGGACAGATCCGAGCCAGCCCCGGCCAGTTTCGCCGCGTCGTCGCGCGACAGCAGCAAGGAGACGATGGTCGTGCCTGTGCCGTCTGCGCCGTCCGCGATGTCGACGACCGTCGCAGCGACGGGCGTCGCAACCGAGCCCGACTTGGACGCGCCGGTGACGTCGCTCTTGGCGACGGTCACCACCAGCGTGTGGCTGCCGGGTGCCAGGCCCGACGGAACACCTCCCGGCTTGAACACCGCAGCGACAACAGCCTGACCAGCGGCGGGCCAGGCAGCCGGGCCGAGCTGCGACTCCGCCAGCAGCGTTCCGGGCGCCAGCGGCACGGCCGGGCTTCGACCGATCACCTGGTCCGCCTGCGCGGCCTTGACCAGCGGGACGCCGGGGTCGGGAACGACACGCACCGCCTTCAGATCCTCGGCGGTCAGCGGTTGCCCAGCGGCCACAGCGCGGGAAATCACCAGTACCTGCACCCGGGCATCGCCGCTGAGTTGGACCATCGCGAAGATGCCCGCGCACAGCAGGACCGAGAGAAGCCCACCGATCAGCAAGGACCAGCGCCGCTTCGGCTGCACCGTCGGATTAGGACTCGGCCGGGCCGGCGCTATCCGGCGCGACTCTGCGACCACGGTCATGGTTCATCACCCCCGTAGCGAAAACGCGAATCTCCGTCTTACCGGAGATCCACAAGGCATCGCCACGGACAACTGCGTACGTAGGCCCTCTACGTACACGATGTACGTTCACCGGGTCCGTGTGCGGGCTCACCTCGCCACAGGGAACCCACAGGTCAGGACATATCTAGACTTGACCTCGGTCGTCAGTATGAGCGCGACTGTCCATTGAGGCCGAAGCGGTCGACTGTTGAGTCACCGAGGTAAAACACATTTGCCACCGACGATCATCCGGTGGCACGGTGTTAGCTCGTGCAAGTTGCAGGATTCGGGGGATTAAAGATTGACATCGAGCAGCTAATCCGGATTGCGGACTTGTTTCGCACCCGCTGGGATCCTCCCATCTTGGCGGTGTTGGCCGAAAAGCCGTTCAGGTTCCGGGCGTTGCACTCACAGTTGGAAGCGCACGTCGGTGAGCACGTCGACGACAACGCTCTGACGCGCAGCCTCCACCGCCTCACCCGCTCGAACCTGGTCCGGGTCGACAGCAAGCGATCAGGCAACCGCCTCATCAAGACGTACAGCCTCAGCGAAAGCGGTCGGAAGCAGCTGGCCACCTACGAGGCCATCGTCGACGCCTACACACACTTGCACCTGCCTGCCGATCAGTGCGACGGCAGATGCCCAGCGCATGACCAGCAGCAGAACGAGCGCGCCGCGTAAGACCACAGACAGCATGTACGTGCACAACTGTCGGTAGCGCTCCCGCCGGAACCCGAGTACGAATGATCGCTCGGGGCCTCTCGCGATGGAGGACAGACATGAGTCGCGCACCTACACGGTCTAGGCTGGCCGTGGCCTTGACGCTGACAGCACTGCTCGCGGCCTGCGGCAAAGGCAGCTCACCGCCGGTCGAGCTACCGACCTCCGGCTCGTCTGCGCCAGCGGCTGGCACGTCGAGCCCGTCACCACCACCACCGTCGTCCGCGGCGCCGTTGACGCCCGACGAGGCAAGAGAGCAGGCACTCGCGGCCTACACCGGTATGCAGGACGCCTTCGAGAAGGCCGGCCGGACTAGCGATCCCGACGACCCGGACTTGCGCAAGTACACCACCGGCGCGGCGCTCGACCTGTTCACCACCGCACTGGCCAAGCGCAAAAAAGAAGGCGTTGTCTCACGAGGCGACACCATCAACCACGCCAAGGTGACCTCGGTGAGCCCTGCCAAAGCCCCCACCGCGGCAGTCGTAGAAGACTGCATGGATACACGCGGCACCGCCCTCTACAAGTCAAACGGCGATCCAGTGTCGTCAGAGAAGGGCGGATTCCGGCTCGCGCTCGCTGACCTCAAGCTCGCCAACGGCGCCTGGAAGGTAACCCAACTCGCCGTACGAGAGGTGGGGTCATGCAAACCATGAGACGTCTTCTCCTCCCGCTGGTCGCCGTCGTCGTCCTGATGGTCGCGATGCCCGGCGTGAGCCGAGCCGATGACGGATGGGGCGGCGTCGACTGTTCCACATCGCCGGGCAACCCCCGTTGCACGGTCGAGGTCGGCTACACCGGCGGCGGCAAAGGCAGTCACGGAGGCGATGGTGGCAGCGTCTCGTGCACCATCGGCGGTCAGACCGTGGAATGCAACAACGCGTTCGGCTGGCTCGGCAGCGACGGCTGTTACTACGGCAAGGACTCCGGCGGCTTTCTGCCCACCAACGAGTGGATCAGGACATGCATCGATCCCGCAACGGACGAGACGCTTAGCGTCAGCACCGTCATCCTCGACCAACCACCAGCCGCGCTCGCCGTTCTCACCCAGCGCGCCGTGGACAGCCTGGAGATCCCCACTCCCGTCATCGCCTCCAACCCCAAGTTCACCGCCACCCAGGTTGTCTGGGTGCCGGTCTGGTGGTGGGTGCAACCCGGCTCGTGGCAGACCCAGACGGCCTCCGCCTCCGCAGGCGGGCTGACCATCACGGCCAAGGCCGTTCCCGAGAAAATCACCTGGGACGCTGGAGACGGCACCGCCGCCAGAGTGTGCGAAGGCCCCGGCACGCCGTGGACTCCGTCGGCCGGCATGGACGCCGAGTCACCGGATTGCGGCCACACCTACACTGTCCCATCGGGCGGAGGCGGCTACACCGTCCGCGCGGTCGCGACATGGGCCATCTCGTGGAGCGGCGGCGGGTTCACGGGAACCGAGCCCGCCATCACGACTGCCACCACGGCCAACGTCACGGTCACCCAACAACGCTCCGTCATGTCGGGCTAGCCGGCACGACGAAGCAGCGAATCCCACAAACGAAAGCCCCGCCGGAGGTCCCCCGTCTCCGGCGGGGCTTTCTCATGCAACACCACGCGATCCCACCAATGGCCCGCAGAGCTTCCCGCTCTGCGGGCCATTTCACTAGCTCCACCAACCAAGGAGGTACGAGATGAACAGCGCCACCACCACGCAACGTCCCAGATCATTGGCCTTGACCGCCTATGGCTGACGACCCGTCACGCTCGACTCCACCCATACCGGAGGAACCAGCAACGCCACGGCAGCGCCGTACCGTGGCGGACCGATGTACGACGGCTAACGCCAACGCCGAAGAAGGCGATGCCGTCACGGCAAACAGTCCCGGCCGAAGGGAAGAACCGGAAGGCGGGAACGTCGACGCAGCCGATGACTCGGAAACGCTGACCGTGATCATGCAACCTCGTGACTTCAGGCTCCCTATCGTGCTCAGTCACATCCGGGCCGGAAGGATCGTGCTCGTCATGCCTGAACACAACAACCCTGACTAACCGCTTGAGCGGCAACGAAGAGGCTCACCCGGCGAATACCGGGTGTGAGGTTCCCCCTCGGGACCGGACATCTCGAAACCAGACAGCAGTCTGGGGAAGGATGTCCCGGTGCCTCGTCCCTCGAAGTATCCCGAGCAGTT
>NZ_JBIRWQ010000052.1:0-27088 GCF_044388125.1 Actinoplanes sp. NPDC020271
CAGAACCTCCAGCAACCCGCCGGCTGCGATCACCAGCCTGCCGCACTCGCCCTGGCCGCATAACCCCCGAAGGACTTACGGCTCGGACCACTTAGAGCCACCGGTGCGCCGTTGGCAGCAACAACCCGGTACGGCGGCCGGTCCAGGCTGATTGTCACATCCCCGCCGACACCGCTGATCTGGATGTTGTGACCGAAGACCACACTGCCGGTGACCGTCTGCCCTGCCCCGGGGCGGGCCCCCCACCAGCGCGTCACCGGTCAAACTCGACGTCGCCGCCAACATCGTCGACCTGCCGTACCGGACCCGTCGTCGATGACCGCGTCACCGACTGTCCGTCCACACCGCCGTCTGCCGACGGCGACGGTGCGGATGGTGGTGACGAGGTCGCCGGTGACGACAATGCGCCCTGTGAAGTACCCGGACCAATCCGCACACTGCCGTGCACCCCACGAACCTGCGCTACACCGCCACCGATTGTCGAATCGGTGACCGACTGCCCACCAGCGCGCCTGCGGGCACCTGCCCCACCGACCACGGTGAGGGCCACACCGGCCAGGCCGACAAACAAGCCGACGACGCTGGCCCACTTGTCCGCCCTATCCAAATTCTGGATCGCCAGAAACACGCCCAGGCCAGCTACCAGCACGCCGGCGACGACCGCTACCAGCCACTTACGCATCCGATTCCCCTCCCGGTCATCACCCATCGTGGACTGCTGTGGCCGCCAGCGGCTAGCCTGCCCTGACCGACCGATAGCCGGTCATAGAGCTCTGGCCAACATTCGGTGGTAACTCTCCGCAATGACTCGCGAAGAGCGGATGAGCCGCCGGACAGCGGGTCGAAGCAGGGTCAGGACGGATTGGCTCCTGCTTCGTTGCATCGGTCACCCGGATGACACTCCCTACTTGGCACGACAGCGACGACGCCCATGTGACGTGACGTAGTCATGCCGCAACTCTGGGAAATCGATGCTAGCGGATTCGTCGCGCGTTTCGCGACTCTCCCGCACGGGCCGGTCGGCCAGCTTTCCAGGGCCCCGGCAAAGTCGTCAGGTGTGGGTTGGGCGCTGAACACCGTGAAGCGGTACGCCCGCGCGGCGTCAGCCGAGGATTTGGAACGCCCGCCACGCTACCGCGAGACGCTGGTCGATCCGTGCCGGGATCACCTACGCCGCCGCCGCGCCGAAGAACCCGGCGTAGCGGTCACCCGGCTGCTCGCTGAGCTCCGCGAACTCGGCTACACCGGCAGCGCGAATCTGCTAGTCCGCCACCTCAACCAGGGCCGCGCGGACGCGCTGCGCCAACCGCCCTCGCCGCGTCGGCTGGCCTGGTGGCTGATGACCAAACCCGCTGACCTACCCGCCCACCACCGGAAACAGTCAGCAGATCTCCTCGCGTCCAGCGCGCATCTGAGCGTCCTCGCCGAGCGCATGCAACAGTTCGCCGACCTACTCACCGACCGCCGCGGTAAAGACTTCGACGCCTGGATGACCTTCGTCGACGCCGACGACCTTCCCGCCCTGCACGGGTTCACCCAAGGACTGCGCCGAGACCTGCCCGTCGTCGTGGCAGGCTTGACCTTGCCCTACAGCAACGGCCCGATCGAAGGCGCAAACACCAGGGTCAAGTACCTGAAACGGCAGATGTACGGCCGCGCCGGCTTCGCGCTCCTACGCCAGCGGATCCTGCTCGCATAGGTCGACCACCCTTTCTGCACCAGAGCCGTTCTTTTTACAGTCCCGAGTGCGCGATCTGGATGGCTTCGGGGCGGGTGGGCGAACGACCTGAGCCGCGCTGGCCAGCAGCGCGGCCAGGGCGGGCAGGATGAGCAGAGCGTTGCCGAGCCCGAGTGGTGCGGCGGCGGCGCCGACGAGGACGGGGCCGGTGACGTAGCCGAGATAGCCGAGTGCTGCGACTCGGGAGAGGGCGGCACCGGGCCGGGTGGGGTCGAGGTTGCCGGCGGCGGAGTAGAGCAGCGGGATGACGCATGCCAGCCCGGTACCGAGGCAGGCGAAACCGAAGATCGCTACGGCGGGAGTGGCGACCAGGATGCCGGTGGTCACGCCTGCTGCGGCCACCAGGGCGCAGCAGCGCAGCAGGAGGACCGGTGCTACGGCGGCGGTGATCCGGTCGCCGGCCAGTCGGCCGAGAGTCATGCAGCCGGCGAAGGCGGCGTACGCGGCGGCCGCGTACGCCGGTGAGGCGCCGAGCCGGTCGAGGTAGACACTGCTCCAGTCGGCTGCTGCACCTTCACTGATCAGGGCGCAGAAGGCGAGCAGTCCGAGCAGGATCATCTTGCGGCGATGCTGAGGCGGTGGCTGCCCGGCCGTGGGGCCCAATTCCTGCGCGGCCGGTTTGGATGACGGCGCCAGTGGCAGGTAGCGGATAGCGGCTGCCCCGATGACGGTGAGGGCGGCGCCGATGAGAGCGAAGGTCTGGCGGTAAGTGAGGTCAGCGTGTGCGCAGAGTCCGGCGATGGCTGCGCCGGTGACGCCTCCGACGCTGAAAAGGGCGTGGAAGCTGGTCATGATCGGCCGCCGGTAGGCGTTCTGGCAGACCACGGCGGCCGCGTTCATGCTGACGTTGAGGGTGCCGTGCAGCATGCCGAGCACCAGCAGCGCGACGGCCAAGGCGATCAGGCCCGGGGTGTATGCGGTGACCGCCAGCATCGGGCCGACGGTCACTGCGGTTGCGGCCATTATCCGGCGGGTGCCGTGGCCGTCGCAGAGCCGGCCCGCGATGCGCATGCCGATCAAACCACCGGCGGCCAAAGCGAGCAGCGCGATGCTGAGTTGACTGTCAGACAGGTCGAGGTGGCGCTGGACGGCCGGGATGCGGGCCGTCCACGTGCCGATGGTGAGGCCGGCGATAGCGAACATGATGCTGATGGCGAGGCGGTTCGGTCGTAGGCCGATGTCATTCGAGGCGGTATGGGCAGCCTCGGGCTGAGTAGTGGTCATCAGGATCTTCCTGGGAAAGCCGCGGACCAGTGGCCGCGGGGCGCAGGGTGCAATGAGGGCCCGAAGCGGTGGGTATGTTGATGCCGGTGGGGCGTCTTCTTCACGCCCCTGCCCCGCCCGCATCTCCGCGGAATAGCTGGCTGCATCTGTCCTGGGCTGCCCGCAGCACCATGGACGTATCGCGTATCAGGCAGGCGGCGGCCCTACTGACGCGCGCTTGGGCGGAGCCGGGTCCCCCGCAGAGCAGGCTTCCGCGGCGGGGGTCTACCGAGGCACCGTGTGATGCCGACCGTCAGCAGGAGTGGGATGCTCAGCGATTGGCGATTGTGTTGGTTCACAGTCCCCAGCCGTACGGGTAGAGCGGCTTGTAGTGGCGATCGCCGACGTTGACGGGTACCTGCTCAGTGGTGGCCGGCCAGGTCACCGGCAACGTGCCGGTGAACGCTTGCCTACCGAACAGGGTGTCGGCGACGCCGGCGCCCTCGCTGCCGGGCAGCCAGGACGCGACCAGGGCGTCGATCTTGCCGAGCTGGCCGGTGATGATCTGCGGACGGCCGGAGACGACCAGGACCACACATGTGGTGACGGCGTCGCACACCTTGTCGATCGCCGCCTTGTCGGCCGGCTGCAGGGTAAGCGACTTGGTTTCCTTCTGCGCGTCGGTGCCCCACGGCCAGGCCGGGCCGCCGACGTCGCCGTAGCCTTCGGCGTACGGGGTCTCCCCCACCACGACGATGCCGATGTCGTTCTTGCCGACGGGCGCGGACGCGTCGGCGCTGTAGGTGATCAGGGCGTGCGGGGCGTCCTGGCGGATGCCGTCGAGGATCGAGGTGCCGGGGATGGTGGCGCCGGAGCGGCCCTGCCAGTCGAGGGTCCAGCCGCCGGCCTGGTTGCCGATGTTGTCGGCGTTGCGGCCGGCCACGTAGATCTTCGCGTCCGAGCGCAGCGGCAGCACGTTGTCGGTGTTCTTCAGCAGCACCTGCGACTTGGCGACCGCCTCGCGGGCCAGGGCCCGGTGCTGGCTGCTGCCGACCTGGTCGACGCGGTCGGTGGTAGCGAACGGCTTGTCGAACAGGCCGAGCTGGAACTTGCTGGTCAGGATCCGGGACACGGCGTCGTTGATCCGGGTCATGCTGACCCGCCCGGCGTTGACCTCGCCCTTGAGCACGGTCTCGAACCGGGCGGCGGTGTTCGGCTCCATGAACATGTCGCTGCCGGCGTTGACCGCGGTGCGCACCTGCGCGGCGGTCGGCAGGAGCGTGTCGGCGGTAGCGGTCGGGTCCGGGATCTGGTGGATGCCTTCCCAGTCGGTGATCACGAAGCCGTCGAAGCCGAGCGTGCCTTTCAGCATGCTGGTGAGCAGTTCCTTGTGGGCGTGCATATTGGTCGGGTTGCCGACGCCGTCATCGGTCCAGTCGATGCTGGAGAACGACGGCATCACGGCGCCGGCACCGGCACGCACACCCGCGATGTACGGCGGGAGGATGGTACGGGTAAAGTCGCGGCGGCTGACGGTGGTGACACCGCGGTCGATGGCGTAGCCGCTGTCGCCGGTGCCGTAGCTGGTGTTGCCGTCGCCGGCATAGTGCTTGATCGTCGCGAGGACCCGGTCCGGGTCGTCGAGCTGGGAGGCCTTGCGGCCCTGCAGGCCGGTGACCGCGGTCGTCATCCGAGTCAAGAGGTTCGGGTCTTCGCCGAAGGACTCGTAGGAGCGGCCCCAGCGTTCGTCGCGGGTCACGCACACACAGGGCGCGAAGTCCCACGGGACACCGGTGGCACGGACCTCGGCGGCGGTGGCGTGGTAGACCTGCTCGACCAGTTTCGGGTCGCGGCTCGCGCCCAGGCCGATGTTCTGCGGGAAGATCGTGGCGCCCAGCACGTTGCCGTGGCCGTGGACGGCGTCGACGCCATAGATGATCGGGATCTGCAGCGGCGTGGACAGGGCCGCCTGCTGGAACGTGTTGACCATGTTCACCCACGCGGTGGGGGTATTCGGGGTCGGCACGGATCCGCCTCCGGAGAGCACCGACCCGAGCCGCCACGAGGCGATCTTGGTGGTGTCGTCGGTGACAGCGGCGCGTTCGGCCTGGGTCATCTGGCCGATCTTGTCGTCCAGGTTCATCCGGGCCAGAAGGTCAGCCACCCGCTGCTTGGTGCTCAGCTTCTTGTCGAGGTACGGCAGGCCGTTGGCGTTGATCACCACCGTCGGCGCCGCCCCGGTGGCCAGCCCGGTGGAGGCGGCGGTCAGTGTGACGGGGATCGTCTCAGCGGCCTCGGCGGTCCGGTCGTGGCGTACCGAGATCCGGATCGTCTTGCGGGCACCCGGCACGGTGTCAGCGCTGAAGGTGACCGTGCCGCTCGTGGTCAAGTAGTCGGTGCCGGCGGTAGCGGTACCTACGCCCGTGCGGTACGACACGGTGGCCGCAGCAGTGAGCGCTTTGTTGTCGCTGGTCTTCAGGACGAGCGTGACGTCCGCCGTCTCGCCCTCGCTGACCTGATAGAAGGCCTGGGAAGCGGTGATGGTGGCCGTCTGCGTGTCCGCGGCGAAGGCCACCTGGCCGGGAAGCAGCAGGGCGGTGACGAGCCCCGTGATTACCGCGGCGGCTGCGCGGCGGCGCGGTCGCCGACTGTGACGTCGGTAGTGGGTTGGCATGCCGTTCCTCTCGTCGGTGGCAGGCAACACGTCTCGCGGCAGGCAAGAAGGTTGGCCTTGTACACGGCTGGGTTTTCGGGCGCGCCGGTATGCCAGGTGTCGGCCTGGGGTTCGGCAAGGAGTTCTGGTGGGTGCCACCGCTGGTCGCCCATCTCGCCAGCGGGCCGTCCCCCGACAACCAGCGGTGGCGTCCCCCGTGGATGACCTTGCCGGTTCATGCCTATGTCCGGGAAGTTGTCTCCGGTTGTCGCCAGTTGTCGTGCTTCACATATCGGTCGCGGCCAGCTCTGCCTCTTCAGCCTGCTGCCGACGCCAGCCTGTGGCGCCGCATCAGGCCGGTGGCCGACCTACACACGGGCGCGATCTGCCGCTCTCGTGATTGGCATGTCATCGGACGGTCGACGACGCTGAGCGGGCCGCTGGTTCTAGAGATCCGCTCGTATCCAGCCGTGGCCGTCTGTGACCAGGGCGGGCAGCACGCGGCGGCCGAGCAAGTCTTGCAAGTAGGCGTGTTCGCGCTCGATGCGTTCGCGATCAGAGCTGTCCGCCCAGGTGGTCCGGTCGTAGGGGCTGCCGTCGGCACGAGCGGGCGGGTTCCACGTGACGGCATAGATCCGCTCGACGGTAGGCATGCCGGCGGCGAGGACGTGCAGTTGCCGCCGTTGCCACCACTTGACCACAGCGATCGCGGTGCGGACCGCGCCGAGGCGTTGTTCGATGAGGGGGCGGGCGAACGCGACGTTCTCCTCGGAAGTGCGCGACTGCCGTTCGATGATCATCTGGTCCGGTGCGATGCCGTGGGCCCGCAGCAATCGGGCATGTTCTTCGCTCTCGACGTGGTGCGGCAGCCGGCGGTTCGGGCCGCCCGTGAGTACAACTATCGGCGCAAGCTCAGCGTCGAGCACGTCGACGGCGGGCAGCACCGCATCCGGCAAGGTGGATCCGAACACGAACACCAGATCGGCCCGGCCGAGGCCGGGGGCCTGAGCATCGACGCTTTGTGTGATCTCGTCTGTCGCCCGGTCCGGGGCGGGCGGGCCGTCGGCGTTCACACTGTCGGTTCCGATCCGAGCAAGGCAGAGCCGCCGCCGTTGTTCGAAGCGGCGCGGGTGAGCTCGGCGATTCGTTGCAGGTGCCGCTCCCGTTCATCGATCTGATCAGCCATGATGATGCCCAGGGCGCCGAGCGGGAGGGTCTGTGCCTGATATCGGGACGTCAGCTTCAGCATGTGAGCGCTCGCGAGGTGTCACACCGGATCGGCACGTAGCTGGCGAACGACGTGGGCCGTTCGTCGGCCAAGACCAGTCGCCGGCTGAACTCGGTGGTCGCTTCGGCGAGGCCGCTGGGCCCGGGACGGGTCGTGAATGCGGTCGCCGGCGGCGAGCAGCCTGTCTGGGTCATCGGTGGCGGATGGGCGCATGTCAGCTCGCTGCCCCCTGGACGCCGACCGCGGTGTAGAGCGGGTAGCAGTAGCCGACCGTGCGTGGGTCTGCCAAGGCGCCACGTAGCAGGTCTAGCTGCTGGTGGTTGACACCAGTGGTGAGCAGCATTTCCTGTTGCTGAAGGCTGACGTGGTGGTACCACTGCAGGCCTGGATGGCAACCGGTCCAGCCTGGGACATGGATTGCCGATGTGATCAGCTGGAGCCGATGACGGAGCAGTGCGGAGGAGATCGTCGCTGCCCACCCGGGAGCCCTGCCCGTGGCCACGGCGTGACGGGCGAGTGCCTGCTGGTGCACGGCGAATGCTCGCGTGGCGGCCGGATTGTCGGTTTGAAGCAGGCGGTGGGAGTTTTGGCAGTCCCAGTCGGAGATGATCAGCCGTCCGCCTGGCTGCAAGGCGCGGACCATGCGAGCGAGTACGTCGTCGCGCTCAGGAAGGTCCATCAGCAGTAACCGAGCGTGGATCAGGTCGTAGACGCCGTCGCCGAGGTCGGCGGTGACGATGTTCTCGGCGCGGACGCGGATGCGCTCGTGCTGCGGTAGGTGCTGAGGGTCGACGTCGAGGGCGTCGACACGGCCGCCGGCCTGGGGGCCTAGTAGTTCAGTGGCGACGAACAGCGATATCGAGCCAGTTCCGGCACCGGCGTCCAGGACAATGGCGTCCGGTGCGCAGCCGACGGTGCGGATCAGCCGGCGGGTGTGGTCGTCGTGGATCGCGGCGAGCAACCGCAGTTGGTCACCGCCTTTTCCGGGAGCCGCCGCTGAATACGCGCTGCTGTCAGCGGCTGATGCGGGACGAGTCATCGCTGTTCTCCAGAGTGCCAGGCAGGTACAGAAGAGCAATGCGGGGCCGTTACGTGGGTGCGAGGCCGGTGCTGCGGCGTGCGGCGCCGGCCGGTTGTTGGGCCGATGCTGTTGCTCCGTTGGGCCCGCCGGGGCTGGGTTGCCAGGTGACACGCCAGGCGGGGTACAGCACGGCCGCCAGGTAGGTGGCGGCGCAGACGGCGGTGGTGGCGGTCAGTCCGACGGTTTCGACCAGGGCGGCGCCGACGAGGCCGCCGGCGGGGATGCCGATCCAGGCGGCCGTGCTGATGATGGCCAGGACCCGGCCGCGCAACGCTTCGGGGATCTTCTCGATCTGGACGGTCTCTACGATCGGGTTGAACAGCCCTGAGCCGATCCCGGCGATCGCAAACACAGCGACCACGGCGGCTGGGGGCCAGTCCAGGCTGAGCACGGCAATGCGGGTCGGGCCGCTGATGAGGACTCCGGCCAGATACACACTGCGTCGCGGCAGTCGAATGCGGGCGCCGAGCCACGTACCGGCGAGCGCGGAACCGGCGGCGGCTGCTCCAGCGACGCCGGGCGCCAGACCGATGAGGCTGGGGTCGTGCCGGCTGGTGTGTACCCAGAGCGGAAGTAGCAAAGCCAGAAGTGCCTGGTCAAGCAGGTTTGTCACGAGCAGCATCGCGCTCAAGGCCCGCAGCGATCGTTCGCGGCGCAGGAAGGCGGCACCAGCCCGCAACTGGACGAGGTAGGTGTGGTGGGAGCGGTCGCAGGGTGCGTCCGGGCAGACGAGTGCGGTGACAGCGGTCGCGGCAGCGAGCAGGGCTGCCGCGGTCCACAGGGTGGTCAGGCCACCGGTGGCGGCCAGGAGCCAGCCGGCGGTCGCGGCGCCGATCGCGATCGAGGCGCGTCCGGCGACGGCCGCGTATTGCACGCCTCGCTCGATGCTGTGGCCGGCCGCGATCGCGGCGACCGGCACGAGCAGCCGTCGTCCCGAGTGCGCCGGGCCGTCGGCGGTGCCGACCAGGAACATGACGGCCGCAATCAGCCACACCGGGGCGGCCGGCGCGAGGGCCAGAACGGTCAGCAGGATTGCGCCGGTCAGGTCACCGATGATGCTGATCCGGCGGCCACCGAGCCGGTCGATCAGGGGGCCCGCCGCCCACTGCATGAGCGCGTACGGTGCGGTCTGGCAGGCGACCACTATCCCGATGCTCCACGCGGCCCGGTCCGGGTCGCCGGTGCCGGTGACCAGTAGCCAGGGCACTGCCACGGTCAGGAGCCTTGCGGCCGACAGCGTGCAGATCTGCGCGGCCAGCACCCCGGCCAGCCCACGCCGTGAGCGCAATCCCGGCCGGGCGGCACGCGGGTTGCGGGAGAGGCGGACATCGGTCATCAGCTGTTCGCCTTGGTCGCGAGCCGATGGCAGGGCGCGATCCGGGTGCCGGGGATCGGCCGCCTCGTGGTCAGCGGTACCGAAGGGAGGGGGCTGAAGCCGTGGCGGCGCAGGAAGCCGCGGGCTGGCGGTGAGGTGATGACGGCGGCAGCGTCGCGGTGTCCGGCGTCGAGTTGGGCAAGGTGCGCGTGCAGCAGCAGGCTGCCCAGATGCCGGCGGCGGCGGTGGCCGGCGACGGCGAGCGCGGCCAGCAGGTGGTGTGGTGTGCTCGGCGAGAGCCGGGTGAGGGCGGCGTCGAGCTGCTCGAAGCGGCCGGCGACCTCCCGGCATGCCAGTTGGCGCCGGTCCCGGTAGTCGGGGATCGATGGGGTGTGGTCGTCGCGGTAGAGCCACACGGCGGCGCCGGTGACGCCTTTGATCCGGTCGCGGGCCAGCGGGTCCGGGTCGTGTTCGCGAATGATGTCGACGTGGCCGTAGCCGCTGGTGATCGCATGCTCGACGTGGATGGCTAGGTAGTCGGCCAGCACCCATAGCCGGGTCCGGTCGTCGGGAACGAGCCACCTGGCGTGTGGGAGATCTACCAGGCTCTGCGCGAGCAGCAGGGTGATCTCGTCGATGTCACCGGGGGTGGCCCGCAGCAGCTCGGTTCCGATGGGGTGTATCGGCGACGCGCCCCGGTTGCGGGAGACCCGCAGCTGGTTGTCGGTCACCGGGTCGGCGCGAGCGCCGGTGGCCGGGTTCCGGACGGGGAACGGCAGCTGGGCCGTGTCGGTGAGGTCGAACAGCGGTATCCAGCCGACCCGGCCGCCCACAGCAACGAGCCGCCACTCGGTGATCGTCCACGTGCTCACCTCGGAGGCGAAGGTGACACCGGAGTTGTTGTTGCAGGTCAAGAACCGAGCAACCCATTGCTGGGCAGCATGCAGGTCGTCCGGCGAGGTCAACGCGGGGTTGCCGGTTGTCGGCGCCGGCGAGTCACCCCACATGTCGAGGACCCACTGCTCTTGCTGCGGCAGGTAGTACAGCAGGACCACGGGGTGGGTGGTCGTGAAGTCCTCGTCGAGCAGCCACACATGATCATCGACAGGCACGCCGGGCGGCAACGGCGTGAAGCAGCGAGCACGGTCGCGGACCTTGGTCATCGGTCACCGCTCCCGCTGCTGGAGCGGCCAGTCCGACAGTCGACGAAGACGCGTCTGATCCCGGAGCGGCTTGCTGTAGTCCTCGGCGTTGACCGACCGCCTGGCGGCGCCCTGGAAATATTCGATCATCGGGGCGCTCTGGTCGGCGACCCGGACGAGGAAGTACCGGCGGAGGCGTTGCGCTTCTTGCCCCCGCCCCGCGGTCCCAGCTGGACCGTCTTGAGTTTCAGGAGGCTGTAGACGAGACCGTGTTTGAAGCCGGTCACTTTCGCGATCTGCTCGACCGACTTGTTCTCCTCGACGAACATGTGGGCGACCTTGCTGGCGGCCTGCTCCCGCTCCGCGCTGGTCATCCGGACCCGCGCCGATGGGTTCGCCGTGGTGGCGTGGCGGTGTTGCTGCGATCGCGCGGTCGCGGCGGTGGCGGATTTCGGGTCGGTGCTGGCGTCCGCCGCCGGGTTCGGCTTGTGTCGGCCGCCGCGCTTGCGGAACGACACGCCTTGCTGCTGGATCGCCCGGTGGACGTAGCCGAAGGATCGGCCGATGCCGGCGGCGATGGTCCGGATGGACTCGCCCGCGGCGTAGCGGCTAGCGATCTCCTTCTCGCGTTGCTGGTGCTCGTTGCGCAGCTGATCGGCGGCCGGGGTGTCCTGCGCAGGTGGGCTGGTCGACGAGACGGTGGACGGTGGCTGCACCGCTTCTCCTTATCGATGTCGTGGGCTGGTGGTGGGGGTCAGGTGAGATGCAGGACGAGGAGAACGACTACGGCGGGCAGCAGGATGAGGGCGGTGGACAAGGCGGCGCGCAGGCCGCGGCGGTGGGCCAGGCAGGCGGCGGTCGCCTCGGTCAGCCGTTGCCGTGCCGCATCGTCGTCAGGGCGTGCAGGCCGATCGGGGTCGAGCAGGATCGAGGCATCGGGTGCGGTGAGCAGGCGGCTGAACGCGGCGGCGATGTCGCTGACCCGGTAGCCAGCCAGCGGATGCCGGCATCGCCCGGCGCGACCGGATGCGGGCTGACCTGGCGGAGTGCGGCCAGCAAGCGGTTGACGCTGCGGGAGCGGTGGAAACAGGGACCCGGTCGCAGTGGCTTCGGCATGGCCGGTCAGTATTTGCGGAGCGTGGGTGCAGCCAGTGGCGCGATGGGCGTCAATGTAGGCGGTGTCGGCGGCAGTCTCCTCGCGGGTGAGCGTCGCGGCGCGGTGGCTCCAGGCGCAGGTGTCGCGGGCCTGGGCCAGCAGGGCGAGCAAGCTCAGATCTTGGCGGCAGGCAAGCAGCATCCGCACGTGGGCGTTGAGGATCGTGGTGCCGGTGGTGAGATCGGCGTGGGGGTGACGGCGCCAGGTATCCCAAGCGGTGCCGACGATGCCGATCGCTTCGGCGCAGTGGCCGATGGCGTGCAGGCTGTCGGCCAGGCCGACCGCGGCGGGCAGCGCATTCTGAGGTTGGTGGGTGCGGTAGCCGACGAGCACGCGGCGGCGCACGACAATCGCTTCAGGAAGCAGGCCGTTCTGGTGCAGGGCGGTGCCGTAGGCGTCGGCGGCGGCGATCCGGCGCGGGTGTCCGCACGGGTAGCGGACGTGGTGGGCGTGGTAGGCCAGCTGCGCGGCACGCAGTTGCTCGGCGCCGGTGGCCAGGGTGGCGTACAGCAGGCACGTCTCGGCCAGCATGGCGTCGGCGAGCACCTGGTCGAGGGTCAGGCCGGTCACGTGGGGTGCGAGCACGGCGGCGGCTTCACCGGGGTCGGCCGTGACGCTCAGGCGCAGCGCGGTGGCGACGGCGTCGGCGAGCTCGCCGGGCGTGTCGCCCACCGGCGGCGTGGTGCCGGCGGGCATCGGAGGCTCGGCGGCGGGTACCGCACGAGAGGCGGCGGACGGTCGGCGTTGTGATGCCATGACGGTCCTTTCTCGAAGGGGATGGGGATGGCGGCGGCGATCTGAGCCGGTAGGTGGTGGAGCACGCGCCGCGCGGCGAGGGGAACGCGGCTACGAGTTGGTGGTGGCCCGGCGCTTGTGGTGGGTCGACGTGCGGCGCTTCACGCCGGCTTCGTTGAGCAGGGCCCAGACAAGTCCGTAGGAGCGGTCGAGCTTCGCGGCGATCTTGCGCAGTGACAATGGCGGGCCGGCGCCGGGTTCGGGGTGGTAGAGCTGGACGACCTGTCGGCGTAGCTGGTCGCGGGCCTCGCCGACGGTCGGTGGCGACATCCGCCGTTTAACGCCGGGGTTGCGTGGTGCTGAGGCGCGGCCGGGCGCGGATGTTCGGGCTGGTACGGGCATGACGGTCTCCCGATGGGTGGCTAAGGGCGGCGTGGGCTGCCGTCGTGGTTCGGGTTCGCCTCGTCCGGCAAGGCGGCTTCGGCGTGGATCAGGTGTGGGGGCGGTGCGCTACTGGCTGCGGCAACGGCAGAGCGCACCGCCCCGGGCGGCGCGGCCAGAGGTGGCCTGCTGCCCTGACCGCACCGTTGGGCGAGTGGGCGGATAGGCCCTGCGGTGCGGTCGGCTGTTAGGGGTCGGGTGGCTGGCCAGGGGTTCTGGTGCGGTCGGTGGCCAGCAGCAGCAGGTAGTCGCAAAGCTGCTGGGTTCCGGTGACGGAGCTGCTGGTGGTGGCGATGAGCAGCCGGCCGGTGCGGGGGTCGAGCATGATTGTTCGGCGGGTCAGGGGCTGGGTGAGGGTGAACGACCAGCCGGTGCGGCCGAGCAGGTCGCGGGCGATGCCGTCGTAGGCGATGCCGGGGACGGTGGCGAGCATGCGCAGCGCCGCGGCCCGCGCCGCCCGGTTGAGGTAGTGCAGCTGGCTGAGCTGGACGAACGCTTCGAACAGCAGGGTGTTGTTGCAGTAGGTTTCGCGGGCGTCGAAGATGGCGTCGGCCAGGGCCGCGGGATTGGTGGGCACCGGTTCGGCCACCGCAGCTGCGAGGACTCCGCCATCAGGCCGCGGGTATGTCTGCGTGGTGGCGGGCGCCGCGGACAGACGCTGCCGTTCCGCAACGTCTGGGAACCTGTCCGGGTCGGGGCGGGCCGGCAGCCGACGCTCGTCGGTGCGTCCGCTGCCGTCGGCGGCCCGCCACAGGGTGTCCTCGGAGGGTTCGACCATGCCGTCCACGACGATCCAGAACTGGCGGTGCACCGTCGAATACCGGTAGTCCTCGGGGTCTTTGCCGTCGGCGGACGTGGTGGCGATCGTGTCCGCCAGCTTCTGCAGCCGGTCGACGGCGTCCAACGTTGCGACACTCGGTGTGCTGGTGCCGCCGGGGTCGCCGTAACACGGGTGCCAGCCCTGCGGGACTGCCGGCGCGGGATTGGCGGCTTTGACGATCAGGAGGTAGCTGGCGGCGAGCAGCGCCGTGGCGAGGACGATGCTGACTGCTGGATGCGGCCAGATGATCCGCGGTCGCCTCATCGCTGTTTCCTGGCCGTGCTGCCGTGACGCTGGAGCATCGTGGCGGAAGGCTTGCCGCGGTTCCCGGCTGAGGGGGTGGTGCGCCGCTGGTGTCGACGGGGGTGCGACGGGCGCACCACCCCGGCCGGGTCCGGGCGGCGGCCGCAAGCTGCTGCGCCGCCCGGCTGCTTTTGAGGATCCGTCAGTAGGTCCAGCGTGTTCCGCGAGGTGCCCGGCATGGAAATTGCGCGGTGTCGGGCGCGGCCGGCGTTCATTGCCGCAGGGTGTTGCTGGGACGAGCCCCGGCGCGGGCCGGGGATGGTCCAGGCACGCCGCAGCTGCTGCACATCGTCGGTCAACGCGTTGATCCAGGCTCGCCGGGTGCCGGGCAGGGTAATAGTCCGACCGGCGTGCAGCCTCGCGGCAAGTCCCGCAACGGTGGCAAGGATGCCCGCAGGACGACCCAGGGCGGGTGGCGAAGCCATGACCGTGCTGCCTTTCTCTCACTGAACGGGGGTGCCGCCGCGGCGGCTGGCCGCGCGATTTTCGGGTGACGCGTCAGGGTGGGGTGCCGGGTGCGCATACGGAGGCGGGGTGCGCACCCGGCATCTCAGGGACTCGCGTTGTGGTGCGAGCCCCCGGGTGCCCGTCCGCGCGGTGGGCGGTTACGTCGCACGGCGGGCGGGGTGGCGCTGGGCTTTGGCGGTAGAAGGCAGCGCCGCCCCGGGGCGATGGCCGACGGATCCCGGACCGGTGTGTGACCGTTCGGGTTGGCTGTGCCGAAGGTTCTTGCGGGTTCAGATTTCGGTGTGGCGCGATCGCCACATCGGGTACAGCTGCGGCCCGCCGGGAACGATCGTGTACGGGTCGAGCGGTTCGAAGCCGAAGCGCTGGTAGAGCCCTCTGTTACGCGAGCCGGTGGCCTCGAGGTAGGCGGCGCGGTGCTGGCGGGACAGGTCGGTGAGCCGGTGTGTGAGTAGTGCGGCGCCGAGACCGTGGCTCTGCCGGGCGGGTCGCACGGCAAGGAACGCGAGGTAGGCGTGCTCCTCTCGACGCGGGTCCGGGTGGTGCTCGTGCATGGCGTGGTCGAGCTGCCGGAAGCGGGACACCGTGCTGCCGGTGATGGCGGCGAGCTGGGCGTCGTAATCATCGAGGACGGGTGCCGGGTTGTGGTCGAGGTCGAACCAGACGGCGGTGGCATCGCTGCCGAGCACCTCGACGTGGCCGTACTCGATAGCGTGGCCGGCCAGCAGCCGGAAGTACGGCGGGTAGATGGCGGCGCGCAGGGTTTCGTCGGGTACGAGCCAGCCGGCGAGGTCACCGTGGAAGAAGGCATCGGCGAGGATGCTCGCGACCAAGCCGGTGTCGTCCTGTTGGGCGCGGCGGATCCGGACGGCGGTCTCGGAGTCGGTCATGCCCGTCACCGCCCGGCCGCAGTGGTGGTCTGGGTGGACTGCGAGCCGCTGATCAGGCCGCGGTGAGCGCCGGCGCCGATCGCGGCGTACACGTCCGGGCGGGCGGTGCGCAGGTACAGCGACCAGAGCACGCCGAGCAGGCCGGCGACGGCGAACGCGCCCGGGAAGATGTATCGCCAGGGACTGGCGGCGTCGACGCCGAGCAGGATGTGGAACTGCTGCAGGGTGACGACCAGGATCCAGCCCAGCGCGGCGGTCGCCACCTCCGGCGCAAGCAGGCCTCGGCCGACGCCGACGCCATCGCGGTTGGCCGGGCGCAGGAAGTAGCCCACCACGGCGATCGAGGTGGCCAGCATCAGGACCAGGACCCCGAGACCGCCGGTGACGGTGATCCAGAAGAACAGGTTGATCATGGGGTCCCAGCCGGCGTAGGCGTAGACGAACAAGACGACGGCGGCGATGACGGTCTGGGTGATCGAGGCGACCTTCGGCGAACGGCTGCGCACGCTGGTGCGGGCCAGCATCCTCGGGAGCACGCCTTCGCGGCCGAGCGCGAAGAAGTAGCGGGCGACGGTGTTGTGGAAGGAGAGCAGCGCCGCGAACAGGCTGGTGATGAACAGCAGATGCCCCAGGATCAGCACGGACGACGGCACGTACGGGGCGGCGAGGTCGAAGATCAGTTCGGTGCCGTGCTCGGTGGCCGCGGCCACGATCTTGTCCGGGCCGACCGCGATGGTCATCGCGAGCGCGCAGAGGCTGTAGAGCACACCGATGATGGCCAGGGCGATGTAGGTGGCCCGGGCGACGGTCTTCTGCGGGTCCTTGGACTCCTCACTGAAGACCGCGGTGCCTTCGAAGCCGACGAACCCGGTGATCGCGGTGACCAGCACGGCGCCGATCCCGGCAGTCAGCAGCTGCGACGGTGAGATCGCGCTCAAGGCGGTCAAGTTGATGTGCCCACCGGCGGGATGGGTGATGTGCACACCGGCGAGCACCAGGGCAACAGCGATTTCGCCGATCAGCAGCGCGCCGAGGATCTTGCCGTTGAGGTCGATGCGCAGCACACCGAGCATCCCGACCACTGCCCAGCCGATGAACGCCCACAGCCACCACGGGGTGGACCAGCTGGTGTGCGCGTCGACGAAGTCGGCGGTGACCTTGCCAAAGCCGCCGTACAAGCCGATCTGCATGGCGTTGTAGGCCAGGACCGCGATGAACGAGGCGCCGACTCCCGCCGGGCGGCCGAGGCCGTGGGTGACGTAGGTGTAGAACGCGCCCGAGTTGATCACCTTGCGGGACATGGCCACGTAGCCGACCGAGAAGATCGCCAGAACGAGGGCGACGGCGATGTAGCCGACGGGGATGCCGATGACGCCGGTGACGGCCCAGCCGGTAGTGGCACCGCCGGCGATGACGGTCAGCGGGGCGGCGGCGGCCATCACCATGAACACGACCGGCGACACGCCGAGCCGGTTGGCCGCCAAAGCTTGGGCGACCGAGCTGGTCGCCTTGGATTGCGGAGGGTGAGACACGAGAAGGCTCCTGACGGATACGACAGCAGAGCAGGGAAAAGGGTGTGCCGCGGTGAAGGTTCAGGGGTGGATCAGGATGGTGGTACCGCCGAGGCTGTCCAGCGCGCTCAGCAACGCCGGGACCGGTGGCCGGCTCTGGTGGCTGGTAGCGATCAGCTGGTCGACCACGTACCGCGGGGCTTCGGTGAAGACCTTCTGATAGACGCCGCTGGACAGGCATAGCCCTACCAGCACCCGGTCGAACGCGTCGAAGTCGCGGCCTCGTTGCACGGAGGTGTTCAGCCGAGCGGTGGGCCAGTACGCGCGGTTGTTGTCCGTGGGTTCGTAGACGGTGCGTGATCGTCCAAACAGGCGCCCGTGCTTGGTGACCTTGCGAAGGTCACCGGATTGGATCATGCGCTGGGCGACCTGGTCGTAGATGTCCTCGGACAGGTAGCGCATCCAGTCCTGGGGCGTCAGCGGGTCGGGCTCGCTGGCCACCTTCTCCAGGACGGTGTGGGCCAGCGCGTCCGGGGGCGGACGCTGGTCGATGACCACCAGGCGGTCCCGCTCGACGGCGACGCGGTCGGCGACACCGAGTTCAGCCAGGACCGCGCAGGCCAGGCCGACAGCGGCGAGGTGACGGTCGACGAACAGCTGTTCGCGGTCGTGAGCGAGCCGGAACAGGTCGTCAGCGAACTTCGGCCACTGCTCCACGCGCCTCAGCACCTCTCCGTAACCGTGGTGATCGACGGGGCGGGCCGCAGCCGGATCGTAGGGCGCGGCCTCCTCGGCTGGATGCCAGGGAGGTATCCCTGTGCCGGCC
The DNA here is from genome assembly GCF_044388125.1 of Actinoplanes sp. NPDC020271. NCBI lineage: Bacteria > Bacillati > Actinomycetota > Actinomycetes > Micromonosporales > Micromonosporaceae > Actinoplanes > Actinoplanes sp. NPDC020271. The sequence continues at coordinate 17,508 of NZ_JBIRWQ010000052.1, forward strand.
CGCTGCGTCGCGTCGCCCGGGAAACCGTGAAGGACCGAGTCAGGCAGCGGGCCCGGCATGGAGGTGTCGACAGGGGCCTGGTAGCCCAGGCCGTGTTGCGGGGGACCTGCGGCGTGGCGAGGCCGGAGGGGAGACTGGCGCGGATCGAGGTGATCTCGCGTATGGGGGAAGGACATCGAACCCTCGAATGGGTATCGGCGGATCTCAGAAAGAAATAGCGGGTGGACGGCGGGCTCGGGCGCTCAAGGCGTAGGAGAGTGCATGCCCGCCGTCCACCCGTGCCCCGGCCCGGTTGTGTCTGGCCTGACCGGGGACATCTGCCGCCTCTCGACAGCTTCGCTGACGAGACGGCGTAACCAGTGGCAGTAGCAAGGTGATCGAGCCTGCCCCGGCACTGGCGGCGCTCGGCCGGCACCGATCAGCTCCACCCCCGACCGATTCCGTGACCGGCAAGAAAGCATCGGCGGCGACCAGAGGCAGGTGCGGAGGCCGTCTCTCAGAGCAAATCGTTTCCGCGGGTGGTGGCCGTTCAACGTTCGCTCGCCGCTGTCGCGCAGCGGTAGACCGTCTTCGGCCTTCATCGTGAGATGCCCGGACGCCACGCTGAGACGGCGGCCCGATCCCGGTGCCAGCGGGCCGCGGTCGCCGCACAGGCGCACGACCTGCTCCTGTGCGCGAGCGATCAGCGTCGTGCCGGCACGGGGTGCGGCGGCACGAGAATTCAGATCCATCAGCGGGGGTATTCCTTAGCGAAGCCGGCCGAACTCGCGTTCGGTCGGACGGATGCGGTGACCCGGCCAGGGCGGGCCAAGCCTGACGGGTTCATTTCGATATGTGCCGTGGCAACCATTTCCGCCTACCGGATAGCAGGATTCGCTGAGTGGGGCGCGCGACCCGTGCTGACCGTTCGGCGTCGCCAATAAATCTGGCACAGTGATCGACTGTTGGGAATGCCGGTGGCCGTACGGGCCTGGCGTACGGCTATGGCCCGCCCGCGGAGCGAAGCGACGCCACCTGACCTGCAGATATGACATAAGCGAGCGCGAGTTTTGTGCGTTTTGTTCGATGAAGAAAACTTCATCCTGTCGAGGGAGGCGGACTCCGTATCGAATCGAGGGATGAGTTCTGGATGAAGTCTCACCACCCGTTCGGGCAGTAATTGACGGGGGATAGCAGCGCGCCAAAAGACGGTAGGCGCCGCTGGAGGCATGAGCGGAAACGCTCCTGCGTTTGGGCTGCCGTTCGCCCCTCCCCCGTCGAGTCGGGCTTCGCGGGCCGGCTATGGGTCAGATCTGCGTCGTGGAACGGTCGCATGCCTGACGGTGACTACTATGAACGGCTGACCTGGGGGTTCGCCTGAGCAGGGGTAGCAATGATCTCAGCACAGCGAGGCAGCGAGCCGGCACGACGGATCCGGTACATGATGCCGATCCCCGCAACCGGGCGCTGTTGCGGCCGCGTCATGACGTCGCTCTGAACATCGATTCGAGGCTGATGACCCGGGTCACCAGACCGGCGGCGAACACAATTCCGACGAGCGGTCGTCGCGCTTTACGGCCTGCCAATCCGAGTCAGCCGCCCCAGCGGCTATTTGTTTCAGGTACATGTCATAAGACGCGCGCTGCAAGCAAGCCGCCACGCGCGTGCAGCGGTCGGCGAAAGCTCGGCTCGGCACGCGCGGATTGCCGTCGTCTAACACTCGCCCGTCGCGCGAGACGAGCTGCTCTGGTGGCGGGCAGAAACGACTGCCAACACGGCACAGACAATTATTCGGTGCGACGCAGTAAATTGCAGCTATGTGAAGCCACACCGGCTTCTTGACTTTCGATTCAGCCAGCCTCAGGGGTTCACCGCTCGGCGCCTCCTGGTCAGGAAGTCATCAGCTGTGCGGTTTCTGGAGCGCACGGACGCCCGGAGTTGCGCGGGTCGCCACAGTCGTTGCAGAACCGGCCCGTCCTCCAAGCCTGCAGGGCAGATCGCGCCGGCGAGCTGGTAGCCGTGGTCGGCGAACAGGCGCCCGGAGCCGGGCGCGGCGACTGCAGCGCGGGCGATCATGTCGGCGCCTGTCTCGCGGTGCCAGGCATCGAGCAATGCGGTGCCGACATGCTGCCGCCAGAAGCCGGGCAGGACTCCGAGGCCACGCAGATCCCAGTGTGGTTGGTCCCACGTACCGGCCCGGTTATGAAGGCAGGCCGGTGAGTCGTGCAGGCTGCCGGGGCTAGCGCGACCGGCATCGGCTTCATGTGGTGGGCAGTGCGACCAGATGATCGCGCCGACGAGCGCGTCGGCGTGTTCGGCGAGTAGAGCGGTTCTGTTGCGGACGGCATAGCGGGTCTGCTGGAGAACGGCGTCGTGTAGCAGCCGTGCGCGGCCGAGCAGTCCGGTTGAGGTCCACTGCGCGGTAGTTACGGCAGCGGTAGTGAGCACGTCGGCGAGGGCACGGATGTCCCAGTGCGTCGCGATCCGGATGCCGATGGAGGTGATAGTGGTCGGGTGCATGGCACGTCCTGGTTGGTGCGGGCGAGCACGAGCAGTGACGGTGAAGTCGCAGACGAGCGGCGGGCCAGAGTCAGTCGGGTTTGCGGCCGATGCCGCAGTACAGGCCGACAGCGGTGTCGGGTAGCAGTTCGAACCGCGAGCGTTCATACGGCCTGCTGCGGTAGCGGTGTACGGCGATGATGCCGGGCGTGGTGAGTTTGAGACCGTCGAAGAACCGGCTGATCTCGGCCAGCGGGCGGGGGAAGGCCGGGATGCCGGACGCGGCGATGATGTCGGGCACCTGGGAGTGCAGACCCGTGGGCAGCAGGTCGAGACTGAGGTGGCTGATGACCAGGGCGCTGCGGGCCGGCAGGGTCGCGACGAGCTCGCGGAGCCGCTCGTAGGGGCGGTCGTCGTCGGGCAGGTAGTGCAGAACCGCGGTCAGCAGGATGCCGATGGGCCGGCGAGGGTCGAGCCCGCCTTGTTCGACAGCTCGAGTGAGGATGTCATCGGGATCGCGCAAATCGCCGTGCAGCACGGTGATCTGGCCGCGGCCGGGCTGGTTGATGAGTCTGCTTCGTGCCAGGTCCACGACGTGGGGGTCGTTGTCGACGTACACCACCGGGGCGTGATGGTTCTTCCAGTGCACGCAGTTGTGGATGTGCGGGCCGCTGATGTCTGGCAGCGCGGGAATTCCGGTGCCGATGTCGATGAACTGCCCGATGCCGGCGCCGGCCAGGTCGCTGGCCGCGTTCCAGACGAACCGGCGGTTGGCGCGGGCGGCTAGGGCCGCGGTGGGCAGAAAGTCGGTGATCGCTGCGGCCGAGGCCTGATCGGCGGCGGTGTTGTCATTGCGGCCCAGCAGGTAGTCGTAGCGGCCGGCACTGCTGGGCTGACCACGCCTGCTGCGGCTGGGCACGTTGCCTGCGGTGTAGCTGCCGGTCGTAACGAGGCCCGAAACCGGGGCTGGTGAAACGGTCATCGGACCCTCCCCACAACGCCGTACATACCGATCTCCTCGGGGCGCGGCACGGTCGTGCCGGCGTCGGGATTCCATGCGGCGACGGGAACCAGGCCTGGCTCTACCAGGTTCAAGCCATGCAGGTAGTTCCCGATGGCCGGCTTGGATCGCGCGCGCACCGGAGTCCGGCCGGCGGCATACATCTGCTCGTAGACGGCGACCTGGTCGTGGTCGCTGAAGTCAGTGGTGGCGTGGGAGATCACCAGGAAGCTGCCGGTTGGCAGCGGCGCCAGGAGCTGTTTGACCGCGGTGGCGGCGTCTTCGTCGTCGGGGATGTGGTGCACGACGGCGCCGAGCAGGACGGCGACCGGCTGACGCAGGTCGAGAGTGCCGCGGACTGCGGCACTGTCGAAGATCGTCTGCGGGTCACGGACGTCGGCTTGGACGTGGTCGACGTGACCGGCGGGATGGCTGACGTGCCGGGCCTGGATGTGCTGCATGACGACCGGATCGATGTCGACGTACACCACGCGGCTGACCGGGGCGATCGACTGGGCGATTTCGTGGGTACAGCCGGGCAGGGGAATGCCGGCGCCGATGTCCAGGAACTGGTGGATCCCCTCGCCCGTAAGGATGCGGACGGCGCGCTGCAGGAACGCTCGCGTCGCCGCCGCCGCGGTTCGTGCGGTTGGGAACGCGGCGAGCAGGTCCTGGCCCATCGCCCGGTCCGGCGCTCGATGGTCCTTGCCACCTAGCAGGTAGTCGTAGACACGGCCAGCCCGAGGCACTGTCCAATCCACCTGCTGGCCGACCTGTCTCGTGCGCCGATCTGCCACCGTCCGGCGCAGGAGGGACGGCGCCGGCACGTCGGTCGGCTGGCCTGGATCAGCGGCGGTCTGCAAGGGGCCGTCCCCGGCCGCGACGCTGTTGCGGGGATGTGAGTCGAAGAGGCCGATCTTGGCGTCGGAGGAGACCCCGAGAACGATGCGCAGTGCTCGCCGACGTTCCGGACCGGGCCAGGTCGTGTTGCCCAACTCGACGTCCTTGATCCATCGGGCAGTGACGCGCAGCGACCGCCTGTTTGGGTAAAGCTGGGCGAGTTTGCGGTTGACGGCAGCTGCGAGTTCGGCTCGCGACATCTTGATCCCCGGCTGTGTCGGGGACCAAAGAACCAGCCGATGATCCTCGAAATCCTTGTTGCGTTTGTTGGCCATCGGTGTCTCCTCTCTGGTGATGCGGCCGGAAACCTGACTCAGTGAAGGGTTGAGCTGCCGTCGCCTTCGATGCTGCGTGGCTACAGAGAGGGGCACCATCGCTGCGGCACCGCACTGCTGTCTTCGGCCACGGCGTTCATGCCACCGTCCTTGCGCCGATGGGCGGGCGAGACGCAGAGTGAAGCTGGAGCCGGCTAGCCAGGTAGCCACGGTGAGCCAAGGTGTAGTCCGGGCATAGCCAGCCGCCGGGTACCGGAATCTGGAACGCTCGGGGGCCGGGCGCGTAGCGGCCGTCGGCGAGACCCTCGGTTGCGGTCGTGCGGTCGTGCGGGCTTCGGCAAGCATGCGGTCGACCAGGTCGTCGCCGTGCTCGCCGCGGTAGCAGGACAAAACCCGTCCAAGCTCGGCATGGCCGAGGGCGCCGTCCTCGTGGTGATACACCGCCGTCGCCCGAAGTGCAGCGGCCATCAGGACTCGCCGCCGGTCACCCGACCTAACCGCTAATGCCGGATAGGTCCGGCAGGCGAGCACCGCGTCCTCGTGGCCCACGTACACGGCAAGGTCGGCCCAGACGGCGGCCAAGGGCAGCATCATTGGGGACGTCGCATCATCGATTGCCTGATGGTTGGCACTGCGGAAAGCGCCGATCGCGTCGACGACTGTGGCGAATGCAGTCTCCGGGGCGTTCAGCCGCAGGTGTGTCTCGGCTAGCAGCCCGCACCGGACCATGGCTGGCAGCGCGGCACTGGGGCCCTCGGATTCGACGCTGCTTGAACGGCGCAGCGTCCGCGCAGCGATGGCCGGTTGGTGCAGCACCTGCTGCCGCACCACCGTGAGCGCCATCCTCGCCGTCTCGAGCGCACCGGCAGTCACAACCGCTCCACCAATGCGTCGCTGCGACAGTTCTTCAGGGTTTGCACGCCACACCCGCCCAGTAGTAGGCCGCTTGCGGGCTGCCCGCAGAGGGCTCGTCCGGGCGCCAGGCGGAGACCGGCACCAAGCCAGGTTCCAGAAGTTCCCAGTCTCCGAAGAAGCTGGCGACCGCGCCGCGGTTGCGAGGGACCAGAGTCATGCCAGCATCGGTGGCGGCAGCCACGGCCTGCTGGACCTCATCCGGGTTGAAGTCAGCCGTCGGATGAGTGATGGCCAGATAGCTGCCGGAGGGCATCGCATCACGCAGCTGCGCAACCGTAGCCCATGGGTCGTCCTCATCGGTCAACAGCATGAGGACAGCGATCAAGGTGAGGCCGACCGGTTTGGTCAAGTCGAGAGTCTTAGCAAGCACAGCGTCAGTGAGGATCGACTGCGGTTGGCGAAGGTCCGCGTCAAGGTATCGGCAGCGTCCTTCGGCGGTACTCGTTAGCAGAGCACGGGCGTGTGCCAGGACAAGCGGGTCGTTGTCGACGTAGACGACGCGGGTCTCGGGGGCAGCCGTCTGCGCGATCTCGTGCAGATTCGGCGGGGTAGGGATACCGGTTCCCACGTCAAGGAACTGCCGGATGCCCTCCTTGGCGACCAGGTCGCGGACGGCGCGGTGGACAAACTTGCGGTTCTCTGCGGCCATGTACCGCATCCCGGGGATCGCTTGAATCATCGCCTCGCCGACCGCGCGGTCGATCGCGAAGTTGTCCTTGCCCCCTAGCCAGTAGTCATAGACCCGCGCGGAATGCGGCACACGCGTGTCGACGCCGCTGACACTGGTGCTCGCGGCGGCTTTAGCCATGATCGGCTCCTCGCATCGTCGTGTGGCCGGCGGTAGTGCATCGTTCTCGACATCTGACCTGCAGCGCAGTGCGAGGCTCGACACCGCTGTATCTGCAATTCGAGGAGATGCCTAATCTGTGTGCCTCCACAATCGCCTAGCCGCAAGGCGACAGGAATCCCTGTTTCATGGGAATCGAGAGGAATTTAAAAGGGAATCGGCGCGGGAAGTTTCCGCCGTGAGCTGCGGAAACTCTACTGGGCGGGATTCCGGAGCTCCAGGCTGCGTTTCGTGAGTGGGTTACGATGCCGACGTCGCCGCTACCCGTCGAGCGGCATCATCGAATGCGGCGGAGCAGGGAAGGTCGCGTTGTGAACTTCAGCCCTTATGTAAATCGGCTTTGGCTCGCCGCGGCGATCCTCGATGCTCGCAAACAGGCCGGATACACCACTGACAGACTGTCGCAGGAGACCGGCCTTCAACGGCAGAAGATCAGCCATATCGAGACAGCCAATCGACCGGTCGATCCGGCGGCCATCCGACTCATCCTGGAAGCCCTCGGCGCAGCGGCCCCTAGTCACGCCAAGATCATGCGAGCTGCCGAACGGGCCGCGGCGCAAGGCTGGTGGAAGCGCTATGACGACGAGATGGGTCCACGCCAGGCGCAGACCGCCGACCTGGAGGCAGGCGCCGCAGCGATCTTCGAATACCAGCCGTTTCTCATTCCCGGACTCTTGCAGACGCCGGACTTCGCACGGGCCCGCGCCGAGGCCGCACGCATCGCCCGCAGCCGCCGGTATTCCACCGCGCGCGATATTGAAGCGCGACAGCAACGCCAGGCCATCCTGTCCGCGCCGGCCGCGACACCATACGAGGTGATCATCGACGAAACGGCCCTTCGCCGCCGAACGGCCCCTGCCGACGTCATGCACGGCCAGCTGGAACACCTGATCGGTGCAACGCTGAACCTGCGGGCAGTCACCGTACGTGTCCTGCCGCTCGATGTGACCCTCGCGGAGCGGTTGCAAGCCCGTAGCGCATTCTCGTATTACACCTATACCGACCCCGTCGGTCTTGAGGTCGTCACCGTCGACACCAATATCGACGACATGGTCCTTACCGATGAGAACAAAGTTGGCCTTTATGCCAGCCTGCGTTCTGAATTGCAGGAAGACGCGCTGAGCGCGGCCGATTCCGTCGAACTTCTCGCCACCCTGGCGCAGGAATTGTTAGCAAGGAGATGAGTATGGAAACCACTGCGGCATCAGCGGCCCCCCGCCCGACAGGAGTGTGGTTTAAGTCGGGCCGCTCGGCGCCTGCATCCAACTGCGTCGAGGTCAAGTATCTCCCCGAGGGCGGAGTGGAGGTGCGCAACTCCAAGCGCCCAGAAGCCGGGTCGCTGGTCTTCACCGACGAGGAGTTCGCCGCCTGGGTCGGTGGCGCCAAGGACGGCGACTTCGACCGCTGACGGCGGTCCAAGCCCTAACACCGATGGGTGGCCTGCCCCAACCTATGCCCTTGCGGACCAGTAGGCCGCCCATCACTATACGTAGGCCTTGCTCGCTGCAGCCTCCGCTCCGCGCAGAAGGAGATGCGATGCCCGCGCTGGACGCGGTACCGAGCGAACGGGATCCGTGGTGCGCGCAGCTGGCTGTTCGACAGCGGACAGGCGGTACTACACGGGTTCAGGTTGGCTACTGCCGCGAGAACCGAAGATGGCGGGAGCCGGAGTCGTCGGTTTTGCTCAACGCCTTGCCGCAAGCGCACAGAGCCTCCAGCCCTGTGCGCTTTCCGACACCGCGTGGCGACGGCTGGCAGTCATCACGATGCTATGACCAAGTAGGACTCGACCAACATGGCGCGAAGAAAGACAGCCCGGACTGGAAAGCTGTCGATCATTCCCTATTCGAGCATACGTCTGCAGGAGGCGGCGATGTCTGCGCACGACGCGGTTCCCAACACCCTGTTCCGCGAGGCGCGCCGACGCTTGTTCGGCAGCAGACGGAACCTCGCCGACGCCGTCAATCGACTCGTCCCCGATGCCTACCGGGTCTCGGACAACGACATCGGCAAGATCGAACGCGGCCAGGTGACCTGGCCGCGCCAACCGCGTCGCGCCGCATATCGGCAGACACTTCAAGTTGCCACCGATCCGGAAATCGGCTTCTTCGATCGACGAACCCCACAAGCTGTAGGCGCCGGTTCGGCGGCCGAAGTCAGTTCAATCTCGACAGTCAATTCGGCACAACTGGCAAGATCATCGAGCCCCGAATACTCGGACGTCATTGCAGCAGCTACGAACCGCTGGAAAGCCCAGTTATTATCTGGATCGCCGGCTTCTGCGGTCGGCGCCGAGTCAGGCCATGAAGATGCGGGCACCTGGACCAGAATGGGCGAAAGGCCGCCGGGCTCGCTGGTTGATGACTTCCAGATCTTCGGCTCGCCTGCCGGCGACTGGAATAGTTTTTCTGTAGTCACTAGTATGCTTGCGCAGCAACGGCAGAATGTCGCACCTGCGGCACTGCTAAATCTGGTTGAGGCGCATCGCGAATGCCTGTCTACGCTATATCGGCATCCGGGATCACAGCTCATTCGGAAAGAAATCGGCGCAATGCTTGGTGAAGCCTCCATCGTTGCTAGTCGGCTGTGGAGCGCTCAGGGAAATCGGAGCATGGCCCTAGCGCATTGCGCCTATGCCAGACGCCTTGCTGACCAGTTGAAGAATCCTCACCTTGGAGCTACGGCACGCATATTCGAAAGCAATCTTCATTCTGAAGCGTCGACCCTAATCGAGGCCAACGGTGACGTCATGGTGGGTTTGAGACTCCTCGACGAGGCCGCTGGAGCTTCTGACCTGTTAACGGCGCCAGCGCGCGCTCGGATCGCAGCAGAACAGGCGCAAACCTTCGCTGCGCTCAACCTGCGGCGCGAGGCCGATTTGGCTTTGGAACGCGCTTACGAGGCAGCCGCGGAGATTAAGCCCGAAGACCGCATCGGACTATATAGCGACTGGAGCGTTAACCGCGTGCGAGTCTACGAAGGGACCTGCCAGCTTCTCTTGAAGAGTCCCACAAAAGCCATAGTGGTGCTCGAGTCAGCCGTCAAAAATCTCGCTGACGATCAGCAGCACACTAACCTCGGCCCTTCGTTAAGGGCTGTCCAAGGAGTGGGCCGGAAACGCAGAAGTGCCTTCTGATCAGGGAAAATAGGGCTTGTCGAAGGTCCT
>NZ_JBIRWQ010000053.1:0-5954 GCF_044388125.1 Actinoplanes sp. NPDC020271
TCCGCCTGCGTCGGACCCTGGTACAGCCACTCGACGTTGCCGAGCGCCGCCGCCGCGGCCTTACCGCCGGCGTTCATCGCCTCGAAATAGGGCACGCCCTGCAACTTCGGAACGAAGGCGACCTTGTACGTCTTCTTGTCGCCCGTGCTGCTGGAAGCAGTGTCGGTGTTGTTCTTCTTCGTGCAACCGGTCAGGGCGAGAGTCGCAGCGGTCGCCATGGCGACGGCGATCTTCACATTGGCGCGCATGGATTCCTCAAGGGTGAAGTAGGTGAGAAAAGGGGGCCGAATCGTCTATTCTGAAACGTTTCACGCTGTGAATGCGCTCACGTTACGTCCTGGTGGCAGGAGTGTCAACAGTCACTACCGCCAGTTGATCTTGCGGCTTAAAGCCTTTCACCGAGCACGGTGGGCACGGGCCGATCGGAGCGGCCGGCGGCCGGCCCTACGGCTCACGGCTCGGCGGCCAGGCGGCCCAGCAGGTCGACGAGGCGGGTGAGGTCGCCGACCGTCACGAACGGATCGACGTGCTGATCAACAACGCCGGGCCGCACGCGTTCGAGGCACGGACCACCGCGGCGCTCATCACCGGGCCGGCGACGGATCCGGCGCTCGCGGGGCGCAGCGGCGGTTGCCACCGTCGGCGACTCACGCGGCGGATCCAGCCGACTGCACCCGGTGACGACCCGAGAATGCAAGCCGGATCATGGGAGCACACCGAGCGATTGCTTGCCGCACAGCTGTGGCGGCCGGCGTTTCCCCGCCCCTGGAATGCGTGTTCGCCGCACAGCGAAGAGAGGTGAATACCTATCCGGTCCCCGGGCGGCGGCGCAGGCGACGACCGGGTTTCAGCGGTCGCGCTTGCGGTGGGGGTTCTCGCCGGGCGTAGTTCACTTTTTTGAAACAACCGGTTGTTGTACGAGCAACAAAAGTCCTACAGTCGGCCATACGCAACGGCCGGGTGGAAGGACGTCACGGTGTTTCTCGACTCGTCAGACTGGCAGGGCAAGATCTACGCCGGCGGCTCCTGGGTGACCGGCTCGGGTGGTGTGCGCGACGTCGTCGAACCGGCGACCGGGCAGACGCTCGGCCGCATCGGGATCGCCGGGCCGGACGACGTCGCCCGGGCGGCCGAGACCGCCGCGCAGGCGCAACGCGCGTGGGCGGCCGCACCGCACACCGAGCGGGCCGCGGTGCTGCGCCGGGCCGGGGCGCTGTGGGCCCAGCACGCCGACGACGTCTCCTGGTGGAACGTCCGCGAGGTCGGCGCGGTGCCCGGGATGGCCGGGTTCGCGGTGCACGTGGCCGAGCAGGAGTGTTACGAGGCCGCCGGGCTGCCCGGACGACCGTACGGGGAACTTCTGCCGAGCGAGCAACCGCGGCTGTCGATGGCCCGCCGCGAGCCGGTGGGGGTCGTCGGCGTCATCTCCCCGTTCAACGTGCCGATCATCCTCGGCATCCGCTCGGTGGCCCCGGCCCTGGCGCTGGGCAACGCGGTGATCCTCAAACCGGACCCGCGCACCGCGGTGACCGGTGGCGTCACCATGGCCCGGATCTTCGAGGAGGCCGGCCTGCCGGCGGGGCTGCTGCAGGTCCTGCCCGGCGGGGCCGACGTCGGCGAGGCCATCGTCACCCACCCGCTGATCCGGGTCATTTCTTTCACCGGCTCGACGGCGGCCGGGCGCCGCGTCGGTGAACTGGCCGGCAAACACCTCAAGCGCGCCCACCTGGAGCTCGGTGGCAACTCGGCGCTGATCGTGCTCGACGACGCCGACGTCGACGAGGCCGTGAACCTGGCCGCATGGGGTGGCTTCTTCCACCAGGGACAGATCTGCATGACGACCGGTCGGCACCTGGTCCACGAGCGCGTCTACGACGACTTCGTGGAGCGGCTCGCGGCCAAGGCGGCGAAACTTCCCGTCGGCGATCCGGCCCGGGACCAGGTGGCGCTCGGCCCGGTGATCGACGCCGGGCAGCGCGACAAGATCCACGCGCTGGTCGAGGCGAGCACCGCGGCCGGTGCGCGGCTCGCCGCCGGCGGCACCTACTCGGACCTTTTCTACGGCGCGACGGTGCTCGCCGACGCGACACCGGAGACGCCGGCGTTCGCGCAGGAGATTTTCGGCCCGGTGGCACCGGTGGCGCGTTTCGCCACCGCCGACGACGCGGCCCGGCTCGCCGCCGACAGTGAGTACGGTCTGTCGCTCGGCATCGTCACCAAGGACGTGATGCGCGGACTCGCCCTGGCCGACCGGCTGCCGACCGGCATCGTGCACATCAACGACCAGACCGTCAATGACGAGGCGAACGCGCCGTTCGGGGGCGTCGCGGCATCCGGCACCGGGTCACGGTTCGGCGGGGCGGGGGCCAACGTGGACGCGTTCACGGAGACGCGGTGGGTGACCGTTCGCGGACAGGCTCCCACCTATCCGTTCTGAGCGGGCCGGGGCCGCGAGGTGGTCGTCCCGCCGGGATGACTTAACCTCCTCCCGGCACTCCGGGAGGGACGACTGATGGCCAACGAGTCCGAGAACGACGCTTCGATGCCCCCGCACCGGCCGCGAGACATGACGCCGGCCCAGCTCGGGTTCACCCCGGCTGAGCCGGTGGCATGGCTGTCGCCGGTGCAACTGGCCGGGACGGGGCTACGGGTGGCGCTCTCCTCGATCCAGGGCAGCTACCTCGACAAGCGCGAGCTGCAGGGATCATTTCCGGACGAGGTGGACCGGGAGATCGGGCCGGACGGGGACGCCTGGATCGACTTCGTGGCCGACCTCGGGGACGGGTTCGACGCCACCTACTCGGTCGCCTACCTGCTCGCGCAGCCACAACTCACGGTCGGTGAGCACGTTCTGCCGCGCGGGCGGGCGCTGGTGCTCGGCGGCGACGAGGTCTACCCGACGCCCAGCACGGAGCGTTACGAGAACCGGCTGATCGGGCCGTACCGCGCGGCACTGCCCTCGGTGCCCGCGGGCGAGGAGACGCCGCGGATGTACGCGCTGCCCGGCAACCACGACTGGTACGACGGGCTGACGGCGTTCCTGCGATTGTTCACCGGCACCCGCCGTACCGAGATCGGGGGCTGGCACCTTCCGCAGAACCGCTCCTACTTCGCGGTGGAGCTTCCCGGCGGCTGGTGGCTGCTCGCCCTCGACGACCAGGCATCCACCTACATCGACGACCCGCAGTTGGAGTATTTCAAACGGGTGGCGACCGGTTTCGGGCCGGACACGAAGGTGATCGTCGCCTCGGCCAGCCCGACGTGGGTGCAGGGTGCCGACCACTCGGTGGTCTACGAGTCGTTGGACTATTTCCTTCGTACGGTCATCGCCCCGACCGATGCCACCGTGCGCCTCATGCTCTCCGGGGACTGGCACCACTACGCGCGCTACAGCAGCCCGGAACGAGAACTGATCACGTGCGGGGGCGGCGGCGCCTACCTCTACCCGACACATCAGCTGCCCGAGACCATTCAGGTGCCACCACCACCGTTGCCGACCACGTCGCCCCGGGAGACGTACACGCTCGCCTCGCGTTTTCCGGGCAAAAGACTTTCCCAGGCGTACGCGGCGAGTATCTTCGCGCGGCTGCCCAAGCACAATCCGAGCTTCATCGCGATGGTGGGGGCCGTGCACACCGCCATCCTGCTCGCCGTCAGTGGCGTGATCGGCAGCGACTTCGGCAGTCCCCTGCAGAAGTTCGCGCTGGTGCCGCTCGTCATCCTGGTCGCCGCGGTGATGGCCGGAACGTACGCGTTCGCGCACCTGAGCGACTCGGAACTGGGCCGGACCAGGCGGCAGGTGCTCGGCACCCTGCACGGGGTGGCCCAACTGGGGCTGGCGGCGCTGCTCACCTGGGCGTGGTGGGAACTGCCGCTGCACGACTGGCCGTGGCCGTGGTCGCTGGTGGCGACGGTGGGGATCTACGGGGTGGTCGCCGGACTCGCGGCGACCGAGTTGACGGCGGTCTACCTGCTGTTCGGTGCGCGGTTCGGGGTCAACCTGAACGAACTGTTCTCGGCGCAGGGCATCATCGACTCCAAGTCGTTCCTGCGCATGCACGTCGCGGCGGACGGGACGCTGACCATCTATCCGCTGGGAGTGCGCCGGGCGGCTCGGAAGTGGCGGCCGAATCCGGCGGGTGACCCGCACTCGTCGTGGCTGGTCCCGGCGGAGCGGCTGCACGCCCACCTGATCAGCGATCCGATCGTCCTGTCACCGAAGCCCGCGCCGCCGGCCGCCTGACGAGTTCCCTTCTGGCTCGGCATCGCGGTGGCGACGGTCGCGGCGACGACGGTGGCAGCGGTGCCGGGGATGAGCGGGAGCGCCGGTGGACGGCCGGGGGTCCGGGGTCAGCGTGGTGACGGGTCCAGGAGGTGGTCGAGGCCGATCGCGGTGATCACGCGGCGCACTATGCCCAGGGCGCCGGTCAGGCGGAACGGGAGACCGGCTCGTTCGGCGGCCAGGTAGCCGCAGATCAGGGCACTGAGGGCCGCCGAGTCGATGAACCGGACCCGGCTCCGCTGCCGGACGGCTCGGACACTCCTGCGGTGCAGGAAACCTATCGTCAGCGGCCGTTCGGCGAGCGGCCGTTCGGCGAGCGGTCGTCCGGCGAGGGGTCGTCCGGGTCGGACGGGTAGCGAGGGTCGCTGTAGAAGGGGTCGTCGAAGTCGTCGTCGACCGGTTCGCCGTACTCGTTGACGGGCGGCGGACCGAGATCGCCGGGACCGGGCGCAGTGCCGGGAGCGGAGCCGGAACCCGCGGGCCCCGGAGGTGGAGCCGGAGCAGCCGGACGGGGGACGGTGCCGGCTGATCCGGCGCCCGGGTTACCGGCTTCGGTGGCATAGCCGCCGGTGGCTCCGGTAGCGGCGGCCGGAGCCGTCGCCGGGCCGGAATCGACCTGCGCGCCGGTGACGACCGTGGACGCCGGCGGTTCCAGGGCCGCGGTGAGCGCAGCGATGATGGCGTCCAGGCGCGGCCGCAGCAGCTGCCACTGGCGGCCGGCGGCGAGGGCCTCGTTCTCCGCGTCGACCGCGTTGATCAGATCTCGGAGGATTCCGGCGAGCTGGCTCGCGTAGGCCTGGCGCTCGTTGTCCGGCGTGGTCTCCAGGAGGGCGGCCCAGCGGGCCTCCAGCGTGGCGAGGTCGTCGCGGACCGGGGGCCACGCCAGTCCACGCCGGGCGGCGTCGGTCGTGGTGAGGATCGGCGGGAGGCGCAGGCCCAGGACGGTACGGGTCTCGCCGGCCAGGCCGCGGGCCTCGGCGTCCCAGGTGGCGACCTTGCGGTTGCGGTTGGTCAGGAGCAGCGCCACCAGGCCGGTGAACAGGCCGATCAGGAGCAGCCAGCCCCACGGGCCGAGCAGGGTGTCGTCCTCCGTGGAGGCGGGCACCACCGCCACGGCCGAGGTGGAGGTGGCGGCCTTGGCCGGTTCCTCGGTCTTCTCCGGTTCCTGCGTCTTCGTCGGCTCCTTGGTGGGCTCCTGCGTCTTCGTCGGTTCCTTCGTCGGTTCCTTCGTCGGGTCCTTCGTCGGGTCCGCGGTGCGGGTCTCGCGGGTGCGGGTGGCCTCCGGCTCGGAGGTGGTCTCGTCCTCGGTGGGTGTCGCCTCGGTGGTCCGTTCCACGGTGCGTTCCGCCGACGGGCGGTTCGTCGGCAGCCCCTCCGGTGTGCCCTCGCCGGTGCAGGCCGCCGCGGCGGTCATCAGCAGGCCGGCGGCCAGCAGCAGCGCTGCTGAACGGCGGCGTCGCACGGCTTCCATCGATACCCACTCCTAGCGAAAGCGAAATAGCGAACAGCGCGAACGGCTCACGGGACGAATCACGGCACGAGGTAGGGCGGGGCGCCGGCCGCAATCAAGTGACGGACGCACCGGCCGGCGCCCCCCCCCCCGCCGGCGCCCCCCCCAACGCCCCCGCGGGCGCAACAACCTCAGGGGACCACCAGCCGGTCGCGGCCGGGG
>NZ_JBIRWQ010000053.1:5964-21973 GCF_044388125.1 Actinoplanes sp. NPDC020271
AACCTAAACCGCCCCCCCCCCCCCCCCTCCAGCCCCCCCCCCCCGCGCGCGGGGGGGGGGGGGGCCCCGCGCCCACCCCCGCCCCCCCCGCCCCCCCCGGCCCCCCCCCACGCCGCGTGCCGACCCCCATCGGCCGCGGCGTCAGAACCATGCTCAGGCGACCACGTGCAGGTCGCGGCTGGTGTTGTTGAGGCGCTGCCCACCGGTTTCGGTCACGGTCACGATGTCCTCGATCCGGATCCCGAAGCGCCCGGGCAGATAGATCCCGGGTTCGATCGAGAAACACATTCCCGGTACGAGGACCTGATGTTCCCCTTCCACCAGGTACGGCGGTTCGTGCGTGGTCAGTCCGATCCCGTGCCCCGTGCGGTGGATGAAATACTCCCCGTACCCGGCTTCCTCGATCACCTTCCGGGCCGCCCGGTCGATCTCCTGGCAGGGCACTCCGGGGCGGACGGCCTCGAAGCCGGCCTGCTGCGCACGCCACACCACGTCGAAGATCTCCTGCTCGGCCGGAGTGGGTGGGCCGACGTGGACGGTACGGGTGGTGTCCGAACCGTACCCGTCCTTGAGCCCGCCGAAGTCGAGCACCACCATGTCACCGCTCCGGATGACCCGCTCCCCCATCTCGTGGTGCGGGTTCGCCCCGTTCGGCCCGGACCCGACCACGGTGAAATCGACCTGGGAGTGCCCGTGCTCGGTCAGCAGACGCGCGAGGTCGGCGCCGACCTCGCGTTCGGTGCGCCCCTCGAAACGTACGCCGATGATCTGGTGAAATGCCGCGTCAGCGGCCGCCCCGGCGGCGGCGAGCCGGTCCACCTCGTCGGTGTCCTTCACCGCCCGCAGCATCGGCAGCGTGCCGGTCATCGACGTGTAGGACGAGCCGGGCAACGCCTGCTGCAACCCGAGCAGGTGCATCGCCCAGGCCGAGTCGGAGATCGCGTACCGTCCGGTCGGGTCGAGCAGCCGGGCCACGGCCGCGTAGGGGTCGTTGCCGTCGGCCCAGTCCGTGATCGCGACCGGTACGCCCTGGGCGTCGCCGCGTTCCAGCACCGGCAGGATCAGGTGCGGGTCGTGGTCGGTGTCGAGCACCAGCAGGGTGATCCGCTCGGTGATCGCGGTCGGCCGGTAACCGGTGAAGTAGGTCAGGTCCGGTCCCGGGGTGACCAGCAGCCCGGTCAGTCCCGCCTCGGCGGCCTGCGCGACCGCGCGTTCCATCCGCTGGATGTAGTCCTTGTTGGTGAAAAGGTTCATCAGGCACCTCCGGTGGGACGGGTCGGGATCGTGTGGCTCGTCGCCGCGGCCGCCGCGGCCAGTTGCACGGCGGTCGCCGGCTCGGCGCGGTGCCGCCGTAACAACAGCACCAGGGCGACGCCACCGGCCGACATCAGCGCCAGCAGCAGCGCCGCCCCGGCCAGCCCCGAGGTGAGCGCGTCGGCCGGGGACGCCCCGTCGACGGTCCGGCCGTTGCTGACGGCGGTGGAGACGGTCGCGGCGGCGGCAACCGCCAGCGACCCACCGACGTACCGCGCCATGTTGGAGATCCCCGACGCCTGACCGACCTGGTCCTGGTCGACGGCGCTGGTCGACGCGGACGACGCGGGCCCGTTGGCCAGGCCGAGCCCGACCGAGAGCACGATCAGCGGGAGGACGAACGCGCCGTAGCCCCACGACGGGGAGACGAACACGAGGGCCGCGAAACCGGCGGTGGCGAGGCCGAATCCGATCGCCACGGCGTACCGCGGGCCGAGCTTCACGGCCAGGGGCGTGATCACCGGCGTGACGGCGATCATCGCGGCGGCCGCCGGCAGCGTCGCCAGGCCGGCCTGCAGCGCGGACATCCCAAACCCGTCCGGATCCTGGAAGTAGAGGCTGAGCAGGTACATCAGCGCGTTGATGACGCCGGCGACCAGCAGGATCGCGATGGTGGCGCCGACCAGCACGCGGTTGCGCAGCAGCTGGAGGTCGACCAGGGGCGCGGTCGCGTGCCGTTCCGCCCAGACGAAGGCGACGCCGCCGAGCACCGACAGGACCAGGCAGGCGATCGTCGGGAAGGAGAGCCAGCCCCAGCTGCCGCTCTCGCTGAGCGCGAGCACCAGCGGCACCAGCGCGACGGCGACGAGCACCGTGCCGAGCAGGTCGATCTCGCGGGGGCGGTCCGGGTCGCGGGACTCCTTCACCCAGAACCAGGTGAGCGGGAGACAGAGGGCCGCGATCGCCGCGTCGATCCAGAACAGGCCCTGCCAGCCGGTCGATCCGACCAGGACACCGCCGATCAGCGGGCCGACGGCGGCGCCGACCGCGGACGCGGCACCCCACAGGGTGATCGCCTTCATCTGCCCGGCACCGGCGGAATCCACCGACAGCAGGCTCATCCCGCAGGCGAGAATCGTCGAGCCGGCCGCGCCCTGGATCATCCGGCCGGCGATGATGCCACCGGCCGAGGAGGAGAGGGCGATCAGCGCGCAGGACGCCACGAACAGCAGCAGGCCGAGGGAAAAGATCCGCCGGCGCCCGAAGACGTCGCCGAGCGCGCCGGAGGTGACGATCACCGCCGCGCCGACCAGCATGTAGCCGGTCACCGCCCACTGCAGGGTTTCCACCGAGGCACCGACGTCCTGGCTGATCGCCGGGAGCAGAATCGTCACCGCGGAGGTGTTGGCGTTCACCACCAGCGCGGAGACGCAGGCCGCCAGCAGGACACCGAGTCCTGCCGCGCGGTTCGCCTGGACCGGTGAATCCGTCGCCGCCATGGGCCGCTCCCGTAGTCGAAGATGCGCTCAGCCTCTCCGGGGGCGGGGCGATCGAGCATCGCTCGCGCCGGATGAATCGCGGCGCCGGATGATCCGCCTACCTTGCTCGGCATGGACGAGCGAGATCCGGACCCGCAGCGGCCTGGCCGGTGGGAGGCGGGCGAACGCGATCCGGACGGCCGCGAGCTCCAGCAGTTCCTGCTCTTCCTGGGCAGCGCGCTCACCGCCGCCGGCGAGGCGGTCAACCAGATCGAGGAGCGTCTGCTGCGGGTGGCGGCCGCCTACGGCGCCCCGCAGGCCCGGGTCAGCGTCCTGCCGACATACCTGGTGGTCTCGCTGGAACCGGGGCAACCGGCCACCCTGGAGCCGACCCGCCAGCTCCGCGGCGGCTTGCGGCTGGATCAGACCGCATTGGTGTACGACGTCCTGCGCGCCGCCGAGCGCGCCGACGTCTCCCCCGCGGCCGGCAGCAGGCAGGTGCTCGCCGCGGTCGACATGCCACCCCGGTTCAGCCCGATGGTCCGCACCACCGGGCACGCCGTCCTGATCGGTGGTATCTGTCTGATCCTCGCCCCGACCTGGGGTGACATCATCCTGGCGGTGCTTTTCGGCGTCGTCGTGGGGGTGATGCGGCTGGCCGGCGGCCGCTGGGCGAGCGCGCAGATGATCATGCCGGTGCTCGCCGCCTTCACGGTCTCGGCGGTGACTTTCCTTCTGGCGGACAGCGGCTGGGCCGACGCCGACCTGCGGGCCATGGTGGCGCCGCTGGTGACGTTCCTGCCCGGGGCGATGCTGACGATGGGGGTCGTCGAGCTCTCCGCGTACGAGATGATCACCGGTTCGAGCCGGTTGGTGGCCGGCGCGTTGCAGTTGCTGTTGCTGGCGTTCGGCATCATCGGCGCCGCCCACGTCGTCGGGGTGCCGGCACCGGCCGCGGGCGATGTCGTCCCGAACACGGTCGGCTGGTGGGCGCCGTGGCTCGGCCCGTTCATCGTCGGGGCCGGCACCTATCTTCTGCACGCCGGGCCGCGGCGCTCGTTCGGTTGGCTGCTGCTGGTGCTCTACGCAGGGTGGGCCGGGCAGTACCTGGGCAACCTGGTGCTGGGCGGCTACCTGAGCGGTTTCATCGGCGCGCTGGTGCTGACCGTCGTGGCCTACATGGTGGAGCGCCGGCCGACCGGGCCGCCGGCCCTGGTCTCGTTCCTGCCCGGGTTCTGGCTGCTGGTACCGGGCGCGCTGACGCTGATCGGGATCACCGAGTACCTGGGCCAGGACACCGTCCGCGGCGCCGAGGACCTGATCGGCGCGACCGCGTCGATGGTGTCGATCGCGCTCGGCGTCCTCTGCGGCCACCCCTTCTACCGGGCGCTACGACGATGACCACCGCGCTACCCCCACGCCGGTCCCGCCCGCGGCCGGGCGTTTCATCCGTACGGGATGAAGCTCTTGATCGTGATGAAACGCACCCTCGGTAACCATGCAGAGCCGGCTCAGCATCGCGGGTAATGCGGTGCAACCACTGCTGCTCATGTTCCCGCTCGGCCTGTTCGCGGTGGCGATCATCCTGGACCTGGCCACGCTGCTCGGAGCGCCGGCGATCATCGGCACGCTCGCCTACTGGAACCTGGTCGCGGGCCTGCTCGGCGGCATTCTCGCCGCGGTCGCCGGGGCGCTCGACGCCGGCGCGGCCCGGCATCCGCCCGCGGCGAAGGGGCGCTTCCTGGTCCTGCTGCTCGACATGGGCGTGCTGGTCTATTTCGCGGTGCTGATTCTCATCCGGGTACGCGGGGCGGAACGCGTCGCCAACCCGGGACTGCTGCTGCTGGAGCTGCTGGGACTCGTCGTGGCCGGGCTCAGCTCCTGGTTCGGGGGACGTCTGGATCCGAACCATTCACCAGGGATGAGACGACCGCCATCCAGCGCTGCCGATGATTCCGCCGGACTCTCTACTACCCGAAGGGAGGCAACATGAGCGAGCTTGCGAGCGAATCATCGAACTCCGTAGCTTACTCACGCCGCCACCGGAGCGAAGCGGAGGTGGCGGCGTGAGCGCAGAGGCGAAAGACCAGGCGACCTCGCCACCACCATCGAAGCAGGCCATCCGATACATCTCCTGGGTCGCGCTGGCGCTGATGACCACCAGCTCGGTGGCCAGCCTGCGCCCGTCCCCGACCATGGCCGTCTACGGGCTGGCCAGCATCTTCCTCTACCTCGTGCCGGCCGTCGTGTTCCTGCTGCCGACCGCGCTGGTCTCGGCGGAACTCGCCTCCGGCTGGAACGGTGGCGTCTACAACTGGGTGAGCCAGGGCCTGTCGAAGCCGATGGGCTTCCTCGCGGTCTGGTGCCAGTTCGCGATGACTATCTTCTACTACCCCAGCCTGCTCGGGTTCGTGGCGAGCACCCTGGCCTACGTGATCAACCCGGACCTGGCGTCCAGCGGCCTGTGGACCGCCATCGTGATCATGGTCTGTTACTGGGCCGGCGTCTGGGTGTCGTCCCGCGGCACCAGCGGCGTCGCCGGCCTGGCCAGCGGCGGTCTCATCATCGGCACGCTGGTTCCCGGCGCGCTGCTGGTGATTCTGGGCATCGCGTTCCTCGGTCAGGGCAACGAGTCGGCCGCGCCGATGACCGCCGGCCACCTGCTGCCGGCCTGGGCCGGACTGTCCAGCCTGGTGCTGATCGTGAACAACTTCCTGTCGTACTCCGGCATGGAGATGAACGCGGTGCACGTCTCCTCGCTGCGCAAGCCCGGCAAAGAGTTCCCGCGGGCGATGTTCCTGGCCATGGGCCTGGTGCTGCTCATCTTCATCCTGCCGGCGCTCGCGATCAGCTGGATCGTCCCGGCCGAGGAGCTGTCCCTGACCGCCGGTGTCATGCAGGCGTTCGACGCGGTGTTCGCCGCCTTCGACTCGCAGTGGCTCACCCCGATCCTCGGGGTCATGCTGGTCGCCGCGTCCCTGGGCGGCATGCTCACCTGGCTCGCCGGGCCGTCGCGCGGACTGCTGCTGATCTCGCGGACCGAGGGCTACCTGCCGCCGTACCTGCAGAAGCTCAACAAGCACGGCGTGCAGCAGAACATCCTGGTCGTGCAGGGTCTCGTGACGACGGTCATCGCGCTGGCGTACGCGTTCATCCCGGACGTGTCCAGCGTCTACTGGATCTTCTCCGTCATCACGACCCAGGTGTACCTGATCATGTACCTGCTGATGTTCGTGGCCGCGGTCCGCCTGCGCCGCAACCAGCCCGACCACCCGCGTGGCTACCGGGCGCCGATGCTCACCGGGCTGTGCGGGGTCGGCTTCGCCGCGTCGCTGGCCGCGCTGCTGATCGGGTTCGTCCCGTCGTCGCAGTTCGGTGGCGGCAGCGTCGGCATCTACCTGGCCATCGTGGCCGGTGGCGCGCTCGGGCTCGGGTTGCTCGTGCCGTACCTGTTCTACCGGTTCCGCAAACCGTCCTGGAAGACCGGCCGAGCCCGAGGCGGAGGTGCCGGCATGAGAACAGCCGAGAAGCTCGTCTACGCGCTGGTCGTGGTCGCGCTCCTGATCCTCGGCGGGGTGGCCGTCGCCTCCTACCACGGGCAGAAGGAGACCGAGCAGGCCTACGCCAAGGCCGAACAGCTGCAGACCGCGCTGTCCACGGCCGGCCTGCGGGTGCCCTACAAGGACTCGATCGTGCGGGTGCTCGGCGACGACGGCGGCGCGGTCTGCCACGACCCGGAGAACGCGCTGCGCCGCGGCACCCTGTACGGGATGATCACGAACGGTGCGGCCGGCCCCGGTCAGCGGCCGGTTCTGGTGGACAACAAGCTCCTCCAGGGCCAGCTGCTGATCATGAAGGTCTACTGCCCGCAGTACGTCGACGCCTTCCAGGACGTGATCGACGATCTGAAGGACGCCTGACATGGACCTGCGCGCACACATCGACGGCCTCATGCCCCGCGCCCAGGCCGACCTGACCGACCTCGTCGCGATCCGCTCGGTCGCCGACGCCCGCCAGTTCCCGGCCGCCGAGTGCGAACGGGCCGCGAACTGGGTGGTCAGCAACTTCGCCGAGGTGGGCTTCACCGACCTGGGCCTGCACCTCACGGCCGACGGCAGTCAGGCGGTTCTCGGCGTACGCCCCAGCACCGTCCCCGACGCACCCACGGTGCTGCTCTACGCGCACTACGACGTGCAGCCCCCGCTCGACGAAAAAGCCTGGCGAACCCCGCCGTTCCAGCTCACCCCGGTCGGCGGGCGCTGGTACGGCCGGGGGCGGCGGACTGCAAGGGCAACATCGTGATGCACCTGACCGCTCTGCGGGCGCTGGGTGACGACGTACCGGTGAATCTGAAATTGATCGTCGAAGGCTCCGAGGAACAGGGCACCGGCGGCCTCGAGGACTTCGTGGAACGCAACCCGGACCTGCTGAAGGCCGACGCGATCCTGGTATGCGACACCGGGAACGCGGCGGTCGGCGTGCCGGCGGCCACCGTGTCGCTGCGCGGCCTGGTCAACGTCGTCGTCGACGTGGCCGCGCTCGGCGGGGAACTGCACTCCGGAATGTTCGGCGGGCCGGCCCCGGACGCGCTCGCGGCGCTCATCCAGATCCTGTCCACGCTGCGGGACCGGGCCGGCAACACCACGATCGCCGGGCTGGAGAACGAGCAGACGTGGCTCGGGGCGCCGTACCCGCCGGCCCAGTTCCGGGCCGACGCCGGCCTGCTCGACGAGGCCCGGCTGCTCGGCGACGGAACAGTCTCGGACATGCTGTGGGCGCGCCCGGCCGTGACCGTGCTCGGCCTCGACTGCCCGCCGGTGGTCGGCTCGGCCGCGGCGATCCAGCCGCACGCCCGGGCCCGGCTCAACCTGCGGGTCCCGCCGGGCATGGACGCGGTGAAGGCGCAGGACGCGCTGATCGCCCAGCTGCACGCGGCCGCGCCGTGGGGAGTACGGGTGACCGTGACCCCCGAGGCGCTCGGGCAGCCGTTCGAGGCACGCACCGGCGGTCCCGCCTACCAGGCGTTCTCGGCGGCGATGGAGGACGCGTACGGGGTTCCGCTGACCACCCTGGGGCAGGGCGGTTCGATCCCGCTGTGCAACGTTTTCGCCGAGACGTTCCCGTCGGCGGAGATCATCCTGATGGGGGTGGAGGAGCCGCTCGCCCTCATCCACGCGCCGAACGAGAGCGTGGACCCGCGGGAGATCGCCCGGCTGGCCCACGCCGAGGCGCTGTTCCTCCAGCAGTACCGCGGCTGACCCGAAGCGGTCACCCCTGATCGGGCCCGGCACATGCCGGGCCCGATCTTCGCTGTCTCCGGGTGCGCCGAGCCGGCCCGTCACCGTTCCTGGCGAGCGCTCACCGTGGTTGTTCCGGACTCGAGTTCAACGAATGGCCGCGCCACGCCTGATTCGTCAAGGAGTCGCAGCGCATGTCGACGTCGTTTCCCCGGCAGACTCAGCGGGAGTTCCGGGCCGCGATCAAGGCCGGGGCGCGGCCCGAGGGCATGACCGTCCAGGCGACGGTCGCCGAGCTCCGGCTGAATCGCCCCAGGTGGCGCTCACGAAAGGCTCGGTCTCGCCCCTCCGGACGAGGCGAGGGCTCCGCACTGCGGCCACCTGGCCTCGTTGGTCCAGTTCCGGGACGGGAAGCTCACCGGGCCGGCGCCCAGGTTCTGCGGCGCTCCGGAGCGGCACCGGCTCGGCCCCGATGCCGTGCAACTGGGCTGGCGGGCGTGCTCGTGCCCGCCTACCGCCGGCGGCCCGGGCGGGCATCGGGAGTGGCGCTGCCGGGCCTGCGCACAGGCAGGCCGGCCCAGCGAACTGATCTGGCCGCCGCACTCTGCAGAGTTGCAGTAGGCCGCCAATCGCCACTCCGACGACCTCGGCAAATCGTCCGAAAGACCCAGCGCCCCGGTGCCCAGCCCGTCGACGGCGCTCACGCCGAGGTGGCGGCCAGCAACCCGACCGCCTTCACCACGGAGATCCTGACCCGGGCGCAGACCGATCGCGCCGGCTCGCGTGAGTAGTAGTGGACCGTCACCGGTGGGGACCGCCTTTTCATGACGGCTGGGCAGTGTTGCCGGCGTCTCGTCCGGTGGGGAGAACAACGCCGGCGTTGGGGAAGATCCGAACTGCGGTTAGCGATTCAATCGACCTTGGCAGTTCCCACGGTGGTAATCATGCTCTTTCATTCCAGGTCGTCGAAGTCGTTCTTGGCCCTCATCTCTTTCAACAGGCGGTCGATCTCGTCGCGTACGGCGGCGGCACGGTCTTTGTGCAGCAATTCGCTCATGCGCTCGTGGGGGTCCGGATCAGGCTGCTGACGTTGCAGTCGGCTTGAACTGATCCACCGTTGTGGGTCTTTGCCTGGTCCGCATGACGGACACCAGACCCAGACGGTGGCCGCAAGGGTCGAGGCTTCGCAAGCCAGGCCGTCGCCTATGACGTCGCCGGCTCGGCCCTTGCCTATGACGACGTTGGTGCCGTGGAGCGAGCCGATCCTAAAACGGCCGCCGCGCATCAGGATCGACATGCTGTTACGACCTTGTTTGACGTGCGCGCTGACGGTGCCCACCGTGATACCGAGGCCATCAGCGATCTCCCGATGAGTCCAGCCGGCTGCGGCGAGGACGGTCACGACGCGACGCCGGTCGGGCAGCTGAGCCATCGCGCGCAGGGCGATCCGCAGACGCTCGGCCGACTCAGGGTCGTGCTGCGGCGCCAAGGAGGTCCAGGTCACCCTCCGGGAGTAGTCGATCAGTTTCGTCTCCTCGTTGCCGAGTAACAGGTCCCGACGGACCGATGCCGCCTTACGGGTAGCCACATGGGTCAGCCAGCCTCCCGGAGTCAGCAGCCACCTGACCTTCCGCACGCGAAGAGCGCTAAAAGTGTCCTGAACGACGTCTTCTGCGTCGGCACGCTGACAACCGCGGGAAAGGACGTAGTGGAACAGCCGCTGTCGCCGGGCGCGGTACCACGCCTCGAAATCGGTGACCAGCGGATCCTGGCAGGCGCTGCAGCGGTCGCCCTTGGCATAGACCCGCTCGCTGACCTCGGGCGCGGTCACCGTGTGCTCTCCGGGTGGCGCCGGGCCGACCAGCGTCCAGCGGTGTCGCGGCCCCGTACGGAGGAGCCCGCGGGCAGCTGGGCAGTAGCACGCACCAGCTGGACGCGGCCGCGGAGCAGCACCCATACCCGCATGGCTCGAGTGAGTGGCAGCACGGCCGGCGCGAGAACGCCGACCAGCATCGCAGTCATGGGATCCATCATGGAGAACCTCCGCCGTTCCAGGTATAGCCGCAGTCCCGAGGTGGGAGGGCTGTCTACCGATGACGGGGCGGATCCGTCGGCATTTCTGTACGCCCGCTCCAGAATTCTTGCGCCACCAGTACTGCGGCGACGACCCTGCCTCTCGGCCCGGGCGCGCGAACGTCACCAGCCGCGCCGTGTGCAGCTTGTCGAGTCGGTAGGTCACCGTGCGCGCCGGCGCGCCGGTCAGCCGGGCCAGCTGGCCCGAGGTCAGCACCCGGTGTCGATCGAGCTGGACGAGCAGCTCGCGGCTGGGCCCGCCGAGGTGGGACAGCCGGTTGAGGTGGCGTCGGCGCAGCACGGCGTGCACGGTGGAGGCGGCCAGGCCGACCTGTTCGGCGATCGGGACCGGCCCGAGGCGTCGTTTGGGGCGCAGGTGCACGATTTTGCGCACGACCGGTGCGGGTGTGAGGTTCGGTTGCCGCTGCGGGCATGATGAACGGTCGGTCATGCCGGCTTCGCCTTCGGCGCGGTAGCGGGCGGCCCATTTCGCGGCGGTGCGCCAGGACACGTCGTAGCGTTCGGCCGCTCGTGCGGGTGACCAGCCGTCCTCCACGATCAGACGCGCCAGCCGCAATCGCGCCCGCGGAGTCAACGCGGCGTTAGCGTGGGACATGAAGGCCTCCAAGTTTGGTGCGGTGCTGTCTTAGCAGCTCCACTGCACCGCTGGAGGCCTTCACCTGTTCGCGGGATGGATCAATAATCCTCAGATCGAGTGGTCACACTTCCTCGACCAACGTCCCCGGACATCACAACTAGGGCCTTCCGGACTGGTAGAGCCGTGTAATCCAACCGTCGTGTAATCGAGTATCACGGCTCGTCAGGATTGACCCTGAGTAGTGCGAGAGGGCCTCGCACCGTCTGCGATTTGATGATGCGAAGCCTGTTGCTGTCCCGCTCGGGTGCCATGCCGTGAGGTGGATTCGCGTCGTTAGGCCTACTCTTCGTTCGGGTGGATCCGTTCGAAGCGGTCGGTATGCCAGTCACTGGTGTCCAGAGCGAGCCGGAGAAGGACCGAGTCGCCGAACCGGTCGAGAGATCGTGCCAGTTCGCGGTGTGTATAGGTGCCCAGACCCGGGGTGTATTCGTCAAGGGCGGCTCGGCGGCGTCCGGATTGTTCGGGCAAGCATTGGATCAGGTGTTCGACGGCGTTGTCGCCGCGGCCCCGGACCCGGCCGGAACCGACCTGCTGATCGATCACGATGGTTTTGGCAAGGGCCGCGGCTGTCTGGACCTGTCGTCGCAAGAGCAGTGCGCCCAACGTTAGGCTTGGCTTCCATCCGGGCATGGCCAACGCGTCGCGGACCGCGCGATGAATGGCGATGTGGTCGGGGTGCCCCGTCAACCCGGTGCGATCAACGGTCAGGATTATCGTTGGCCGGATGTGATCGATGTTCGATCGAACAGCTCGGGCGAGCACTGCGGGATCCTCTTCGGCCAAGGTCTCCGGCCCGCCGTGGCCGGTGTCGATCCACTGCCCCGCCTCGGTGAGGTAGTCCCAGTCTTCAATGCCCAGCAGCTTGCAGGACCGGGTCAGTTGCGTGGCCCGCGTGGCCCGAGCTGACGCCGAATCGCCCTGATGTGCGGCGAGCAGACCGGCCTCTCCGCCGGTGCCCACGCGTAGGGAGACCTGGCAGTCTCGGTCAGCCAGGGCAATGGTTGCCGCGGCCGTCGCGAACACTTCGTCGTCCGGATGCGCGTGGACCACGAGAACACGGCCCGGTAATAAGCCGGTATCGAGGGCAAGCGCCGTCACGGCCCAAGTGTGCACCAGCTCCGCTTCCGTACATGGACGGCACTGATGGACATTGTTATGATGGCGCCCGACCTGACTCTGTCGATAAGCATGCGCAGGGTGCGTTAGTCGACCTCAGTTGATCCCGTGTAGCGGTTCCATGTTCCACCGGCAGCGGCGTGATGGCGCTGGGTGGTCGTGTGGTGAAAGCCGAGGGCCTGGGCGACGACCGGTGCCGGGGCTTGGAGGACAAGTTGGTGCAGTGCGGCCAGGCGGCCGGGAACGGTGGGGACGCCGAGGTCACGGATGAGCGGGGTGATCGTGCGGGTCGTCAACGGCTGGCCGGCGCGGCGCCTGGGGAACAGCCAGCGGGCGTTGCGGTTCGTGGCGGTGCGCATGTTGGTGCGCTGGTCACGTAGCGCCAGTAGCAACTCGGCGACGGGTTCGGGAACCGGCGTCGGCGGGTCGCCCAAATGGAGCAAGACGTCGGGGCCGGTGGTGTCGATGGTCAGGCTCAGGATGCGGCCGAGCGGTTGGGCGTAGAGAAGCAGCAGGATTGCGGCGACGCGGGTGCGCAGTTCGCTGGTGTCGTCGGCGATCAGCTTGTGGAGTAGTCCGATGCGCCGGTGCTGCGTGATCGGCGATCGCTGGCCGGGCCGGTGCGCGGCGACGTGCAGCCGTGGCAAGTGCCCGGCGTGGGCGGCCCAGGACAGGAACGGTTTGAGGAACTGCCGTTGACGCTGCGGATGGGTGACGATCCAGCGGTCGACCGCGAAGAGCAGATGCTGCAGCGGCAGCTGCACGTCGCCCGGCGGGCCAGCCGCGTCAGACCGACGACATTATCGAGCAGGTGAGCCGGCGCGGCCTGGCCTGGTTGCTCGGCAAACCGGACACGGCCCTGGAGCCGCTGACCGCTCGGTATGCCACCGGCCAGGACGCATGCGCTGGGACCGTCAGGTCCGCCTCCTGACAACGGCCGCCGCGGTCAGCGCCGCGCTGGCCGATCCGGACATCGACCAAGCGGCCGCGGCCGCCGTCCTCGAACTGCTGCCCGCCCTGCGTGCCGATCTCGCCGGCATCGAGCGGGCTGCCCTGGCCGCAGCCCACCGCACCAACGTTCCAGCCGACGTGATCGCCGCGGCGCAGCGCCCGGGCACTCCGGGAGGCCACCGGTGACCGGCTACACCACCACCGCCGATGTCCGATACCGGCCCGGCGGGGACAACGGCGTCCTCCCACGAGGCCGTTACCCGGGTCGAGCATGCCGAACAGGATCCGCACGCCAGCCGGCAGACCGTCGACCAGCTGCGCCAGGAACTGGGCGCCAGGAACTGGCCGGAGTCCGCCAGGACCTCGCCAGCGATCACCGCGCTGGGCGAGCGGCTACCCGAGCAGCAGACCACCGCCGCCACCGAGTGGGCCGACGGCCTGCAGCGCGACCTCGACCAAACCCGGGCGGTCGTCTATTCGGGAGACGGTGGAATGGGGATGGGTCGTTACGGTGGACAGGATCGGTCCACAGCGGGCTTGGTTGCTGGGAGGTGGTGGGGTCGTGCCGGTGGTGGAGGCGTCGGTGGTTGCCGGGATGGTGATCGCGTGGGCGGTGAGGAAGGCGCGGCGGGCTGCGGGTCGGGCGGATGAGACGGTGGACGCGGCGATCGACGCGGGCGCGGGCCGGCTGCACGAGCTGGTTCTGGCCAGGCTGGGTGAGCCGGTCCGGGAGGATCTGGCGTTGGAAGCGGCCGACGAGTCGGGGCAGGTTACTGAGTTGACCCGGCAGCAGGTCGAGTTGGCAGTGGCGGCGGCGGCGCGCCGGGATGAGGTGTTCGCGAAGACGGTGACCGAGCTGCTGACGCAGGTCCGAGCCGCGGAGCAGGCGGCGGGTATGCAGGTGCTGGCCGCGCCGGGGTCTGCGGTGTTCACCGGTGCGGTGACCGCGACCGCGCATGATGAGGCGACCGCGATCGGGCAGGCCGGCACCGTCAATATCGGCGACCGGCGCCGGGAGGAACCGGACCCTTTCCGGCCGGGTCCGTCCGGCCACTGACGGGATCCGGTGACGACGGCGCCCTGGACGGGGCGCCGGGGTGGCACGGCGTGCCCGGGGCTGAGGTGCTCGGGCACGGCGAGCGGGGTGGGGTCGGGGTCGGTGTGGCCGCGACGGTGAACGTGTTCCTGTCCGCGACAGGCCCGTTGATGACACCACGGTCGGCGTATCTGGCGCAGGTCCGCCGGATTGTTCCGCCGACTTTGGAAGGCCGCGAGGCGGAGCTGGCGGAGTTGGCGGAATTCTGTCTGGACCCGGGGCGGGGGCCGTATGTGTGGTGGCAGGCGGGTCCGTGGGCGGGTAAATCGGCGTTGTTGTCGACGTTCGTACTCGATCCGCCGGAGGTGGTGCGGTCGCGGGTGCAGGTGGTGGCGTTCTTCATCACCGCCCGGCTGGCCGGTTCGGACACGCGGGCGGCGTTCGTTGCGGCGGTGACTGAGCAGTTGGGTGCGTTGACCGGGCAGCAGCCGCCGACCATCCCGGACGAGGCGTTACGAGAGGCGTGGCTGCTGGACCTGCTCGCCCAGTCCGCTGCTGCCTGCGCCGCGCGGGGGGCGCGGCTGGTGTTGCTGGTCGACGGCCTGGACGAGGACCGCAGCAGCGCCACCGGCGGTCACGCGCACAGCATCGCTGGGCTGCTGCCCGGCGATCCGCCCGCGGGGATGCGGGTGGTCGTGGCGGGGCGGCCGAACCCGCCGGTTCCCGACGACGTGCCCGACTGGCATCCGCTACGTGCTCCGGGGATCGTGCGCCAGCTGTCCGCGTCGGCGCACGCACGCGATCTGCAGCGGCTCGGCCAGGCCGAACTCAAACGGCTGGTGAAAGGCACCGAGGTGGAGCGGAACCTGCTCGGCCTGCTGACTGCGGCGCGTGGTGGCCTGTCCGGGCCCGATCTGCGGGAGCTGACCGGTGCTGGGCTGGCCGAGATTGAGGACGTGTTGCACACCGTAGCCGGACGGACCTTCACCCGTCGTAGCGCCGAATGGAATTCGGGCCGCGGAGGCGAGGTGTACCTGCTCGGCCACGAGGAACTGCAGCAAGCCGCCACCAGCTACCTTGGCGAGCCGGTGCTGGCCGGCTACCGCAGCCGTCTGCACGCCTGGGCCGACACCTACCGCACCACCGCGGGCGGCCGCCCGCGGTGGCCAGCCGGCACCCCGGAATATCTGCTTCGCGGTTACCCTCGCATGCTGGCCGCCGTCGGCGAGGTTTCGAGGCTGGTCGGCTTGGCCACCGATCCGGACCGGCACGAGCGGATGTTGGATCTGTCCGGCGGCGACGCCGCCGCCCTCGCCGAGATCATCACCTGCCAGGACCTCGTCCTCGCTGGCCCGGAGCCCGATCTCGAGGCAATGCTGCGGCTGTGTATTCGCCGCACTAGTTTGGCTGACCGCAACAGCCGCATCCCGACCGACCTGCCTGCTGTCTGGGCCACGCTTGACCAACCCGCCCGCGCCGAAGCCCTCGCTCGCTCGATCACTGACCGGGAACAGCAGGCTGAGGCGTTGGTCACGGTGGCCGAGGCGGTCGCCGCCACCGACCCTGACCGAGCCGAAACCGTGGCCGGCTCGATCACCGACCCGGACCGGCAGGCGTGGGCGCTGATTATGGTGGCCGAGGTGGTCGCCGCCACCGATCCCGACCGGGCCCGACGCCTCGCCGGCCACGCCGAGACCGCGGCCCGGTCGATCACCGACCCGGACCGGCAGGTGCGGGCGCTGGTCACGGTGGCTCGGGCGGTCGCCGCCGACCCCGACCGGGCCCGACGCCTCACCGACCACGCCGAGACCGCGGCCCGGTCGATCACCGACCCGAACCAGCAGGCGTGGGCGCTGGTCACGGTGGCCGAGGCGGTCGCCGCCACCGACCCCGACCGGGCCCGACGCCTCACCGACCGAGCCGAGACCGCGGCCCGGTCGATCACCGACCCGGAACAGCAGGCTTGGACGCTGGTCACGGTGGCTCAGGCGGTCGCCGCCACCGACCCCGACCGGGCCGAAACCGTGGCCAGCTCGATCACCCGCCCGGAACAGCAGGCGTGGGCGCTGGTTATGGTGGCCGAGGCGGTCGCCGCTGCCGACCCCGACCGGGCCGAAACCGTGGCCGGCTCGATCACCGACCCGGACCGGCAGGCGTGGGCGCTGATTATGGTGGCCGAGGTGGTCGCCGCCACCGATCCCGACCG
>NZ_JBIRWQ010000054.1:0-20126 GCF_044388125.1 Actinoplanes sp. NPDC020271
CACCGCCTTGATGCCTTTTCGGGTGCTCGGGCAGCAGCGGCTGCGCGAGGTGCCACAACGCTTCCGGGCAGAACTTCTCTACATCACCCACACCCTGGCTGTGGTCGCCACCAACGGCACCACTTGGTCGTGATCTTGGAACGCACCCCAGCCAGCACCAGTGTCCGTGGTCGTCAGAACCGACACCACCGCGGAGCAGGAGTCTGACCTGCGGGTCGAGGGCGGATCGCCCCAGGGATGGTGCTGGGTACCGCGACCATCAGACGGTCCGAAAGCCCGATCACGGTGCTCAAGCCGGCGACCAACTGGTGCTCCTGCCCGCGACCGTAGCCAACACCTGTACAACGAATGACCTTGCGCTACAACAACCCCAAACGAGATGCGGTCTAAGCCGTCGCGTCGAGGTGGCGGGGCCGGGCTGCGGGCGGCGCTGAAGCGTTCGCCCTCGCGGGCCGGCTCGGGTGGGCCCGCGGTGGTCCGATCGGGAAGCGCGTCATAGCTGGGCGTACCGTTTGCTGGCTATGACGCACCGATGGGAACGGCGGAATCAGCCAGTGACCCGCGACACGGCTTGCTCGACGGCTTCTCCGACCCCCGGCGGACAAGAACGAAACCAGAAGTGGTCGCCCGGGAAAGTCCGCGCGACGGACAGCCCGCGAGTGCTGTGCCGCCAATCGTGCATGTCCTCAGGAGTGACACTCCGGTCTTGTTCTCCCGCGAATGCCACGAGTGGGCACGCTACGACGGCCGCCGCATCACCGGCAGACGAGTATGCGGCGCCGAGACCGAAATCGTGACGAAGAACGGGCAGAATTAGGCCGAGAAGCTCCGGCTCGCTGAGAATCTCCTCAGGCAGACCGCCCTCAGCGAGCAGGACTCCGGTCAGTTCCTCGTCGTCGAGATCTGCGACAACGTGGCCGGCGAGAGTCTGGCGCCGGGCGCCGTCGCCAGGAGGCAGCGACGAGGAGACGACGAGCGCCGTGCACGGGACCCCCCGCGATTCAAGAAGCGCGGTCGTCTCGAGAGCGACGTAGGCGCCCATGCTGTGGCCGATGAGCAGCGGACCTGGAGCGACGACACCGGCAGCGAGCAGCCCGGCGAACTCCTCTGCGACCGCGGTCGCGATCGCACGGACGTCCGGCGCCGGGGGCTCGGCGCTCCGGATACCACGGCCCGGGTAGTTCACGGCGAGGTGCTGGCGTCCAGGCAGCAGCCGCTGGAACTCCCGGAGGCTGTGTACGCCCGCGCCCGCGAACCCGAACTGCACGACGGTGGGGACCGCCGGGTCGGGATCACTGCCGAGGGAGAAAAGCGAGGAGGAGAGCCGTCTCACGGATGCCGCCCCAGCGCGACGTCTGTGCCATGCCCCGCCTCACGGGCGGCAGCGGCGACGAAGGCGCCGACCGTGATGTCCTGCGCAGCCAGCCCGACGGACTTGAAGAGAGTGATCTCATCCTCGCTCGCCCGTCCGGGACAGCGACCAGTGAGGAGCCCGCCGAGCTCACCTCGCACGGCGTCGAACCCGAACACGCCGTGCTCCGTGGCGTTGAGCAGGTCGCCGGCCTCCCGCCTTGCCGCGGCCAGGGAGTCAACGTAGACAGCAGCAGCGGCGACAGCCTCCGGCGTGAGTTCGCAGAGGCTCGCGAACGATGCGCCGATCGCGTTGACGTGAACCCCTGGTCGCACCCCGTCCAGGCTGAGCACCGGCGTCGTCGAAGCCGTCGTCGTGCAGACGATGTCCGCCTCCGCAGCGGCCTTGTCGGGATTGTCCACAACGACGACGTCCAGCGTGGTGCCGGCACGGACGTCCGCCGCGAGCGCCTCCGCGGAAGCGCGACGGCGGCTCCACACCCGGACCCGCCGGATCGGCCGGACCTCCCGCAGACACTCGACGTGCGCACGAGCCTGGACGCCCGCGCCGAGGATGGCCAGTGTCTCGGCCTCCGGCCGGGCCAGCGCGGCGGTGGCCAGCGCCGAGGCGGCCGCGGTGCGCAGGGCGGTGATCCGGGAGCCGTCGAGCAGCGCCAAGGGCGTGCCGTCGGCCTCGTTGAAGAGGAGGATGAGGATCGTATGGGCGGGTCGACCAGCCTCGATGTTCTCCGGAGTGATCGTCACAAGTTTCGCGCCGAGCCCGTGGGTCTCGACCATGGCGGGCATCGCAGCGAGCGCACGTCCACGCCCGTGACCCATCACGATGCGCTGCGGCTGTACCACCGCGTCGCGCTCCAGCGCGCGGAACGCCTCCTCCACGGCGCCGAGGGCCCGACGGGGTGTCAACAGTTCTGCCACCGCGGCAGCGTCTATTACCAGCATCGTCATTCTTCCTGTCTCAGACAGACTGTCCGATGATTTCCTTCATCACTTCGCTGCTGCCGCCATAGATGCGCTCGACACGGCAGTCGACGAAAGCCCGCCCGACGATCCCGTCTGCGGAGTAACCGACACCGCCGTGCAGCTGAAGACAGCGGTCGGTAATGCGGCCGCACAGCTCGGTGTTCCACAGCTTGGCCATCGCTACCTCCTCTGGGGCGATCTCACCGTTGACGAACTGCTCGATGCACGTGTCCGTGAAAGCACGCGCCACTCGCAGCTCGGTGGCCATCTCGGCAAGCGTGAAGCGCACATGCTGCAGCGCGCTCAGTGGACCACCGAACGCGTGCCGTGTATGGCAGTGCTCGACAGTGTCCGCGAACACCCGCTCGGCGAGCGCCAGAGACGTCACGGCGATGGAGAACCGTTCGTGGAGCATCGTCTCGCTGAGATGAACGAAGCCGAGTCCTTCCTCGCCGAGTAACCGGTCCGCGGGAACGACGACATCGTCGAAGGTCACCTCGACAGTGTCGAGCGCATGCACCCCGATCGTCCGCTCGGCACGGCCACGGTGGACGCCCGGCGCGTCGAGATCGACGACCAGCAGCACTCCACGCGGCGGTCCCGTGCGCTTTCTTCCAGGGGTGTCCTCGAGCCGGGCGAGCACGACGACGATGTCGGCCAGCAGAGCATGCGTCACATACGACTTCTGCCCGCTGAGCACGTAGCCGGCGCCGTCCCGGCGGGCCACGGTGGCGATGGCGGCGACATCGCTCCCGGCTCCCGGCTCGCTGACGGCCATCGCGCCGATGACCGTGCCCTGGCAAATTCCGGGCAGCCACCGCTTCCTCTGCTCGGGGGTACCCAGCCGATTGATCGACCCGCCGACCACCTCGCTGTGCAGGTTGAAGGCCGGGCTAAGCGTCCCGACCCGGGCCAGTTCCTCGTCACGGACGAAGACGTAGCGCACGTCGGAACTGCCGCCCCCACCGAACTCCTCGGGGACGCAGATGCCCAGCAAACCGGCCTCGCCGGCCCGGCGCCAGACGTCCCGGCCGACCTGCCCGTCCGCCTCCCATTTGGGCAAATGCGGCACGAGCTCGGCGCGCAGGAACGCTCGGACGCTGTCCCGGAAAGCCTCGTGATCGGCATCGAAGATACGTCGGCGCATCAGGATGCCGGCTCCAGACGGGTGGTGCCTGCCGCACTCGCTATCGGGACATCGTCAATGACGTGCACCTGCGGAAGCAGCGTGCGCAGCCGCTGGATCATCACGTGGCAGTACGCGGCATTGTGTTCGATACTCTGCTTCTTCGGGTGCGGCATCTTCCCCTCGACGGGATGCTCGATCCTCAAACGCACGTAATCGCCCGCCGCCGCGAGATCAGCCTCGGTGAGGAAGTCGACGTCGACGAAGCCGGCGACATCCTCCCGGGCGAACTCGACGTCGATCGTCGTGCCGGACATTCCGTGAACGGTGCCCCGGGAGAGTTCGAGGCCAGGCTCGACGACATCCATCCGGTAGATGTACGGCCTGCAGAGCAGGTCGAGGTCGAGAAGAGCCGGCACGGCCCGATCGGACCACCACGGCTGGCTGCGGCAGAAGGCGGCGACGAGCTGGTCGAATTCGGCGCGGTTGTCCATCAGGACCATGTGCGCGACCTTGCCGACATTGAGCAGGCTGTAGTTGTCGGAGGTGTCGACCGACCGAGCGAAGAAATCCGAGATAGGGTTGTTTGCGTCGCGCATATACCGAGCAGCGTCGGAGAACAACTGGTCGTACGAGACGATCTGCTTGCGGTCGAGGTATGTCGCGACATGGTAAAGCCCGCGGGCGTTGTGGAGGCTGTGGAGGGCGTAGTAGAACCACGTCCCCTCGTTGCACTCCTCGCGGGTCACCCAGTTCGTCGCCACCACGACGTCGGCCTCGGCGGCCGGGGTTTCGACACGCTCGACCTCGATGCCCATGAGCTCCCGCTGGCGATAGAGCGAGGTGTTGTGCAGAAGCAGCTGCGGATAGACCGTCAAGGTGTCGGCGCCCATCTGGCAGAGCCGCGCGATGCCCTCGGTGAATGATTGCAGGGTTTCACCGGGCAGCGGCCAGATCAGCTCGATGAACGAGCTGATGTTCTTCTCCCGCAGATCCTTCTGAAGTTTTACGTACGTTTCCTCGCGAATGTTCGAGCGGTTGATGAGCTCAAGGGTCGAGCCGTTGACCGACTGCATGGAAATGGGCTGGCTCGTGACTAGGCCACCCCGCACGAGAATGTCGGTGATCTCCGCGACGCGCTCGGGCCGGTTCTTCGCGGCGGCGAGCACGAGCGAGGTGGGGAAGCCGTACTCTTTCTTCATATCGATGAGGTGCCTGCTCAAGTCGACGTCACGTGGTGACAGACCCCAGTTGGCGTCGGCGATGAAGACACTCGCGATGCCGTTCTTCGCGATCCACTCGATGTCGCGCATGACGCGGTCACCCTCGAACTTGTGGACCTTGGACTGGGTCGCCGCACCCCAGAAGCAGAACCCACAGCTGAAGGGGCATCCGCGGTTGGTCTCCAAGACGGTGAAGGTGTATTCCCCTTCGTCGAACAGCCCGGCTTCGAACGGCGAGGGTATCTCGTCGAGATCGACGATCCGAGGCGGGTTCTCGGTGTCGACCACCCCACTGGCCTCTGACCAGAAGCTGATGCCGGGTACCCGCGACCAGGCGGGTTCGTCGGCGAGGAACTCTCGGAGAATCTCGGTGAAGGTCCGTTCGCCCTCACCGTTGCACACGATCACTCGGCTTTCGCCCTCGGGAACGTACTCGCTGTAGTGATTCATCACCTGCGGGCCGCCGAGGACGATGAGCGCGTCGGGTCGGGCCGCCATGAGCGGTCCGAGGACCTGCTTGACGACGCCCATGTTCCAGATGTAACAGCTGAAGGCGTAGATCGAGCTTTCGCGAGCGACCAAGTCTTCGAGCAGCACGTCGGGCTCGATCGACAGACTCGTCGACAGGATGCCGAACCCGAAGGCATCCGCCACTTCCGGGTCATGCTGAGCATAGGCCTGGAGGTATCCCGCCACGAGCGGCACGGTGTTGTCGTACACCGACAGCTCGATGATCGTAACCTCATGCTGACGTGTCATCGAGCACTTTCCTTCCTGCGGTCCGACAGAGTCTCCAAGAGACCTTTGAAGGTCGACGATCGATAGAGGTCTTCGGGAACCATGCGGATTCCCTCCTTGCCGAGCCGGCGGACCAAGCGCATGGAACGCAGCGAGTCTCCGCCGAGGTCGAAGAAGTCGTCGTCGGGCTCGATCGCCTCGACGCCGAGGAGTTGCACCCAGGCGCTTCGGACAACCGCGACCAGCTCGTCATCCGAGGCCGAACCCGTGGCGCCGGGGCCATCGGCGCCGGGGGCGTGCCCTGAGTCAAGAGCTTGGAGCACCTCCCGATCGATCTTCCCGTTGAGTGTCACGGGCAGCCGATCGAGAACCACGACGGCAGCGGGCCGCATCACCTGCGGCAACCGCTGCGCCGCGCTTTCCCGGACCGCGGCCGGCTCGACGTCACCGACAACGAATCCGACCAGGCGGCTCTCCCCCGCCGGAGTCGTCTGGACTACGACCGCGGCGTCCACGACCGCCGGGTGTGACGTCAGAGCTGCCTCGACCTCGCCCAGCTCGATCCGCACGCCGTTGACCTTGACCTGGTTGTCGACACGGCCGACGAAGTGCAGGACGCCGTCACCATCAGCGCGCACCATATCGCCGGTGCGGTACAGACGCCGCACCGCGCCGTTTGGCGCGGGCTCGTCGATGAACGACGCCTCCGTATCGGCATCGTCGAGATACCCCGGGCTGAGTGCGGGGCCGGCAAGCAACAGTTCACCAGGTTCATCGACGTCGCACCGAGAGCCGTCAGGCCGGCGCACCTCCGCCTCAATGTAGGGCAGCGGCACACCGATCGGGGGTGCCTCGGACGAACCGAAGTTCATGATCTCGGTGGCCGTCGCGACGATCGCGCACTCGGTGGGCCCGTAGTTATTGAAGAGCCGGAACGGGGGTTGCTCCGCAGGCGGCGAGACGAGACGATCACCGCCGATCAGCATCGCCCGCAACCGCGAGTCGCTGGCGTTGCCAGGCAGCTCCTGCAGCACCTCGACCGCTAGTGGGGTGGGAAGAAAACAGACGCTCACGCCGGTTCGAATTAGCCAAGCTGCCAGCCCGGAAGGGGAACGCACCGTCTCGGCGGACGCTACAACCAGTTCGGCGCCGCCGCGCAGCGCCGGCCAGACCTCGAGACCCCAGGCGTCGAACGACGCGGACGCGACCTGGCTAAGGCAGTCTTGCGACGTGACCTCATGGGTCGCCACGTACCACTCGGCGAACGCATCGATGCCCCAGGCAGGGACGCGCACCCCTTTGGGGCGACCGGTCGACCCCGAGGTGAAGCAGAGGTAAGCGATGTCCTCACGACGTGCCGGAAGGTCGGCGGCCGATCCTGCGACGCTGGTGATGTCGAGCACCGTCGCCGGGCTGCCGAAGTCCGCGAACCGCTTGCGTCCCTCGGGCGACGTGGCAATCGCAAGCTGCGCGCCGGAGGCCTTGAGCATGATTCGTCCGCGCTCCGTGGGCTGCCCGATGTCCATGAGGAAATAGGGTCGGCCGGACAGCCGGACGGCGAGCACGCCGAGGACCATGTGTCGATCCCGGATGCCGCAGACGGCGACCGGGACGTCGGCCGGGGTGCCGGCCGCATCGAGGGCGGATG
This sequence comes from Actinoplanes sp. NPDC020271, assembly GCF_044388125.1. NCBI lineage: Bacteria > Bacillati > Actinomycetota > Actinomycetes > Micromonosporales > Micromonosporaceae > Actinoplanes > Actinoplanes sp. NPDC020271. The sequence goes on from NZ_JBIRWQ010000054.1 coordinate 7,070, forward strand.
CGATCGCCAGCGCGCGGCTGACCAGCTCGGCGTAGGTGAAGCTGCCGATGTCGTCGCGGACGGCCGGGCTGCCCGGCCGCACTCGGGCGTGCTCTCGGACCGCATCCCCGAGGGGCGTCGGCATTGGACCGGCCTCTTCGGACCACCGCGCGGGTGGTGACGCTCCGGCAGTTGCTGTCATGAGATCTCCCTGGTTAGCCCGCAGATCGACCGGTCCGGCGACACCGACGGCTCTGGGGAGACGCGGTGGGAGCCGACGATGGGCGCGCGGGGATGCAAAAGATGGCTGCGGCGGCTGATGCTGTGATTCCCTGCGGGCGGGCCGGTGGACGACCAGTCACCGGTGACAAGTCGTGAAATTTATGGGTTCGAATTCTATATCCACTGTAAGAGGATACGACACAGAACCGAAATTTATCGGCGTCGGTCAATTTCTACGGCCATATTTGAGCGCCTCTGAAATAGCAGCCCCTGATCCTGGCCGGCACACTGCCCAACGGATGCCCGCATCGGCGCGGGTGCCCAGTCGGGAGTGGCCCGCCGGCAGGTTTCAGGTTGTGGCACGCTTCCTCCCCACAGAACACGAGACAGCTGCCTCAATAGGGCTAAGGTCGCGGCCGAGTTCGTTGCCGCGGACACTGAACGGATGTACACATCTATTCGGCAGACACCTCCTCCGTACTCCTAATGCGGAACCCCCGGGCCAGATAGTTCGGCAGGGCGGCCTCGTGGTCCGTCGAACAGGTGGTGACCGTCACGGTGGCGGTCGGCGGGAGGTGCAGCCATCTCGTCGCCATGTCCCAGGAACGTCGGGTCACGGCCGACAGGAGCCGGCCACCCAGCCCTGACCCGCAGTGGCCGGGCAGCAGGCCGAAGCACAAGATCTCGACCGCGGCATCGTCGCGAGCGACCAGTTCGGCGTATCCGAGATCGACGCCAGCCGCGTCTTTGGCCACCCAGATCTCCAGGCCCGGACGGTTCATCCAGTCGGACCACTGCTCATTCGTCCAAACCAGCCGCCCGGTCCATCCCCACCGACCACCTACCGATCGGTAGAGATCCTGCGCCGAGCCGACATCACTGGGGTCGAGGAGGGTGATAGCGAGATCCGCACCGTCGCGTGGCATGCGCAGCTCGTGCTCGTGCTCCTGCACCAGATGCCACAGGGTTATCGCTTGCCCGGTCTGGGGCATCGACACTTCACCTCAACTCAGCGTCATGACATTGTTCAACCGCACGCCCGGCTGCCCGAAGGACACGAGACGCCCGGAGGGGTCGAGGGTGTAGCGCAGCAGGCATCCGGCGTCTCGCCCATCGATCACGAACGGACTGATGACACCGGGCACCCCCCGGTCGACGACCGAGCTCGACTCGACTTCCCAGAACGGCATCTTCATGGTGACGGGCTCGACGAACTCCTGAACGATCCAACGCCCCTCTTCCATTGCGCGATCGACGGCGGCACTCCATGCAGAGGCATCAACAGACCGGCCGAGCACGACGTAGCGCCCGGAACCACCGACTCCCCGCTTCAGGACCATCGAATTCTGCTCGGCCACGAGCAGGCTCCGGAGGTCGCGTTCCGCTCCCGCGCGTTCGACTGCGCCATCGCGCACCACTCGGCTCCACGGGACGAAGCGGTTCACAAGCGCTCGTTTTGCCGCATCCATCCAGGGCATTCCTTCGGAGATCAAGGCAAGCACCTGATTGTTAGACAAGTGATAGGAAGAAAACGGCATCAGGGTGAATTCACAGGCTGTATGAGCGCGAATCGCGGCCTCCAGCCCCACTCCGTCGTCGAGCCGATCCTGCGGCGTGTACTCGCGAATGGCCACACCGAATCGAGCGGCCTTCCGTGACGCATGATCTGCGAGGGCTTCTACGGTCATGTGCTCGGCGCGGAATCCACGTCGGCGCAGATAGGCGATCTGCGCGTCGGAGACGGCACGATCTCCCACTGGCAAACGCGGTTCTTCGACGATCAGGACGATGCTGCGGTCCAGCCCCTTTGCGTCGCACAGCCGCTCAAGCGCATCGGCACGGACTGCGAACGAACTGGCGGAGCCGATTGCATCTCCGTAGATGCCGGCCCAGATACTACTCATCGTCTCCGTGTGAGTGATGCCGCCGACGTTCACACTCACGTTGAACTCGATGAACTTCGGACCATGCTCGCTCAAGACTACGTCCGGTCGCGCCTCCCAGGTAGCATATTCCCATTCGGTGGCCTCATCGGTGAAGAGCTGCCGGAACTCGGAGTTCTCGCCGAGGCGTTCATTGCGATCGATCGCGGTGCGACCGAGTTCCCATGTGGCGCTCTTTAGGATTTCCAGCAGAGCAACCGTCGCCTCATGGACCTCCGCATACGCGGACTTTTCCATGACGACCGGAGCGAGCGGGACTTGACCCGTCCAATAGAACGGCAACGATCCCATGCCTCGGCGAAGTTCGTCGAACACCTCCCGCCCGGACTTCGGCAACGAGACTTCGGACAGGCCGGCACCCGCGGAATGTGAATGCTCCTGCATCTTGATCAAGCCTTCTCTCGGTTCCACACGAACATCAGGAATGCACGCCAGCGCTGATTCGGATGACTCTCGTCCCGTCGGGCAGACTCGTGGGACGCACTCCGTCCGGTAACAACTCCTTGTTTGTGATGAGGACCGTGGCCAATGTCCCGCGGTCGACCCCGCTCACGGCGAAGCCAGGATTTCCAATCGGCAGAATGCGCACCGCGGCCGACGGCGAGTACATGTCACTCAGCATGATCATCTCTTGGTCGCGGCCTGAGGCGTGCATAGCTGATATCAACAGGCTCAGTTCGCCGACGACCATCTCCACCACGACACACGTGATACCAGCCTCGAGGTACCGCAGTACTTCGCTGAAGAACTCGTCGTGAGAGCGCCCATGCCGCAGAGGCAGGCCGGAGAAGAACGCATGTCCGTCGCCGAAGGGATCATCGAGGAATAACGGACTCAACTCGAGGGCCACCCCGAGACCGATGGGGAGGTTGGGACGAACGCTTATCTGCCGGTGAGCCAGTGAAAGACCGTCCAACACGTCCAGCGTGTCTGGATTTCCCTCGACCAGGAGTCCGACACGCTCGATGCCACTTCTTTGGAGATCGCGGAGTACTTGATCGACGCGACGGATGTTCTGATTGAAGTCGGTATAGTCGTACTGCACCGCCTCGACCTTGAAGCCCGACGTCTCGGCGCAGTCCGCCTCACGCCAGATCACATCACGGGCCCACTCGGACATGACGAGGCACTCAGGACGGCCGAGGGAATTCTCCATCTCCCAAAGATCTCTCAGCAGGACATCAGGTCGATCCGCTCGGATTCCCACCGCGTGGATGACCTGCCGCCGACAGTTCCCCAGTTCGACACCGGTTTCCAGTCGACGCTGAAGCAGGTCGGCTCTGTGCTTCTCGAAGGACTTCGGGACAAGAAACTCGAGGTGCCGACCGATGGCCGGACTCGCCGTCATCGAATAGTGAGCTTCGACGGTTTCAGAGAAGGGGAGGACGTCTGCACGATCACCGTGGACCACCACCACCGTACGCCCGGCGCGTAAAGCATGGGCGGTGGCGGACAGGTGTTCGGTTCGATGCCGAGATATCGCGAGATAGCCCTCAGCTACGGGTGATATCGGGTAGGTAACGCCATCGATTTCGCAGGACAGCTCATGCCGGAGGTCGGCTGCCGCCTGGAAGATGTCAAAGGATGGACGAACGGAGCCCGGGGGGATTAGGTGTGTCATCAGTTCTGTAGCCCATTCTTCATGCACACACAAGGCTGTACTTCAGTCTCGAGATCGGTGCGCGCGCGCCCACATACCCACGGCGCAGCAGCCCGGGGCACGCCGAGGACACCGATGAGAGGCCACCTGCCGCTCTCGCGGCCGGCCCACCTTGTCATCGGCATCTTGGATTGAGCTGCACTTACCGGGTCTGTCGAGGCCGGGAGTTACACGCCGTGGTGATGCTCCTCGATCAGGAACTGAAGGTTGCGCCTTTGACCGCCGGCCCGCAGGGCGGGCCGAGACGGTCGCCGACAATGGGGCGAAGCGTGGCTACTGCAAGACGTCAGTCGGCCCGGAGCAGGTGGATGTTTGAAGCGACCTTCTGGAAAGCGTCGACGTACTGATCGACTAGCTCCATCGGCTCGTGCAGGAACATGGGCAGACCGAGTTGTCGTGCTATGTAGCGTTCGGCCACGGGGAAGTCGCCATGCCGATAGACGCGCTTGCCCGGCGAGAACGGACGTCCCGAGTAGTAGCCGTCGTCGGCGGTCTGGAACATGGCGGTCTCGTGCAGCAGTCCGTGATGGCCGCGCACTTCGAGTTCCGCACCTTCGGCCGTCAGCGCCTCGGCGAGCCGCTCCAACGGAACCCCGGTCAACTCGGCCCGATAATCCAAATTCAGGTACTGCCACTGTCCACGATCGACGTAGGGGCGAGTTACCGGTGTGATCAGCCAAGAGATACCGGCGAGGCCGTCGATGAAACGCTGATACCGTTCCCGGCGCTTGGCTATCAGCTCATCGACACGCCCCAGCTTCGCTCGAGCGATTGCTACGGCGATGGAGTGCATACGATAGTTGTGCCCGTACCCGGTCGATGCGAATTTCAGCCGCTGCTCGTCCGTGATCTCCATCGCGGAACGGCGGGCGAAGTGCCCAAGGAGGTTGGCTCGGTCCTTCACCTCCTCGCTGTTCGTCAACATAGCGCCGCCCTGGCCACCGCTGAGAAGCTTCGTGGCGCCGAGGCTGACGGCCACCGCGTCGCCGAAAGATCCGGCTCGCCGGCCCTTGTAAGTAGCGCCCACTGCGAGCGACACGTCTTCGACGATACGCAGGTCATGTCTCTTGGCGATGTCGAGAAACGCATCCATCTCCGCAGGATGGCCCGCGTGATGCGTGATGGCGATCGCCCGCGTCTTGCCGGTGATGAGCTGCTCGGCGGCGGCGGGATCGATGTTCCCGGTGTCCTCTTCGATGTCAGCCAGGACCGGTACCACGCCTAGCCCGATCAGCGGTGTGACCGTCGCGAGGAAGGTGTTGACCGACGCAATGACTTCGTCACCGGGTTCCAGGCCCAGGCCGAAATAAGCTGAGTGAAGGGCATTCGTGCCCGAATTGGTGCAGACGCAATACTGCTGATCGAAGAAGTCGGCCAGCTCCTTCTCTAGGACAGCCAGTTCGCCTTCACAGCCGTAGTACGAGAGCGTTGCGTCAGGGTGATTGATGTAGTTCGTGACCGCTTCTTTGTCCTCTGATGTGAAGGCGCAGAGGTCGTTGTGGGGATGTGAATGCGTGATAGCAGGGGACCCACCATGGAGCGCCAGAGCTCCATCTCGCTGTTCAGCAAGCAACATGCTCTCCTTTAGGTTCATACCAGAGGCCGCAGGCCGACTACGGGTTCGAGCACTCCATTCGCCTTCACCCAGTCGCTCACCGAGGCGGCGGTGGCCAATCGCGCGGCGGCGACGACTTCGGCGCGGCCGGCTTCCAAAAAGTCCGAGGTACGCAGACCTCCGGGCGAGCCGGAGATCTGGCGCAGGATGGCTTGCTTCTTCGCGCGCGCAACGATGCCCTGGATGATGGCTCCCGACATCAGGTCGGCGCCGTACAGGAGATCAACTCGCTTAGATTCGTACCTCAATTCCAGGACCTCGGCACCGTCGCTCCGGTCGTAGAGAGCCGCGCAGGTGGCTTCGATCATCTCGGTGATGCTCGAAGCAGTGTCGAAGACGGTCGGATCCGACAGGTTCGACAACTGCTTGGCGAAGATGTCGCGCGCGGACACCTCATCTGGCCTTCTAATGTGGATACGCAGGTCGAGTCGGCCAGGGCGGAGCACGGCGGGATCGATCATGTCTTCGCGGTTGGTGGCGCCTACCACGACGACGTTTGACAAGCCTCCCATGCCATCGATCTCACTCAGCAACTGTGGGACGATAGTTGACTCGACGTCGGACGACTTGCCCGAACCTCGAACCCGGAACATCGCATCCATCTCATCGAAGAAAATGACCACCAGTGTCCGGCCGTCAGCCGCGAGTTCACGCGCGCGCATGAACAGTTCCCGGATGAGTCGCTCGGTCTCACCCACATACATGTTCAGCAGCTCGGGGCCTTTGACGCTGAGAAAGCGGACCGGCACCCTCTGCCCCTCCGCCGGGCTGGCCAGGCCGGAGGCGAGGGCTTTGGCGATCATGGTCTTGCCGCAGCCGGGCGGTCCGTAGAGCAGCAAGCCCTTGGGAGTCTCGACACCGTAGCGTGCGAATAGTTCGGGGTGAACGAACGGAAGCTCCATCGCGTCCCGGATGGCGCGCAATTCCTCGTCGAGTCCGCCGACATCGGCATATCCACTTGTCGGCAGGTCCTCCACGAGCAAGTGCGCGTTCTCGGGCGTCGCGACGGTATCGAAAACGTACTGTGCGCGCCGGTCGACGAGAAGCAGCTGGCCGGCTTTCAGATCCGTCTTCCGCAAGCGCTCAGGCAAGATCATCACGAGCTTTTGGCCGGAGCTGTCCTCCACCATCACACGCCGGTCGTCGAGCCATTCCTGCAGTGCCATGACTGTCCCCGGCGCGCTGCCCGTGGAACCAACGATGCGATAGCCATCCTCGAGAAGGATCATCGCACCCGGCCTGAGGTCGCTCAGAATGTTCTCGGCTCCGAGGATGCGGACCTGGCGCCCATGGACGTAGACGTCAGCCCAGTCGCCCTGCACGTCGAGCAGGACCCCTACCGTGAGCAGCGAGGCTCCGGCATGAGTCGGTGAGCCAGTTTGCTGGACGCGGCGCTGGAGGCGGGTAAGGGCTTCCTTCGCCTCCCGCAGCTTCGCGACGAGCGCGCGGTTGCGGTCTAAAAGTTCTGTATCCGTCGACGGGTGCCGTCGATCGGCCGGCGAACGCACCTCATCGCCGCGCCGCAGAACCTCAAGCTCGGTCAGCTGCATCAGGCACCTTCCTCGTATGAGTTCAGGTATGAGGTCTGCCGTCTGGTCAACTGGTCGATGTCGCACCCCATGTAAGCGAGCTTGAGGCTGGCTACCTGACGGTCCAGCGCGGTCGGCAGTTCATGGACACCCCTTGCCAGGCTCTCGCCTTGCGTTGCCAGCCACTCCACAGCTAACGCCATGCCGGAAAAGCTCAGGTCCATGACGCCAGAGGGGTGACCTTCTGCGGCAACCAGGTTCACCACACGCCCTTCGGCCAGAAGGTGAAGTTTTCGGCCGTCGGTAAGGGTGAATTCCTCGACGTGCGGCCTGATTCGGCGCCACGAGACGCTGGCCTCGACAAGAGCAGCGATGTTTACCTCTACGTCAAAGTGACCGGCGTTTGACAAGAGCGCGTTGTCACGCATGACGGCGATGTGCTCGGCATCAATGGCGCTGACGTTTCCAGTGGCACAGACGAAGATGTCGCCGAGCGGGGCGGCCTTGCCCATAGAGGTGACGGAGTACCCCTCCATCGTCGCCTCAAGAGCATTGATGGGATCCACCTCCGTGACGATCACCTCGGCGCCGAGTCCACGTGCGCGAGAGGCGATCCCCTTACCACAGTGGCCGTACCCCACGACGACTACAGTTTTGCCCGCCAGCAAGATGTTCGTTGCCCGGATGATGCCGTCGAGGACGGACTGGCCAGTCCCGAACCGGTTATCGAACAGCCGCTTGGTCGGAGTGTCGTTGATAGCGACCACTGGATAGGGCAGGACTCCTGCATCGTCCATCGCCTTGAACCGTTTGACACCGGTGGTAGTCTGTTCTGTTCCGCCGATGACCGATGCCACCCGGTCTGGGTGCTCGGTGAGCAGACGGTGGGACACCTCGGCTGCGTCATCCATGATCAGCGTGGGACCGAAATCGAGAATCGCGTTCAAGTGCTTTACATACAAATCGCGGCTCTCACCACGCTGGCCGTACGTCGCGATGCCGTATTCCGCTACAAGTGCCGCTGCTACCTCATCCTGAGTGGTCAGGATGTTGGACGCTGCCAGCATGACTTCCGCACCGCCGGCCTTGATAGTGCGAATCAGATTCGCGGTGGACGTCGTGATATGCAGTCCGGCTGCGACTCGATGACCCGCCAACGGCTGCTCAGCCTCGAAGCGTGCACGAATCTGCCTAAGGACGGGCATTTCACTGTCCGCCCATTCGATCGCTGCCCGCCCAGCCGTTGAGAGCGATAGGTCTCGGACGTCATGCGTCGGTTGGGAACCCACTACAATTCTCCCAGTGGTAGCTCTTACCCAGTCACACGACTGAGCCGACGGCGCAAAGAAGTAATATGCTCAGGCGACACTCCGCAGCATCCACCGAGGATGCTCGCTCCAAATTCGGTCTGCCACGACGCAAGAATTTCGGCGAATCCGTCGTGGTCAACCATCGGCGGGAAGTACCTGTCATTGTGGATTCCGTCGTCGGCGGCCGCACGGTGCTCGATATTTGGATAGGCCCCGATAGGTACCGTCGCGTGCTGGCTTAGGACAGCAAGCGCGTCCGCGGTATCAGTAACGTTCGTGCAGTTGACAAGAACCGCCTCGGCTCCTGCCTGCGTTGCAGCCGTTGCGGCGTCCGCGACGCTCTCTCCGGAAAGAAGCCTTCCTCCGGCGCGGCAGACGAAGCTCACGAATACCCGAAGCCCTGCCATGCGTGCACAGGTCGCGGCAATGACAGCCTCTCGCCCCGTATTCATGGTCTCCACCAGTGCAAACTCCGCACCGGCGTCGGCCAAGACTTCAGCGTGCCAGGTGTGCTCAGCCTGTAGGACATCATCGTTGGGCACCAGACGAGGCTGGTAACAATCGGCCACAGGTGCGATCGAAGCCATGATTATTGCGTCCAGTCGACCGCTCTCGATCCTCGCCGCGTCAGCCTCCGACAAGGCTGACGAAACGACGGTGCGCGCTTCAGACTCGCTGAGACCGGCTGCCGCAAGCGTTGCTCGACCCGTCCTGAACGTATTTGCTGTAATTGCTTCGGCACCTGCCCGCAAATACGCGGCGTGAATTCCCCTTACCGCCTTCCGCCCTTGTTCACTGAGTAGAATTTCGCTCGTCCACAGTGGTGGCGATACGCTTCTACCAGCCCGTTGCAGCTCGGTCGAAAGCCCCCCGTCGAGGATCAACCTCTCACTCCCTGCCTGATTGGCGTCTTCACGAAGACGATCAAGTAGATACATTCTTCGATCAACGGCACGCGGATGTCAAGGTCGCCCGTCCAACTAGGATCTCGCGCACTTCTGTTACTGTCAGTGACAGGGGTGCGGCGAATCGGCAGAGCCGTCATGTGCACGCGCGGCGACCCCGCACGCGGGGACCTTTCTGCCTGCCGATAGCTGCAGTTCGCAGCCGAGATTGTATCGCGAGTGGCGAGCAGGAGTGGCAAGGCTGGTGACGCGCAGTGGTTGTGCCAGTTAAACGCAGTGTTACATGGCGCGAAATAACAGCAGTTCTCTCCGTATCTGGGCCCGCTCATCTGGTGCTGGACGTAGCGAAGAACGGGATCCGGTAGGCGCGTTGCCGCCGGACCGCGAGGGCATGAAGACCGGCCCGATCGCCGCTGGCAAGGCCTCGGAGGAAGTCCGACGTGGTGCTGACCACCGTGCCGCTGCTGGTGTCGTAACCCTGGACAACCCACTGGCGAAGGCTAGCTACCTGCCGTTTGTGGAGTTGCAGCGTAAGCTTGCCGCCGCCAACGGCGTGCAGTTGCTGTTCCTGACCGGGATCGGCGACCTGGTCGCGGTCGGGGCGTTTCCGCGTATCACCGCGATGCGCAAGAAACCGGCCGCCGGGCGGCCCGGAGTCGCCTATGTGGTCGCCGCTCCGGGCGCATCGACGGCCGCGGTGCCGCAGGTTCGCCGGGAGGTGGTGCATATCAGCGCCGCACGTACGGAGCGGCGGGCATGAACGCGCTAGCGCAAGCCATGGCTAAGGTCGTCGCGGCGTCGCCGCGACGACGTGATCTTCCCCGGGTTCCGCGGAGTCGGCATGCGTGATCTTCTATGCTCGGTCGCTCCTTGAGGAGATCCGTGCCGAGAAGCTATCCACCCGAGTTCCGCCGTAAGGTCCTGGACTTGCTGAAAGCCGGCAGGACTGTCACCCAGCTCGCCAACGACCTGCAGATCAGCGGTCAGACGATCTATGTCTGGCGGCGACAGCAGGCGATCGACAACGGCGAGCTACCTGGCGTGAGCTCCACCGATCTGGCCGAGCTGAGCAGGGCCCGCCGGCGTATCGCTGAGCTCGAGGCCGAACTGGCGATCCATCGTCGTGCCGCCGAACTGTTGAAGGAGGCGGTGCCCCCAAAAGCCCGGTACGCGGCATCAAGACCCTGGCCGCTGAAGGGTTCTCCGTTGATCTGTGCTGTCGCGTGCTGGACGTGTCGGTGTCCGGCTACTACGCCTGGCGCAGCCGTCCACTATCAGCCCGCTCGCTGCGCCATGCCTGGCTCACCGAGCAGATCCGCGCAGTCCATGCGGCTTCACGCGGTACCTACGGCGCAGGCAGGGTCCACGCCGAACTCCGGCTCGGCCACAGCATCATCGTCGGGCACAACGCGGTCGAGATGCTGATGCGCCGCGCCGGGATTAAGGGCCTGCCAACGCACCGGTACCGCCGGCCGCTGCGCGAGACCCCCACCGCCAGTGACCTGGTCAACCGTCAGTTCACCCGCGAAGCTCGGGATCTGTTGTGGGTCACCGACATCACCGAGCACCCGACCCGGGAGGGCAAGGTCTACTGCGCGGTGGTGCTCGACTCGTTCTCCCGCCGTGTCGTCGGCTGGTCCATCGACGCGTCACAAACCTCGGCGCTGGTCACGAACGCTCTCAGCATGGCCATCAGCAACCGTCAGCCCGAGGCCACCGTGATCCACTCCGACCACGGCGTGCAATTCACCTCTTGGGCCTTCACCGAGCGCGCCCGGGCGTCCGGACTGGTGCCCTCGATGGGTACGATCGGTGACTGCTACGACAACGGCATGATGGAGTCGTTCTGGGGCCGCATGCAGACCGAGCTGCTGAACCGCAAGAAGTGGAAGACCCGCATCGAACTCGCCAACGCGATCTTCGACTATCTCGAAATATTCCACAACCGGCAACGCCGCCACAGCTCCCTGGGCATGCTCACACCCAACGAATATGAAAGGCTCCATACCAACCTGTCAGTCGCATAGAACCAGCTGTCACGGCTCCGCCAAACCCGGGGAAGATCAATGTCTCCATCAAACCCGGGGCGGAACATACGGCCACTTTCTGGCGTACGCACTCTGCAATTCAAGAAGCCGTACGCCGGCACCCGAAGACCCGGACAGCAATCGGGCAGGAGAGAGGCGCGCTCGAAAGCGGACCCTCCGGCCGGGTGCTTACTGGTTATCTGTGACGCCGGCGAGCAACTCGCTAGCGCCTGGATGTCCAGTGGCAACGGCCCGCCGCCACCAGGTCACCGCCTCCGCGGTTAACCCACGATCCTCCAGGACGATGCCCAGACAGGTCATCGCGGAACCGTCTCCCTCTTCGGCGGCGACACGCCACAGCCGTTCAGCCTCGTCGACCCGGTGCTGTTGGAACAACAGCAGCCCTAGCTGGTAGACCGCGTCAGGTTGCCCTGCTTCGACCGCCTGCCGCCATGTCCGTTCGGCTTCGGTCGCCTGTCCGCGTTCGGCCTGGATTAGACCTAGCTCGAACAACGCATTCGGGTCACCAAGTTCGGCCCCACGAATCCACCAGCGTTCGGCTTGCTCGTTGTCGCCGCGAGACGCCATGCGCCGGGCAAGCCGGTCTATCGCCGATGAATCCCCGGTGTCGGCGGCCTGGCGCCACCAGTGCTCGGCGTTGTCGAACTCGTTGCGTTCCGCATACAGAATCCCGAGTCCGGTCATCGCATTGACGTGCCCCTTATTGGCTGCCCGGAGCCACCATGACGCCGTCTCCTGGCCCCACTCAGTCTCGGCTGCCAGCGCGCCGAGTCCAAACATCGCCCCGGCGTCTCCGCTGTCGGCGGCCCGGAGCCACCATTGCCGGGCTTCGTCTTTCTGTCCTCGTTGTTGCAGCAGCCGGCCGACGTAAGTCATGGCGTCGACCTCTCCCCTGTCGGCGGCCTGCCGCCACAACTTCTCCGCTTCCTCGAAGCGTTCCTGGGATTCCAGCAGCGCGGCCAGGTCTGCGGCTACCAGGCCCAGCGCCGGATTGGCCTCGAGTGCACGTCGGTACCAGCGTTCCGCCTCGGCGAGAGCACCGTGCCGGTGGAACATGAAGCCGAGATTGGCCATCGCCTCTGGTTCGCCAGCTTCGGCTGCACGGCGGTACCACGATTGCGCTTCCTGCTCTTGGTCCAGGTCCTCCAGCAGCACTCCAAGGTTCACCATGGCGTCTAGTTCGCCAAGGTCAGCGGCGCGGCGATACCATTGTTCCGCTTCGGCGTTGCGACTGTGCTCATGGTGCAGGGCGGCCAGGTTGAACATCGCCTCCGGGATGCCGGCTTGGGCACCGATCTCGAACGCTTGTCGGGCGATCTCAGGCACGTTCGCTGCGTGGGCGCGGAGTCCGACTTCCTCGGCTTCCTGTTCGGTAGCCGCGGCGAGGACGTACTGCCACACGTGGTCGGGGACAGCTCGGCCGGCCAGCGGGCCTTCGTCGGCCTCCGTCCGGTCGACGAGGTAGTCGGCAGCAAGGAAGGTGTCGTTCTTGGTCGGCCAGATACAGGAACTGGCCCCGAGTAAAGGCGTGCAGGCCCACCGAAGCCCGGCCTCTACCGGGGGTAGATCACCGCGGTGGCGCCAGCCCGCCGGGAGATAGACCGAGTGCAGCGTGGCGAGTGCATCGCCGGGAAGCGACCGGGAGAAGCCTGCACGGCGGCAGTCGACCGCAGCGCAGATGATTGCCTGGCCGACATGGAATTCGGGCCCGTCGCCCACAGCCCAGCGGTTCATGAGAGCTGGGCCGGCAGCTAGATGAGTAAGTCCTAACTGAGGTCAGTGGTCATACGCGATTAGTGACCTGGTCAGAGGCTGTCCGGTTGCCCGGTTGTGCCAGATAGCTGCG
>NZ_JBIRWQ010000055.1:0-20065 GCF_044388125.1 Actinoplanes sp. NPDC020271
GCATTCAGCATGCCCTCAAAACAGCGAGAGACACGCGAATCAGATTCATTGACCAGAAGCTATGAGCCGACGCTCAAGTGAAAGACCGAGGCTAACGTCATGCTCGCGGCCCAGGTCGATCTTGCTAGCTCATACGCCGAAACTGGTGAGATGGAGGAGTGCTGCTCACTTCTGGGTGCCACCTATGACCGATTGATTGCAGTCGGCAACCTCCGAGGAATTCACCGTGCTCGCCAAGCCCGGAGACGCCTTGAGGCGTGGAACGGTGAACGTTCCGTCCGGCAACTCGATGCCCGCATGAAAACGGCCTAGGCTATGCGGCAAGCCCTAACCAATAATAACTTCCTTGACCGCAGGAATGACCTTCGAAGGGTCTAGGGATTCTAAAATTACGTCTGGCGCATGTTGCTCCAGCTCCGCCCGGGTTGCACGGTGAGTTACCACGATCACGTGAAATCCGGCGTGCCGGGCGCATGCAATGTCATTTGGCGCATCGCCAATTACAACAGTTTTTTGCGGGTCAAGCTCACGATTATAAAAATGGCCGAATCGCCGCTTCACCACGTCCGGGAGCTGGAATCGGTCTCGATCGTCCGAGCCGTAACCGCCGATCCGGAGGTCCAAATGGGCATTCAGCCCGAGTTCGCTCAGCTTAACCTCGGCCGCCGGCCGGAGATTACCCGTCAGTACCGTTTGCACGAATCCCGCTTGATGCATCTCGGTAGTGCTCGCGATCGCACCAGGATACGGCGGCTGAATAGCCCGCAACTCTAGACGCCCCTCGTCCATCACGGCTTCGAGGTTGCTAGCGAAGTAGCCAATCTGAGCCTCGACGTCGGCGGGCGAAACGCCGGAGGCAATCGCCGCATCTATAACAATAGACTCGTCTGTGTACCCATGGACTTTCTTTTCTGGGAATCTAACGCTTGTCTCCCCGAGTCCGTACGTCCTCGCGATCGCCCTACGCAGCCAGCGAAGGTCTGCCGGGATGAGCGTGCCGTCGATGTCCCAGATCACCAGGCCGGGTTCCAGTGCCTTCACCGGACCATGATTCCACACACCGCAGCATTGTTACCGCCCTGCAACAGCACGTCCACCGTCCCTGCCGTTCAGCATCCTTTTGCGGCGCGACCAGGTTTAGGCTACCCACGCAGTGACCGCCCGGAAGGATCGACCAAGTTGCCCGAACCCGTCACACCCTCCCCGCGCCCGCGAGTCGTGGTCCTCGGGCTTGGCGGCACCATCGCCATGACGCAAACCGCAGGTGGTGGTGTCACGCCCACCCTGTCGGCCCGTGATCTCGTCGATGCCGTGCCCGGGCTCGCCGACACCGGCATCGAGGTTAACACCTTGTCCCTGCTCAACCGGCCGGGCGCATCACTGACCGGTGAGGACATCCTTCAACTCGCCGAGACGCTCACCCAGCACTTCGCAGACGGTGTCGCCGGGGCGGTCATCACCCAGGGGACCGACACCATCGAAGAAACGGCCTACCTCCTCGACCTACTCCACACCGGCGCCCAACCGATCGTGGTCACCGGCGCCATGCGCAACCCCACCCTCGCCGGCGCTGACGGACCGGCCAACCTGCTCGCTGCAGTCACGGTCGCGGCGTCTCCGCGAGCCCGCGAACTCGGCTGCGTCGTCGTACTTGCCGACGAAATCCACGCCGCCGCACGGGTCCGCAAACGACACAGCATGAGCACCGCAGCTTTCGTCTCGCCCACCGGCGGCACTCTCGGCTACGTCGTCGAAGGACAGGCCCGCATCCTCAACCGACCTTCCGACCGCGCCAAGCTCAGCCACCAGCTGATCGAGCGCCCGCTACCACGGGTCGGGATCCATACTGCGGCACTCGGCGACGACGGCGCCCTGCTTCCCATCCTTGCCAGAGAACTCGACGGCCTTGTCATCGCCGGCTTCGGCGTCGGCCACGTCCCCGACATTTGGGTCACCCACCTGGAGGCCGCCGCACACCGCATCCCGGTCGTCCTCGCCTCCCGCACCGGCGCCGGCTTCACAGCTAGCACCACCTACGGATTCCCCGGGTCCGAGCGAGACCTGCTCGACCGCGGCCTCATCCCCGCCGGCATCCTTGACGCGTACAAAGCGCGTCTGCTGCTCCAGCTGACACTCGCCTCCACCAGCAGCCACGCTGAGGCACTGGCCGCCTTCACCGCCTTGAGTCAGGCAGATGGCACGCCACCGTTGAACGGCGCAGCCACTCCTTTCCCCGAAAAGATGACACGATGACACGTAGCTGGCAGACCACTGCCGGACGGACCACCGTCGCGGTCTTCGACCACCGCGACGACTTCTACTCTTCCCTCAACGAGGTTTACACCGAGCACGGCCTCCGGCAGGGCTATATCCCCATGTTCATCGCGGGCTTCGCCACCGCCGACCTCGTTGTGTCGGCTGCGGAACTCTGGCCTGGGACGAAGCTACAGATCGGATCGCGCCCCACATCCACGTAGCCGTCGGCCTCAAGGAACACAGCGCCAAGGGTCACACCTATGACGATCGCCCGAGACGGTCTTGCTATATCGACGGGCAGGCCGATTTCCTCAGTTCGCCTTTGCGCGTTGGATTTCGAGATGAGACTTCGAAGGCGTGGGGTCCGCTGAGGAGCGCAGAAGAATTCCACGAGCTAATCATGCAGATGGAGCGATTCGATGCGTGACTCGCCTCGCCCGCCGTTCGATCCCACTGATGCGTTGATGCGCTTTCGCTCCTGCGGCAGCACCTCCGACCACTGGTCGAAGCCAAGCGCGCTCTCGTCAAGCTTCGGTTACTACTGGCTCTTAACGTTCGAAAGCAACTCGGAACTCTGCGACCTGGCGACGCAGTGCGGTGATCAGCTTGTCGGCCTTCCCTATGACGTGGTCGCACGGCGCGGTCTTCACCTTACGGTCGATCGCATCGCAATGGCTTCGGGAATCTCACTGGACACCGTTTATGGCATAGCCGACATCGTGGAATCAAAACCGCCAGTCGGCGCCTTTGATGTTCAAGCTGGCTGGCTTGCCGGGACCTCCGGAGCGCTAGGCTTACTTGTCGATCCGCGAGAGCCCATTGACGCCATCGTCACAGGTGTCCGGGCTGCGGCAAAGCAGCTTCTGCCTGGCACAATTTTCAGACAAGCCAGTGGCCAGCCTCACATAACTATCGCATATGCTAATGCCCGGCGAGATATTGAAGACGTGTTCGACGTCGTCGAGCACCTTCACAGGCTTCCGCCAGTGAAGGTTGCTGTCACTAGCATTGACCTTGTTCGGCTTTCGCGTTTACGCGGTCGCTACTCGTGGAGCGTGCTACGCCAGATTAGGCTGCCGTCTGGCAATACTGCGGAGTCACCACGGTAATTTCCCAGGTTCAGCAGCCGTGACTGGCTTTTCCTCAAGGCTACGCAGGTCGTTCAGGGAGTCGCGGAGGTAAACGTCGAACATCGGTGCCGCCGCTGCGGAACCGCCTTCCATCTGGCCGACCTGGTGCCAACCCCAGTGCTGATAGATAGCTTTGGTGTCGGTCGCTGTCGGCTGGAGGGTGAGGGTGGCACGCTGCTCGGCTCGACTGGCTAGCAGCCGGTCATGAAGCGCCTTGCCCACACGGTGACCACGTGCCGTCGGGTGGACCGCGAAGTCGAAGAGCATGAAGATCCTGCCCGGCCATTCCCGGGGTGGTTTCTTCTGGCAGCGACCCGATCACGTTGCTCTAGCGCCGGGTGATGGCCAGCAGCATGAACCCGTTGGCAAAGCCGATTAAGTCTTGGCGCACGAGAGCCACAGTGATTCCGAAGGTGGGATCTGTGAGTAACTGATCGAGGCGCTAACGGTGCAATACGGATTCATCGTCGCGCCAGAAGAACGGCAGCCGGGAGAACACCTCGTCGTAGACCGTGCAGATGGCATCAAGATGTACGGCCGCGAGCTCGGCGCGTCCGCTGTGAATGGTGAACCTCTCGTCCAGCATGTTCACCATGCATTCGTTGCCTACCAGGCGCTCCCGTTGGGCTCGACTCGTACGGGCAGCGGAACCCTGTGAGGGCTCGTGTTTTTCCAGGCGACAGGGCATGTTTCCCGTCTCGGTTCCCGCGCAAATGCCCAGAGAATTCCCGCCTAAATGGCGTTCCTGTTCGTAGAGTTTGATGTGAATGTGGAGGTTAACGATGTATTGATCGACACAGCCTTTCGAGGTGAGGAGAAACAACCATGGCAAGTAGTCAAATGGTTACCAGCTTCAAAGTGCAACGGGCAGCTGGGTTCATCGGCGCCTATGTCGAGGATGTGGATTTGGCCGCCGATCTCGACGAGGCCACCGTCGCTGACCTGCGTCGGGCGCTGTTGACACACAAGGTGTTGTTCTTCCGGGATCAACGCTTGGACCACGCCGCGCATGTCACGCTGGGCCGCCAGTTCGGCACGCTGCACACCAGTCCACGGACGCAGAACCTGCCGGAGCTCGAGGGATTTCCGGAGATCCTGACGATCTCTCCCCAGGTGGACGAGCAGCTCGTGGGCGCGAACCGCGAGGCGATATTCCGCAAGAACTGGAACACGGCGCTCAGCGGCTGGCACATCGACGCGTCGCAGGTAGTAAACCCGCCGGCGATCGCGATCCTTCGCGCGGAGCGCGTTCCCCCGTACGGCGGCGACACGCACTGGACAAACCTGGTGGCCGCCTACCAAGGGCTGTCGCCGGCGGTGCGGAAAATGTGCGACGGTCTGCAGGCCGAGCACACCTTCTGGGCCGCGCACAACCTGGATCCGTCGGTGCCGGCCGAGCGGCAGGCGATGGAGGAGATCGGCAGCCAGCGCGTCGCGGTGCACCCAGTGGTACGCGTGCATCCGGAGACCGGTGAGCGTGCGCTGTTCGTCAACCCGTCGCGGACCGCCAGGATCCTGGGCATGAGCCCGGTCGAGAGCCGGCACCTGCTGAACCTGCTGTTCGAGGAACTCACCCGGCCGCAGTACACCACGCGGTTCTCGTGGACGCCCGGCTCGGTGGCGATCTGGGACAACCGGTTCACCGCGCACCTGGCCGCCACCGACATCGACCACCTCCAGGGTGAGGACGCGGTGCGGATCATGCACCGCACCTCGACGCGAGGTGAGGTGCCGGTCGGCCCGGACGGCTTCGAGTCCTACGCCACGGCGGGCCAGCCGCTGGACGCGCCCGGCGCACCGGTTCCGGCGGCCGCCGGAGCATCCCAGCGGTGAGCGCAATGTCGATGTCCGGGGCGGAGATCACGGGCGCGGCGCCGTCGGTTGTCACCGGGTCCTTGATCCGGGCCTCCGACGTCGACGAGGCGGCCGACCGGTGGCCGCAGTACGCGGCCGCGCTGCGCTGGCTGGACGAGTTCGTCACCCAGCCGCATCCCGAGCTGGGCCGGCCGGGGGCGGTCTGCCCCCGGCTGGCGCCGGCGCTGCGCGCCCGCGCGGTGTGGCTGGCCACGGTCGACGTGCCGGCCTACACGGCCGACCAGGCGGTCCTCACCGGCCGGCTGTTGATGCGGCTGTTCAACGACCTCGCCCAGCAATCGGACCGAACAGATACCACCCTGTTGGGCTTCTTCTCCGACCTGCCGGCAGATCGCACCGCCGACTTCATCGACGGTGGGCACCGGCTGCTGCGCAACGAGTTCGCTGAGCAAGGTCTGATGCTCGGCGAGTTCCACCAGGCCAGCACGGTCGGCAGCGTGCACAACCGCGCCTTGCCGGTAATGCGCAGTCCCGAACCGATGTTCGCCGTCCGCACGATGACCCCGCACGACCTGCTGTTCGCCGACCAGCCCGACACACCACCGGCTGAGCGGCTCGCCTACCTGCTGCATTTCGACCGGCACGTCAGCGCCCGGCTCAGCCCGGGCGCCCGGACGCAGTTGTACGCCCGCATCACCGCCGCTCGAACCGCCTCTCGCACTGGAGCCTCGTCGTGACCGTCCGATTGCCGTCCCCCGTCGACGCGCTCACCGTTGCGGAAGCGCAGGATGCCGCCTTCCAGGCGTATGCCTCCGAGCCGGCCATCGTCACCGCTTCGCGTACCTGGACGTACGACAACCTGGCCGGCACCGCCCACGCCGTGGCTGCCGGCCTGATCCGCGCCGGGCTGTCCACCGCGGGCGACCCGGTCGTGGCGGTGCTCCTCGACCGGTCAGCCGAGTTCGTCGCGACGGTACTGGGCGTGCTCGCGGCCGGCGCCACCTACCTGCCGCTCGATCCGCAGGCCCCCGACAGCTACGTCCAGCAGGTCATCGAGGAAGCTCGGCCGGTGCTGGTGGTGACCAGTGCCGCCCACGCTGAGCGCATCCGGACCAGGACCAAAGCACGGGTGTGCGCCTACCCCGACCTGCTCGACGCGCCGGCCGCCGAGGTTTCCGGGGTGCCGTCGTCGGCCGCGGCGTACGTCATCTACACCTCCGGATCCACCGGCACCCCGAAAGGGGTGGTGGTGCCGCACACGGCTCTGCTGAACTCGACCGCTGCCCGCACCGACATGTACGGCCGGGCCGGACGGGTGCCGCTGCTGCATTCGCCGGCGTTCGACCTCACCACTGGGGTGCTGTTCTGGACCCTGCTGACCGGCGGAACGTTGATCATCGAATCGGCGCCGCTGGCGGACGTCGCCGGCACCGTCGACCTGATCAACCGGCACAAAGCCACCCACCTGATCTATCCGGCGTCGCTGTACAGCGCCTTCCTCGAACGGATCGCAGCCCGGCCCCCGGCCAGCCTCACCGCCGTGGGCATCGGCAGTGAACGGTGGAGCCCTGCCCTGATCGACCGGCATGCCGCGGTGATGCCCGAGGCGTCGCTGGTCAACGAGTACGGGCCGACGGAAGCGTGCGTCTGCTCCAGCTACGCCATGGTCTACGACAGCGACACCAGGCATCGAGCGCCGATGAGCATCGGCACGCCGGTCCGCAACACCGGCTACCTGATCCTGGACGCCGACGGCCAGCCGGCCGGGTCGGGGGAACTGGTCATCACCGGCGCGAATCTCGCCACCGGGTACCTCAACCGTGACCAGCTCACCGAGCAGCGGTTCATCACCGTCGACGGGAAGCGCGGCTACCGCACCGGAGACCTGGTCGAGCAGGCGCCGGACGGTACCTTCGTGTTCCTCGGCCGCGCCGACCGACAGATCCAGATTGGCGGGCACCGGGTCGAACCGGGGCACGTGGAAACGGTCCTGATGGGCCATCCCGCGATCATGCAGGCCCACGTCGCCCCACGTCCGGCGTCGGACGGCGGCGACGCTGCCGCGCTGATCGCCTACCTCGTCCCGAGCCCGGGCCTGCACCGTGCCGGCGCCGACGATCCTGCGTTCATCGACGACTGCGACCGGTTCCTACGCGGCCGGCTGCCGTCGTACCTGGTGCCCGCCACCTACGTCGTCCTCGGTGAGCTTCCCCGCACCACAGCCGGGAAGATCGACGACCGCCGGCTACCCGATCCTGTCCGCACGGTGCACGACTCGGAGGATGCCGACGACGGCGACGACGTCCTGCTGCGCGGCCTCGCCGCCCGGGCCGCCACTATCCTCGGCGTCCCGCGCCTCGCCGCCAGTGCACCCCTGGCGCAGCTGGCCGTCAACTCACTGGCGCTGATCAGACTGGCCGCTGCGATCACCGCCGAGCACGGGGTCGACGTGCCGATCAGCGCGCTGTTCGCCGCCCGCACGATCACGGATGTCGCCGGCCTCGTCCGCAAGGCGACCCCCGCGGCCCGGACGATCGAACCCGGCAGCAGCGAGCCCCGCGGCGGCTATCCGCTGAGCGGGCAGCAGGCACAGATCTGTGTGCTGACCCAGCTGGCGCCGGACGCCCGCGCCTACAACACCCAGTTCTCCTTGCAACTTCACGGGCCGGTCGACGTCGACGCGTTGCAGGCGGCACTGACCAGCATCGTGGCGCGGCACGAGATCCTGCGGACCACCTTCCACGACAGTGCGACCGGCCCGGTCCAGGTCGTGCACCCGCCCTGGCCGGCCATCATCGACCTGGTCGACCTCTCCGGCGTCGAGAGGACGGACCGTGACGCGGCCCTGGCCAGCCGGATGCAGGCCGCCGTCGGCGTCGGTTTCGACATCGCCGCGTTGCCCCTGGTCCGCTGGCACCTGTTCCGGCTCGCCCACGACCAGTGGCGGCTGCTGCAGGTCGAGCATCACTTCGCCCACGACGGCTGGTCCGCGCAGCTGTTGCTGGCCGAGCTGCGCGACGCCTACACCGCGATCGTCGAAGGCCGGAATCCGGATCTGCCGGCGCTGGTGGTGCAGTACCGCGACTACGCCGACTGGTACGAACGGTGGCGCACCACCACGGACTTCGCCGCCTACGCCGACTACTGGAAGAAGCAGCTCGACGACTGCCCGGCCGACGGCGCGACCTTCACGCCGGACCGGCCCCGCTCGCCTGTCCGGTCGTTCCGGGGCGACCGGATCGACACGCACATTCCCGCCGTCGTCGTGCAACGCGTCGACGAGCTCGCCGCCCGGCACGGTGTCAGCCGGTTCGCGGTGTTCCTGTCCGCGTTCGCGGTGCAGGTGTGGCAGCACACCGGCAGCAGCGACATCGTCGTCGGCTCGGCCCTGGTCAACCGGCGGCTGCCGGGCACCGCCGAGCTGCTGGGCATGTTCGTCAACGCGCTGCCGCTGCGCGTCTACGTCGATCCGGACGCTTCAGTCGCTGATCTGCTGCACGCCACGATGACGATGCTGCTCGGTGCGCAGGACCACCAGGAACTTCCGCTGCTCGACCTGCTGGCCCACCTGGACCGGCCGCGCGATCCCGGCCACAATCCGCTGTTCAACCTCATGTTCGCGTTTCACGACACGCCCCGTCCCCTCATGCAGCTGGGGCCGGTGCAGGCGCAGCTCGTCATCGAGCACAACGCCACCGCCAAGGGCGACGTCAACGTGGTCTGTGTCCCCGACCCGGACCACGACGGCACCGGCGGTATGACGGTGCTGTGGGAGTACGACACCGACCTGTTCGACCGGGCCACCGCCGACCGGCTGCTGTCCGGGTTCGCCACGATCCTCGGCCTGCTGCCGGACAGCAGCGACCGGGCTCTCCGGCACCTGGAACTGCTCGGCGCCGACGAAACCTGCCGCATCCTCACCGCCGGCCGGGGCCGGCAGGAGCCGCTGCCGCACAACACGCTGCACGCGGGATTCGCCGCAGCCGCAGCCGTACAACCCGACGCGGTCGCCGTGCTCCACCGCGGCGCCCGGTGGACCTACCGCGACCTCGGCGAACGCGCCGCCGTCCTCCAGACGTATCTGGCCGCCGCCGGCGTCCATGCCGGTGACGTCGTCGCTATCGCCTGTCCACCCGGTATCGACCTGATCACCGCAATCCTCGCCGTGCTGCGCAGCGCGGCCCTGTACGTCTGCTTGGACCCCCGCCAGCCCGCTGCCCGCACCGGCGAGATCCTCACCGACGCCGGCGCCCGGATCATCATCACCACCGGTCAGACGGTTCTGGATCCCGACGCCGTCGGAGCTAGGACGATTGTCACCGCCGACGGTCTCCCGCCGCTCGCCGCCTCGGCCGTGCCCGCACCACAACCGGTGGAACCGGGCGACGGCGCCTACCTGGTCTACACCTCCGGGTCGACCGGCGCTCCGAAGGCCGTCGTCACCACGCACGGCAACGCGTGCACCGCCATTCACGCCCGAACCCGATTCCTGCACGACGCAGGTGCCGGCGCCGGGCCGGTCACCACCCTGATCACCCTCCCGGCCATCTTCGACGTCGGCCCGCACATGATGATGTGGACGTTCTGGTCCGGTGGCACGGTCGTCTTCCCGGACAGCACCGATCAGATCCGCGACCCCGGCGCACTGCGCGTGCTGATCGAGACTGCGGGGATCACGCACGTCAACTTCACCGCCTCGTTCTACCGGCAGTGGCTGACCGCGGTTCCCGCCAGCTGGCGGCCCCGGTTGCAGGTCGTCGCCGTCGGCGGCGAGCCGTGCACACCGCAGGACGTGCGCACGCATGCGGAGCTGCTGCCAGCGGTCGCGTTGGATCACGAGTACGGACCGACCGAAGGCACCGTCTGGTGCACCGCGCAGCGGCTGCACCCGACAAGCCCCAACCGGATGTCGCGGGTGACCGTGGGCGGGCCGCTGGTCAACTACACCGTCGCGGTTCTCGACCCGGCCGGCAATCTGGCCCCGGCCGGCGCTGCCGGCGAGCTGGTCATCGGCGGGCCCGGCGTCGCCGCCGGATACCACCGGCGCCCGGACCTGACCGGCCAGCGGTTCGTCACCCCGGCAGCCGGACCGTTCGCCGGCCAGCGGCTCTACCTCACCGGGGACCGGGCCCGGCTCACCGACACCGGTTTCGAGATCCTCGGCCGAACCGACGACCAGGTGAAGATCCGCGGTTTCCGCATCGAACTCGGTGAAATCACCACGCAGCTACGTGCCCACCCGGACGTTACCGACGCAGCCGTGCTCGTCCACGGTGACGGTGACGCCGCCCGCCTGATCGCGTATGCCGCCACCCCGGGCTCGCATACCGGGTTCGGTGAACGGCTGCGCTCCTGGCTGGGCCAGCGGTTGCCGGCCTACATGATCCCGGCCGTGTTCATGGTCGCCGACCAGCTCCCGCGAACCTCGACCGGGAAGATCGACACCAAGGCGCTGGCCATACTGCCCGCAGTCGGCGATCCGGAGCCAGGACACGGCCCCTCGACCGACCAGCAGTGGCTGCTGGCCCAAGTGTGGCGCGACGTCCTGAAGCAACCGGCCCTCGGCATCGACGACGACTTCTTCGCCGCCGGCGGCGACTCGCTGCAGGCCATCCAGGCCGCGGCCCGGATCACCGCCCTCGGTGTCACCGTCAGCGTCGCCGAACTTATCGCGGCGCCCACCGTCCGTGCCCTGGACATCCTGCTCACCAACCGCCCCGCATCGGCGAGCGTCATGGTCACCGACCGGCGACCCGCCGGCACAACCCTGGCCACCACACCTATCCAGCAATGGTTCTTCAACCTAGGCCTGGCCGACCCCGACCACTTCCACCAGGCCCGGCTGTTCCGGATCCCCGCCCACTGCGACCTGGCCCGCCTCCGGGTAGCACTGGCCTGGGCCGCCGACCGGCACGACGCCTTCCGCACCCGATTCACCCGCACCGGCGAGACATGGATGGTGGTCCTGGCCGATCAGGTGGTACCCGACCTGATCCGCGAACACACCCTGCCCCCCGACCCCGGCACGCCAACCGCGGAGCAGCTCGAGGTGGCCCTACGCGAGTTGCACAAGCAGATCCGGATCGGCGACGGCCGCCTGGCGGTGTTCGCCATCACGCACGATCCCACCGGGGAGAGCTGGCTCTACCTGATCGCCCACCACCTCATCGTCGACGTGGTGTCCTGGCAGATCCTCACCGCCGACATCGAGCACGCATACCAGCTACTCACCGACGGGCACCCGCTGCCGCACGGCGCTGCACACGGCCTACCGTCACTCGACAGCAGCGCCATCGCCCATCCGGCGCCGGATCTACGCCGCTGGGAGGCGCTGGCGGCCGCCGCCACACCCCGCCTCGGCACCGGCCAGCCCGGCACGGCCAGCCTCGCCGAACGGGTCCACCTCACGCGGCAGCTGTCGGCCCGGGCCGGCACGTACCTGCGTCTCGAGGTGCCACGCCTGCACGGCATCACCGCGCAGGCGGTCCTGCTTGCCGCCCTGAAACGAGCGATCACGCCGGCGAGCACCGGCATCGGCCTGTACGTGTGGCTGGAGGGCCACGGCCGCGGCGTGGCAGGCACCCGAGGCGCAGACCACGCCGTCGGCTGGTTGACCTCACTGCATCCGGCCCTGTTCACCGCTGACGACGGGCTGCCGGCCCGGCTCGTCGACGTGGCCACCAGCATCCACCGGCAGACCTCCGCCGCTGCGGACGCCGCCGCCGGGTTCGGTGACGCGGTGCTCCGCAACCCGGGCTCGGCGCTGTACCAACAGCTGGCCGCGGCCGGTCTTCCGCAGGTAACGGTCAACTACCTCGGTCAACCAGCCGACTCGACCGATCGGCTCCTGCAGCCCGTCGCAGCTCCTGATGGTGCCACGATCGGCGCGAGCAACGTGCTGCCGACACCGTTCGACCTCACCGTCGCCCCCGCATCGGACGGCACCGTCACCTGCCGCTTCTCCGTCGACCCGACGGTGCTCGACCCGGCACGAGCAGCCCAGGTCGCGGACCGGTTCACCGCCGAGCTCGAAGCTGCCGCCCGACTGATCCCCCTCACCGGCTCCGCAGTCGGTCCTGCCCGCCGGACCCTGTTCCTCATCCACCCGGTCGGCGGGCTGCTCGACTGGTATCTGCCCTTCGTCCACGGCCTCGGCCCCGGCTGGGAGTGCTACGGCATCCCCCGCGACCGGGCCTGCGCCGACACGACGATGCAAGACCTGGCCAGCCGGTACCTGGCCCTAATCCGGGCGGCCAAACCCGACGGCCGGTACGCCATCGGCGGCTGGTGCCTAGGCGGGCCCCTAGCATACGAAATCGCCCGCCAGGCACACGCCGACGGCGACGGCGACCGGATCGACGAGGTGATCCTGCTCGACCCGCCCCGCGCCGAACGGCCCCGCAACCCGCACGCCGTCCTGATCTCGCACATCCACAACGCCTGCCCGCACCAGAGCCGGACTACGGTCGTCGACGCGCTCGCCACGACCGGCCAGCTGCCCGTCGAGCAACGCGCGGCCGCACTAGTGGACCTGCTCGGGCCGGCCGGGCCCGGCCGAGCCGACCCGCAGTTACTGAGCCAGCTGGTGATGCGGTTGACCGACCACGCGGCGATGTCGGCCTGGCAACCCACCGCCATGGTGGGCCGAGTGACCCTCTACATCCCGCAGACCGGCACGCCCGACCACGACGACGCCGTAGCCACCTGGCAGCCCTACAGCCGTGAACTTACCGCCGTCACCATCCCGGGAGATCACGAAAGCATGCTCGTCACCGCCGAACTGATCGGCTACCTCGACGCCCCGTCAAGGCCCGGAAGCAATGACAGCTGACGGCATGCGGCCTCTTCGCCGCAGCCGGATGCCGGTAGTCCACGGCCCAGCAAGCGCAGGCATGGCCCCTGCTGACCCCCGTCACCGGGCGGAAGATCTGGCATGGAGAACGAAATGAAATATCCCTGGCTGACGGTCGTCTACCGGCCTGACGACTTCGACCCCGCCTTCCTCGCGCGGGCCACACAGCGGATGGTCGCCGCCTCCACCGAAGACGCGGACAGGGCCGGCTTCCGCTACCGGGCCATCCCGCACCACGAGTTGATACCCGGCTGCAGTGACCGGCCGCAGCTCTGGCATCACGGCAACGACCTGCTCCAGGACCGGCAACTGTTCCAGGTCGACGACTTCAGCAGCGATCCCCAGGCGCATCGTCACCTGGCCGCGATCCACCGCACCGTGAAGGCCAGCAATTCGATCCTGCTCAACCAGGCCTTCGGTGCTCCGGAATACCTGACGACCGACAAGCTGGCCATCAGCCAGCACGCCCGCAGCCTCGGCCTGCCCGCCGCGACGACGGTCGCCGTCCCGTTCGGCCGGTACGCCCGCACGGCGCTCCCGCTGATCGACGCGCAGATCGGAGCGGGCCCCTACATCCTCAAACCGCGGGAAATGGGCATGGGCTTCGCAGTGCTGAAGGCCGAAACCCGTGAACAATTGGCCGCTGCGCTGGATCTCACCGCGCAATCGGGCACGGCGTACATCGTGCAGCCCTACCTGCCCAACGACGGAGACGTCCGGGTGTTCGTCGTTGCCGGCCAGGTCGTAGTGAGCGAGCACCGCCGCCCCGCGCCCGGCTCCTACCAAGCCGGTACCAGCCAAGGCGGCACTGGTAGCGGAGGTGCGGCCACCCTCCGTATGGAGGCCGACAGCGTCCGCGTCGCGGAAAGCCTCGATGCCGCATGCCTGCAAGTCGACTGGCTGCTGACCGAGGACGGGCCCATCGCGAACGAATGGAGCGCCGGATTCGGCGGTCACCTCGCACTCCCGGCAGACGAACGCGCCCGCTGGAGCGCCGCCTACTTCGCCTGGGCCCGCACGGTGTGGTCACCGAACTGACACCCCGACCCGCATTCGCCATCAGCCCAGCACACGCCCGACACGACAGCACAGGAGCGCCGACCATGACCGCCACCGGCATCTCACCCACCGACAGCCGCCACCCGGTCATCGCCCAGCACGCCCGCACCTACGCCGCGACCGGCGGCCACCAAGGACACCTGTGGAAAGGCGCCCCCACCCTGCTGCTGACCACCACAGGCCGAGCCACCGGCCTACCGCGCCGTACGCCCTTGATCTACGGCAGGTACCACGACAGCTACCTGGTCGTCGCCTCCAATGCCGGAGCGAACGACCATCCCGACTGGTACCTCAATCTCCTGCAGACCCCGCACGTCACCATGCAGGTGATCGACCAAATCATCACAGCCCGGGCCAACCCCGCAACCGATGCAGAACGCCTGACCTGCTGGGCGATCATGACCGCTCGCTGGCCGGACTATGACTCCTACCAGAGCCGGAGCTCGCGGGTGATCCCGATCGTCGTCCTCGAACCGACGAGGGCTCAGCATCCGGCGGCGACGTCGGCAGGAGGTCAGCGGTGACCGGCATCGACATCACGCGCGCTGTGGCCGCGGCAACAGAACCCTCGGCAGCCGCGGCTGCGCTTACCGGCCAAGACGACCGTGACCACGCCGGCAACCTGTCCGAGTCATCGGCACCACCGCCGGCTCCACGCGCCGGCCTGCCTCGGGAAGTCGTCGACGGGATCCGCGAGAGTGGCCTGCTGAGGCACTTCGTGCCCGAAGGTCTCGGCGGAGCGGACGGCCAGGTCGCGGACAGCCTCGCACCGCTCATCCAACTGGGCCGCGCGGACCCCTCCGCTGGCTGGTGCGCCTCCCTGATGACGTCAGCAGCACGGATGGCGACCCACCTGCCAGGCGCAGGGCAACGTGACCTGTGGTCCGCCGGACCCGACGTGACGATCGCCGCCACGCTCAGACCGGCAGGGATCGCCACACCCGTCGACGGCGGCTGGATGCTCGACGGACGATGGCTCTACGTCAGCGGCATCACGCACTGCCAGTGGGCCCTACTGTCCACCACCAGCGGTGACGAGCCACGGTTCATGCTCGTTCCGCAGAAGGCATGCGTCATCCACGACACGTGGAACGCAGTAGGAATGCGCGCCACCGGAACCCACACCGTGCTGGTCGAGCAGTCCTTCGTCCCGCAGAGCCACTCATTTACTCGCGAGCAACTCATCCACGGGCAGCACACGACCGGTCGGCCGGTGCCGCACGAGGCGGTGTTCGGCCTCTTCTTCGCCGCCCCGCTGCTTGGCGCCGCGCAGGGCATGCTCGAGACCTGGCGGCAGCATCGACGAACCCGGCGAGGCGCCGAACACGGCACCGTCCGGGAACTCGGAGCGGCGATCGGCTACCTCGGCGCCGCCGAGGCGATGCTGTCCCACGCCGCTCACATCGCCGACACCGGCGATCTCGACGACGAGACGACCCTACGATGCCGCCTCTACCACGCCACCGCCGCCGACCTCATCGCCCAAACCACCACCATGCTGTTCCGCACCGCGGGTACCGCCGCGGTCGACGCCAGTCACCCGCTGTCCCGATTCTGGCGGGACATCATCACCGGACTCATGCATCCGGCTCTCGACCTGCCGATCGCGGCAGCAGACTACGCCCGCCTCAGCCAGACGTAACCACCACAGCCGCCACCGGCCGACCACGGTCATCCATCCAGGTGATATGTGCGATTCTTCCCGAACGGCTACGGCTGGTAATGTCACCCGATCACCGGCTCAGCCAGCACAAATATCAGCAAATCGACTGTCAAGGAGTGCAGCAGTGCGGATCCTGTCCGAGACCTCCCGCACCTTCGGTGAGTACCTGCTTCTCCCGAATCTCACCACCGAAGATTGCACCCCCGAGCGGGTCGACCTGTCCACGCCTCTGGTCCGGCACCCGGTCGGCCAGCAGTCACCGATCCGCATCGCGACGCCGATGGTCAGCGCGATTATGGGTGCCGTGTCGTCGCCCCGGCTGGCAATCGCCCTTGCCCAGGTCGGCGGCCTGTCCTTCCTCCACCAGAACCAGCCGATCGACGAGCAGGCCGCCATGGTCGCCACTGTCAAACGTCACAAAGCCGGCTTCCGGCACAGCGACGTCAACATCAAACCGTCGGCCACGCTCCACGAGGCCGACCTGCTAATCAAGGAGACCGGCCTCGACGTCGTCGTCGTCACCGACGACGGCACACCGTCAGGCCGCTTCCTCGGCCTGATCACCAGCCGGGACTACAACTTCCACCGCCACCAGCCCAGCGACAGTGTCGAGTCGCGGATGCTGCCGATCGCTGACCTCATCACCGCGCCGCAAGGAACCTCACTCGAGCAGGCCAACTCCCTGCTCTGGGACTCCCGTCAGGACGTGCTTCCCATCGTCGACACGGCCGGCCAGCTGACCGCCCTGGTGCAGCGCCGCGACTATGAACTGCACGAACAGTTCCGCAACGAGTCCGTCGACGCCGACAAACGGTTCCGTGTCGGCGCCGGCGTCAACACCCGCGACTTCAAGGAACGCATCCCAGCACTGGTCGATGCCGGTGCCGACGTGCTCTGCCTGGACTCCTCCGACGGCTTCTCCGTCTGGCAGCACCGGGTCATCGCGTTCGTCCGCGAACGGTACGGCGACAGCGTCCGCATCGGGGCAGGCAACGTCGTCGACGCCCGCGGTTTCCGCTACCTCGCCGAGGCCGGCGCCGACTTCGTGAAGGTCGGCATCGGCGGCGGATCGATCTGCATCACCCGTGATCAGAAGGGCATCGGCCGCGGCCAGGCGACCGCCCTCGCCGAGATCGTCCCCGCCCGCGACGCCTACGCGGAGAAGACCGGCATGTACGTGCCGGTGTGCTCCGACGGCGGCATCATCCACGACTCCCACATGGCCATCGCGCTCGCGTTCGGCGCGGACTTCCTCATGCTTGGACGATACTTCGCCCGCTTCGACGAGAGCCCTGCCCCGAAGGTCCGCGGTGCCGGCGGCCAGGTCCTCAAGGAATATTGGGGCGAAGGCAGCTCCCGCGCGCGTAACGCCGCCCGCTACGGACAAGGCGACATGGTCTTCGAAGAAGGCGTCGACGGGTACGTCAACTACTCCGGTGCCCTGGCAGATACTGTGAAGGTCTCCCTCGCCAAGATCCGTTCAACGATGACCAGCTGCGGATCGATCTCGCTCCGGCAGTTCCATCAAACCGCGATTCTTGAGCCGGTTTCTCAGCAGACGTTCGTGCAGAACTCCGAAGAAGTCGATCGCAACGACAGGCCGACCGTCGTTTGAGAGTTCGGCTACCGCCGCTTCACGGGCATCGCCATCTTCGGCTCGTGAGGCGGCGCCCACCGCGAGGGCGGGTCCACGAGACCGGGGGTACTTGAGCCGGCCTCCCAGCAGACCTTCAAGGCAGAACTCGGAAGTGGCCGGTCGCATCGACCGGTCGAGCGTCGCCTGATTGCGCTGCCGTCGCCTCATGCAATCCGTAAGGTGACGGCAGCTGCACCGTGCTTCGCCTCCGGCCGCCCCGTTTAGCGGGTTGTGCGCTTCGCATGGTGTTTGGGACCATTTCCCGACTGTGACCGACGCCATCCGGACCGGGAAGGAGTGGCGGTGGCGCGAACCGAGCATCAGCGCAATGAACGGTTCCGCGTGGCGCGCACACGCCTTCAACTCACGCGGCAAGCAGTCGCCGACGCGGCGAACCAGCATCTGCCTCGTCTGCACTCGATGAACGACAATGACATTGGCAAGATCGAGAGAGGCGTGGTTTCCTGGCCGGGCTACGAACGGCGCGCAGCACTCCGGAGGGTTCTTGGTGCCGCGACCGACGATGAGCTGGGCTTCGTCAATTCCCGTGCCATGTTCGCCGACTCAGGGATTGTCACACGGCGCGTTGAGCAGTTCGCCCTGCCGGCAGATGCGCTGGCTGCCGGACGATTCAACGATGTCGGAGAAGGTGCCGATCCGCTTGTGGCCTTCGCTGTCGGCGGACCGGTAAGTGGTCCATGGCTGGTCCTGCTGGACAACCTCGCGTCACTGGCCGAAACCCTGGGATGGAACGCAGTCCGGCCGTTGGCGGCTAAGCAGATGCAGAGCTTGGAAGCGCTCCGTCAGCAGGATTCCGAGCTGGCCGGACCACTCGCCGTCGCAGATGCGCGCTGGTCCGAGTTCATGAGCTGGATATGCGCAAACAACGGCGTTCCCGGCGACGATTGGCTGCGACGAGCACGCCACCGCGCGGAAACCGCGGGCGACGCTGTGGTGGAGGCGTACGTACTCATGCGGCAAAGCCAGCAAGCGCTCGATGCAGGCGACCCTGCCTCCGCCGTGGCCCTGTCGCGCAAAGCGCTGCGATACGGCCCTCTGCCGACCCGGACTCAAGCACTGTGCCTGACAAGGCTGGCGGAGGGGCTGGCCCTGGCCGGCAACGAGTCCGGGCTGGAGGCTTTGGAGGTCGCCCACCACAACGTGAAGGCCGCTTCAACGTCTCCTCATGACCACATCTCCCGACACTGCGACGTGCGGTACATCGATGGGATTCGGGCTCGCTGCCACTATCTGCTGGGAAATCACCAGGAGGCAGCGGCGCTGCTAGCGGATGTGCTCGCGGACGAACAGCCGGCCGGATCGGTCGATCTCGGGATCTGGCACGCCTACCTCGCAGAAACCCACGCACCACGGCATCCGGAGAAGAGCGCTGAGGCAGCACTGCAGGCGCTGACGGTGTCGCGGGCGGCAGACTCAGCCCGCGTCGTGCAAGCCCTGCTCCCCGTCGCTGTGGCGCTGAGGCCGCATCGTGGTCTTGACCTCGTGGCCAAGTTCCTCCAGCAGCACAGCGCAGCCGTGGCCACTCAACTGTCAGTATCGGAATCATGGACTTGATCACCCTTGCAACGACGGCGGACATCCGAGACCGCCAGCCCAAGATCGCCATTCTGCCCGTCGGCAGTTTCGAGCAGCACGGCCGTTACCTTCCGCTGGCCACCGACACGATCGTCGCGTCAGCCATAGCCGAAGGACTCGCGACCGCGTACAACCTGCTCGTCCTGCCCCCGATCACCATGTCGTGCTCACACGAACATGCGGCCTGGCCAGGGACTATCAGCCTGAGCCACCGCACCGTCAGCGCGGTCATCGACGACGTGGTGGGCAGCCTCACCGCTCAGGGCATCGACAAGTTAGCAATCATCAGCGGCCACGGCGGCAACTACTTCCTCAGCAACGTGGTCCAGTCCGCCAACGCGGCCACGCCCAGGTCTATGACGCTGTTTCCGAACCGAGATGACTGGCGGAAGGCACGTCAGGATGCCGATCTCGAGACGGATGATCATGAGGACATGCACGCCGGCGAACTCGAAGTCTCGATCCTGCTAGCGGTCGCGCCCGACGCACTGCGTGACGGCTTCAACTCTGCCGATCATCAGTCGAACGCACGACCTCACCTGTTGATCGAAGGTATGGCCGGCTACACGAGTAGCGGCGTAATCGGACGTCCCTCGGCCGGAACATCGACAAAGGGCAAGGCGATTCTGGCCAGCCTCGTGACGTCCTTCGATGCGCACCTGCACCTGCTCAACGCAGCCTGAAAAGGTCAGCTGCGACAGCATCGCCGGTCTCGTCCACACGCCGACTGCCGGCCACAGTCGGGGTGCGTCGCCGTGCAACCTCCCGCTCCAAGCCTTCCGGAGCAGTCTCACAGGCGCCAGGCACCCAAGCACGCCTGGACGACGATCCTGGACCGTCGAGGTTTTCGGTGAGAGAGCACAGATGATAGCCAACCTGGTCGATCTCCGGCGGCTACGTTTCCCCAGGTAGAAGCCGTTATTGCCGACTGGATTCCCGCCAGGTTCCCGCCTAAATTCCCGCTTAGCCTCGGCCCTTCGTTAAGGGCTGTCCAAGGAGTGGGCCGGAAACGCAGAAGTGCCTTCTGATCAGGGAAAATAGGGCTTGTCGAAGGTCCT
>NZ_JBIRWQ010000056.1:0-17872 GCF_044388125.1 Actinoplanes sp. NPDC020271
TGCACTCGGGAGGGTGTGGGAGAGTAGGACGCCGCCGGACTCAACTTCGAGAAACGCCCACCCGGGTAACGGGTGGGCGTTTCTTTTTGCCTGCCCCAAAGGCGTGCCGGCTGAGCAGTGCTTGTGAAAACGCCCCGCACCCGGAAACCCGGGCGCGGGGCGTTTTGCGTTTGGTGGGGCTTGAAGACGTACGGGCAAAGGGTTTTAGAACTTGGCGAGGTGGAGGCTGCGCCAGTCGATGAACTTGAAGTTCGAGCTGGTGCGGCCGTCATTCGGCGTGTTCTCACCGTCGTGGAGGACCAGCAGCCCCTTCGGATAGCCGGGCAGGGCGACGGACGTGGCCGCAGCGCCGTCAGAATGCTCGACGCCGTCGACCTTGGGGCCGTCGGTGACCGTGAAGAGCGTGACCGGCTTGTTGGTGCGACGGTCGTAGACGTAGAACTTGCTGTCGCCCTGGCTCGAAACGATCAGGTAGCCGTCGCGCTTACCGGTCGAGTAGATCGTGGCCCCCTCGACATCTGCGGCAATGCGGCCACCGAGGCCCGGGTCGCTCGCCGAATCGAGATCGCACTCCTCGGAGGTGGCGTTCCAGGTGGCCGGCACGCCGTACTCCTTGGTCCGCTCGACAATCCGCGGGATGCTGCTGAACGTGCCGCCGGCCAGGCTGATCCGCCAGAGGGCGACGTCCTCCTGCGCGGCGTAGAGCACGCCGGCCTCGGCGTCGACGACCATGCCCTCGACCTGCGGACCCTCGCCCGGCTCCTCGCACGGCGACCAGCTGCCGCCGTCCGGCAGGCGGAACGAGCGCGGCAGGTCCAGAGTGTCCGAGGTGCGGTAGGTGACCCTGCCCTGCTTCTCCTCCAGGCGGAAGATGCCGAGGCGGGTGCTGTGGCGGCGGCTGACCACCGCGTACCGGTCATAGGTGGCCAGGCCGTAACCGGTGGCCTGCTCCTCGACCTCGGCCACGTTCCTCGAGAAGAGGAACGGCACGTCGGCCGAGGTCACATCGGTCAGGCCGGCCGCGCTGATCCGGTAGATGCGGAGCTTGTCGAGGCCGCGGTCGGTGACGACGGCCAGGTCGACGCGCTGGTTGCCGAGCTTGAAACCGGAGATGAGGTCGACGTTGTTGAAACGGCCGCCCTCCGGGGTCGCGATCGACTGGACCTCGCGCCCCGACAGGTCATAGACCCGCAAACCGCCGTTCTTGGCGGTGCCGATCACCAGGCTGCGGGCCTTGTTCGCCTGATTGACCCAGATCGCGGGATCGTCGGCGTCGGCGTCACCGCCGGCCTCGTCGTCGTACAGGGCCGGGGTCTCGACCTTCGCGGATATCTCGCGGGCCGGCCGCTCCGAGGCAAAAGCCGGGACCCCGGCGGCCAGAGTGGTGAGAGCCACGAGCGCGGCGATTCCGGAAGTACGTTGCATGATTCGGAAGGATCCCCGATCCACCTGTCCATCGGGTGGCCAGAGACTGAACAGGGCACCGATCCGTTACGTGCTCGTTACATGATCCTTTGCCGGGAAGGCCGTCCGGTGACGGTCCGGGCGGAGCGGGGTTTCGGCGACGCCGGCGCCGCTGCCAGGGTGTCGTTGCCCCGGGCTCAGCTTGCGGCGCTGAAGGACATCAGCAGGGCGGCCAGGACGCCGAAGTCCTCGGCGCCGCGCGGCGATCGTGATGCCGGGCGGGCTTCAGAAACCGCGAGCCGGGCGGGCATGATGAAATCTCCACCGACCGGAGGAGCCTCGTGCGCCGACACGACACCACGCCCGCCGCAGTGCCCACCCGGGTTGCTCCGCCGTCTCCGCGGCGCCCCGCCGGCCCCTCAGGCAACGCGGCGCAGATCCTCGCGCTGCAGCGGACGGTCGGCAATGCGGCCGTCGGCCGGCTGATCACACCGGTGCAGCGTGCCGTCACGGTCGGGGGTGAGGCCGTCGACGATCCGGTGGCCCTGCTCGCCACCAAGCAGCACGATGCGCTGCTCAGCGGCATGGGACACACCGTACTGGGGTGGGCCGCGCGCGGCGGGGCCACGCTGGCCGCCACCGACGTGGACGACCTGATGATCCAGGTCGAGCGGATCGCGGCGATGGCGTCGCTGGCCGGATCGATCCTCTCCTCGGGCATTCTCGGCCGCAAGACCATGAGCCGTTCCGGTACGGCGTTCAGCGGCTCGAACGACCAGGGCGACGACACGGCGCTGGCGGTGAACGTGCTGGACAATCGGAGCGGCGCGTACGACAGCGGCCGCCTCGTCCACGAGTCGCTCACCACCCGCGACCGTGGCAGCTTCAGCGTGGCGGTGGAACGCCCCACCGACGACGACATGGTCCGGGACCAGTTGCTCGAGGACCGGAACCGGCCGCGACCGGACGTCCCGCTGTCCGAGCCGGAGCGGCAGGAGATCCTGCAACTGTCGGGCGGCGATTCCACGATGCTGCGGCTGCTCACCGAGCGCAAGCTGGAGGAGAAGCTCGACTTGCACGGCGAGACGCTCAGGCTCAACCGGGCGGTGTTCAACGAGCGGGTTCAGAACACCATCATGGCCATCATGTCCCGGCCCGGCACCGACGTCGCCACCCGCGCGGACGGCGGCGGGTACGAGTCCTCGGTCCCCGCCGACGTCATCCCGCCGGGCCCGGGCGGCTTCACCACCCTGATCTTCCCCAAGTGGTTCGAGCCGTGGGCGCCACTGATGCTCACCGGCCTGACGTCGGACCCGACCGGCCTCACCATCCGCTTCGCCGGCGACCGCCAGATCACCGCGAAGTACCGAGCCCTCGGCGAGGACCACGACGTCACGGTCGACGCGCCCGACTACGCCACCGAGGTGCGCGAGCAACTCGACAGGTTCGGGGTCATCGCCACCCACATCCTCAAGACGGCCGGCGCGGTGTAGCCGCTCGATCAGCTCGTCCGCTTCTGCACCACCTGCGGCCGACCGGGGTCTGCGTCCCTGGCGACCGTGTTCAACAGCGGGGAGCACGTCCCGGTGCACGTAAGACGCAGCCGGCTCCGCGGCACAGAGCCACGCCGGGCGTGCCTTACGGCAGACCGAAGCTGCGTCCAGCAGCTCCCGGATGGCTACCAGGGAGTTTTATTCGTTGGCGCGGTTCGCGGGGTCAGCGCCAACGGTCGGGTGAAGCCCAGCAGCAGGGCGATGCCCACACCCAGCAGGCTGATGGTGACGGCGGATCCGATGGCAGTGTCTCGGCATGCCGCGTCGGCCTGCCTCTGGTATTGGTCTCCGCCGGCACGAGCGGCCGCGTCGCTGAGGTCCTTGGTGAACGCGTAAGCCAGAGGCCGGTCGCAGTCGTAGATGCTCTGGACCTTGCGGGCAGAGCCGACGGAGAACGTGACCTGCGGCGCGTGAAGAGCCAGGAAAACCGCCCAGCCGGCCATGGTCAAGGCGAGGAGACGGCTGAACCATGTCCGAGCCGGGACATGACGCAGTGCCGCGCGTGCCCCAGCCGGCCACCCGGGACCGTTTCCATTCACCATTGACAGCACGATACCGATGGACACAGCGGCAGGAATCCGAAAATCGTGTGCGGGTCATGGCTGCCGGGACGGCATGGCGGCTCGCGCCCGACGGATCGAAAACCAACACCTTGTTCCCGACGATGCCGGCGGTCGGGGTGTCGGTGCCGATCCGTTGGAAGGCGCACACGGGCAGGGCCTCGGCGTCGGCGATGTCGAACGCGGCGGTGACCGCGGGCCGGGCGGCCGGTTCGACCTCGGCGACGATGGTGCCCCAGAACTTACACTCCGAGCAGACCGACACCAGCCGCTCGTCGGCGGTGGCGTGGGTGCCGACCGTCAGGCCGCTCGCCTCCGGCGTCACCCGTCGATGGTCACCACCGGGGCGTCGCCGGCGACTGCCCAGTCCAGAGCCTGTCGCAGTTCGTCCTCGGGCAGCGGTCGGCGGCGCGTGACGGTCAGCGCCACCGTCACCGTCGCGGTCAGGAACGAGCTGCGGGCCGCGGTGTCGGAGAACGACGCGACGAGCGCGTGGGCGAAGCGCCGGGCCTCGTCGGGGCCGAGTGACGGCAGGTACAGCAAGAAGTCGTCAGGCCCTGCTTTGACGGCCCGATCGCCCGGCCGTAGCTGGCTGACCAGCAGCTCGACCGCGGCCTGATGCTGACGCGTCGCGGTGCGGCCGATCGGACCCTCGGGCGAGCCCGCCGAGTGAACGATGCGGACCGCCAGAACCGCGACGGGCAGAACACCCGGGGCGGTGACGCCGGTGTGACCCGCCCACCGGCGGACACCGGGCTTGCCGGCGATGTCGGTGTCACCGGGGTGGTCCTGCCGGCGGATCTCGCGACTGCCGGCGATCAGCAGCTGATGGTCGCGTTCGGCTCGGGCGGCGAACACCCGCAGCGCGGCGTCGGCTCGGCTCTCGCCAGGGGTCGCCGGCAGCTCGCGGACCCGTTCGAGGACCGCGTCCACGGCGGCCCGCGCGGCGGGGGACAGGCGGTCCCCCAGCTGGCGGCGCAGCCGAAGGGCCTCGTGCAGCGCCTCGTCGCGGCGAAGACCTAAGCGGGCGTCGAAGAGTCGCCCGCTCTCCATCGTCGTGGCGCCAGGCTGCAGACGCTCGAGGTCGTGAGCCACCAGCAGGGCACCGAACCGTGGCGTCACCACCACGACGGTCCACTCCCGAGCCAGAGGGTCATTCTCGGCGAGGCCAACCGTGTGAACTCCCGCCGGCGCATGTCCGCCCTGATCGGCCACCAGTCCCACGACGGTGACCGCCGCGCGCTCGGCGATGCGCGCGTACACCTGACTCTCCCGCTCGAAGTAGGGCAGCCGCTGGAACAGCGCGAAGACCAGCATGGGCCCGTCCTCGGCCGCGGCCAGGGCCGCCTGTTCCAGGGAGTGCGAGACGGTTACCAGGGTTCGTTTGGTCAGCCGATGGACATCGGTGGCGTTGGGCACAGCGGTAGCGTAGAGAAGGCGGCCGGCCTTCGCTCGCCGAGATCAGCGTGCCCGGGCCGACAGCGGCCGGTGCGGTCGCGTCGCCTCGCCATCGGTCGGTGCGGTCGCGTCGCCTCGCCATCGGCCGGTGCGGTCGCGCCGCCTCGCCACCGGCCGGCTAGGAGACCGGCGAGCTCGTCGAAGTGGGCCACCGGGCCAGCAGGCCTTGCGGTGGCACCGAGTACAACGGCACCGGGCGTATGCTGTGCCGCCGCAGCACGGCATTGACGGCCATCACGGCGGAGGCGGCCGAGCGTTCCATCAGGGCGCACGGGAAAGGCATCCGCACCCAGTCACCGGCCAGCGTCAGCCCGTCGGCGTCGGTGAGCACGCCAGGGCGGGTCGCGTCGCTGCCGACATCGAATGCCGGGGCGTCGAGACCGACCCTGGTGTCGCTGTCGATCACCTGAAGCCCGCGCGCCTCCGGCCAGATGCCGCTCAGCTGCGACCACATGGTCCGCTCGGCGGACGCCGGGTCCACACCCGGAGGCGCGGCGTACGCGTGCAGCTCCGCGACCGCACCTCCGGTGCGCCGCGCCCACGTGGCGCTCCCGCGTTCCACCCGGTGGAACAGGCTCACCGAGTCCAACAGCGGCTCCCGGGCGACACTGCTGAACGCCGCCCGGCCCGTGGCGAAGTCCCGATCGGTCCAGAACCGGCTGACCACGTACGGCGCGGTGGTCCGTACCGTCTCGATCGTGCCGGCCAGGCGCGGCGCGAGCCGGCGCACGGCGGGGGAGGCGGCGATCAGGTCACGTGCCGAGGCCGGGTCGGTGGCCAGCACGACGTGGTCGGCGCTGAGCTGGGTGCCGCCGGTGAGGGTGACCGTCCAGCCCGGCTCGATCCGGTCGACCGCGGTGCCGACCCGGATGTCGGCGCCCAGCGACTGCAGCCGTTCGGTCAGGGGTGTCCAGATCGAGCTCTGGTAGTCGTCCTCGGGCGCGTCGAAGTCGAGTCCCTCGGCGTTGCGCAGGAAGTAGAAGTGGAACTGCATGATCATTTCGGCGGCTGACATCTGTGCCGCCGGGTTGAAGAAGGAGTGGGCGAACACGTCGAACAGCAGCGCGCGAGCCCGCTCCGGCATGGCCAGCCGGTCGAGGTAGTCCGCGGCGGACATCGTGTCGAAATCCCGGTAGGTGCGTGTCCGGGAGTATCGCAGCAGGGCCATCGCGGCCGGGCCGTCCACGTCGCGCATCTCGCGCATGCGCAGGCTCGGCGATCGGACCAGCAGCGCCAGTAGGCTCCACGGCGGTCGCGACGGCAGTCCGCCGAAGTCCTCGTCGGGCCAGGTCCGCGACACCACGGGGTAGCCCTGCGCCGGGCGCAGGAACGACAGCGCCGGGTCGATGCGGCGCAGGACGTTGCGCCAGTTGTAGTACTGCCGGAAGAAGGCGTGGAAGCCGTGGCCGACCATCTGTGTGGAGCCGTCGGCCAGCTGTCTCGGCCAGGCCGCGAGCCGACCGCCGAGCTGCGCGTTGCGTTCCAGCAGGGTCACCGCGACCCCGCGTTCGGCCAGCAGCAGCGCCGCTGTCGCCCCGGCGATCCCGCCGCCGATCACCACCGTGCGGACCGGATGGCCGAGGGTGCGTGGAAGCGATCGGTCCACGTGCGTGATCCGATGCGCATGGCGACTGAGTGATCCGGACTCGCGAGGCGATGGCGTGCGTTGGTGCGCTCGTACCACCTTGCGGCGGTGCGGCGAGCTGCTGGCCGAGTCCACCAGGACCACCTTGCCTTCCGTTGTGACCAAGCGACAGTAATTCGACGCAGCAAGCGACGCAACGATATCCGGTCGGGGTCCTCCGCCGAGGGTATCCCCGCCGGAGAGCGGCACCTGAGCGCGTCGCGCAGGTGATGCAAGGACACCTAGCTACTGCGGGCGGTGCAGGAGCAGACTCCGGTCCGGCACCGCCATAGGCTAGCCGTGACCGGGCGACCAGCGACGCTGGTCGCCCGGGTGTTTCGGCGCTCAGCCGACGCGGTAGCGGGACGCCAGCTCCGGGCTCTGGCCGTTGAACGCGGCCAGTTCGGCGGCGAAGATCGCCTCGAGCAGGCTCGCGTCCTCCACGCCCGGCGCCACCACGACCTCGCCCCGTTCCAGCCCGCGCAGGCTCGCGGTGACGACCTCGTCGGCGCTCATACGGCGGATCGCGCTGAGGTCCATGCCCTGGCGCTCGTGGAACTCGGTCGCCACCACGCCGGGGCAGAGCACCTGGACGCGTACGCCGGTCCCCTCGAGCTCGGCGCTCAGCGTCTGCGACATGGCCACGGCGAACGCGAGACTCCCGGCGTAGACCGCCCGTCGTGGCATCGCCGAGGCCGGGGCCGGACCACTGAACGCGATCATGCCGGCGACGTTGATGATCGTGCCCTCGCCGCGGGCCTGCATCCCGCTGACGACGGCACGGGTGAGCATCGTCGGCGCGAGAACCTTGACGTTAGCCAGCTCGCGCGCCTTGTCCGCGGGCAGGTCGGCCAGCGGCATGTAGTGCGCGACACCGGCATTGTTGACCAACAGCGTGATGTCCTCGCTCGCGCACACCTGGGCGACCGAGTCGATCCCCTCGGCGGTCGACAGGTCGGCGGCAAGGCCGCGGACCGTGATCTGCGGGTGGGTGGCCGCGAATTCCCGCAGCCGCTCCTCGCGGCGCCCGACCAGTACGAGGTCGTAGCCCAGGGTCGCCAGCCGCTCGGCGAACGCCTTGCCGATTCCTGACGTGGCGCCGGTGACCAGCGCTAGCTTGGTCATGACATTCCTTTCGTAGGTGTATTTCGTCCCGTCGCGGGACGACGGTTGCCCGGGGCGGCGTCAGGCTCGGGCGACCGCGTTCTCCAGGTCGAGCTCGCCTTCGAACGTCTGCGCTCCGGCCCGCACGGCGCGCCCCACCCGGGCCACCACGTCATCCGGAGCGGGGTAGACGGCGGCCAGGGCCGCGCTCTCGCGGGCGAGCGCAGCGCCGAGGTCGCCGGGAACGAGCGCGCCCTCGACGGCCGCCTTGGCGGCGGCGATCTGTTCGGGGCGGCGTTCCGCGATGTTGCGCGCGAGGCTGTCGACGGTGGCGTCCAGCTCCTCCGGCGGCAGGGCGCGGTTGATCCAGCCATAGAGCTCGGCGGTACGGGCGTCGTAGAGCTCGCCGCCGAGGATCACCTCCAGCGCGCGTGCCCGGCCGACGAGCCGGGGCAGCAGCTGGGTGCCCCCGCCTCCGGGAATGATGCCGATCCGGCTCTCGATCTGCGACAACCAGGTTTCTCCGGCGGCCGCGAAGCGCAGGTCGGCGGCCATGGCGAACTCGTTGCCGCCCCCGCGCAGCCGCCCGCGCAGCTTGGCGATGGTGAGCTGGGGCAGGGAGCGCACGGCCAGGTGCAGGGACTGCATCGGGTTGAGCGTGGCGTCGCCGGGGACCAGCGCCGCCAGGGCGGCGAACTGCTCCGGATGCTCCATGTACTGGAAATCGACATGGGCCAGGAAGAAGTCGGGGTTGGCGCTCTCGAAGACGATCACTCGCACCGAGCTGTCGTCGCGGACGGTGCCGATGAAGTGTCCGAGATCCCCGATCAACGTGGTGTCGAGCAGGTTGACCGGCGGATTGTCGATCGTGACCTGCGCGACCCCGTCCGCCACGGCGACGCGAAGTGATTTGTAGTCGTACATGAACGGGCTCCTCCCCGACAAGCTGGATTGGTAAATCCAAGTTAGCACCGGCTGACTTTGGATGTCAAAGCGAGCTAGGCTGTAGTCATGACATCGAAGAACGCGGCCCAGTCTCCGGAGTTGTGTTCGATGGCCCGTGCCCTGGGCGTGGTCGGCGATCGCTGGAGCTTCCTGATCCTGCGCGAGGCGATGGCTGGCGCCCGGCGGTTCTCCGAGTTCCGTGCGGCGCTGGGCATCTCCACCGACATCCTCACCTCCCGACTGTCCGCCCTGGTGGGCTCCGGCGTGCTCGAGCGCCGCAGCTATCAGCAGACCGGCAGCCGGACGCGCGATGAGTACGTCCTGACGCCGGCCGGCCGGCAACTGGCCGTGGTGCTGGCCTCGCTGCAGCAGTGGGGAGACGTGCACGTGCCCGGCACTGTGCCGTCGATCCGATTCACCGACCCGTCGGGCCAGCCGGTTCGGGTCGGCTTCCTGGACGGTGCCGGCAATCCCGTCGAGGACAGCCGGATACAAGCCGTACGCCCGCGGCCCTGATCGATGCTCTGCCGGGCTTGCCGGTGATGGTCCTCAGCTCGGCGGCGCCGCCGCCCCGAGCGGCCAGTGAGCCAGCCCGCTGTGGCGCAGTTGGTGGAGGGTGAATCCGCCGCCGTGCGGATCGTGCAGCTTGGACATTTGTTTGAACAGGTAGTCGGCGCGCGGGTAGGACAGCCGGTCCCCGGCCGGTCTCAGGGCAGATGGCCGATCGAGCCGGCTCCCGGGCGACGATCGAGATCCGCAAGGCATCACACGCGGTCGGTGTGTCGAACCCGGGCCCCGTCACGGACCTGATCGTCCGCGCCGCGACCGAGCGATGACCTGATCGTCCGACGTGCCCCGACATGAAGGGCGATCAGTGAAGTCGGTGATCCGGGTCGGACATCTCGGCCACTGAAGGAATCTGCGATCACTCACGCGATGAAGAAGGTCCCGGCCACGAAGATCGTCAGAAACGCCGCATGTAACGCGGCGCCGATCACCAGGATGGCTCGGTCGATCACCGGCTGAGCGCCGAGCCGGGCCAGCACGATGAAGATCGCCAGCACTTCGAGAACATAGCGGGAAGAGGACATCATCGGGCGGAACCACAGCTCGGTGGACGTCAGTAGGGCGACGATGAGGACGCCGTGCACCACCAGGTACATCTGATCGCGTCGAAAGCGGGCCGGCCCGGCCACGCAGAGGATCAACAAGATCGCCACGACCAGCACGGTGCCGGCGTCGAGCGCGGCGCCCAGCGTGTCGGCGCTCAGTAGCCCGCCTCCGGCGCGCTGCACGGCATTCACCCATGCTTCGCCCGGGAAGGTGTAGTGCCGCCCCCACTGCTCCTGAGCCTTGCTGAACGCCAGCGGATCGTCGAGGACCAACAGGCAGTACAGGCTGTAGGCGGCGGCGCCCATCGGCACCGCGGCAAGACTCAGCACGTCGAGACGAATACGTTGGGGCCGCCAGCCGATCTGGCGTACGTACTCCATGGCCAGCGGAACCATGAGCAGCACACCGAATAACCGGGTGGCTGAGGACAACGCGCCAAGGACTCCGGCGAGCCACCAGTGACCACGTCGTCCGGCATACAGCGCGCCGGTCATCAGCAGGATGAACAGCGACTCGTTGTAACCGATGAACAGGAAGAAGCCGGTGGGGAAGGCAGCGAGATACCAGATGGCGCGCTGTGCGACCCGAGTGCCGAATTCGTGGTGGGTCAGCCGGTACAGCATGGTCAGCGCGCCGAAAACGGCGGAATTGGCGACCAGGAGCGCCGCGACCAGTGCCCCGCCCGGCAAGATCACGTCAGTGACCCGGATGAGCATCGGGTACAGCGGGAAGAAGGCGGGAGAAGCCGGATCCGCCTGGTATCCGAATTCAGCGATCCGCAGGTAATGGCCGGTATCCCATTGATTCAAGCTGAGCAGGAGCTGCGTCGCCGCAGGAGGAGAACCGCCGTCGCCGCGCGGCAGCCAGGCCAGCATCTGCACCCCTAAATGGGTGACGGTGACGACGGCCCACACAGCGGCGGCGGCCAGCGAGGCCTCCCGCCATCGGTGCCGCGGCTCGGCGGGGAGAGGGAGACGCCGGGGGCTCTCGGCGGGGCTGGTCGAAGGCCGTGTCGGCGCGGGCCGGGCGGGATTCCCGGTCAGGTGCTTGTCGCGGGCGAGCAGCAGCATGGCAGTACGCCTCAGTCCCGGGCGGCGGCCGAGAACGAACTGGTGAAATTGCTCGGCGCGATCGGTGCTCACGGCTTTTTCCTAGCTCTCACATGCCCGTGACGGCCGAGGGGCAGCTGAGGTTGCATGCCGGTCACCATGCTGGCGCCCCGCAGCGGGTTCCGGGTAACCGAAGTCAAGAAAGCGGAGCGGGTCAGCGCCGCCTTCCAGTAGGTGCTCGACCACCCGCAGGCTGCTGAAGCCCTCCAACATCCGCACTGCAGCCGCTGTTGATTGAAGCGGCTGGCCAAAGCCACGAACAATCATCCCGCCAGGCCCCTTGTGGTGGCTTCTCGGCAGATCCGGCATTCATCGAC
Organism: Actinoplanes sp. NPDC020271; assembly: GCF_044388125.1. Taxonomy (NCBI): domain Bacteria; kingdom Bacillati; phylum Actinomycetota; class Actinomycetes; order Micromonosporales; family Micromonosporaceae; genus Actinoplanes; species Actinoplanes sp. NPDC020271. The sequence goes on from NZ_JBIRWQ010000056.1 coordinate 11,188, forward strand.
GAGGCTTCCACTCTGGCCGCTGTGACGCAGCGCTACCCGGTTCGGTGCCGTGCGTCGACGCTGAGGGAGACCATGCCCCGAAACCCTTCGCACCACCGCCGCCGCCGAAGGTACGCTCGCGGTCACCCGCTTGAGATCGCCGGCCAGTACGACATCGCTTCGGTCCGCCGAGCGGGACGGAGAGCCACTCCGTGACGGACGCCATGGCGAGCTGAGTCTTACGAGCCCCCGGGGAGCACATGGGCATTGATTTTGACTATGAAATCTACGTCCACCGGCGCGACGTCGGACGCTTCCTGACTGCGGTCTCCGAGCTCTGCGACCGGCCAACGTCACGGTCGACGACCATGCTCCTGCCCGACGGCACGGCGGTGAGTTTGCCGTGCACCTATGGCTTCGCCGACAAGCAAGTCGTGGAGTTGACGGTGGCCCTCGCTGACCGGTCGGGGCGGGATTTCGACCTGTGCCTTTGTTTCCCGGTGGACGAACCGCTGCGGGCCTACCGGGATGTCGAGTCGGACGCAGCGGCCGTGGGCCGGGTGTGGCCCGATGGCAGCAGCCGCGTCGCGCTGGGCTATATCTATCTGCGCATCAGCGGCGAGTGGTCCATCCTGCCGGACCACTGGAGATTCCGGTTCATGCCGGCAATCAGTTCGCAGGGGAAGTTGTTTCTCAGCTCCCCATCGATCCGGGAAACGTTCGCGACCTTGGCGCTGTCGACCGGCGCGTCGCTGTGCCTGCTCGCCAGCGGGCTGGGCGGCCCCGAAATCATCGTGTCAGCGCTAGGGCATCGCGTTTCGACCCGCGTCCCCGGCCCATGCCTGCTGTGGGCTCCACGAGGGTCGAGCACCGAAGCGTTTCAGGAGTTGACGTCCATGTTGGCCGGCCAGCCGGCTGACCCGCCGCGGTACATCATCGGTCCGGAGCATCCGGAGTTCGCGGCCGTCATCGACAGCTTCGCCGAGTACTCGACGGTGGCGTCGTCCCGTTGGACCGGCCCGTAAGCGTGCTGCCGGCAGCCGGCCTTCGGCAGAATCTGGCTCGCCCGGCTCCAGCTGGCCGCTCTACGCGACTCGCCGGCGTGTTCGGCGATCGTCCAGCAGTTCTTCGCCGGTAACGGTGCGAGGAGTCCTTGCCGGAAGCCTCGGACCCGGAGCCTTTGGTGCTTGCCTGCGGCAGTCTCGGAAGACGGGAAACGATGACTGAGCTTTACGTCGATACCGAAGGCGTCAACCGCCTTTATAACCAGCTTCAGCGCGCGTCCCGCGGTGATGCCGAGAGCTCACGGGCTGTCTTCTCCGGACGTTGACGAACCGGCGGCCTACCTCAGGAGCCCTGAATACGCCGTACCGGTAGGGATGTGGAGCCTCAACCCGATGGCCGACCTTGCGCTCGACCTTTACCAGGTGATCAGCGACTTCTACGGCACAGCAGAGGATGCCGTTAAGGCGAACTCCGCAACCGTCACCGGAATCCAGGTGAAGTTTGGCGTCCAGGATCTTCCCGGGATCGAGCCGTACCACCATCCAGCACTAAGCTGACGAACCTCCTTGAACGAAGATAAATCCATGAGCAGTCCCATTGCCCAACAGCCGCTGGCGCAAGCACTGCTACGACACCTGGCAGAACGCCGGCCTGATCGTGACGATCCAGTCGGCTCCTTCGCCCGTACCGTCCTGAACGGTGAGGCATCGCTTCGGGACGCCGCTGAGTACTCCTGGCACAGCCAAGGACTCGCTGAAGCCGTTACCAAGGCCGAGGACGAGCGACGGAATCTGCCTCCAGAGGTGCGGGCGCGCTATGAGTCTGATGCGCTCCGGATTCGGAAGATCGAAGAAGGTGCCCTCCGAGACGGAAGTACGAACCGATCATGAGCCTCTCTCTACGGTGGCGCTTGACCTTCCCTTTGATCCTCTTCATCTTGCTGCTGTTCGTAGCGACAGCCGGAGGTCTGTGGCTCTACTGGGAAGTTGACAGCCCGATCAGGAGGGCGCTCACAGCGTTCATGTGCCTGATGTTGGGCATCACCGTCGGGATCAGCGTCTCCATCGCTGTTGACCGCCGGATCGAATCGATCCCGTGGCTTCGGCTGGGTGCCATCGTCGTGTTCGTTGCTCTGACCACCGGAGTTGCCTGGGTTCGGACCATGTTCTAGTAGGGGATCCCTAGCGAGCTCGAAGGTCGGCGACCGGGCGTGACTGCGGGTCGAGCAGGCCGCGGCTCGATCTGCGGCGCGTGCGCACCTGCTGAAACGTCGTCGGTTCCGGCCGAAGCTGTTACGTCGGTCAACTGTGCGCACAAAGAGTTCGGGCTCGCGACGAGCAAGCAATCGCCATGCTCAAGACCTGGAAGATCCTTGTCATGCCGCCTGCTGCCCACGGCGCCGTGCGACCGTGCTCGTGCGGGCTGTGCCCGTGCCGCACCACGTCGAAGCCAATCGCTCCACAAAACGAAAAATGCTCAATGCGCACGGCGGCCACAAAATCTTGGCGCCTATGATTGCGTGAACCGTTGTCACTGCGGCATGGTGCCGCGCTTACAGGAGTGGAAATCATGGCCAAAAAAGTCGTCACGGTGCTGACCGATGACCTCGACGGCGGCGACGCCGACCGGACTATCGAATTCGGGCTCGACGGGATCAACTACACCATCGACTTGTCCGACAAGAACATCGGAAAACTCCGCAAGGCGCTCGATCCGTATCTGACGGTCGCCGCCAAGGCCGGCCGCGCCAACGGAAACAGCCGGATCGCCTCCAGGACCGCGGCAGCGCCGGCCCGGTCCAACCGGGACCAGAATCAGGCCATCCGGCAATGGGCGACGAAGAACGGCTACGAGGTGTCCGAACGGGGCCGTATCCCCAGCTCCATCGTCGAGGCGTTCCACGCGAAGCGGTAACCTCGAACCCGACCGTCGGGCCGAGTCACGCTCGCCTAACCGGCGGACACGACCACCTGGTCGACCACACGCAGGTTCGGCAGGCGACGATCAAGAACGGCGACACAGCCGCCAACACAAACTTCCGCGCCGTGGCAGAGCTGCCGGTCGCGGAACATGCCAGCCCCGGTTCGAGGATTTGTTCGCCGTAGTCATCGGCGCTCCAAGCCTCTCGCCCATGTTTACGATGCCGCTGTTGCCTAACCACAAAACGAAGACGGAGACGGTATGCCTTTCCGGGAACTCCAGGCAATGCAGGTCGCGTACGAGCTGCTGTCCCCACTCGACCCGAATGCCCGACAACGCGTCATGACCTGGTTGTCCGCGGCGCTGGCGGACACCGACGGCATTTCCGCAACCGTGGGCGAAACGGCCGATGCGGGACGGGCGGTCGCCGAAGGGCCGGTGGAAGTCACACCCAGCGACAGCCGCGCACACGCTCTCGCCGAGCACGAAGCGCCAGCGTCAATAGATGAGACCGCAGCACCGACCGTGCGCGCCGCCGAGCTTGCGGCTGCGGCCGAGCCGGGGGTCACCGCGGAGTCGAAGCCGGAGCCAGTAGCCGAATCGACCCCGGACCCCGTGCCGCGGCGATCCCGGGCCGCAACCGGTCGGCGTGCCGCCAAAGCGGCCAGATCCCCCGGGGCCGCGAAACCGGCAGAATCAGCCCCGGGACCCCGAAGCGACCGGCCCGGAGGTGACCAATTCCTTGCAGATCTCGCCGCCGCCGGCTCGTTCAAAGCACTCGCCGGAAAGTACGGCAAGTCGATCGGGACGATCGGGAACTGGGCGAACCAGCTACGCGAACAGGGGTTCAACATCCCGGTCGGCCGGCAGAAGAAAGCCTGAACATCAGTCGCGGGCGGAGGGGCGAAGTCCTGTGAAAGCCCGTCCCACCCCCGCACACCTCTCCGCCGAGCGCCCGGCCCGACACACTTCTGTATCTCCACGTCGGTGATGTTGAGGCAGTGGCCGCCGAACTCGGAGCCGCCATCGAAGAGGCCCCGTGGGGGCGCGAGGTCCACCTGAAAGATCCGGATGGGAACCGTCTCCGTGCAGGCAGCGCTCGGCGTTGACAGCTTCCGCTCGGCAGTAGCCGACGACGCGATCATCGGCAGATCCGCGCACGCTGTCTTGGCCGAGCTGTGAGGGCGTCACCCGGTGGTGCTGTGCGTGTCGGCCGGGTGCGGTTTAGGTCGGTCCTTACTGTGGACGCCGTGATCAAGAACGTGGCTCGCGGCGTGCTCCGTCGCTGTCTGCCCGTTCTTCTGGCGTTGGTACTGATCGCCGTGCCTGCTTCGGCCGGTGTGCATCGGTCGCCGGCCGGTCCGCCCGCCGTGGTTGCGTCTGCGTCGCAAAGCGGGTCGGTCGAGCAGGCGCATGGCGCCTCGGCCGACAAGGCGGAGACTGCGGGCGCGGTCATCGACCGTGAGCAGTTCCTGACATCGCAGAGCACCGTATCGGTCGGTGTCTCCCGCGCGCCGCCCGCCGCTGCCGTTTAAGCAGGCGTTCCAGGCGGGTCGCCCGCCGTATCCCATGTGTGTGCCGGCTGCCTCAGGCTGTCCGCCCCGCGTCTTCGTTCTGAGTAAGGATTTTTACCGGTGAATTCTGTGCCGCAGACGCTGCTGTCCGACTCGATGGCTCCGATGGTCATCTGGATGATGCTGATGGTGGCGGCGGTTCCTGCGGTCGTGCTGCTGGCCAGTCCGCACGCGGTGCATCGTCCCGGTCGGCTGCTGATGACGATACTGGACGTGCTGCGCTGTCACATCGAGGTCCGGGAGCAGGCTCGGCGTGACGCTCTGGCCGCGTTGCGTCGCGCCGAGCTGGCGCGGGTTGCGGTGACCCGCGCTGGCGTGGTGGTTGAGCAGCGGCGGGTGCTCTGGTGTGAGGCTGGGCAGCACACGGACGAGATGTGGCTGGCCTGGCAGGCGGCCGAGCAGCGGGTGGGCCGCGCGCGAGCCGCGACGGCGTTCGCGGCCCCGTGGGCGGCGCGGACCGCGACCGAGTACACCGATTGGGCCCGGGCGTTGCATCGCCGCGTGTCGAGCGCTGTCGCGCGCGGCGACCTGCCCGCCGCAGCAGTGGCGGCCGTGTCGTCCGGCCGGGACGGATGGAACCGGTCGTTGCACCCGGTCGAGCAGGAGCTGACCGTTCTCCGGGCGATCGCCGATCATCGACGGCAGCGTCACGCTCAGGCCGGCGTGGCTGAACGGGCGGCCCGGGACGACCTTCGGCATGTCGCAGCGATCCGCGACCGGCTCCGTGCGGAGGCCGTCGTGGCTGCCCGGGCCGCTGCTGAGTTTCGGTTGCGTCCCGCTGTTGAGCACTGGACCGTCAGGGCGTTACGCCTGACCTGGGTCCACCGGCTGGCATGACCTGCTCCGGCGGCACCGGGTCAGCCGCAGCACACACCCGCAGCCGCAGACCAGGAAGAGTCGAACACCCGACCCAGCCGGCCACCGTCGACTTCGACGTGCGTCCCGCGCCGGCGGCAAGGCCGGCGAACATGACGCGAATGGCGCGGACGTCGAGATGATCGCTGGCCGCCAGAGCGCGGACCGGCTGACCGGGGAGACGTCCGCCATTCGGGTGTCAGGCAGGAACGGCAACGACATTCCGCACCACGGTCCCCGAAGCAACCCACCCCGGCGACAGCTCGATGGTGCTCCGTGGTTGCTCGTCTTCGGCGCTGCGCTCACGTCGACAACCCAGCACCGGCAAGCTTGACCAGCGACACACTAAATAGCATCTGAACTGCAGAAACGCGTACTTCGGGGTATCCCGGTAGGCCCCAAGGTCGTTCGCCGGTACTCTGTTCCGTGCGGGCTGCTAGCTCAATGGCAGAGCTGAGGACTTTTAATCCTTAGGTTCCGGGTTCGAATCCCGGGCGGCCCACCATTCTGAACTGAGAAAACATAGTTCAGGTTACTGACTAAAGCCTCTCTTGGTTGCTCCGTTTCGGCCATCGGCGGAGCAACCGGAGTGGCTCAGCTTGCCTGTCGGGTGCTGCGGGGCCTTGTGGGGTGCTATAGCGGCAGTGGTGAAGTTCCCCCCTCGGGACCGGACATCTCGAAACCGGACAGCAGTCTGGGGAGGGATGTCCCGGTGCTACGTCCCTCGAAGCATCCACCCGTGATCAACTTCACGCAGGGTGATGGGCTTGTCCCTTCTGTGCATCAACGTCGCTGTAGAAAATTCCCCATCCTCTAGTCAGAGTCCACTGCGGACTTCGCCGCCTTCGACTGGTGTCGCGTCGGCTGCGGCGGAAACCAGAACCCATACGTTTATCCCGTTGATCCGATCAGCAATGAGGATCCGACGGGGCAATGCAGCTGGAGCTGGCGCTGTGCAGCGGCGTGGGGAGCATTTGGGGCCGTAATTCTTCTCGGCGGGGCTCTCGACGCGGCCGAGTGCGCCGTATTCATTGAAGGCGTTCCGGCCGCGCTCGGATGCGCGATCGTTATGTCCGGGATCGTGTACGGAACGGCAGAGATCGCCTGTTGGGATTCTCGTGCCGGATCGAGCGGGACGGAATCAGCATCCGCTTCGGCGTGGGGGTGGCGCCGGATGGGTAGGGGAGCGTCGTGCAGCAGGTGAAGCGCCGGAGTGATCCAGGTGTGGACGCTGCGCGCCACTACCCGCAGCGACTTAGTGGTCCGAGCCGTAAGTCCTTCGGGGGTTATGCGGCCAGGGCGAGTGCGGCAGGCTGGTGATCGCAGCCGGCGGGTTGCTGGAGGTTCTGCTC
>NZ_JBIRWQ010000057.1:0-17158 GCF_044388125.1 Actinoplanes sp. NPDC020271
TGCTGCGTTCGCTGAGGTGCTGGGTGTGGAGTCGGTCGGTGTCGATGATGACTTCTTCCAGTTGGGTGGGCATTCGCTGCTGGCGGTGCGGCTGGCGTCGCGCATCCGAACACTGCTCGACGCCGAACTGCCGGTACGCATGCTGTTCGAGACGCCGACCGTCGCCGGGCTGGCCGCCCGGCTGCCCGCCGCGGGTTCCGCCCGCCGCCGGCTGCGTGCCGCGGACCGTCCGGAGCGCATCCCGCTGTCGTACGCCCAGCGCCGCATCTGGTTCCTCGACCAGTTGGAGGGTCCCAACGCGACGTACAACATCACGGTTCCGCTGCGGCTGACCGGGTCGCTGCACACCGGCGCCCTCGACACCGCCCTGCGCGACGTGATCGCCCGCCACGAGGCGCTGCGCACCGTCTTCCCGAGCGAGGCGGGCGAGCCCTACCAGCGCATTCTCGAGCCCGCTGACCTGCGCTGGCAGCTGCTGGTGCGCCGGGTCGAGGAGCACGAGCTGGCCGACGCGGTCCAGGAGGTGTCGCGGCACGCGTTCGACCTGTCCGCGGAGGCGCCGATCCGGGGCTGGCTCTTCGAGACCGGTGCCGCCGAGCACGTGCTGGTCCTCGTGGTGCACCACATCGCCGGCGACGGCTGGTCGATGGCGCCCCTGGCGCGGGACCTGTCCACCGCGTACGCGGCCCGGGTGCGCAGTGACGTCCCGGCGTGGCAACCGCTGTCTGTCCAGTACGCGGACTACGCGCTGTGGCAGCGCGAGGCGCTCAGCGAGGAGCAGGTCTCGGCGCAGGTCGAATACTGGCGGCAGGCCCTGGCCGGTGCGCCCGAGGAACTGATCCTGCCCGCGGACCGGCCCCGACCGGCGGTGGCGAGTCACCGGGGACACCGCGTGGCGGTGCGGACGACGGCCGAGACTCACCAGCGGATGGTGGAGCTGGGCCGTGCCGAGAGCGCGACGCTGTTCATGGTGTTGCAGGCCGCACTGGCGGTGACACTGTCCCGGCTCGGCGCCGGCGCCGACATCCCGATCGGCACCGTGGTCGCCGGGCGCACCGACGAGGCCCTGGACGACCTGGTCGGTTTCTTCGTCAACACCCTGGTCATCCGTACGGACCTCGCCGGCGACCCGGAGTTCCGTACGGTGCTCGCCCGGGTCCGCGAGACCGCCCTCGACGCGATGGCCCACCAGGACGTGCCGTTCGAACGGCTGGTCGAGGAACTCGCCCCGGAGCGGTCGCTGGTCCGGCACCCGCTGTTCCAGGTGACGCTCTCGGTCCAGAACAACGACCGCCCGGCCCTGCACCTGCCCGGGGCGGATGTGGCCGCCCCGCGGTGGGAGGCTCGCGAGGGCACGTCGAAGTTCGACCTGGAGGTCTCGTTCACCGAGATCTTCGACGAGCAGGGCCGGCCGGCCGGCCTGCGCGGTGTGCTGATCGCGGCGGTCGACCTGTTCGACGAGGAGACCGCCACGACGCTGGTACGGCGGCTGGAACGGGTTCTGGCGGCGGTGGCGGCCGAGCCCGACGCTCGGGTCCGTACCGTCGAGGTGCTCGACGCCGTCGAGCGTGACCTGGTGCTGCACGGGTGGAACGACACCGCGGCCGGCGCGCCGCAGTACACGGTCCCGGAACTCTTCGCCGCCCGGGCACGGCAGCACCCGGACGCGACGGCGGTGGTGTGCGACGGCACCCGGGTCTCGTACGCCGAGCTGGACGCGGCAGCGGAGCGGGTTGCCCGAGCGCTGGTGGCACGCGGCGTCGGCGCGGAGTCGGTGGTCGGGCTGCGGCTGCCCCGGGGCATCGACCTGGTGACGGCGATCGTGGGGGTGTGGAAGGCCGGGGCGGCGTACCTGCCGATCGACCAGGCCCTGCCGGCCGAGCGGATCGCCCTGATGCTGAGGGACGCCGGTGTGCGGGTGTCGGTGACCGATCTTCAGGAGCTGGGTGAGCACCCCGAGGTGTCCCTCCCGGTCGTGTTCCGCCCGGCGGCGCTGGCGTACGTGATCTACACGTCCGGCTCGACGGGGTTGCCGAAGGGCGTGGGCGTCTCGCACGGCTCACTGGCGAACATGGCGCGGGTGTTCGGCCCGATGGCGGGCGTGGACACCGGGGTCGGCGTCCTGCAGTTCGCGTCGTTCAGCTTCGACGCCTCCCTGCACGACCTGGCCGTGACCCTGTCGTACGGCGGTTCGCTGGTGATCGCCGACGAGGCGCGGCGGGCGGACCCCGAGCGGCTGTCCGAACTGCCCGGGGTTCAGGTGGCGAACGTGGTGCCATCGCTGCTGAGCGCCTTGGAACCGGCCGGCCTGGCGCCGGTCCGCACCCTGCTGGTCGGTGCGGAGGCGATCAGCGAGGCCGTCGCCCGCGAGTGGTCCGCCGGCCGCCGGTTGGTGAACAGCTACGGCCCGACCGAGACGACGGTGAAGGTGGCGGCGGGCGACGTCGACCCGGCCCGCCCCGGCCCGGTGCCGTTCGGCCGCCCGATCACCAACATCCGGACTTACGTGCTGGATGACGGCCTGTCCCCGGTGCCGCCCGGCGTCACCGGCGAGCTGTACGTCGCGGGTGCCGGCGTGGCGCGCGGCTACGTGGGCCGTCCCGGGCTGACCGGTGAACGGTTCGTCGCGTGCCCGTTCGGGGCCGGTGAGCGGATGTACCGCACCGGTGACCTGGTCCGGTGGACCACGGACGGGCAACTGGTGTTCGCCGGCCGGGCGGACGAGCAGGTCAAGATCCGTGGTTTCCGGATCGAGCCGGGTGAGGTGCGCGCCGTGGTGGAGGCGCATCCCGCGGTGGTCCGGGCCGCGGTGGTGGTGCGCGACGACCGGCTGGTCGCCTACGTGGTGGCCGACGGCGCCGTCGAGGACCTGCGGGAGTTCGCCGGCCGGCGGCTGCCCGACTACATGGTCCCGGCCGCGGTCGTGGTCCTCGACGAGTTGCCGCTGACCGCGAGCGGCAAGCTGGATCGTGGGGCGCTGCCGGAGCCCGGGTACACCGCGGGCGCCGGACGGGCGCCGGCCACGGTCCGCGAGGAGATCCTGTGCGCGGCCTTCGCCGAGGTGCTGGGCCGCGAGACGGTCGGTGTCGACGACGACTTCTTCGCCCTCGGCGGCCATTCGCTGCTGGCGGTGCGCCTGGTGGCCGTGCTGCGCGGGCACGGGGTCACCGTGCCGGTCCGGGCGCTGTTCCGGACGCCGACCCCGGCCGGACTGGCCGCGGTGGCCGGCGCCGGCACGGTGGCGGTCCCGGAGAACCTGATTCCGGACGGCGCCACGCGGATCACGCCGGAGATGCTGCCGCTCGCGGACCTGTCGCAGGCCGAGATCGACCGGATCGTGGAGGCGGTGCCGGGCGGTGCGGCGAACGTCGCCGACGTCTACCCGCTCGCGCCGTTGCAGGAGGGCATGCTCTTCCACCACCTGCTGGCCGGCGACGGTACGGACGTCTACGTCACCGAACAGGTACTGGAGTTCGACTCCCGGGCCCGGCTGGATACCTTCGCCGCGGCGCTGCACCAGGTGGTGAGCCGGCACGACATCTACCGCACCGCGGTGTTCTGGGCGGGCCTGCGGGAACCCGTGCAGGTGGTGTGCCGGCAGGCCGACCTGCCGGTGACAGAGCACGTGCTGGAGCCGGGCGGCACGGTGGAGGCGCTCGTCGCCCGGGCCGGCACGACCATGGACATCGGACGGGCGCCACTGCTGGACGTGCACGTGGCGGCGGCCGGCGACGGCCGGTGGTGGGCTGTCGTCCGCGCGCATCACATGGTCCAGGACCACCTGGGCCTCGAGGTCCTGGTGCGGGAACTGCGGTCGGTGCTGGCCGGCCGGGGTGACCGGCTGGAGGCGGCGTCGCCGTTCCGCGCCTTCGTCGCGCAGACGCGGTCCGGGGTGTCGCGCGCCGAGCACGAGCGGTTCTTCGCCGAGCTGCTGGGTGACGTCACCGAGCCGACGGCGCCGCTCGGCGTGCTGGCGGTCCGCGGCGACGGCACGGACATCGCCTCTGCGGTGGTCACCGTCGAGCCCGCGCTGGTGGAGCGGCTGCGCCAGGCCGCGCGGCGCCTGGGCGTGAGCACGGCGACGGTGGCGCACGTGGCGTGGGCGCGGCTGCTGGCCTCGCTCTCCGGGCGCGACGACGTGGTGTTCGGCACGGTGCTGTTCGGCCGGATGAACGCCGGCGCGGACGCCGACCGGGTGGTCGGCCCGCTGATCAACACGCTGCCGGTGCGGGTGCGCACCGCCGGAGTGGGGGTCCGCGAGGCCGTGCACGGCATGCGTAACCAGCTCGCGGCCCTGCTCGAGCACGAGCACGCGCCGCTCGCGCTGGCACAGCAGGCGGCGGGCATCGGGGACGGCGCGCCGCTGTTCACCTCGCTGCTGAACTACCGGCACGCGGGCGCCGGGCCGCGGACGGCGCCCGGCCCGGAACCGGCGGCGACCGGCATCCGCACCCTGCTCACCCGGGAACGGATCAACTACCCCCTGGGTGTGTCGGTCAACGACTGGGGTACGGACGGGATGAGCCTCAGCGTGCAGGTGATCCGCCCGATCGACCCGGAGTGGATCGGGCAGCTGCTGCACACCACCCTGGACAACCTCGTCGGCGCGCTGGACGGTACCCCGGACGCCGCGCTGCTGGGTCTCGACGTCCTCGGCACGCCGGAACTCGAGCGGATCACCGGCGCCGGCGAGGACGCCGATGACCGTCTCCGGACAGTGCTCGGACTGTTCGCCGGCCGGGCCGACTCCCGGCCCGATGCTCCCGCGGTGCTCTCCGGCGACGCCACGCTGTCGTACCGGGACCTGGACGCGCGGGCGAACCGCCTCGCGCACCACCTGAGCGACCTGGGCGCCGGCCCGGGCCGGACCGTCGCGGTGGTGGCGGAGCGGGGCGTGGACGCGGTCACCGCGCTGCTCGCCACCTGGAAGGCCGGCGCCGCGTGCGTGCCGGTCGACCCCGCCAACCCGGCCGCCCGTATCGGGCACATCCTGGCCGCGGCGGACGTGTCGGCGCTCCTGACCACCGGCGGCGTCCGGGACCTGATCGCCGAGGCCCTCGCCGGTTCCGCGGCCACACTGCCGGTGGTCACCCTGGACGACCCGGCCACCCGGTCGGCGCTCGCCACCCTCCCGGACACCGTGGTCCCCGCCCACCCCCGGCCGGACGAGCTCGCGTACGTCATCTTCACGTCCGGGTCGACCGGCCTGCCCAAGGGCGTCGCGGTGACACACGGCTCCCTGGCCAACCTGGCGGTCGCCCAGATCGATCGGTTCGCGGTCGGCGACGACGCCCGGGTGCTGCAGTTCGCCTCCCTCGGCTTCGACGCCGCCCTGTCCGAGGTCGTCATGGCCTGGTGCTCCGGTGCCGCCCTGGTGGTCGCGGAGTCCGGCGAACTCGCGCCGGGCGGCGGGCTGGCCGAGTTGCTGCACCGCCACCGGGTCACCCACGTGACCCTGCCGCCCGCCGTCCTGTCGGTGCTGGAGGACGGCGATCTCGCCCCGGTACGGACGCTGATCTCGGCGGGCGAGGCCCTCGACGCCGGCCACGTCGGCAGGTGGGCGCCGGGCCGCAGGCTGATCAACGCGTACGGGCCGACCGAGGTGGCGGTATGCGCGTCGATGTCGGGGCCGCTCGCCGCCGGCGACGAGCCCGTGATCGGTGGCCCGATCGCCGGCTCCCGGCTGTTCGTGCTGGACCCGGGCCTGCGCCCGGTGCCGGACGGGGTGACCGGCGAGCTGTACGTCGCCGGCGCCGGCGTGGCCCGCGGCTACGCCGGCCGACCCGGGCTGACCGCCGAACGCTTCGTGGCCTGCCCGTTCGCGGCCGGGCAGCGGATGTACCGGACCGGTGACCTGGTGCGTCGCACGCACGGCGGTGACCTGGTCTTCGGCGGGCGTGCCGACAGCCAGGTCAAGGTCCGTGGCTTCCGGATCGAACCCGGCGAGATCGAAGCCGTGCTGGCGGCACACCCGGAGGTCGCGCAGGCCGCCGTCCTGGCCCGCGAGGACGTGCCCGGCGACAAGCGGCTCGTGGCGTACGTCGTCCCCGCCACCGCCGGCGCGGTCATCGACACGGCCGAACTGCGAGGGTTCGCCGCCCGTCGGCTGCCGGCCCACATGGTCCCGGCCGCGGTGGTGCCGTTGCCGGAGTTCCCGCTGACGGTGAACAAGAAGCTGGACCGGGCGGCGCTGCCCGCGCCCGAGGTCGCGGCCGAGGCGGGCCGGGGTCCGGTCACGGTGCGGGAGCAACTGCTCTGTGCCGCGTTCGCCCAGGTGCTGGGCCGTGACACGGTCGGTGTGGACGACGACTTCTTCCGGCTGGGCGGCCACTCCCTGCTGGCGGTGCGACTGGTGTCGCGGATCCGTACGACGCTCGGCGTGGAACTGTCCCTCCGGTCGCTCTTCGACACCCCCACAGTGGCCGGACTCGCGGGCCGGCTGGCCGATGGCACGGAGCGGCGCCGCCCGCCGCTGACCGCCGCGGCCCGCCCGGACCGGATCCCGCTGTCGTTCGCGCAACGGCGGCTGTGGTTCCTGCACCAGTTGGACGGTCCCAGCCCCACTTACAACTTGAGCACCGCGTTCCGGCTGGGCGACGACGTGGACGTGCCCGCCCTGAACGCCGCGTTGCGCGACGTGATAGCCCGGCACGAGCCCCTGCGTACGATCTTCCCCGCCCGGGGAGGTGAGCCGTACCAGCGGATCCTCGACTCGGCTGCCCTCGATTGGGAGCTGACGGTGCTGCCGGTGGAGCCCGATGGCGCCCCGGCTGCCGCCGCCGAGGCCGCGCGGCACGCGTTCGACCTGTCGGCCGAGGTGCCGATCCGGGCGTGGCTGCTCTCCCCGGATTCCGGCGAGCGGGTGCTGCTGCTGGTGGTGCATCACATCGCCGGTGACGGCTGGTCCATGGCTCCGCTCGGGCGCGACGTGTCACGGGCGTACGCGGCGCGGCGCCGTGGCGCCGCCCCGGACTGGGAGCCGTTGCCGGTGCAGTACGCCGACTACACCCTGTGGCAGCGCGACCTGCTCGGCGCCGAGGACGACCCGGACAGCCCGTTCGCCACCCAGATCGGCTACTGGCGGCGGGCGCTGGACGGCGCGCCGGAGGAGCTGGCCCTGCCGGTGACCCGGCCCCGCCCGCCGGTGAGCGGCCACCTCGGTCATCGGGTGCCGCTCGACCTGCCGGCCGACCTGCACGAGCGGCTGGCCGGGCTGGCTCGGTCCGAGGGCGTGACGCTGTTCATGGTGGTGCAGGCCGTGCTGGCGGTGACGTTGTCGCGGCTGGGTGCGGGTGTCGACATTCCGATCGGCTCGGCGGTGGCCGGGCGTACCGATGAGGCGTTGAACGATCTGGTCGGGTTTTTCGTCAACACGCTGGTGATTCGTACGGATCTGGCGGGTGACCCGGATTTCCGGCAGGTTCTGGCCCGGGTCCGGGAGACGTCGCTGGAGGCGATGGCGCACCAGGACGTGCCGTTCGAGCGCATCGTCGAGGAACTGGCGCCGGAACGGTCGCTGTCGCGGCATCCGCTGTTCCAAGTGATGCTGGCCGTGCGTGGCGGCGACGGCGCGGCGCCGGCCGGGGAGGGGCCGGCTGTCGTGCCGGCGCGGTTCGACCTCGAGGTGGCGCTGGAGGAGACCTTCGACGCGGACGGCCGCCCGGCCGGTCTGTGCGGGGCGGTAGTGGGCTCGGCCGACCTGTTCGACCGGGCGGCGGTCGAGGCGATCGCCGGGCGGTGGGCCCGGGTGCTCGGCGCGGTGACGGCCACGCCGGACGCGCGGGTCCACACCATCGACGTGCTGGACCCCGCGGAGCGGACCGCCCTGCGACGCTGGAACGACACGGCGGTCGCGGGTGTGCCGCGGCTGGTGCCGGAGCTGTTCCAGGAGCAGGTGACGCGGGTTCCGGACGCGGTCGCGGTGACGTTCGACGGGGCCGGGCTCTCGTACGCCGAGCTGGACACGGCCTCCGACCGGGTGGCCCGCCACCTGGTGGCGCGGGGGGCCGGCGCGGAGTCGGTCGTAGGCCTGCGGCTGCCCCGCGGCACGGAGCTGGTGACCGCGGTCCTCGGCGTCTGGAAGGCCGGTGCGGCGTACCTGCCGATCGACGCACAGCTGCCGGAGGAGCGGATCCGGTTCATGCTGGCCGACGCCGGGGTGGACGTGGTCCTCACCGGTCTGGACCTGCCGGACCACCCGGACGTCGCGCTCCCGGCACCGCCCGATCCCGCCGGGCTGGCGTACGTCATCTACACCTCGGGCTCGACGGGCACGCCGAAGGGTGTCGCCGTCTCGCACGGGTCGCTGGCGAACCTGGTGTCGGTGTTCGGGCCGGCGACGGGCGTGGACGCGGGTGTCGGGGTGCTGCAGTTCGCGTCGTTCAGCTTCGACGCGTCGGTGCTGGATCTGGCGGTCACACTGGCGTACGGCGGATCGCTGGTGATCGCCGACGAGGCTCGCCGGGCCGAGCCGAGGCGGCTGGCCGAGTTGCCGGTGCGCGTGGCGAGCGTGGTGCCGTCGCTGCTGGGGGTCCTGGACCCGGCGGATCTCGCGTCGGTGGGCACCATGCTCGTCGGCGCCGAGGCGATCAGCGAGACCGCCGCACGGGCCTGGTCGGCCGGCCGTCGATTGGTCAACACGTACGGACCGACCGAGGCCACAGTCATGGTGGCCGCCGGTGACGTCGATCCGGGCCGGGAGGGCGTGGTGCCGTTCGGGCGCCCGATCGCCAACACCCGCCTGTTCGTGGTGGACGAGCGGCTGAACCCGGTCCCGCCCGGTGCGATCGGCGACCTCTACATCGCCGGCGCCGGGCTGGCGCGCGGCTACGTGGCCCGTCCCGGGCTGACCGGTGAGCGGTTCGTGGCGTGCCCGTTCGGCACCGGGGAGCGGATGTACCGCACCGGTGACCGGGCGCGCTGGACCGTCGACGGGCAGCTGGTTTTCGCCGGGCGCGCCGATCAGCAGGTCAAGATCCGCGGGTTCCGGGTGGAGCCCGGTGAGGTCGAGGCGGCCATGCTCGCGCATCCGGCGGTCTCGCAGGCCGCGGTGATCGCCCGGGACGACGTGCTGGTCGCCTACGTGGTGGCCGCTTCCGGCATCGCGGACCTGCCCGGGATGCTGCGCGACCGCCTGCCCGGATACATGGTCCCGTCCGCGGTCGTCATCCTCGACGAGTTGCCGCTGACCGCCAACGGGAAACTGGATCGGGCGGCCCTGCCCGATCCGGAGTCCGGGACGGGTGCCGGCCGGGCGCCGGCCACGGTCCGCGAGGAGATTCTCTGCGCGGCGTTCGCCCAGGTGCTCGGCCGTGCGTCGGTCGGCGCCGACGATGACTTCTTCCGCCTCGGCGGCCACTCACTGCTGGCCGTACGCCTGATCGAATTACTCCGTGAGCGTGGCGTCACCGTGCCGGTGCGTGCCCTGTTCCAGTCGCCGACCCCGGCCGGGCTGGCCGCGGCCGCCGCCGTGGACACCGCGCCGGTGCCGGAGAACCTGATCACCGAGGGTACCGCCAGGATCACCCCGGAAATGCTGCCCCTGGTCGGCCTCTCGCAGGCCGAGATCGACGGCATCGTCGCGGCCGTCCCCGGCGGGGCGGTGAACGTGGCCGACATCTACCCGCTCGCGCCGTTGCAGGAGGGCATGCTCTTCCACCACCTGATGGCCGGGGACGGGGTGGACGTCTACGTCACCGCGCAGGTGCTCGAGTTCGACTCCCGCGAGCGTGTCGACGCCTTCGCCGGGGCCCTGCAGCAGATCGTCGACCGGCACGACATCTACCGCACCGCTGTGCTGTGGGACGGCCTGCGCGAGCCGGTACAGGTGGTGTGCCGCCACGCCGAGCTGCCGGTGGTGGAGCACCGCCTCGACGCCGGCGCGGCGGATCCGGTGGAGCAACTGCTGGCGCTGGCCGGTCCGAGTATGGACGTCGGCCGCGCACCGCTGATGGACCTGCACGTTGCCGCGCGCGGCGACCGCTGGCTGGGCGTGCTGCGGACCCATCACATGCTCGAGGACCACCAGGGCATGGATGTGCTGATCAGCGAGCTGCGGGCGGTGCTCACCGGTGACGCCGCCTCGCTGGCCCCGGCGCTTCCGTTCCGCGACTTCGTGGCGCAGGCCCGCCGGGGCGTGGACCGGGCGGAGCACGAGCGATTCTTCGCCGGGCTGCTCGGTGACGCCACCGAGACGACGGCGCCGTACGGGCTGACGGAGGTCCACGGCGACGGCACCGACGTGGTCACCGGCCTGGTTCCGCTGGACACCGCCGTGGCGGACCGGCTCCGCGGCACCGCCCGGGATCTCGGGGTCACGACGGCGACCCTGCTGCACGTGGCCTGGGCCCGGGTGCTGTCGGTGCTCTCCGGCCGCGACGACGTGGTGTTCGGCACCGTGCTGTTCGGCCGGATGAACGCCGGCGCCGGGGCGGACCGGGTGGTCGGGCCGTTCATCAACACCCTTCCGGTGCGGGTGCGTACCGGCCGGGTGGGTGTGCGGGACGCGGTCGAGCGCATGCGGGCCCAGCTGGCGGCGTTGCTGGAGCACGAGCACGCGCCGCTGGCCGTGGCGCAGCGGGCGGCGGGCCTGGAGGGCGACGCGCCGCTGTTCACGTCACTGTTCAACTACCGGCACAGCGATCCCGGCGCCCGGGCGACCCCGGTGAGCGAGCGGAACATGATCCGGGGCATCCGGCAGTTGCAGGCCCGGGTCCGGAACAGCTACCCGCTGACGGTCTCGGTGAACGACCGGGGTGCCGCCGGTCTGAGTCTGACCGTGCTGGCCACCGGCGGGATCGACGCCGAGGCAGTCGGTGTCCTGGTCCGTACCGCGGTGGAGAACCTGCTCACCGCCCTGACCGGCGATCCCGGCTCCGAGCTGCACGACGTCGCGGTGCTCGACGCCCGCGGTCGTGACCAGGTGGTGGACGGCTGGAACGCGACCGTCGCGCCGGCCGGGGCGAGTGTGCTGGAGTCGTTCGGGCGGCAGCCGGCCGACGCGGTGGCGCTGGTGTCCGGCGGTGCGCGGATCAGCTTCGGCGCGCTGGCGGAGCGGGCGGACCGGGTCGCCCGGTACCTGGTGGCTCAGGGGGCCGGCCCGGACTCCGTGGTCGGCCTGCGGCTGCCGCGGGGTGCGGAGACGGTCACCGCGATCCTGGGGGTGTGGCGGGCGGGCGCCGCCTACCTGCCGATAGACGACGAACTGCCCGCCGGTCGCATCGAGTTCATGCTGGCCGACGCCGGCGCCGGGGTGGTGCTCAGCGACCTCGGCGACCTGCCGGACCACCCGGACGTCACGCTGCCGGAGGCACCGGACCCCGAGCATCTCGCCTATGTGATCTACACGTCCGGTTCGACGGGCGAGCCGAAGGGCGTCGGCGTCACGCACGGCGCGGTGACCAACTACGTGAACGCGGTGTCGGCCCGGCTCGGCTGGACCGGCGCCGGTACGCGATACGCGCTGCTGCAGCCGCAGGTGACCGACCTGGGCAACACGGTGATCTTCGTCAGCCTGGCCACCGGCGGCCAGTTGCACGTCCTGGACGCCGACGCGGTGATGGACGCCGAGGCGGTCGCCGGCTACCTGGCCGAGAACCGGATCGACGCGTTCAAGGCGGTGCCCTCCCATCTGGCGGCGCTGACCGCCGCGGTGGGTGCGGAGCGGCTCCTCCCGGCACGGTCGCTGGTACTCGGCGGTGAGGCCGTCCCGGCCGCGCTGGCCGGTGAACTCCTCGGGGCGGCCGGCGACCGGGAGATCTTCAACCACTACGGGCCGACGGAGACGACGATCGGCGTTGCCACCGCCGCGCTCGGGCCGGGCAGCCCGCTCGGGTCACCGATCGCCAACACCCGCTGCTACGTCCTCGACGACACCCTCGACCCGGTGCCGCCCGGGGTGATCGGCGAGCTGTACGTTGCGGGCGCGGGTCTGGCCCGCGGCTACCTGAACCGGCCGGGACTGACCGCCCACCGGTTCGTGGCCGACCGGTTCGGCTCCGGCGAGCGGATGTACCGCACCGGTGACCTGGCCCGCTGGACCGCCGACGGGCAGCTGGTCTTCGCCGGCCGGGCCGACGAGCAGGTCAAGATCCGTGGCTACCGGATCGAGCCGGCCGAGGTCGAGGTGGTGCTGCGGGCCCACCCGGCCGTCGAGCGGGTGGCGGTGGTCGCCCGTGACGGCGTCCTGGTCGCCTACGTGGTCACCTCGGGTCCGGCCGGTGACCTGCGGGACTTCGCGGGTCGGCGGCTGCCGGAGCACATGGTGCCGTCGGCGGTGGTCGAGCTGCCCGAGCTGCCGCTGACCGCGGCCGGCAAGCTGGACCGCCGGGCCCTGCCGGCCCCCGGGTCGACGGCGATGCGCGTACGCCGGGAGCCCGCCGGCGCCACCGAGGCGGCCCTGTGCACGGTGTTCGCGCAGGTGCTCGGCATCGATGAGGTGGGCGCCGACGACGACTTCTTCGCCCTCGGCGGCCATTCGCTGCTCGCCATCCGGCTGCTGTCGCGCATCCGCGCCACCGTCGGCGCCGAGGTCAAGATCCGTACCCTGTTCGAGGCGCCGAGCCCCGCCCGCCTGGCCGCCCGCCTGGCCGGACCGCAGCCGCGGCTGGTCCGCGGCGCGCTGCGGGCGGTCACCCGCCCGGAGCGGCCGCCGCTCTCCTTCGCCCAGCGGCGGCTCTGGTTCCTCGGCCAGCTGGAGGGTCCCAGCCCGATCTACAACCTCGCCAGCACGATGCGGGTGGGCGCCGACCTCGACGCCGCCGCGCTCGACCTTGCCCTGCGCGATGTGATCACCCGGCACGAGTCGCTGCGTACCGTCTTTCCCGTCGTCGACGGCGAGCCCTACCAGCGCATCCTCGACCCCGCCGAGCTGGACTGGGAGCTGGAGGTGCGCCGGATCGCCGCGGACGAGGTGCCGCGGGCGGCGGCCGAGGCCGCCCGGCACGCGTTCCACCTGGAGCGGGAGATCCCGATCCGGGCCTGCCTGTTCGAGGCGGACAACGGTGATCGGATCCTGACGCTGCTCGTGCACCACATCGCCAGCGACGGCTGGTCGTCCGCGCCGCTGACCCGCGACGTGACCACCGCCTACGCAGCCCGCTCGGCGGGACGGGCGCCGGCCTGGGAGCCGCTGCCGGTGCAGTACGCGGACTACGCCCTCTGGCAGCGTGAGCTGCTGGGCGCCGAGGACGACCCGGACAGCCTGCTCTCCACCCAGGTCGCCTACTGGCGGCGGACGCTGGCCGGTGCGCCGGAGGAACTGGCCCTGCCGATCGACCGTCCCCGGCCCGCGGTGTCGAGCCACCGCGGGCACTCGGTGCCGTTCGTCGTGCCGGCCGAGCTGCACCGGCGGCTCGACGACCTGGCCCGGGCACAGGGCGTCACCATGTTCATGGTGATGCAGGCCGCGCTCTCGGTGCTGCTGTCCAAGGTCGGTGCGGGCACCGACATCCCGATCGGGTCGGCGGTCGCCGGGCGCACCGACGAGGCCATGAACGACATGGTCGGCTTCTTCGTCAACACGCTGGTCATCCGGACCGACCTGACCGGCGGCCCGGATTTCCGGGAGCTTCTCGGCCGGGTGCGCGAGACCACGCTGGGCGCGCTGGAACATCAGGACGTGCCGTTCGAGCGGCTGGTCGAGGAACTGGCGCCGGAACGCTCGCTGGTGCGTCATCCACTCTTCCAGGTGGCGCTGAACGTGCAGCAGGCCGGCCACGGCACGTTCGCGCTGCCGGACGCCGGCGGAACCGCGGAGCCGGGGCGGCTCGCGGAGGTGGCGGCACGATTCGACCTCGACCTGCCGGTGCGGGAGTTGTTCGACGAGCACGGCCGCCCGGCCGGCCTGCACGGCGTGCTGATCGCCGCCTCCGACCTCTTCGAGGTACGGACCGCGCGTGCCCTCGCCGAGCGGCTGCTCCGGGTCCTGCAGACCGTGGCGGCCGACCCGGACGTGCCGGTGCACGCCATCGACGTGCTCGGCGACGACGAGCGGCAACTGCTGGTGCACGGCTGGAACGACACCGCGGCCGAGTTCGGCGGCGAGACCGTGGTGCGGCTCTTCGAGCGGCGCGCGGCGGCCCACCCGGACACGGCCGCGCTGACCGGTGACAGCGTTCAGTTGACGTACGCGGAGCTGGACGCGCGGGCCGCCGGGCTGGCCGCCGTCCTGCGCGCGGGGGGAGTCGGCCCGGAGTCGGTGGTCGGGGTGTGCCTGCCCCGCGGCATCGACTGGGTGGTGGCGATCCTGGGCATCTGGAAGGCCGGCGGGGCCTACCTGCCGATCGCGCCGGAACTGCCCGCGGACCGGGTGTCGACGATGCTCGCCGACGCCGGGGTGCGCCTGGTCGTCGGCGACGATGCCCTTCCCGGTACGACGGTCGTGCGTCCCGGCGACGTCCTCCCGCACGCCGGCGCCGTGGCCTCCGCGGAGCCGGACCCGCGCGGGCTGGCGTACGTGATCTACACGTCCGGTTCCACCGGTGTGCCGAAGGGCGTCGGTGTCTCGCACGGCTCGCTGGCGAACCTGGTGTCGATCTTCGGCCCGCTGCTGGGTGTGGACACCGGCGTCGGCGTCCTCCAGTTCGCGTCGTTCAGCTTCGACGCCTCGGTGCTGGACATCGCGGTGACGATGGCCCGCGGCGGGACACTGGTGGTCGCCGACGAGGCGCGCCGGGCGGAGCCGCGCCGGCTGGCCGAGTTGCCCGGCGTGGACGTCGCGAGCGTGGTGCCGTCGCTGCTGGGCGTGCTCGACCCGGCCGACCTGGCGCATGTCGGGACGATGGTGGTGGGCTCGGAGGCGGTCAGCGAGCGGATCGCCCGCGACTGGTCCGCCGGCCGCAAGCTGGTGCACGCGTACGGTCCGACCGAGACGACGGTGATCGTCGCCGCCGCCGTGGTGGACCCGGGGGCGCGGGGCTCGGTGCCGCTGGGCGGCCCCCTCGCGAACAACCGCCTGTACGTGCTGGACGACCGGCTCGCCCCGGCGCCGGTAGGTGTGATCGGTGAGCTCTACGTCGCCGGCACCGGTGTGGCCCGGGGATACGTGGGCCGTCCGGGCCTGACCGGCGAACGCTTCGTGGCCTGCCCGTTCGTGGCCGGCGAGCGGATGTACCGCACCGGTGACCTGGCCCGCTGGACCGCCGACGGGCAGCTGGTCTTCGCCGGCCGCTCCGACGAGCAGATCAAGATCCGAGGCTTCCGGGTCGAGCCCGGCGAGGCGCAGGCCGCGCTCGCCGCGCATCCCCAGGTCGCCCAGGTGGCGGTGGTGGTACGTGCGAACACGGCCGGTGAGCAGCAACTCGTCGCGTACGTGGTACCCGCCGGTGACCTCGACGCCGGTGCGCTGCGGCAGTTCGCGGCGGAACGGGTGCCGGAGTACATGGTGCCGTCGGCGGTGGTCGTCCTGCCGGAACTGCCGTTGACCGCGAACGGCAAGCTCGACCGTAGGGCGCTGCCGGCTCCCGAGAACCCGGCCGGGCCGGGCCGGGCCCCGGCGACTCCGCACGAGGAGATCCTCACCGGCGCGTTCGCCGACGTGCTCGGCCGGGAGACGGTCGGCGTCGACGACGACTTCTTCGCCCTCGGCGGCCACTCGCTGCTCGCCGTACGGCTGATGTCGCGGATCCGGACCGTCCTCGGCGTCGACGTGCCGTTGTGGACGCTGTTCGAGGCGCCCACGGTCAGTACCCTGGCCGCTCAGCTGCGTACCGCCGGCGAAGCCCGGGAGCCGCTGCGCGCCCGGGAACGGCCGGAACGGATTCCGCTGTCGTTCGCGCAGCGGCGGCTGTGGTTCCTCAGCCAGCTGGAGGGCCCGAGCCCGACCTACAACATCCCCGTGCCGGTACGGCTTTCCGGTGCGGTCGACAGCGCGGCGCTGAACGCGGCACTGCGCGACGTGCTGGGCCGCCACGAGGCGCTGCGCACCGTTTTCCCGGCAGCCGACGGCGAGCCGTACCAGCACATCCTTCCCCTGGAGGGGCTGGACTGGCGGCTGGAGGTGCGCCGGGTCGAGGTGGACGAAGTGGGGGAGGCCGCACGCGCGGCCTCCCGGTACGCGTTCGACCTGTCGGCTGAGGCGCCGATCCGCGCCTGGCTGTTCGAGACCGGTACGGACGAACGCCTGTTGATGCTGGTGGTGCACCACATCGCCGGCGACGGCTGGTCGATGGCGGCGCTGGGCCGTGACCTCTCCCAGGCGTACGCGGCCCGGCTGGCCGACCGGGAGCCGGCGTGGGAGCCCCTGCCGGTGCAGTACGCCGACTACACCCTGTGGCAGCGTGAGCTGCTCGGCGACGAGTCCGACCCGGGCAGCCGCCAGTCCGCGCAGCTCGACTTCTGGCGGCGCACCCTGGCGGGCGCGCCGGAGGAGCTCGCTCTGCCGGTCGACCGGCCGCGCCCGGCGACCGCGAGCCACCTCGGGCACTGGGCGGCCCTGCGCATCCCCGCCGAGGTGCATCAGCGCCTGGTGGACCTGGCGCGGGCCGAGGGCGTCACGCTGTTCATGGTGATCCAGGCCGCGCTGGCGGTAACGCTGTCGCGGCTCGGAGCCGGGGACGACATCCCGATCGGCTCCCCGGTCGCCGGTCGTGCCGACGAGGCCCTCGACGATCTCGTCGGCTTCTTCCTCAACACCCTGGTGATCCGTACGGACCTTTCCGGCGACCCGCGGTTCCGGGAGCTGCTCGGCCGGGTGCGCGGCGCGAGCCTGGACGCCTTTGCCCACCAGGACGTGCCGTTCGAGCGGCTCGTCGAGGAGTTCGCACCGTCGCGGTCGCTGGCCCGGCACCCGCTCGTCCAGACGGTCCTGACCATGCAGAACACCGGCCGCGCCACCGTGACCCTGCCCGGCGCACGAGCCGGCGCCGCCGGCGGCGCGCTCGGGGGCAGGGGCACCGCCCAGGCCAAGTTCGACCTGTACTTCCCGATCGAGGAGACGTTCGACGCCGGGGGCCGTCCGGCCGGGCTGCGCGGTGGCGTGACCGCGGCCGCCGACCTTTTCGACGAACCGACAGCGGTACGCATCGGCGAGTGGTTCACCCGAGTGCTGTCCGTGGTGTCAGCCGCCCCTGATGTGCGGGTGCATGAGGTGGATTTGTTGTCGTCGGGTGATCGGGAGTTGCTGGGTGGGTGGGCCGGGGTGGTGGGGCCGGTGGGTGTG
>NZ_JBIRWQ010000058.1:0-15822 GCF_044388125.1 Actinoplanes sp. NPDC020271
GGGTGACCAGCCGTCCTCCACGATCAGACGCGCCAGCCGCAATCGCGCCCGCGGAGTCAACGCGGCGTTAGCGTGGGACATGAAGGCCTCCAAGTTTTGGTGCGGTGCTGTCTTAGCAGCTCCACTGCACTGCTGGAGGCCTTCACCTGTTCGCGAGATGGATCAACAATCCTCAGATCGAGTGGTCACACTTCCTCGACCAACGTCCCCGGATATCACAACTAGGGCGTGTTTTAGAAGTTGGGTTGCCGGGTGAGGGTCACGGCGTGGCGGTGATCGATAACTGAAGAGGTCTCCGGTAAGTGGTTCAGCGACCAAGCTAGAACTTCATACCGGAGACCTCGTGGCCACCTTAGCGGTGACGACGCGGCACGACCTCACCGACGCGCAGTGGCAGCGGCTTGCTCCGCTGCTGCCTGCGGACTCGGGGAACGGGCGACCGCCGAAATGGACGAAACGGCAGCTCATCGATGGGATCCGCTGGCGGATCCGTAACGGCACACCCTGGCGAGACATCCCGGCTGTCTATCCGCCGTGGCCCACCGTCTACGGCCTGTTCCGCCGCTGGCAGCGCACCGGTGTCTGGGACATCGTCCTGGCCGCGTTGCAGGCTCACGCTGACGCGCACGGGCGGATCTGCTGGGATTTGAGCCTCGACTCGATGACCAGCCGCGCCCACCAACACGCCGCCGGCGCCCGCCGTAACGGTCACCTGCAGAAAGAGCCGCCCGGTGGCGTGCACACCGAACCCGATGATCACGGTCTGGGTCGGTCGCGAGGTGGGTTGACGACCAAGACGCATCTGGCCTGCGAGCAGGGTCAGAAGGTGATGGCGTTCATCGTGACCGCTGGACAACGTGGGGACAGCCCGCAGTTCATCCCGGTCCTGCGCAAGATCCGGGTCGGCAGACCGGGCGGCGGCCGGCCCCGGACCCGCCCGGACGTGGTCCTTGCCGACAAGGCCTATACCTCGAAAGACAACCGGGTCTACCTGCGCAAACGCGGTATCCGAGCCTGTATCCCGAGCAAGAGCGACCAGGACGCCCACCGCAGAGCCAAAGGCTCCCGCGGCGGCCGGCCACCCGCGTTCGATCCGGTCCTATACCGGCAACGCCACGCCGTCGAGTGCGGCATCAACCGCCTTAAACGCCACCGTGGCGTTGCCACTCGATACGACAAACTGGCCGTCCGCTACCAAGCGGTCCTGACCATCACCATCATCTGCGAGTGGCTCTGACCTCCGGTTGGCCCGACACGGACGACCTCGATTGGGAAGAGGGCCCCGACCCGCTCCGCTTCCCGGACCTCTACGACGACCCCGACCCGGACCAAGACGACGACGAAGAGGACGACCTCGAACCGCTCGGTCTCGACGACTCGCCAGCCCGAACGGCCTGATCCTCACCGTCAAAGCCGACGTCCCGGCTCTCCACCACTCAGCCGCACCTCGTTGAGGTGCGGTTGGTCCATGTCCGACACCCGGACGCCAAGATCAAATATTTGTGGTGCTGGGTCAGCTACACAAGCGTCGGGCCTTGAACGCGTTGACCGCTCCGAGCCCGCCTGAGAAAACGGACACCGAGCCGCCGTGGCCCGGGTCGTCAGCCGTGACTGGGGAACGGCCCGATCTCGGTGGCCTCGACGCCCGCCAGCGCCACGATCATCCGTTCCAGACCCCAGCGCGGATCGAGGATCGGCCGGGCGACCCACTGCGAGCCGACTCCGGCGAGGGCGCCGATCTCGGCGCGCAGCGCCTTGTGATCGGCGCGGGAGCGGCCCTTGAGGAACATCGGAACGAAAAGTAACGCTAAGCATGATCTTGGGAACCCGGGTCAGCGGCTGGACACGTTCGGGGTACGTCGGTCGTCGTGATCGCCAGGGGAGGCGTCAACCGCGAGTTGACTGTGTCGGTGTGACCGTTAGCCCGGCTTCGATCATGTTCGATCTCTTCTAGCGTTTCGGGCTGTGCCGGTTGAGTTCCTCACTGATGAGCAGGCGGCCTCCTACGGCCGGTTCCCCGACAGGCTGACGCCGACGGAGCTGGAGGGCTTGTTCTTCCTGGACGACTTCGACCGGGACCTGGTGGCCCGGCGCCGCGGTGACGAGAACCGGATCGGGTTCGGGTTGCAGGTGGCCACGGTGCGGGCGCTGGGCCTGTTCCTGGCCGATCCCCTTGAAGTGCCGACCGAGGCGGTCGACTACGTCGCTGGGCAGGTCGGTGCGGCTGATCCGTCGAAGGCCAAGGAGTATCTGCGGCGCCGGCCGACCCGGTTCGAGCATCAGCGAGAGATCGTCCGGGAGTACGGGTACACCGAGTTCACCGCGGCGGAAGCGGACCTGATCCGCTGGGTCGATGACCAGGCGTGGACGAGCGGGGACGGGCCGAAGGCGCTGTTCGACGCCGCGGTCGGCTGGCTGCGTGAGCGCAGGGTGCTGCTGCCCGCGGTGAGCACCCTGGCTCGGCTGGTGGCGCAGGTCCGCGGGCAGGCCACTGACCGGCTGCATGAGCGGCTGTCCGCGCTGGTCTCGGCCGAACAGGCCCGGCTGCTCGAAGAGCTGCTCGACGTGCCGGACGGCTCCCGGCACTCGCAGCTGGAGCGGCTGCGGACGCCCGTCACGCGGACGTCGGGCACTGGCATGGTGCGGGCGTTGCAACGGGCTGGCGAGGTCACCGGGCTCGGCCTGGGTGGGCTGGATGTCGGGGTGGTGCCGCGGCGGCGGGTGTGGGAGTTGGCCCGGTACGGGCTGGAGGCGAAGGCGCCGACGCTGCGCCGGCATCCGTACTCGCGGAAGCTGGCCACCCTCCTGGCCACCGTGCGGGCATTGGAGGCGCGCTCGGTCGACGATGCCCTGGAGCTGTTCGACGTGCTGATGACCACGGAGCTGATGAGCCGGGCGGAGCGGCAGTCGAAGAAGGAGAAGCTGCGCCGTTACCCGAAGGTGTCCCGGCTCGCGGGAAAGCGCGCGGCCGCGGTCGCGGTGCTGCTGGAGGCGGCCGAGTGGGGCGAGCAGGTCCGCCTGCAGCAGGTGTGGGACGCGATCGAGACCAAGGTGTCGCGCGCCGAGCTGCGCGCGGCGGTCGCCGGGATCGCCGAGGTCCTGCCGCCGGCGGACGCGGATCCGGACGGGGAGTGGCGGGCGCATCTGCTGGAGCGGATATCGACGATCCGCGGGTTCGTGCCGCTGCTGTGCCAGGTCATCGAGTTCGGCGCCACCGCGGACGCCGCGCCGGTGCTGTACGCGGTCAACGACCTGCCGGAACTCCTGGACGCCCGCCAGGGCCGCAAGGTCGCCGCCAGGTTCCTCGACGCCCCGAGCCAGGGCGCGGGAGGAGACCTGGGCCAGGGTCGAGCACCTGCTCTCCGAGCGGCGCCGGGCCGAGTTGGACCTGCTGCTGGTGTCGGACGCGTACCTGGGGCGTACCCCGCTGGCATGGCTGGGGGTGGGGCCGACGTCGTCGAGTCCCTGTTCCGCATCATGTTCGATCTCTTCTAGCGTCGCGGCCTACGAATCGAAATCCAGTTCAGTCGCGATCTCCCCCGTACTGGTCAACCCGAACTTCAACATGCGTTCGGCAGCGCCGGCGTCGCCAGCCTGCTCACGTAGCCGGGCCAGATCCCGTAACGCTGCCGCGTCGCCGCGGTCGGTAGCACGCCGGTGTTGCCGCTGGCGCCGAGCAACGCGCGGATGGTCTGCGCGGCCGACAGCGCGTCGTGGACCGCGCTCTCGAAAGCCGCTTTGGGGTCGGCGATGCGCTCCGGAGCGGGCAGCTCGATCGGCGCGGGCCCGTCCAGGGGCGTGACCCGTAGATTGTCGGTGAGGTGCCAGCCGTCGCTGGCCAGCCCGAGCTGCAGGTCGCGGAACAGCAGGTCCTGCGTCAGCTCACCCAGCCGGCCACCGAAGCGGCGGATCCGGTTGCGGTGCCGGGCCAGGGCCTGCTGCAGCAGGGTGAGCACCGCGTCGACCTGCTGGCGGTCCTCCCACTCGATCGCGTCGAAGAATCTGCTGATCAGCTTCGCTTTCTGCGACTTCAAGACCCGCCTGTCGTCGGGCACCGGCTCCGGCAGGCTCACCTCGGCGAAGGCGTCACCGATCTCCTTGAGTGAGCCGAGCTCTGTCAGCTCGAACATCAGCAGATCTCGCACCGGCGCGCTGAGCAGCGCGCGTCTCATCGTTGGCCCGTCCTTTCCGCCAGCACTGCGGCGTGCCCCCAGCACGGCGGTCACGGCTTGCAGCACGTCGTCGCCGGCTTTCTGCGCGACGGCGGCCGCGGCCCGGACCGTGGTCTCCTCGGTGCCGCCCAGATCGGCGAGTACACCTGCCTCGGTCAACTCGGCCGCAGCCACCTGCAGCTGCTCTCCGATGCGGGCCAGCCGGGTCACGCCCGCCCAGAGCCGGGCATCCGGCGGATCCTGCTCGGTCATGCCGCCCACCGTATCGACAACCGCCGGCCTCGCGAGGGGCACGCCCGAGTGGTTCCGTGCCGTCGGGCCGGGCGGGACCGTGGTCACATGTTGCCGAGCCGGTCAGAGATCTTTTCCAGCCAGTCGCTGGCGTTGCGGGCGTGGGTGCCGACGCCGAAGCCGTCCTGATCCTCCAGGGCGTCCTTGACGTTCAGCAGGTTCCCGCGGAGCTCGCCGAGCTCGTAGGCGATCGAGATCAGTGCCATCCTCTGTGCCTCGGCCCGCCACGGATCCGGCAGCACCGCCGCCCCCTCCAAGTCGGCGACCCGGCGCGCCCGCGCCAACTCGTCCAAGTCCGCGGCGACGCGTTCCAACACCGCCCGCCCGATCCACCGTGACCACGGTGTTCGCCGTCTGCGGCCAATCGCTGGTCGGGCGCAGATTCACCACCGGCGGCAAGTCGCCGGCGGCCAATTGCGCCAGCCACCCTGCACACCGGCGCAGCCACTGCACCTCATCCCCGATCCGGTCCGCGACCAGGTCCCGGCCGTCCAGCTCCGGATCGTCGCCGGCGGACAGCTGGCCATGCCGACCGGCAGCACGAAGTTCTTGGAGGTCGCGGGGCCGGGGAAGCTCTGGCCTTAACCAAACGGCTGGCCCTGAACGACGATCAACGAATGCGTACGTACCGTAGTCGCAAAGCTACCGCCAGTAGGTCTGACTATGACGTAGATCGATGAATTGGTAAGCCGGAATGACCGATTCGGCAATCGCAACTCATTCGTGAATATGAATTTTGTCGATGTCCTACGGGGTACTGAGGGAGTAAATGTGACACGCAAGGTACGCCTACTCGGCGCGATCGCCGCGATGGCCGTAGCAGCCGCTGGTGCAACTGCGCTGGTCGCCTCGCCGGCTAGGTTCTGTCCCGCGGATCATGCGTAGCGATCATGGATGACGGTCGTTGAACCTGTGTGGCACGTGGTGATCTGAGCAGCGAGGAATGGGCTGTGCTGGAGCCGTTGTTGCCGGCGCAGCCCGTCCGTGGCGGGCAGTGGCGTGATCATCGGCAGGTCATCAACGCGATCTGCTGGGTCAAACGGACCGGCTCGCCGTGGCGTGACCTGCCCGAACGTTACGGGCCGTGGAAAACCGCGCATCAACGCTTCAGCCGGTGGGCCGCTGACGGCACCTGGAGGCGAATGAAAGCCGAGGTGATCGCGCTGGCCGAGCTCGACGACGACATCGACTGGGACGCTCAGGTCGACGCCACGATCGTGCGCACCCACCAGCACGCCGCCGGAGCCGCTAAAAGGGGCTGACCGTTGCCGAGACGCAGGCACGCGAAAGCATCGGCCGTTCTCGCGGCGGGCTGACCACGAAAATCCACACCCTGGCCGACGGACGCGGCCGGTCTTTGGCCACGCTCATCACGCCCGGTCAGGCGGCTGACACCCGGCAGTTGATCCCGCTGCTCGAGCAGGTCCGCGTGCCCCGGCCCGGCGGTGTCGGCCGGCCCCGCACCCGGCCCGCATCGGTCACCGGCGACAAGGCGTACTCGTCACGGGCGAACCGCCAAGCCCTGCGCGGTAAGCGGATCCGCGCGACGATCCCGGAGCCCAACGACCAGATCGCCAACCGGAAACGCCGCGGCTCTCGCGGCGGCCGCCCCACCGCCTTCGACTCCGACGCCTACCGCCGCCGCAACCAAGTCGAACGCGGCTTCAACCGACGCAAACACTGGCGCGGACTCGCGACCAGATTCGACAAACTCGGCATCAACTACCAGGCCACCCTCGACCTGGTCGAGATGCTCGACTGGCTACGCGCGGTCCCCGACGGACATGATCCGCGGGACAGAACCTAGCGCCGCGCTGCCCAACTGCAACACGTACTCCCGGCTAGGAGACGGTGCCCTCAAAGAACTCGTGCCCACCTTCAGCGGTAACAAGGACTGCGTGATGGGCGTCGGAAACGTCTCGTCCGGGGTATGGGCCCTACAGCGCACTTTGAACTACTGCTACAACCAGAACATCGCGATGGACAGCAATTTCGGGTCGGGAACCCGAGCCGCGTTGATCAACGTACAGCGGCAGGCCGGAGTTTCCGCCGACGGCGTCTACGGACCGGCCACCCGATCTCGCATGCTCTGGTCTCAAGAAGCCGGCTCTCCCAACTGCATCTCGATTGGCTGAAACGACGGCGACAGGCCCTACCCGGCGAAGAAGTCCCGCATCGTGATGCGCCCCGTCCTCAGTCCTCACCCGTGCCTGACCTGCCGTGGAGGGCCGAAGCGAGCGCGCACCAGTGGCCGAGAGTAGGCCACTTCCCCGTCTGCCATCGGAGCCAGAGGCTGGATAGCGTGGTCAGCCCGGCCGTCACCACCGGCGGGAGTACGGAGATCAGTAGGACCAGCTGGGCCGGATCGTTCATGTCGGGGCTCCTTCGATTCAGGTTCTTGAATCGACGATCGCAGTCCGGAGGGCCGTGCTGACGAAGGCCTCGCGCTCCTGGAGCAAGCCAGAGGCCCGGCCGAATCGGCCGGGCCTCTCCTAGGGGTTAGGTGCTTGGCACTGGTTGGGTGCGCGTTTGTTTGGCGACGAGTCGACGAAGTCGATGCCGGCCTCGCGGTACACATCGCGCAGTCTCTGCTCGACGTCGTGTCGCCGGAGGCGAGGCCGACGAGTTCGCCGCTGGCGACGTGGCCCACCTTTCGCACCTCATGCCCGATTTGAGCATGTGGAACGGGCTTGGCCTTCGTGGTCTTCGCACCAATGTCTTCAGCACCATCAAGCTGAACACCGGCGCGGTCGGGCAGATCGCCCGTAGCACCCGCATCTTCGAGCAGGTCGCCGGCAGCGCCCGTGTCCTCGATCAAGTTGCCCGTAGTGCCCGTGTCTTCGATCAGGTCGGGGCCCAGGTCAGGCTGCTGGATGCCAGGGCCGGCTTGAAGGGACTCGGGCTGATCAACTCGCAGATGACGGCGATCGGCAAGCTGGCGCCCGTCACCTACCCCGCCGACGCGGTGTAGGTGACGGTGCCATTCGCCGAAGGCGTGCCGTTGTAGTTGACCTGGAACGGCGAATCCGCCGAGCCGCTGTAGTTCGCGCTGCCGATGAACGGGTTGGACCAGTGCAGGCGCACGTTCTTGCGCCGGTTGTCCCGGCGGTCGCAGTCGCTCGTGCGGAACGAGACGGCAGCCTCCGTCCCGGTCAGGATGCCGTTCGACTCGGTGGCCCAGTTCCCGGTGCTGTCCGGCTCGATTAGTTCTGGTGGACGGCTAGTCCATATCCCGTGTGCGATTGACATGTCGATCCGGGTCAGATCGCAGCCGGTCGCGTTGATCAAAGTAACGGCGACACTGCGGAAGGGAACACCGGTTCCCCGGCGTCGGACGGCTTCGTCGATCGACCGAGAACCACCGTCCAGGGTCGGGCCGATGTGCACCCGGGCCGATGGGGGCATGGATCCGGAATCGGCCGTAGCCGGTCCCGATGCCCCTAGAATTATTGCGACGGATATCAGTCCTAAAAATGCTTTCCGGGTGACTCTTTTCATAGCATTTTCCTTCCTTGATAAATATTCTGGCTCGCCGGCAGGCCGAAAGCCGGGCTGGTTCACGGACCGATCGGTAGCCGTACATGCAGGGTGGCGGCGGGGCTGGCGTTGGTGATGCTGATCCGAAAGCCGGCGAAGGACCGGGTGAAGCAGGTTTCCTGCTGCGGTTCGAGTGCCCCGAAGCCGTTGCTCGTGGACGAGACCCAGGTGAAGGATCCGTCGCGGGTGGCATCCACATTCCTGATGCAGACCTGTGTGCGGCCCCAGAACCAGGTGGCGAAGTTGCCTTCCTTCCGGGGCGCGATGTCCCCGCCCTGGGCGGCGTGGGCGATGCCGGGTAATCCGGCGGCGATGGTGGCGCCGAGCGCCACAGCCATGGCGGCGCGATGTTTGGTTTCCATGTGCTGCTCTTTTCTCTTTCGAACGACGGGGTGGTTCGGTCAGGCGTAGATATCGCAGTACAGCAACCGGCCGTCTTGGTAGACGCAAACCAGGAACGGCTTCTGCGGGCGGGCTTGAACGGTTGCGTCCGGGTCAGTGGAGACGCCCGGCGGCGGCTTTCCCGCCACCGCCGCGACCGGCGACGCATATGACACGAGCGCACTGGAAAACGCGGTGACGATCAGCGCGGCGCTGGCGATCCGTGTCCCGGCGGCAGGAAACGTGGTCCTTGGCACTGTGCTCCCCCTCTGGGTGCTCGCGCGTGCTGGACAGCAGTGATGACTCATAAATCATTTCAAAAATGATCTAATGCTGCTATTAGCATGATTACGTACAGGAGTTGGTGATGACGGACAGCGACCGCCGGGCTCTTGCCGTCGCGACCGCGCTGCTCGAAGCGGTCGGCGCCGGCGCCGACTGGGCGACTGCCTGCACAGTCGTCGCCGAGCGCTTGGACGCTGCCGCGAGGGTGTACGTGGAGGGCGTCGCCGCGGCCGGCACCGGCGTCTGGATGCCCGGAGACCGCGACGTACTTCCGGAGGGCCGAGTAGTCGGTGACTCCCAGACGGGGCACGGCACCTTATGCGCCGCCGGCACCGGCCACCACCTGGCGCTGCCGGTGTCCACGACCAGCGTTCTCGTCGTGTGCCGGCCGCGCCGACGGTTCACCGCGGCCGAGCGGCAGACGGCGCAGCTCCTGCTGCCGCTGCTGCGCAGCATCCAGCGCCACGTCGGCCTTGAGAGCCGGCCGATGCTGACGTCCCGGGAGATGGCCGTGCTCCGCGCGACCGCGGACGGCCTCACCGCTACGGCCGCGAGCCGCCGCCTCGAGATCTCGGCACGGACGTTCGAGAAGCACCTGGAGCGGATCTACCGGAAGATGGGCACTCGCGGCCGGGTACAGACCGTGTTGCTCGCCCAGAAGCTCGGCATCTTGTCCGTCAGCGCCGCGCGGTCGGCGGCAGGACCCCAGTCCGGCGTAGCAGCAGCAACGTAGCCAGCCGGTCCCGCGTCCCGCACTTGCGATAGGCGTTCTCCAGATGCTTGTTGACGGTATGCCCCGAGATGAGCAGCCGGCGGGCGACCGCCGCGGTCGGCAGGCCGTCGCCGAGCAGGGCAAGCACGGTCAGCTCGCGCGGCGTCAGGCCAAAATCGGCGCCAGGGAGTGGCGCGCCCACCGACTCGCGTAGCCGCTTGATCTCGGTGAGCTGGCGGCCGACACCGATGACCAGCGGCTGGATGGCCGCCGCCAGGTCGTGTTCGCGGTCGTTGAAGTCACGACCGGAGCGGCAGATGATGAAAGCGGTCGCGACGCCGATCGGCGTGGGCAGGGGAATGGCCAGATGCCGGGTGCCGCCGTCCAGGTCCTGATCGCAGGAGTCGTACGTCTGCGTCGCTCGCCACGCGGAGGTCGAGACGACGTCGCTGACGGTCAGCGGGCTCGGGTCCCGCTGCGCGGCGAAAGCGTGCGCGAGGGGATGCTCGGCGCCGTAGACGCGGGCCCGCTCGGCCCACGGAATCGAGGCAACCTCCTTCGGTGCGCACGCAACCCCGGCGATGGTCCTCGCCGACGGATTGAACCCGTTCATGAACAGGGTGGCGGTGCCCCGCATGCACTCGTTCAGCTGACCGGCGATCAACGTCTGGTAACTGTCGACCCGTAAGCCGTTCACCAGCGCAACGGCGAGATCCAATACCTGACGATACTCACCTGACCGATACGCACCATTTGTCTATTATCGCTCGTCGACCGGCGGCACGGACGCGCGTGGGCACCGCCAGGATGCGTGGCCATCAGGGTGGCGGATTGGACCAGGTCCGACCGACGGCTGGTGCCGGTTGGTGTATGAGGCGTCCCGGGCGTCTCCGGCTGATTCCTGCTGTTCCACTTCCTTGGAACCGGGACGTTCCAGGGCCGGGAAGTGGAACGGGCCACGCCTTTCTTGCGCGCCATCGGGTCGACGCACAAGGGCGGCCGTCCGATGTAGCTCCGGTCGGCGACCATGCGTGCATGACAGTTCAGCGCATCGATCCTCGGCGGCGGTGGCCGTGGCTGCTGTCCAACGCCGGCATCCTGACCGTCACAGTGATCGTCGCCGGGCTCGGGATCACCGCGCTGGTGGTGATGCTGCTGATCGCTGGCGACGCTCCGGATACGGAGCGGCCGAAGCTGCTGATCGAGGCGCTGAAGTACGGGCTGGGCTTCTTTGCCGCCGCCGGCGCGGTCGCCGCGCTCCTCGTGGCAGTCCGCCGCCAACTGCTCGCCGAGAACGCCCATGACTTGTCCGAACGCAACCACCAGCTCGCGCTGCAGGCGCAGGCGCACACCGAGACCGACGCCGCCGAGCGCCGGGTGACCGACCTGTACACCAAGGCTGTCGAGCAACTCGGCTCCGCCGACGCCGCCGTACGCCTCGGCGGCCTCTACGCCCTGGAACGCGTCGCGCAGAACAACCCCGCCCAGCGGCAAACCATCGTCAGCGTGTTCTGTGCCTACCTGCGCATGCCGTACACCCCGCCCGCCACCACCACACCGGCGGCGGCGGGACCGGTCACCGAACTGCCCCTGCGACCCGCCGGGCCGACCGCAAGCCGCGACCCCCGGCAAGAACTGCAAGTCAGGCTCACCGCCCAACGGATCCTGGCCACGCACCTGGCCTTGCCGGCGGACGTCACCAGCGAGCAAGCGGGCACTCTGACACCCACCGCCAGCCAACCGTTCTGGCCCGGCCTTGACCTTGACCTGACTGGAGCTCAGCTCATCGACTGGGAACTGCCCCGGGCCCACCTGCGCCACGCCGACTTCACCAGCGCCACCTTCTCCGGCAACGCGCGGTTCGACAAGGCGACCTTCTCCGGCAACGCGCGGTTCGGCGAGGCGGCCTTCTCCGGCGACGCGTGGTTCGGCGAGGCGGCTTTCTCCGGCGACGCGGAGTTCGTCGGGGCGGCTTTTTCCAGCGTCGCGGGGTTCGGCGAGGCGGCTTTCTCCGGCGACGCGGAGTTCGTCGGGGCGGCTTTCTCCGGCGACGCGTGGTTCGCCAAGGCGACCTTCTCCGGCGACGCGCGGTTCAACAAGGCGACCTTCTCCGGCCTCGCGTGGTTCGGCGAGGCGACCTTCTACGGCGACGCGTGGTTCGGCAAGGCGACCTTTTCCGGCCTCGCGCGGTTCGGCGAGGCGGCTTTCTCCGGCGACGCGGAGTTCGTCGGGGCGGCTTTCTCCAGCGTCGCGGGGTTCGGCGAGGCGGCCTTCTCCGGCGACGCGGAGTTCGGCGAGGCGACCTTCTCCGGCGACGCGTGGTTCGACAAGGCGACCTTCACCGGCGACGCGCGGTTCAACAAGGCGACCTTCTCCGACGACGCGTGGTTCAACAAGACGGCCTTCTCCGGCGACGCGCGG
Organism: Actinoplanes sp. NPDC020271; assembly: GCF_044388125.1. Taxonomy (NCBI): domain Bacteria; kingdom Bacillati; phylum Actinomycetota; class Actinomycetes; order Micromonosporales; family Micromonosporaceae; genus Actinoplanes; species Actinoplanes sp. NPDC020271. The sequence continues at coordinate 11,800 of NZ_JBIRWQ010000058.1, forward strand.
TTCGACAAGGCGACCTTCACCGGCGTCGCGGGGTTCGGCGAGGCGACCTTCTCCGGCGTCGCGGGGTTCGGCGAGGCGACCTTCTCCGGCGACGCGCGGTTCGGCGAGGCGACCTTCACCGGCGATCGCCTGATGATGACTGACGCACGGGCTGCACTGCGTGGGCACCGCCAGGATGCGTGGCCATCAGGGTGGCGGATTGGACCAGGTCCGACCGACGGCTGGTGCCGGTTGGTGTATGAGGCGTCCCCGGGCATCTCCGGCTGATTCTGCTTTTCCACTTCCTTGGAAGTGGAACGGGATCGGTGCTAGCAGCGGCGTAGACCTCCGCGGAGTTGCGCCACGCCGTGATCACGGTAGTCACCGGCGCGAGGTTGTCCAGATCGGCGGCCGCGCGGATGGTGTCGGCCAGCTCGCCGGCGAACTCCCGCAGGTCGTCGTCGTCCAGGAACACCGACCAGGCGAACGTCGCCTTCATCACGCGGCGCAGCTGGACGTCGGTGAAGGCGTCCAGATCGCGCAGCAGCTCGGCGAGCAACACCGCGGCGGTCGCCACGATCGCCTGCTCCTGCTCGTAGCGGTTCGCGGTGGTGAGCATCAGGTCGGAGTCCTCGCCCCGCCGTCGCAGCCGGTCTCCGGCCAGGACAGGCGCGAGTTGCGCCATGCTGGACAGCTGAGGCGGATTGAGCGCCTGCGTTTCCTACCAAAATCATGATGGACCGACCGCCGGCACCGCCGCGTCACGCATCTGGAAAAATCTGAACCAGTACGGCTTCACCTACGACTGGGTGGCGGCCGGTGGCGCGACGATGGACAACGGCACTATCTGCCTGGCCGGCAAGCCGGACGTCTCGATCAGCGTCTGATCTTCGACGACGGACGAACGAGGTTATATGGACACCGCATACGGTCCACCCACGGACGTACTGGGCCAGACGGTGCCCGTTCACCAGCTCGCCGTCCGAACCGATCGCGCGGTCGTAGCGGTGCAGCACGTGGTCGCCTTCAGCCAAGGCTGCTTGATCGTGCTGCACCTAGCCGCCCGCCGGGGCTCCCTGTCCACCTCGGATTGGGAACGACTGCAGGGGAGCCATCTCGGAGCTGATCCCGAGATCGCAGCTGCCGACGCAGCGAGCTTGACGTTCGGCGTTCGTTTCCCGGACGGCACGAACGCCACCACGACGGAGCACCCCGGCCGGAATCCGAGCCGGCTGGCCGGCCGGCCCGAGCCCCCGATGCTCGTCGAGACCGACACCGATTCGTCCAGCGACGATGAGGTCTACCGCAGCAACCAGCGGCTCTGGCTGTGGCCGCTCCCGCCGCCGGGCCCGTTCGAGTTTGTCGTCGAATGGCGCGGCATGGGCATCGCCCCGACCGCCATCACGCTCGACGGCGACGCCATCGTCCGGGCCGCCCCGCACGCCCTACCGCTCTGGGCGTCATAACGGCGGATAGTCCGCACTCCGGTTATACCTGGCGGCCCCTTGCCGTACCTGACGGCGGGGGCCGCTGGGCGTCCAACTCCCCGGGGTCAGCTGCTCGGCGGGCGCCGTCGTCGGCTCCGCAGCGGCCTGCTCGGCTTCGGCGAACGCCCGGTAGAACGAGGCCACCGAGGGGGGAGCAGCTGGCGTTCTTCCCGGTCTTGACGGTGAGCTTCTTGGCGATCTCGGGAACGGGAACGCCCTTGGTCTTGAGCGCGAAGGCGAAGGTGAACGAGTCGTCGTCGATGACCTTGGGCCGGCGCAGTTCACCGAGACCGCGGTGACGCAGGCCCTCGAGGAGGCCGTCATCGCCTCCTCTTGAATGAACGCCCGCCCAGCAGTCGCGATCGTAGGCGTGCGCTATGTGTCGGTTCTGCCGTTCCACTTCCATGGTTGTGGAACGGTCCCCACGGCTCGGGCGGTGCTTCGCCGTCTTCCCAGGTCGGCTGTCAGTTTCTGAAGTCGACTGCACGGCGACCGCTGGTAGAAGGCCCCGAGTGCACACGACTTCGGACATTCGGCCGTTCCGAAGTCGTGTGCACTACCCGTCATTTGACCCGTACCCGTCTGCACGAGGCGCGGGCCAGCCGGGCCGCTGGCGGTCCCGCTTACGGGATGGGTGTCTGGGTCGGCAGCTTGGCCAGGTGGCGGTAGATCGTGGGTCGTACTCGACCGGCTGTCTCGCGCGATGGACGGATCATGAAGATTGCTAAATGACAGCTCACGGGCACTGTTAGGAAGTTAGGAAGAGAGTTAGGAAGTTGGTCTCTTGCCTGACTGGTCTGTAGGTGGAGCGCGCCTAGCCAACGGGCGGGCGGTGGATCCGTACCATCGGCGTTCATGAGTGACCAGCCCACGGACGGCTACGCCTTCCAGCAGATCGCGGCCGTGCTGAGGTCACGCATTCGCCGCGGTGAGCTCGCGCCAGGCGCCGGCGGCCCAGCTGGCCGCGCTGGAGACCGGTACCTGACCACCAGCGTCGCGAGCAGCTCCGACCACCCTCATGAGTGAAGCCGGGTCCATGCGTACGGAAAGTGTCACCAGGGCCACCGTGACGTTTTTGCCTGTCCGTGCGGCTTGGCGCGCCGGTAGCCGGATCATCCAGGGAGGATCGGCTGATCGGCTTCTAGTACGGCAGCCGCCGTTCGTGAGGTGACCTCGGATCCCGTGGGAATGAGGACGGCCACCGCATGATCGTCTGTGCGTTGTGGACACAACATTCAACCTTGCGGTGGCCGAGAGCCACAGCGTAGAGCCTGTCCGGTGGCGACGAACCATCGACCTGGTGATCGACTCGTTCGCCGGCCGGTTCTGCCGGGTCGAGCCCCGCCAGGCGGCGGCCGGGTTCGTCACTGGCCTGCTGGCCGACCTGGAGATCAAGACGTGTTGGCAGGTGGCTGAGCAAGCCGGATATGCCCGGCCGGATGCGATGCAAAGGTTGCTCTACCGGGCCAAGTGGGACGCCGAGGCGGTGCGTGACGACGTGCGCAGGGTCGTCGCTGACCGGTTCGGTGACCACGACGGTGTCCTGGTCGTCGACGAGACCGGCGATCTGAAGAAGGGCGTGCACTCCGTCGGTGTGCAGCGTCAATACACCGGTACCGCGGGGCGGACCGAGAACGCCCAGGTCGGGGTGTTCCTGGCTTATGCGAGCAGGCACGGTCACGCCCTGATCGACCGGCGGGTCTACCTGCCGAAGTCCTGGACCGACGACCGTCAGCGGTGTGAGCAGGCCGGTGTCCCGGACGACGTCGGTTTCGCCACCCGGTCCGAGCTGGCCGACGACATGATCACCGCCGCGGTGAAGGCCCTGGTCCCGGCTCGGTGGGTCGCCGCGGACGAGGCCTACGGCAATAACACCCGGCTGCGGGGTGAGCTACGCAAACTCCGACTCGGTTACGTCCTGGCGGTCTCCTGCGACCACCTCGTGCCGATCGACGGCGGGAAGATCCGCTGCCGCGCTGACCGGCTGGCTGCCGACCTGCCCGCCACCGCGTGGACCCGGCGCAGCGCCGGCGACGGGTCGAAAGGGCCACGGTTCTACGACTGGGCCTGGCTCGCCGACGTCGGCGCTGACGGTGACCCGGACGACGCCGGCCGGCACAGCTTGTTGATCCGCCGCAACAGTACGACCGGTGAGCTGGCCTTTTACCGCTGCTGGGCACCCGGCTCGGCCACCCTCGCCCAACTCGTGCGGGTGGCGGGAGTTCGTTGGATCGTGGAAGAGAGTTTTCAGGCAGGAAAGGGCCAGGTCGGTCTCGACCAGCACCAAGTCCGCCGCTGGACGTCCTGGCACCGGTTCACCACCCTGGCCCTGGCCGCCCTCGCCGTCCTCGCGATCTGCGCCGCCGACGCCCGCACCCCAGACCGCCGCGCCCAACCCGACATGATCGAGCTGACCGTCAACGAGATCCGACGGCTGATCAACGTCCTGCTGATCCGGCCAACTGTTCCGCCCCGGGTTTGATGGAGACATCCAAACCTGGGAGAGAATCTCGCTATGGCGGCACCGAAGAAGTACCCCGATGAGCTGCGTGAGCGG
>NZ_JBIRWQ010000059.1:0-15042 GCF_044388125.1 Actinoplanes sp. NPDC020271
GCGACAAACTACCGGCCGTCGCCTACGACGCGTCGAGCAAGATGCTGCTGCTCGGCCCGGCGCTGGCGATCACCGACCAGAACGTCGACCAGTTCAACTACTGATGCCGCCTGCCGGGGCTGCGCGGGATGCAGCCCCGGCGCGCCCGGGTCCGCCGAACGGAAGAGCTAGCTACAGTGGCAGAAGAAGAATCCCCGCGATTGCGGCTGACCGGCATCGCCAAACGGTTCGGTGCGGTCCGTGCCATCCGCCAGGCCGATCTGACGGTGCGACCGGGGCAGGTGCACGCCCTGGTCGGTGAGAACGGCGCCGGCAAGTCGACGATGATCAAGATCGTCTCGGGTGTGGAGACCGCGGACACCGGAACCATCGAGTTCGACGGCGCGCAAGTGACCATCCGGTCCACCACCGACGCGCTCGCCCTCGGCATCGCCACCGTCTACCAGGAGCCGCAACTCTTCGCCGAACTCACGGTGGCGGAAAACATCTTCCTCGGCCGCGAGCTCAAGAAGGGCGGCCGGGTCGACTGGTCCGCCCAGAACGCGAAGGTCGTCGAACTCCTCGACCTGCTCGGCCTGCCCGCGCACGTCGCCACCGCCCCGGTCGGCACCCTCTCGATCGCCGAACAGCAGCAGATCTCCATCGCCAAGGCCCTGGCCGGCGACGCCCGCGTGCTGATCCTCGACGAGCCCTCGGCCATCCTCACCGACGCCGAGATCGAGGTGCTCTTCGACGTCGTCCGCCGCCTGACCAGCTCCGGCGTCTCCGTCGTCTACATCTCGCACCGTCTGGACGAGCTGTTCCGCATCGCCGACGAGGTCACCGTCATGCGAGACGGACAAACCATCGGGACGTACGGCATCGGCGACCTCACCGTGCGGAAGATCGCCGAGTTGATGGTCGGCGGCATCCTGTCCGACGAGCGTCCGCACCGATCGGTCCCCGAGGGCCCGGCGGTGCTGGAACTCCGCGGTCTCGGCCGCGAGGGAAAGTTCCACGACGTCGACGTCCGGGTGAAAGCGGGTGAGATCGTCGCACTGTACGGCCTGGTCGGCTCGGGTGTCTCCGAGATCGCCGCCTGCGTGTACGGCATCGACCGCGCCACCACGGGCGATCTGCAGCTGCGGGGCAAGCCGGTGAACCCGCGCTCGCCCCGCGAGGCCCAGAAGCTGGGGATCGCGCTGCTGCCGGCCAACCGCAAGGCCGAGGGCATGTTCGGTTTCCAGTCGATCGCCTTCAACATCTCCGCGGGCCACCTGAAGGTGCTCTCCCGCTTCGGCGCCTGGCTGGACCGCGGCCGGGAGCGTGACGTCGCGCTGGGCCTGATCAAGCGCCTGGCGGTGAAGACCCCGCACGAGCGGCAGCCGATCAGCGCGATGTCCGGCGGCAACGCGCAGAAGGTGGTGCTCGCCCGCCAGCTGGTCGAACGGCCGGAGGTGCTGATCCTCGCCGAGCCCACCCAGGGCGTCGACGTCGGCGCCAAGGAGGAGATCCACCGCATCATCACCGAGCTCGCCGAGGAGGGCACCGCGGTCCTGGTCGTCACGTCCGACCTGCCCGAGGCCCTGCGCATCGCCGACCGCATCCAGGTGGTCCGCGGCGGCACCACGACGACCGAGTTCGGCCCGGACGCCACCCAGGTGGAGCTGCTCGCCGCGGCCGCCGGCTCCGAGGACGAGCCCCGGGCGGGCGCCGGGGAAACCACCGCGAGCGGCGACGCCGGTGACGACGACGAGTCCGTGAAGGAGAAGGTCGGATGACGACCACCGCCGTGCGGCCGCCGGCCGCCACCGATCCACCGAAACCCCGTGGCCGGGTCCTGCCCGCCCCGGTCTCCGGCCAGGAACTGGTCCTGGTCGCGGTCATCGCCCTGCTCTGGGTGGGTCTCGCGCTGACCACCCCGGCGTTCCTGACCGCCGGCTCGCTGCAGCCGCTGCTGGTCGCGACCGCCCCGGTGGCCCTGGTCGGCGTCGGCATGACGATCATCATCATCACCGGTGGCATCGACGTCTCGGTCGGTGCTGCGATGATGGTCTGCTCGGTGCTCACCGCCAAGGCGCTGGTCGGCTCGGGCGTGAACCTCGGCGTCGCGGTGTTGATCTCGGTCGCCGCCGGTGCCGTGCTCGGCCTGGTCAACGGCGTGCTCATCGCCTACGGCCGGGTGCACGCCATCATCATCACGTTCGGCACGGCGAACCTCTTCACCTTCGCCGGCCTGCGCGTCTTCGGTTCCACCACGGTCAACGGCATCCCCGGTACGCTGGCGTTCTTCGGCCGTGGCGCCGAGGGCCGCACCCTGGGGATCCCGCACGCATTCCTGATCACGGTGCTGATCACCGCCGCCGTCTGGTGGTACCTGCGGCACACCGCGGGCGGGCGGCACTTCTTCGCCATCGGCGGCGACCCGGTCGCCGCGCGTCTGGCCGGTGTCCGGGTGCAGCGCCGCGTCCTGCTCGCCTACACGATCACCGGCGTGCTGGTCGGTCTGGCCGCCTGCTTCCTGATCGCGCAGGGCACGTCCACGCTCGACCAGTCGGTCGGCTCCGGCAAGGAACTCGCCATCATCGCCGCCGTGGTCATCGGCGGCACCTCGATCATGGGTGGCCGCGGCTCGGTCCTCGGCACTCTGCTCGGCGCCCTGCTGGTCCAGTCGGTCAGCTCCGGCGTCACCCAGCTCGGCTGGAAGTCCCAGTTGTCCGACCTGTTCGTCGGCGTGTTCATCATCGTGGCGGTCGGTGCCGACCTGCTGCGCGCCCGCGCCAGGAGGAGCCGGTGACCATCGTCGAAGCCCAGCCCGCCCCGCCGAGGGAAGACCCCGCCGCCTCCCGCGAGTCGTTCGGCGCCCGGGCCCTGCGGGTCCTGCTCACGCAGCGGATCGCGCTGCTCGCGGTACTGATCGTCGCCGTCGTCGTCACGTTCTTCGTCCAGGACGCCGGCGGCTACCTGACCGCCCCCTACGACTTCGACTACATGTCCGCGTCGCTGATCAACGCGGTACCCCTGGCCATGCTCGGGCTGGCCGAGCTCCTGGTCATCCTGTCCGGACGCGGCGGCATCGACCTCTCCGTAGGTGCGATCGTCTCGCTCGCCGGCATGACCTTCGGTTTCGCGTACGGCGAATGGGGCTGGCCGCTGTGGGCCGCGATCATCCTCACCGCCGGGTTCGGGGCACTGCTCGGCGCGGTGAACGGGTTCCTCGTGTCCTACGCCGGGTTCCCGGCGCTGATCGCGACCCTGGCCACCTTCTACGCCTACAAGTCGATCGCGATCGTGATCAACGATCAGCAGCCGATCAGCACCGCACCGATCCAGGACCTGTACGCGATCACACGGTCCGTCGAACTGCCGGTCATCGGGCCCTACCTCCCCGACGTACCGCTCGCGATCTTCACCTTCCTGCTGCCCACGGTCGTCGCGGTGTGGCTGCTGCTGAACCGCACCACCTACGGGCGGCGGCTCTACGCGATCGGCACCAACGACGTCGCCGGACGCTGGGCCGGCCTGCCGGTACGGGACACGCGCGCGAAGGCGTACGTCTACGCGGGGTTGATCTCCGGTCTTGTCGCCGTCGTCACGGTCGGCCAGTTCGCCTCCGCCCGCCCGGACGCCGGTGTCTCCGGCAACGGCATGGCCCTGCCCGCGATCACCATCGCCGTCCTCGGCGGCGTCGCGATCACCGGCGGCATCGGCCGCGTCGCCGGAGTCGTGCTCGCCACGCTGCTGATCGTCTGGCTCAACGCCGGGATCCTGCTCGCCTTCGTCGGCAACGAGGGCTCCCAGTACCAGCTACTCGCACTCGGCGCGGTACTCGTCTTCGCCGCGCTCCTGAACGGATTGACGAACCGGCGGTACGGCGCCCGCTAGTGACCATGCGAACCGGCGCGAGCTGCTGCAGAAGTCAGCCGCTCGCGCCGGTTGGCGTAACCGGCGATGTGAATCGTTTCATAAACCGGCCGGGGCTGCGGCGCGGCTGAAGTCCGCGCCCGCTACGCCTGGCTGTCGGTGCGGGGCAGGCCGTCGATCATCAGGTTGATCGTGAACAGGAAGCGGTCGGCGGTCGTGCCGGCGGTCAGCTCCGTGGCGTACCGCTTGGTCTGGGGGAAGGTTTCCGGCAGCGACGCGAAGCGCCGGAGCATGTCGTCGCGGCTGACCACCCACTCGTCGCCGGCCCGGCCGAGCCGGCTCGCCACCGCGACCTCCAGGCTGTGTGCGTTGACGTAGAGCGTCAGGGAGTCCACCGCCCACGCGGCGGCCTGCGGCTCGACGCCCCCGGCGAGCACGATGGCCAGCAGTCCCTCGCTGACCCGCAGCGTGTCGAGGTTCGACGGCGCGGCGGCGAACGTGGCGCGGGAGATGCCCGGATAGCGCAGATATTGATCACGGAGCCGGGTGCAGACGCCGACGAGCTGCTCGCGCCACCGCGACGGGTCGGGCGCCGGTAGTTCGATCTCCGCGCAGAGGCGGCCGATCAGCAGCTCGTCCAGGTCCTCCTTGTTGACCACGTGGGCGTAGAGCGACGACGGGCCGGTCTCCAGCGCGACCGCGAGGCGTCGCATGGTCAGCGCCTCGTACCCCTCCGACTCGATGATCGCGAAGGCGGTGTCGACGATCGCGTCGACGGTGATCGGTTTCTTGCGGCCGCCGGACGGGCCGCGCCGGACGGCGGGCTTGTCCGAACCGGCGCCGACCTGGTGCCGGGCGGCGCGCCGTTCCTGCGGAGTCGGTGACATGTCCGCAGTCTAGCCGACCTTACGAACGGTGTTCTAGTTCACTCGGAACGCCGTTCGTATTGATCCGAACACTGTACCGGAGTAGAACGGTGTTCGTATCCACTGAACTGGTGAAAGGAGCGCCGATGAGCGCCCCGTCCCTGCGATCCGCCTGGGTCGCCCTGGCCGGACTCTCGGCCGTCTTCCTCTTCGAGATGCTCGACAACTCGATCCTCAACGTCGCGCTGCCCACGATCGGCCGCGACCTGCACGCCTCGACCGTCGCCCTGCAGTGGGTGACCGGGGCGTACTCGGTCGTCTTCGGCGGCCTGATGCTGGTCCTCGGCGCGGTCGCCGACCGCTACGGCCGCCGCCGGATCATGCTGATCGGACTGGCCCTGCTCGCCGTGGCCGGCCTGGCCACCGCCTTCGTCACCACCGCCGGGCAGCTGATCGCCGTCCGCGCGCTGATGGGCGTCGCCGCCGCGATGACCACGCCCGGGTCCGCCGCCCTGGCCTTCCGGCTCTTCGACGACGACGGCCTGCGGGTGCGCGCGATGACACTCATCTCGACGATCGGCCTGGTCGGCCTGGCGGTCGGCCCGACCACCGGTGGGCTGATCCTCGCGATCGCGCCGTGGCCGGTCCTGCTGCTGGCGAACGTTCCCGTCGCGCTGCTGGCGATGCTCTGCATCCGCACCGGCGTCGAGGCGGACGACCGGGCCGGCCTGCACCGCGACCCGGTCGACGTGCTCGGCGCGGTCCTCGGGACGACGACGATCGTGCTGGCGCTGGTCACCCCGACCCTGTTCCTGAACGAGGGCAGCGGTTCCTGGCTGCCGTGGGCCGGGGGCACCCTGGCCGTGACGGCGGCGACTCTCTTCGTCGTGCGGGAACGAGCCGCCGAGCACCCGCTGCTCGACCTGGCGCTGGTGGCGCGCCCGCTGGTCGCCAGCGGCCTGGCCTACAAGGCCGCCGCGGGCCTGGCCATCTCCGGTCTCGGCTACCTGGTGACGCTGCAACTGCAGCTCGACTGGGGCTGGACCCCGACCCGCGCCGCCCTCGGCCTGCTGCCGCAGGTCGTGGTGCTGATCGCCGGTGGCGCGTTCGTGAACCGGTTCGTGCAACGGGCGGGCCTCGACCGGGCGGCCTGGTGCAGCGCGGCCGCCGTCGTCTCCGGTCTCGCCGTCTACGGACTGCTGAGCCGATTCGGGTACGTGTGGATCGCGCTCGCCCTGGTGCTCGTCGCCGCCGGGATGCGCGTGGTCGGCGCCGTCGCCGCCGTGACCGTGCTGCGCGGCCTCCCCGAGAACCGCACCACGATCGGCGCGGCCCTGGTCGACACGTCGTCGGAGGTCACCTCCGGCGCCGGGATCGCGGTGACCGGCACCATCCTGGCGGCAATGGTCACCGGCAGCATCGCGGCACCGTCCTGGACCGCCCGGCAGTCGGCGCAGTTCGAGCAGGCGGTGACCGTCGCCGGGCTCGTCCTGACCGCGATGGCCGCGGCCCTGGTCGTCTGGGCCCTGCTGCGTACCCGCACGGTGAAGGAGGAGGTCTTCGCCTAGCGCGTTATGGTTCAAGGAGGTAAAAATGCACGAATGGGGTGAGGTCGATAAAAAGTGAGGAATGCGCTGACGTCGTTGCGGAGCTGGCTCGTAAAGCGCTGACCACCCTGACCTTGCTTGGCTTTCACGCTTCCCTCGACGATTACTCGGCTCCGCATGACGAGGTCGGTGTCATCGTGGAGGTGGACACCTCGATGGACGAGGCCGGCCAGGTATTCGTCTATTGGAAGGCCTCGAAGGAGTGGATGCGGGCGGTGCGGCAGTCACTTGATGGGGTCGGCATCAGCGGCCCGCTGTTCCGAGCACAAGTGGAAATCCGAAGCACTCAGTTGGAGACTCTCGCCAAGGTGCTCGCCGTCGCGGGATTCCAGGTAGAAGATGCAGGCGATTTTCGCGACCGGCAATTGCGAATTCTCGGGGTGACCGGCGAGACGCTCGACCAATTGGTCAAGGCCTAGCGGTTTGCCGCGTCGGCCACCCGGCATCACCTCCCGTACAACAGCGAGAGGGACAGCCTGCCTGAAACAGCCCCGGCGGATTACACGGCCAACGTTCAAAGACGAGGCACTAGGTATGCCTACGAGCGTTTCACGGCGTACCTAGGAAGGGTTTGAGCAGCGAAGATAAGCAACAGTGCCGGATGTGGGGCAACGCCCGCCGATCGAGGATGGACACATCACCGAACGACGAGGAGACCCGAGATGCTCATCCACCCGGACCTGATGCTGAGCCTGGCCGCCGAGCGCCGGCGGGACCTGATCGCCGAGGCCGGCCGGGAGCGGCTGCTGGCCGGCGCCCGCCGGGCCCGGCAGGCCCGCCGCGGACGACAAGCGGGACCGGTGCGCGACCGTCCCACCGGTACCCTGACGACGTGCGAATCGTCCGCGGCAGTGTCAGTCCTGTGATGGTCGGGCGCGACGGCGAGCTGCGCCGGCTGGCGCGGCTCGCCACCTCCCGGGACCCAGCGGTGGCGATCATCGCGGGGGAGCCCGGGATCGGGAAGACCCGGCTGGTGCACGAGCTGCTGGCGAAGCTCTCCGCCGACACGGTGGTGCTGGTCGGTCAGGCCGAACCCGGGTCGCTCTCCCGGCCGTACGAGGTGCTCCTCGACGCCATCGACAACCGGCCCGGCATCGACGAGGAACTGCTGGCGGAGCTGGCGGATCCCCGGCGCAGCCCGGTCGAACGGCTGCACACCGGCCTGGCCGTCGTCAACGAGATCATCGGCGACGCGCCGGCGGTGATCGTCTTCGAGGACCTGCACTGGGCTGACTCCGAGAGCGCCGCCCTGTTCGAACGCATCGCCGACCAGCACGGCCCGCGACTGCTGATCGGCACCTACCGGCCCGACGAGGTCACCCGGCGCCGGCCCGTCGCCGGGCTGCTGGCGCAGCTCGAACGGCGGCACGCGGTCACGCACGTACGCCTCAATCGTCTTTCCCCGGCCCAGACGGCGGCCCTGCTCGCGGCCGCGACCGGCGCCCCCGCCCCCTTGCGAGCCGCGACCGCGCTGCACCATCGCACCGGCGGCAACCCGTTCTTCCTGGAGGAACTGCTGCGTGCGCTGCCCGGGGTCGACCTGGAGGACCTGGTCGACCAGCCGCTGCCGTGGAGCCTCGCCGACGTGCTGCGCCGCCAGGTCGACGACCTCGACCCGGTCAGCCACCGGATCGTCGAGGCGGCCACGGTGCTCGGCCACCGCATCCCGTTCGACCTGCTCGCGGCGGTCACCGGCGCCGGCGAGGACGAGCTGATCGCGGTCCTGCGCGACCTGGTCACACGCGGGGTGCTGGTCGAGTCCGGCGAGGACGAGTTCGCGTTCCGGCACGCGCTGGTGCGGGAGGCGATCGCCGCGCAGATGCTCGGCCGGCAGCGACGCCGCCTGCACGAGACGGCGCTCGACGCGCTGCTCGACAGCGGTGCGTCGGACCCGGCGATGGTGGCGCATCACGCGCGCGGCGCCGGGCGCTACGACGACCTGGTCGCCGCGGCCCGCAGCGGCGCCGCCCTCTACCTGTCGATCGGCTCCGCCTACCAGGCGTTGCAGCTGGCCGAGATGGGGCTGGAGGAGGCGCCCGACGACACCGGACTGCTCGGCGCCGGTGCCCGTGCGGCCTGGCTCGCCGGGCTGCTCGACGACGCGCTGCGGTACGGGCGTCGCTGGCGTGACCTGGCGGTCGACGCCACCGACCGCGCCGAGTCGCTGTACCTGCTGGTCCGGTGCGCGTGGGAGTCCCGTGAGACGGACGAGATGAGCACCCTGACGCACGAGATCGAGACCCTGATCGAGCAGCTCCCACCGGGTGCCGGTCAGGCCCGCGCGATGACCGCGATCGCCCAGTCGGGATACCTGCGCGACGACCTGGAGAACGCGCTGGAGTGGAGCGAACGGGCGCTGGCGCTGACCGAAGAGATCGACATGCCGTCGGTACGTCTGGCCGCACTCCTGGAAAAAGGTTCCATTCTCAGCGATCGCCCCACCACCGCCGCCGAAGGACAGAAGATGCTGTCCGAGCTGGTCGGTGAGGCCGAAGCCGCGGGTGAGTGGGTGCTGGCCGCACGCGCGCTCAACCGGCTGGTCAACGGGGTGCCGCCCACCTCACCGGCGGAATACGCGGAAACGCTGGAGCGGATGCGCGTCAACGCGGAACGGGCCGGTTTCGAGGCCCTCGCGGTGGCCTCCTACTTCCAGGGCCGCGCCCGGCTCGCCCTGCGCGCCGGCGATCTGCACGCGGCGCTGACCGCCCTCGAGGACGGGCGCGAGCAGGACCGGGGCTACCAGCGGCGGGGACGCTGGGCCGACTACCACGGGGTGTTCCTCGCCGGGCTGTACCTGGAGGCCGGTGAACTCGACCGGGTCGAGGAGATCATTGCCGACCTGGCGATGGTGCCGGACAACCCGCCGACGGTCATCCCCGGCCTCGCCTTCCACCTCGCCTGCCGCCGCGGTGACCTGCCGCGCGCCGAAGAAACCCTGAACGAACTGGTCACGGCGCTGGCCACGCAGCCCTGGCGCAGTGGCGAGCAGGCCCATGACCTGATCTCCGCCGCGCTGGAGATCGGCCTGCCCGGCCCCCGGCTCGACGCGCTCGCCGCCGAACTGATCAACGAGGACGACGTCTGGGACGCCCACCGGACGCTCGTGGCCGCGCAACTCGCCGAGGCGCACGGCCGGCACGCGGCGGCGCTGACCGAGTACCTGTCCATCGTCGACTCGCACATTCTCGGGCCGGCGACCCGCGGCACCGTCCGGGTCGGCGCCGCCCGCTGCCTGCTCGCCGCCGACCGCCGGGCCGAGGCGACCGTCCAGGCAGAGGCGGCCGCTTCCCTGCTCGCGAAGTGGGGCGGATGGCGGGTGGCCCAGCTCGACCAGGTTCGCGCGCAGCTGGGCATGGCGCCGGTGGACGCGGCGCCGGCGGTCACCGGGCCGGCCGCGCTGACACCCCGCGAACGGGAGGTGGCGGTGCTGATCAGCGACGGGCTGACCAACACCGAACTGGCGCGGCGGCTCTACATCTCGCCGAAGACGGCGGCGGTGCACGTCTCCAACATCCTGCGCAAGCTCGGGGTCTCGTCCCGGACCGAGGTGGGGGAGTCGGTCGGGCGGTCGTAGGGTCGTTTCGGGCCGCTTTCCCCGGGTCCGGGCCGCTTCCCCCGGGTCCGGGCCGCTTTCCCCGGGCCTGGGCCGCGGCTTACTCCGGGCCTGGGCTGGGCCGCGGCTTACTTCAGGCCCAGGCCGCGGCGGCCGATTTCGTTCAGGTCCTCGGCGCGGAAGCGGTTCGGCCAGTCGCGCTCGTAGTGTTCCGCCGGGAAATCGCTCGGGCTCTCGCCGGACAGGAACGCCTTGCGCACCGACTCCGCGTACCGCTCGTTGCGCGGGCACCAGGGAGCGGCCGGGATGTACATGACGTTTCCCCAGCCCTGCTGTGCCTCGACCGGCGCCACGCTGTGGATCATGTCGCAGTGCCACCAGACCGAGTCGCCGGCCCGGACGTCGGGGATGCCGGAGAGCGCCTCCATCAGCGGGGCATGCCACTTGTGACCTGCGGGGAAGACCTGGTTCACGGTCACGCCGCACATGTCGTCGTCCGGCACGTCGGGCAGCAGCGGGCGCAGCATCAGATACGCCATCGCCTCGGGGATCGGCACCGTGTGCAGGACGCCCTGGTCGTGATCCATGTCGGACAGCGCGGTCCACCCCTGGAACGTGCGGAACGCCGAACACATGGTCGAACCCGGGTACTGCGGGCCGGCGGTGCGGTGGGCGGCGTCCCACGGGTCGTACCGCTCCACGCTGCCGTCGAAGAGATGACGGAACGCCTGCTGGTACGACCTGGTCATCCACAGGTCGAGCGTGCCCGGATCGAGATGCGTGCCCAGCCCGGCCGAGTCGGCACCCTCCGGGCGGCGACGGATCCGGTCCGGGTACAGGGAGTCGCGGTCCGGGTCGAACCATTGAACACCTTCGGACTCGTGCTTCCACTGGGAGTTGAGGAACGCCTGGACGGCGGCCATCCGGTCGCTCTGCCGGGCCTGCATCTGCGCCGGGGACCAGTAGATCGGGTAGATCTCGGGTTTCGAGCCGACACTGCCGAAGAAGTCGTCGCCAGGCCCGCGGTAGTTCTCGAAGAACCGGTTGCTCTCCACGTAGTCGACGATGCCGGCGTCCCATTGCAGGGCCTGGTCGCGCTCGAAGTGACCGCGAACGATCAGGCAGCCGCGCCGTTTCAGCAGGGCCTGTTGCTCGGCGGAAACTTCCCCCCGGGCGATGTCGGCGTAGTCGATCACCGGCCAGATGGTCTCGCCCCGGCGGCGGGCCGCGGTGATGTCGTCGACCGCGGACTGCACGCGCTGCTCGACGACGGCGAAAACGTCCTCCACGGTGCGACCGGAGGCGGCGATCCGGGCGCGGAGCGCCGCTTTCACCTCACGGGTGGCAGAGCGGAGATCGGTGGGCGTCTCTTCCCAATGCGGTAGGTCCATGCCAGTCCCTTTCAAGTCAAACCCCCTTACTTGTACGACGATAGGGTCGTGGTCGTTTCCAAGGCAAGACCCCTGACTAGAATCGGCACGTGGAGTCCAGCCGGCCGCGAACCGACCCGATCAGCCCGAGGGGCGAGCCCGTGCGCCCGCCGTCATCAGGCCGAGCCGGTGCGGCGTCACCGGACAGCGTGCGGGCGCCGTCCCAGGACCTGGTCCGGGCGCTCACGGACGAACGGGTGGTGCTCGCCCTGATCGAGCATCGGCGTCTGACCAGGGCGGAACTGGCCGCGGCCATCGGCATCTCGAAGCCCACCGCCGGGGAGAGCGTGCGCCGGCTGACCGAGCGGGGCCTGGTCGCCGACACCGGTGAGCGCACCCAGGGCGGGCGTGGGCGCGGGCGGGTCGGTTCGTACTACGCCCTCGCGCCGTCAATCGGTGGCGCGCTCGCCGTCACGATCGGGCCGGAAGGCGTCGGCGACGGACTGTCGGGATCGCGCCCGGGCGCGGCTGTCGTCGCCCAATGCCTCGACGTCTACGGCGACGACATCGCGTCCGTCACCAGGCACGCCGAGCCGAGCGGGGTCGGCGCCGCGCTGGCGGACGCGGTGGGCGAGGTCCGCCACCGAGTGCCGCGGCCGGTCCGCCTGGCGGTGGTCAGCGCCGCCGACCCGGTCGACCGGGCGACCGGCCGGCTCGTCCAGCTGCCGGACTCGCCGTTCCTGGTGGGTGAGCTGGATCCGGTGAAGATCATTTCCGCGTACGTCGACGGCCCGGTGACCGTCGACAACGACGTGAACTGGGCTGCGGCGGCGGAGGGACAGCAGGACTTCGCGTACCTGTACCTGGGGGAGGGGCTGGGCGCCGCAATCGTCGACGACGGCGGGATCCGGCGGGGCTCCAGCGGCTTGACCGGGGAGATCTCGCACCTGCTCACGGCGGGGCCGCAGGGCCGCGCGATCCCGTTCATCGACCTCTTCGGCCAGCTGGGGCTGCGGAAACCCGGCACCACGGCGATCGACGTCGCGCGGCTGAAGAAGAGCTCCGCCGCCGATCGGGAGATGATCGCCGCCGCGGTGTGCGGCGTGATCGCCGCCGTCATCGCCCTGGCCGACCCGAAGGAAATCGTCGTCGGTGGCTCGTGGGGGCCGTTCCTGATCGACGAGATCCGGGCGGTGGTGGCGCGCATGCCCCGGCAGGTGCCGTTGCGCGCGGCGGCGTCGGCCGGTTCCCCGGCGTCGGCCGGTTCCCCGGTGTCGGCCGGTTCCCCGGCGTCGGCCGGGGTGCGGGCCGAGGCCGTCAGCCGGTTGCGCGCGTGGGTCACCGCGAACCTGTGACGCCGGCCGGGTCGGTCGCCGAGCGGCCGGCGGCCGCGGCCACCGGTGATCCGGGTTCGAGACCGGCGGCCTCCGTCGGATCTGCCGAAGACGAGTGAGAGAAGCGCGACTTTGTGTCGAGCGTCAGTGTCGGTTTCCGAGGTCGACTGCACGGTCGGAAGTCGTCCCTCCTGGGCCGGTGCAGTCGGGTACGGACCTACGGCCTGATCGGACTCGTATGCACTAACGTCGATCTTGGTTCGTGCTCCTGTGCACGGCACGGGAGGACCGACGGTGGACGAGGCGCATCTGGTGCCCGAGCGGGGCGTGTTGACGGCGTCTTCGGCGGCCTGGGATCTCGCGGTTCGCCGCGCTGAGATGATCGGCCGTCTCGCCGAGCTGGACGAGGTCGGCCACCGTTGCGCGGACGAGGCCGCCGCCGAACTCGGCTTGTCCCGGCGCCAGGTGTACGTGCTACTTCGCCGTTGGCGCCAGGGCGACGGGGCCGTCTCGGACATGCTCCCCGGCCATTCCAGCGGCGGCCGGGGCCGCGAGCACCTTCCCGAGGCTGTGGAGTCGGTCATCCGGGAGGTGCTGTGTACCCGGTATCTGACCAAGCAGCGGCGCTCGATGTCGGCGGTGCACCGGGAGGTCGCACGGCTGTGCCGGAGCCGGGGCTGCCGGCGCCCTCGCGGGGTGCGCTGGTGCGCCGGGCGGCCAACTGGATCCGGTGGCCACGACGCTGGCGCGTGAGGGCGTGGACGCGGCCCGGCCGCTGCGGTCGGCGGGCGGGGTGCCGCCGCAGGTCAGTGAGCTGTTGGAACAGGTCCAGATCGATCACACCGAGATTGACGTGATCGTGGTCGACGAGCGGCACCGGCTGCCGATCGGACGTCCCTACATCACCGTGGCGATCGATGTTCTCAGCCGTGCGATCGTCGGCCTGGTGGTGACGCTGGAGGCGCCGTCGGC
This sequence comes from Actinoplanes sp. NPDC020271, assembly GCF_044388125.1. NCBI lineage: Bacteria > Bacillati > Actinomycetota > Actinomycetes > Micromonosporales > Micromonosporaceae > Actinoplanes > Actinoplanes sp. NPDC020271. The sequence goes on from NZ_JBIRWQ010000059.1 coordinate 13,546, forward strand.
GTTGTCGGTCGGGTTGCGCCTGGCGCACATGGTGACCGGCAAGCGGGCATGGCGGGAGCGCATCGGCGTCGACGTCGCCTGGCCGATGAGCGGCAAGCCGGCTGAGCTGTATCTGGACAACGCCGCCGAGTTCAAGAGCGAGGCCCTGCGCCGGGGGTGCGAGCAGCACGGGGTCACGCTGCGGTGGCGGCCTCCGGGCCAGCCGCACTACGGCGGCACCGTGGAGCGGGTCATCGGCACGATGGCTTTGACGGCGTTGACCTCGTCTCCGCCGATCAGGGGTGTCGGCCGGATCGCTTGGGTAGGGCGCCGATCCATCACGGACCCCGTCTATGCGGCCGACAGCAGCAGTCGGGTTTCGGTGTTGCGGTATCCCGACTTCCGGAAAGCAGCGGCCATCGGAAAGTTGCTCATGTCCGTGGTCGCGGTGATCTGTTCAGCGCCCCGGTTCGCGTGGCTCCGCGTGATCGCGTCGAGGATGATCCGCGCGTACCCCCGTCCCCGCATTTCGGGTACCACGCCGAGGTATCCCACATTCGGGTTGTACGACGTTGCGGACGGAATCGCCAGGCCGGCCAGCAGACCGTCCGGCTGATACACCACTCGCCACCAGTCACGTTCGCCTGGTGCATCGAGGTAGAACTGCATCTCGTACCGGGCCGTCTCCTCCGAGCTCATCCGTGCCCGCTGCTTGTGGGTCTCGTCGTCGAGACTGCCGTCACCGATGCGGCGAAAGATCTCAACCATCTTGTCGTCGTCCGGCTCCGCCACGAAGACGAGCCGGTCGTCTGCTTCCGGCACACCGCAGGCCGGCGTCCACGCGAACTGCAGCCGCTCCACCACGTGGGTGAAGCCGACTGCCGCGGCGGCACCCTGACGCCACGCCACCGCGTCTCGGGTGGCGGGATCGGCCCGCCAGTCGTTGTGCAGAGTCATGCGAAATGCCTCCGGCAACTGGTCTCCATGCTGCTCCTGAAAGCGCCGATGTGCGGCGACGAGCAGTCCCGCGGCGAGACCAACCCGATCACGGGCCGACGAATCGGTCCATAGGCAGTCGAGCAGCAATGGCCGGGTGCCGGCCGGCCGGCCCCACCACACCGCCCGGGCCGCGATGCGGCCCTCGTTCTCCGCGATCCAGGTCCATTCCGGGCGGAACGTTCGTCGCGCCAGATCCGCGCGGTACCGTTCCGCCGAGACGAAGCGGACGGGTTCCCGCGCGATGAAGGCGTCAACCTGCTGGAAGACCTCACCCAGGGAATCGTCGAGGCGAAGGCTGCGGAAGTTCACATTGCCTCGCTGAGCCGGTTAAACAGATTAGACATGTCGATGAGTATGCGATGCACCCCCACCGTCGACTTCCGGCGACCCATGGCAGGGCCATTGCGTTGTCGGACGGGTTGGCTCTGAACTGGGGATTCGCATCGTGATCGGCCTCTGTGGAGCCGAAGAAGGCGGATGAGATCACGTCGGTGATCATGAAGTTCTCTAGGCCACACG
>NZ_JBIRWQ010000060.1:0-10525 GCF_044388125.1 Actinoplanes sp. NPDC020271
AGCGTTCTTACACGATTACAACCATCATCGGCCCCACACCGCCATCGGCAAGACCACGCCGATCACCCGGTTGAACAACCTGGCTGGACATCACAACTAGGTGTCGCTGCCGGGCTTGGTCCTGGGTGTGAGTGGAGGCGATGATCTCCCCGCCCATCTCCACGACCGCTCCGATCGGCATCTCGCGGCGCAGCACGCCTTCCTCAGCCACGGAGATCGCGGCGTCGACGAGTTCTTCCGGCGTCATGCCGGCTCCGCCCGGTCGGCGCGCGGCTGTGGGATAGCAGGCCGCGACGTCGGCACCGCAGCGGCGGGCACGGTTATCTGCAGGTCCCAGCCGGGGCAGTCGGTGCTCGCGTGGGGGACCAGCCGGGGAACAAAGGTGTCGGCGGTGGGGCGGCCGGCCTGCTGCCAGCGGGTCAGCCAATCGTGCAGAACCGTCAATGACGCCGAACCTGGTGTGTCGGCGATGATCGTGCCGTCGGTCAGGATCACGGCTGCGGACGTAGCGGTGCTGTGGCCGATCCCGCGGACCAGATTACGCAGCGACACCATACTTAGACCGGGGTCGGGTGGGGCGGCGGTGAAGGCGCTCCAGGATCGCCAGTCGGCCTCCATGTCGCCGTAGGTTTCGGTGTGCCCGGGGTGCAGGAGCCGATCGACGGCCGCGCGGGCGCCGCTGTTGTCCGGATCGTCGGCGCGCCAGCCGATGGATATCCAGGACGGATCCGGTTGACGGTCGCAGTAGTCGACCCACCGGCCGGGCACGGTCACGGCGTCGTCCACCGGTGTCGGGGTGCTCTGGGCGTAAACGCCACCGACAACGGCCTGCACCCGGGGCTGGCCGGCGTCGACGGTAATGGTGGTGATCAAGGCGGTGGACGGCAGCTGCGCGATCGGCAGTGAGGCAACGATCCGGCCGCCGTCCACGATCTGCTCGACCCAAGCCCGGGGAAGCCGCGGCGGCGTGCACCACCCGACCGCCCGATCGAACGGCGCGGCGGCCGCGAAGCCGGCCAGGCCGTCGGCGACGTGACAGTCGATCCCGGTGACCCTGCGTTCGGCGTGGATCGCCCGCGCCCGGTTGACGAGATCGTCGCTGATGTCGATGCTCGTGACCCGACCGCGTGGTCCGCACAGCCGGGCCAGCAGGGCGCCGCTGTAACCCGAGCCGGTACCGATCTCCAGAACGCGATGCCCGGTCTGAACCTTCAGGGATGTCACTTCGCGCTGGATCCACTCGGGGACGGACCGGTGGACGGTGGCGCCGTAGCGTTCGTGATCGGTGTAGGTGAGGACGGGTACGGTTCCGAAAGCCTCATTGAGATCGGTCACGACTCCTCCAAAGGTGCACGGTCAAGGCGACGGGTCGGCGGGGGCCACGCGGTCGATGCTGCGCTAGAAAAGGCCGTTCCAGCGGAAAACAGCGGGCGCGGCAGCTCGACCAAGGTTCGGGTCATGTGTCGATCACGGCGAGGAGGTCCTGTCCGCAGTGCCACGGTGTGGTCGCACGGTGAATCGCTGATCTGCCGTAGCCGGCTGTTACCACCCGCTGAGGTGCAATCGTTCACCGGAACGCCAGGCGGCGACGCAGGCCAGGGTGTAGCGGTCCGTTTCGGCCGGAAGCTCCTCGAAGGGAAACCATTCGATGCCTGCGCATTTGTGTGGCTCGGCATTGACCGGCTCACCGTGCCGGCCAGGCTCGAAGGCGGCGGTGAAGACCAGGCCGATACGGCCCTGCCCGTTGCGGTTGCGGTGGTGGACGGTGGCAGTGAAGTGCAGGTCGTCCTCACCCAGGCGCAGGCCGACCTCCTCGGCGGCCTCGCGCCGGACCCCGGCCAGGGCAGTCTCGCCTGTCTCGAGTTTGCCTGACACCAGGTTCCATTCGCCGTCGGCATACCCGGTGCCGGCACGCAGCGCTAACAGGACTTTCGGGCCGTCGTGCAGCAACAGGAAGACATCGACCGGGCGCCGAGGCGCAGCGGCCGAGGGCTGGCGCGGGGCGGACGAGGGCTGGTGCAGGGCGTTCAACGTTGTCTCCTCCAAGCGGCGGGCACATCATGGCGAGGTCAGAACAGGGGCGTCTTGCACAGTGGTAGTACTCAGGAGCGGATAGGTCGGCCAACTGCTGAAGCTGACTCATCCGCGATCACCCGCACCGGCTTGCGCCGTCGGTGAGCAGCCGCGCGAACAGCGCGGAGGCGACCAACGCGTCAGGCAGCGCCCGGTGTTGCCCGGCCAGCACCGGGATATGCGTGTGTGCCAGCAGTGCGCATCGACGCTGTACGGCACCAAGCTGGGGGAAACGTTGCCTGGCCAGGCACAGCGTGCAGAGCATCAGTGCCGCCGTCCCCGGGCAGGCGCCGTGCCGGGCGACCGCCCCGTACGGCGGCTCGCCGACGACCATATAAGCGGACAGGTTCATCACCGGCCACCCTTGCCGTGGTGGTGGGTGAACACGTTTACCCACAGGTCGGCCTGCCTGCGGCTGGTCAGGTGGATGACCGGCGCTCCCCGGAAGTGCTCGGCGATGCAGGCCCGCACCTTCGGCAGATGGGTATGCCGGTATCGCCACCCGACGTACCAGAGGAAAGAGGCGTTGATGCGGTCAAAAACGCCGTCAGGGTGTCGGCCGCCGCGGTAGCGCAGGCGGCGTTGCAGAATCCCGAGTAGGCAGACCAGCGGGTGCGGGTCGACCACGATCACCGTGTCGGCCCGACCGAGGCGGATCGGCAGGGAAGCCAGCGAGTTCCCGTCGATGATCCACGCTTCGCCGGCGACGACCTCCCGCTGTAGGTCGACGAAGACGGCTTCGGCGACGGTGGTCCCGTCGTCGGCGTAGCGCAGGTCATCCAGGTGCGTGACCGGGATGCCAAGGATAGTGCTGAGCCGGTTGGCCAGCACGGTCTTGCCGGCGCCGCCGTTACCGAGGATTGCGATCCGGCGCACGGAACGTCTCCTCCCGGTGGGACTCGTCGGCGCTGATCAGGCGGTTGCGCCGGGTAGGCCAGGCCCGCCAGGGCAGGATCACGATGGTGGTCAGCAGCACGGCGGCCAGCGCGAGTAGCGCGGTTCGGGCACCAAACGCCGCGGCGGCCAGCCCGGCGGCAGCGATCATGGCCGGTTGGGCGATCTTGCCGCTCACGGCCCACGCGGCGGCGACGCGGGCGAGGTAGCCGTCGGCGGTGGCCTGCATCCGGTAGGTGGCGAAGGCCGGGTTGAACACGCCCGCGCACATCAGCAGGGCCGTGTCGGCGCCCACGATCATCGCCAGGCCGGCCGGTGTGCCGGGCGCGAGGGGGATGATGCCTATCCACAGGCAGCGGGCGGCGCCGCCGATCAGCAGGACGCGCATCAGCCCGGCGCGGGCGATGATTCGGGGCGCGAGCAGCGAGCCGAGCACTCCGGCCGTGCAGGGCAGGCCGAGCGCCAATCCGTACGCGGCCGGGCTGAAGCCCAGGTCTCGCAGCATCAGCACCGCGATCAGCGGAGTCGAGGCGACTATGCACCCGCCGAAGATCAGAGAATGCGCGAACAGGCGGCGTAGGACGGGGTGGGCGGCGATGTGGCGCCAGCCCGCCGTCATCTCCGCCACCGAGTGCCGGCCCCGGTCCGGGCCGGGCGGGAGGGGTTCATGCCGCCGGATCCGGGCCAGGAGCAGGCCGGAGGCCGCGAAGCTGACCGCATCGGCGCCGGCGGTGGCCAGCGGGCCGAGGGCGGAGACCAGCAAGCCGCCGACCGGTGGGCCGGCGGTGCTGGCCGTCCACATCGTTGTCTCCCACCGGGAGTTGACCAGCGCCAGGCGGTCGGCCGGCACCAGGTGTTTGAGGTAGGCGGTGCTGGCCGCCGACGACGCGATCGTCCCGACCATCTGCCCGGCGGCCACCACGCACAGTTGGGTGAAGGTCAGCTTCCCGAGCCACGCGGCGATCGGCACGCTGGCCAAGGCCGCGCAGCGCAGCAGGTCCGCGCTGATCATGGTGGGCCGTTTGCGGTGGAACTCGACCCACGGTCCCAGCGGCATGATCGTCACCGACCCGGCGATCCCGGCCACCGCGGCCAGCAGCGACACCTGCCAGTCCGAGGCGTCCAACATCAGGATGGCAACCAGCGGAAGGGCGCCCGCGCCAACTCCGCTGCCGGCCTGGGACACCGCGTACGCCACCCACGCCTGCCGCAACTCCCGCCGCGGATCGTGCAGCGTCTCGAAGCGGCCGGCTGCCCTGGCTGCAGGATCCGGGATCGTCATGACATATCGGTACCGGAGCGCCCGCGGTACGAGCTGTCGGGCACGCGACGCAGTCAGCCGAAGCGGGTTCTGTTTTCGCACATATGGTCGAATGTGGCGTGTTGCTGCGAACCCGGGGGACGCGTCGGCGCCACGGTGGCGGTTATCGGCTGGATGCATGCACAGCCTCGATCCCGTGGTCGTCCGGCGACGGCGCCGAGGCCCACTGGCCGGCTCCGCATATCTCGGTGTGCCTATGGCGGATCGCGACAACCAGCAGATCGAGGATGTCGAACTCGACGGCGATGCCGACGGCGGCCCGCAGGACGTCGGAAAGTTCCGCGGCAAGCTCGCGAGCGTCGAACGCGCCGTGCTTTTGGCGTTTGAGACCGGTACCGGCCCAGATGTTGATCTGTGTAGCGACCTCACCGGTCTCCTCGGTCAACTTCGCCAACCTGACGAAGGGCCCCGAGTCGTCGGGATAACGGACGGCCAACTCTCGGACGGTGGCCACAAGCAGGTGAAACGGCTCGCCCGCCGTGCTACTCCCGGTCTGTATGTGGGCTGCTTCGGTGGCGGTCATGACCTTGTCCTCCGGCACGCCGTGGTGTTCTCGTCCGCGGAGACGCTGTGGTCGGCAGCGCAGTTGACCCGCAGGTGCTCGACCGAGGATGTGCCCGGGATGACGAGCATCGCCGGCGAACGAGCCAGCAACGTTCGCAATGCCTCGACCGGCCGGAGAGCCGTGACGGCGTTGCCGGTACTCGGCGGGGTGATGGCGGCACCGAACGGTTTGAAGGCGACGTACGCCAGACCGTTGGTCTCGCAGTAGTCGAGGACGGGATCGGTGCTGGTCACCGCATGCTGGTTCTGGACGGCGGCGATGCCGGTGATCGCGCGTGCCTGTTCGATCTGGTCGACGGTGACTTTCGACAGGCCGATGTGCCGGATCTTGCCGGCGCGCTGAAGGCCGACGAGGGCGCCGAGCTGGTCGGCGAGCGGCACCAGCGGGTCGGTGCGGTGCAGGTAATACAAGTCGAGGGTGTCGACGCGCAGGCGGCGCAGGCTCAGTTCGGCGCACTGGGTCAGATATTCGGGTCGGCCGCACGGACGCCAGATGTTCGGGCCGGGCCGGGCGAGGCCGCCCTTGGTGGCGATGAGCAGGTCGTCGGGGTAGGGGTGCAGGGCTTCCCGGATCAGGGTCTCGACCGTGTGGGGGCCGTAGGCGTCGGCGGTGTCGAGGTGGTTGATGCCGTGGTCGTGGACGGCGGCGCGCAGGAGGCGACGGGCCGCGTCGGGGTCGGCGGGCAGGTCCCAGTGGCCGGGGCCGGTGAGTTGCATCGTGCCGTAGCCGAGACGCCGGACCGGCAGGTCACCGCCGATGGCGAAGGTGGAGCTGTCGGTGGTGCTGGTCATCGAGGTGCCCTTTCGGTGCCCTCGGTGACGCTGTGAGGGCTGTCAGTCGAACAGGGTGGGTTGCGGATCTGCGGCCGCGCTGGTGGTGGTCGACGACGGTGCTGCAAGACCGATCCCGGCGACGGCGGCAAGCTGCTGCAGGGTGGGTTCGGTGGTGAAGTGCTGGCGGATCAGGACTGGAAGCAGCAAGGCCGTGCCCGCGGTGTCCCACAGCGCCCGATGGGGCCGACTGCCGGGTGCGGCGGCGGTAACGGCGGCTGTCAGTTGCAGGTGGGTCAGCAGGTCAGTCAGACCGAGTTTGCCGGGGATGGACGCGGCCTTCGCCAGGCGCATCGTGTCAATGAGGCCGGCGACGGTGAGGTCGGGCAGGTGCCGGTGCAGCAGGCGCCAGTCGACGCCGATGTTGTGCCCGACGAGCCAGGCCCCGGTGAGACGGGCGAGCACGGCGGGCCGGACGTCGTCGAGGGTGGGCTGGCCGCGCAGGGCGGTGCCGGCCAGCCCGGGTGAGATCCACGGCCGGACGGGGATGGCCCGGCCGGGATCGATGCCGGTGCTGTAGGCGGTGGCGATGTCCGGGCGCCCGCCCAGGAACCGGACCGCGGCAATCTCGAGGATCTGCTCCTGGTCGCGGTCCTGCGCTCCGGTGCCTTCCAGGTCGAGGGCGACCAGGTTGGCGGTGTGCCAGGGCTCGGATTCGGTGGTCACCGCGTTGACCGTACCGGCGCTCAATCGTCCTCGGTGCGAGCGGCGAGTGCGAAGTTCTGCCTCACCCGTTCGAAGTCCGCGGCCTGTGCGGGGTCGAGGTCGTGGCCGGTCATCGACCTGCCGTGCGCGCCGAGCACATGCGGGGTTTCGATGTCCCACATCTGGTAGCCGAAGTGGTGCTGCAGGGCGTAGCGACGCTGTTCACCCAGGCCCGTGGTCCAGACATGGCCGTCGTCGAGATCCCAGGGCGTGTCGAACCCGAAGTGGTCGAGGGCCGCGCGCATCTGCTGGTCGGTGGGCTGCCGGAGAGCGTCGGAGCAGCGGCGTTGCTGCTCCAGCGGGCAGATGTCACAGAGCTCGCGGACGCCCCAGTGACCGTTGTAGTCGAACGTGGTGTGCGCGTAGGCGACCCCGCAGGACGTCTTGCGGAACAGCGGGGTGGTGGTCCCGGAGGCACGCCAGGCGGCGACGACCCGGGCGTCGAGGTCGGACGCCATCGTCTTGCGGCGGTGATACTCGTCCTCGCTGTAGGGGACGGTGACGCCGAGCCCTTCCAGGTAGGTGGCGTTCTCCTGCTTGTGGTAGAGGCCGGTGAAGACCATGGCGTCGACGTCGCGGCCGACGTCGAGGACGTGCGCCATGGTTTCGGGGCTGTCGTTCCAGCCAGGGGTGATCGGGCGCCAGTACAGGATCACGCCGGTCCGCCGGCGGTGCTCGGCCGCGGTGCGGATGGAGGTGACCGTCATGTTGCTCTTGGAGATCGGTTCGATCCGGTCGTCGCTGATGCCCGAGTAGGTGAACAACAGCGTGACCCGCAGGTGCTGGAGGCTTTCCAGGAACGCCATGTCGTCGGCGGTGACCTTGAACCGGGTGATCACCAGCATGTGGTTGGTGTATCCGCGTTCGTCGAGGGCGGCCAGCACCTGGAACAGGTGCGGTTTGACGCCGGGCAGGAACGGGTCGGTGGCCTTGTTGAAGATCTGCAGCGGCGTGACGTGCGGGGTGAACATCGGGTGGTTGAGCAGCATGTCGATCGCCTGCTCGGTGGCCACGAGCAGCTGGGGGATCTTCATGTCGAAGTTGCCCCAGAAGTGCCGGACGCAGTAGCCGCAGTTCAGGGTGCAGCCGACGATGTGGTTGAGCGACAGGCCGCTCTTGCGGTTACCGATGATCTGCGCAATGTACGGATCGAGGCCGGCCTGTTCCTGCTCGGGCATCAGGCGCAACTGCTTGGGACCAGGGGAAATCTGCAGCAAGGTCGGGCCGGTCATCGGTGGCCTCCATTCACGTGGGCGGCGATCGGGGCGTGGAGTAGATGGGTTTTGCCGGGCCCGTACCAGGTCGCGAAGTCGATGGCGGCGGTCGCGCTGGTGTCCGAGCTGTGGATGACGTTGTCGACCAGCCGGCCCTGCGCGGTGGCCTGGGCGAGGCTGTCGGCGGCGAACCGGCCGCGGATCGTGTCCGGGCCCGCAGTGGCCGGGTCGGTCGGGCCGAGCAGGGCCCGCAGCCGGGGCGCGGCGTCCGGGCCGTGGCCGAGCGCGACGGCCGCCTGCTGGCCGACATAGATTCGGCGCAGCTCCGCGGCCACATCACGACCGAGCTCGGCCGAACGCGGCAGCATGTCGGCGTAGTGCGTGAAGATCTGTTCCTCAGTTGGGTACACCGTCGTGACGTGCAGGACGGTCAGGTGTTCGGTGACCATCGTGAGGACGGGGCTGACCAGGTTACGGTCTAAGCAATCGGGTTTGAGTAGAATGACGGTCCAGAACTTCCAGTCGACTGTGAATCCGCCGGTCATGGTCGCTGCGCTGCCGAATCGAGGTCGGAGATCTGGTCGGGCCAGCGGGCGGCCAGCAGCCATCTATGGGCAGGCGTCAGCGCGGCGGCGATGTCCTCGGTAACCCGGTGCCCTGCCTGAATCTGCCGGTAGGCCTGAAAGATCAGCAGGACCTGCTGCCAGTAGGCCGGCAGCGGCAGCTCGGCAGCGGTCTCGGCCGTGAGTTCACCGGCGCCGGTGCGCACGGCGCTCTCCCAGTCGAGCAGCACTTCAAGATCGCCGTTGCTGAGACCGGGCATCGCCGGTGCGGGGAACTGGGGAGCGGTCTGGCTGTCGGCTTCGGCGAGGATCGCGGTCACCTTGTCCCGGTCGAGGACGTTGATGTGCATCGACCCGACGTGGTGGGTGTAGCTGCCGAGTTCGACGCCGAGGCGCCGGGCGGCGATCTCCTGGATCATGGTGAACGCGAAGGTGTCGCCGAGCAGGCCGATGACCGCGTCGTTGCCGCGCATGTATCCGGTGGCGTGCAGGCGGCCGCCGCGGAGCATGAACTGCAGCCCGAGGGTGCAGGCGACGTCCGGGTTGTCGACGCCGATCGACTCGTGCGGTCGCATGATCACCATCGCCGCACGTTTGCTGTCCGGGTCCTGCCGCAGGATTTTGAGGCACCGGTCGAACTGTGACAGGCCGTCGTCGCCGCCCGGGCCAAACAGCCGCGGCCCATACGCGGTGCCGGTCAAGGTGGTGCCGTCTGTGGACAGCTTGGCCAGCCGCGGCGCGTAGTAGCTGATCATGGCCACGTCAGCGCGGCCGCTGACGTACCACAGCAGCTCGGCGTAATTGAACGCGATGTTGGAGCGGCGTGCGGCCAGCCAAGGGGTACGGCGGATGGGGTCAGTGAGCCGGAAGCTAATGTTCGGCACTTCCAGGCCGTCCTTGCCACGACCGGCAGTCTCGTACTCCGGGTCGTGGAGGATGCGGCGCAGGACCGCGGTGTAGGCGTCGGTGAACGTGTCGAACGCGGCCGGGGTGAGCATCAGCGACTCCTGACGGGGGCGGGCCGGCTCGTACCGGCGAGGTCGTGCAGGGCGTCGAGCAGCACGGCGGCTTGTCGTGAGACCCGGTACGGCTCCAGCAGGTCCAGACAGGCGCGGATCACGTCGGCGTGTTCGTCAGTGCCCGCGATGCTTTCGATCCAGCGGATCCGGTCGACAAGCTCCGCGGCGTCGCGCACGTGCAGGATCTTCGGCGTGAGCCGCTCGGCGCCGACCGTGTCGGCCGGAGTCATCGGCAGACACCCTTGGGTGACTGACTCGAACAGACGCGTGCCGAAGGCGCCGACGGTGCGGTACCGCTCGGGCGTCAACAGCACCGTCGTGAGCGCTTGGGCGTGCAGGCCAGCGACGTCAGCGAATCGGATCCGGCCGGTGAACTGTACGTGCGGCCACGCGTCCGTGTTCGTCCATTTGCCGGCGACCCGATGATTCATCTGTGCGGCGGCGGGTGCGAACCAGCGGTCGAACGCCTCATCACGGCCGTACTGATTGCCGACGTACACCAAGGGCAGCGGGCGAGGAAGCCGGGCAAGGGTACTCGGGTCTGCGCTGTCGAGCGTTCCATCCGGGACAGGGGACGTTACGGTGATCGCGCCGGCGCTGGGATGCAGTGCAGGGTCAGCGACGCGTACGTTCGCCTGGCCTCGCAGCGGATCATCGGCGGGCAGCCACAGATCGTGATCCCACACGACAGTTGGCAACCCGAGGTCATGGGTGTAGTGATCGAGCAGCTGCTGCTGACGGTGCAGATCGCAGGTGTGTCCCGGCGCCCCACAAGCGGTGGTGTTACGGCCGGGGAGCGGCCATCGCCACTCGAAAACGATGGCGTCGAGGTTCGGCAGCCCGGCATCGAAGCGGTAGGCGCCGGTCAGATCGGTGCCGGCCTCGCTCAAGTCACGGTTGGCCTGCACCAGCACGACCTGGTGACCGGCTGTTTGTAGCGCATCGACGAAGGAACGGCGGAAGCTACGTGCTCCGTCTGGCGTGTCGAGCACCCCATCGGTGAGGAAACCCCAGCAGCTATATCCAATAAGCGAGGGCGGCCCGAGTGCTTCCGCGAGGGCAGGTGGCATGCTTTCTCCTGACGGCGGGGGTTTCCCGGGGTCGGCTGAGACGGGCAGCAACAGATCGGCCGGCGAACCCGCGCGATGCCTTCGTCACCCCGTGGTTAGCGGCCGGTCGTACCCGTTCATCGACTGCCATTGTGTTGTTCCACCATCCGGCCTGCCGCCGTCGAGGGGAACGCCATCTAACCTCGGTCTTTCACTTGAGCGTCGGCTCATAGCTTCTGGTCAATGAATCTGATTCGCGTGTCTCTCGCTGTTTTGAGGGCATGCTGAATGC
>NZ_JBIRWQ010000061.1:0-9996 GCF_044388125.1 Actinoplanes sp. NPDC020271
TCGTCTGCAACGTCCTCATCAGCCCCATCGCCAACTGGCCGCATCAAAGCCCCGGACCGTCAACCCCCGAAGGACTTACGAACTGAAGCACTAAGCTCCGATGCCGGAGGTGCTGCCGTGCTCGACGAGATCGACCGTGCCTTGGTGCACGCGCTGCACCTGGACGGGCGGGTGCCGTTCAGCCGGGTCGGCGCGGTACTGGGGGTGTCACCGCAGACCATCGCCCGGCGCTACCAGCGTCTGCGGACCGGGTCGTCGCTGCGGGTCGTCGGCCTGCCACGGCTCGAAGCGACCGGCGGCGCGCAGTGGATGCTCCGGCTGGTGGCCAGCCCGGCAAGCGCGCAGAACCTCGCTCACGCCCTGGTCCGCCGGCCGGACACGTCGTGGGTGTATCTGACCTCGGGCGGCACCGAGATCGTCGCGCTGGTGCAGGCCGACCCGGACGTCGCGGACCACTCGCTGCTGCTGCGCGACATCCCGCGCCGCTCGGGTATCACCCAGGTGTCGGCGCACCTGCTGCTGCGCACGTATCGCGGCGGGCCGTCGGTGTGGCCGGGCATGGCCGACGCGCTGACCCCCGAGCAGCAGGAGCAGCTGCGTGGCCCGCAGGCACGGGCCGATGGCGTCGACGGCCGTCTCGAGGAGATCGATCGCCGGTTGCTGGCCGCGCTGGCACGCGACGGCCGGGCCACCCACACCGAACTGGGGGCGGCCGCCGGTTGTACGCCGGTGACCGCGGCCCGGCGCCTGGCCGAGCTGCGCGAGCGGGGTGCCGTCTACTTCGACGTCGAGTTCGAGACCTCGCAACTGGGCGCCCGCACGAAAGCTCTGTTGTGGATGTCGGTGCCACCGGCCCGGCTGGCGCACGTGGCCGCCACCCTGGCCGGCCATCGGGAGCTGGCGTTCGTCGCCGTGACCACGGGCCGCACGAATCTGGTCGCCAACGCGCTCTGCGACGGCCCGGCCGATCTCCATGACTACCTCACTGTCCGGCTGGGCGAGCTGGAGGCCATCCAGGCGATCGAGTCGGCTCCGGTGCTGCGCACGCTCAAGGCGTCCAGCCCGATGGGACGGTGATGGACGATTATTCGCCCGTAGCTCGCTCGGATGGAGCTTTCTGACAACCACTGAGCAAATGTACGAGCCCTGATTCGCAGGCCCGGCACAGTTCTCCCGACGGCCGGGGTCGCACAGGATCCCGCGTATCCCGCGCGAGGAGGACTGATGACGACCACCCGGGTGCAACCGGAGTCGCCGTACCGGTGGCGATGGCCGGCGTTGATCGCACTGCTGGTCGCCGAGGCGATGAACCTGCTGGACGCCACGATCGTCACGGTGGCCGCGCCCGTCATCCACGATCGGCTCGGCGGGTCGGCCGCCGACATCCAGTGGTACACCGCCGCTTACACCCTGTCGTTCTCGGTGCTGCTGATCGCCGGTGGCCGGCTCGGTGACATCTACCGCCGCCGGGCTGTCTTCCAGGTCGGCGTGGCCGGCTTCCTGGTCACTTCGGTGGCGTGCGCGCTCGCCCCGTCGACCGGCGCGCTGATCGCCGCCCGGGTGGTCCAGGGCGCGATGGCCGCCCTGGCCATCCCGCAGACGATCGGCATGATCAAGGAAATGTTCGCCGGCCCGGAGATGTCCCGGGCGATGGGCAGCATCGGCCCGGTGATGGGTCTCGCCGCGGTGTGCGGCCCGATCGCGGGCGGGGTGCTGACGCACGCCGACCTGTTCGGCATGTCCTGGCGGTCCGTGTTCCTGGTCAACGCGCCGCTCGGGCTGGCCGTTCTGGCCGTCTCCCCGCTGCTGCGCGAGCCCGTACCGACGCGGCGGCCGTCCCTGGACCTGGCCGGGAACGCCCTGGCCGTCGCCGGGTCGGCGCTGGTGGTCCATCCGCTGATCCAGGGCAGCTCGTCCGGCTGGCGGTGGTGGAGCTGGCTTTCGATCGCCGGCGGTGTCGCCGTGCTCGCGATTCTGGTGTGGCACCAGCGGCGGCGCGACCGCCGTCGGCGGAGTGCCCTGGTCGAGGTGAGCCTGTTCGCCAACCCGGGCTTTCCGGCCGCCCTGGCCACGTCGGTGCTGTTCTTCGCGGTCGTCAACGGGCTCACCCTCGTCGTGGTCCTGCACCTGCAGCTGGGTCTGGGCCTGGACGTGCTGCCCGCCGGCTTGTCGTTGCTGCCCTGGTCGGCGGCGATGGCGGTGGCATCCTGGGTGGCCGGCACCCGACTGGTCCCCCGCTATGGCGCCCGGGTGATGTACGCGGGCCTGGTCGCTCTGTCCGCCGGGACCGTCCTGGCCGCGACGATCTACCAGTTCGGATCCGCCGGCGCCTTCCCGCGCCTGGTGCTCGCCGGCTTCGTGGTGCTCGGCGCCGGGCAGGGCCTGTTCGCGGTGCCGTTCTTCACCACCGCGTTGCACCGGGTGCACCCGCAGGAGACCGGCTCGGCCGCGGGCCTGCTCAACGCGGTCCAGCAACTGGGCGCCACGCTGGGCACGGCGGTGCTCGGCACGGTGTTCCTGCGGATCACCGCCGCTAGCACAGCGTCGCACGGCATCCGGGACGCCTTCTGGGTCGCGGCCGGCCTGCTGCTGGTGACCGGTGTCGCCACTCGTCGCATGCTTCGGCATGAAGCGGCCACTCAGGGTTGCAGCCGGGGTGCCGAACGTATGGGGGTGGGCGAGCAAAACGATGCGCCGCCGCCCACGACAGGTGCCCGTGACCAGAGAGAAAAGAGGGCATGATGGGGGCGACGACGTTTGCTGCGGGTCCCGCGGCCAGGTCCGGGCCGGGACGCCACGCCCTCGCGGACGTGGGCGTCCGGACGAAGATACTGACCGCGATTCTCCTGGCCGCCGCGGTCGCGCTGGTGGTCGGCGTCGTGGGTCTGCGGGCGTTGAGCGCGTCGAGCGCCGCCGCCAACAAGATCTACAGCAGTAACGTCGCCAGCGTCGACGCGGTCGGTGATCTGAAGGCGGTGCTGTCTCAGGCCCGTGTCGATCTGGCCAACCAGGCGATCTCCCAGGACGCCCCGACGATCGCGAAGTACACTCAGTCCTTCACCGACGACCTCGACGCGGTCACGGCGGCACTGGCCGCGTACCGGGCCAGCAACCCGGCCGGCGATCCGAAGGTCGTGGCCGACCTCGAGTCGACCTACCAGAGCTGGGCCGAGGTCGCCCGGACCACGCAACTGCCGGCCGGCGCCCGTAACGACCTGAAGGCCTGGCAGAACACCCGCGACACGGTCATCCGCCCGATGCTCGTGGAGATGGGCAAGGACCTGCAGAACCTCGCCGACGCCGAGGCGGCGGATGCGGCCAGGTCCGCGGCGGACGCGGAGTCGAAGTACAAGTCCGCCCGGCTGCTGTCGATCATTCTGCTCGTCGCCGGGCTCGGGATCGCGCTGGCCCTGGGTTCTCTGATCGCGCAGAGCATCGTGCGCGCACTGCACAAGGTCAAAGCGGTGTGCGACAGCCTCGCCGCGGGGGACCTGACCCGCACCGCCGGCCTCACCTCCCGCGACGAACCGGGCCTGATGGCCGCCTCCCTGGACACCGCGGTCGGCAAGTTGCGGGAGACCGTGACCACGATCGGCGGTTCCGCGGCCACCCTGTCAGCGGCCTCGGAGGAGTTGTCGGCGGTCAGTTCGCAGCTGCAGGCGGGTGCCTCGGACGCGGCCGAGCGGGCGACCTTCGCCAGCGCCGCGACCGAGGAGGTCAACACCGGCGTACAGTCGATCGCCGCGGGGGCCGAGGAGATGAGCGCCTCGATCACCGAGATCGCCAGCAACGCCGCGCAGGCAGCGGAGGTGTCACGGCAGGGCCTCGCCGCCGCCGAGCGCACCAACGCCCAGGTGGCGGAGCTGGGCACGGCCAGTGCCGAGGTCGGCGACGTGGTCCGGCTGATCACCAGCATCGCCGAGCAGACGAATCTGCTCGCGCTCAACGCCACCATCGAGGCGGCCCGCGCCGGGGAGCTCGGCAAGGGCTTCGCGGTGGTCGCCGGTGAGGTCAAGGAACTGGCGCAGCAGACCTCCAAGGCGACCGAGGAGATCACTGCCCGGATCGCCGCGATCCAGGCGTCCAGCGATGCGGCGGGGCGCGCGATCGGCGAGATCACCACCGTGATCGCCCAGATCGGCGACTACACCACCACCATCGCCTCGGCGGTGGAGGAACAGACCGCGACCACCAGCGAGATGAGCCGGTCCGTCGCCGAGTCCGCGACCAGCAGCGGTGACGTGGCCCGCACCGTCTCCGGTGTCGCCGAGGTCGCCGCGGCCACCGCGGACGGCGCGAAGGCCACGCAGCAGGCCGCCGGCGACCTGACGCGGCTCGCGGCCGAGCTGACCACGCTGGTCAACGGCTTCCGTCACTGAGCGTCACCACAGGTCTGCCCGCCACCGTTGTCAGGAGCCCCCGTGCCCGAGACCGATTCTCGCCCCTACGGACTGCAACGCCCCACCGTGCAGGACGCCCGTGACGCCCTGCACCGGGTGCACGGCCCGGGCGGCCCCGCGGTGTGGGCCGGGCTTCTCACCGCCGCCGGGATCAAGGCCGGCGACACGAGCGACAGCGCAGTCCTCCACATCGTCGAAGCGATGGCGCAGCTGGACCCGGTCAGCCGGCTCTGCGCCCAGGCTCTGCGCATCCGGCTCTCCTCGCACACCCATCTGGGCGCGGCCCACACTCTCACCAGGAGCTGACGTGAACACCTTCGCTCTCCCCGAGCTGTTCGACCGTCTCGGCACGCCGGAGCGTATGCGGCAACTGGCCGGCTACGACCTGTTCGCTCCCGGGCTGTCGGACCGCCTCAACGCCATCGCCGCTCGAACCGCCCAGCGCCTCGACGCACCGGTCTCGCTGGTCTCGGTGATCCTCGACAGCTCGCAGTGGATCGTCGGCGGATACGGTATCCAGGGCTGGGTCGCCGACGTCCAGGGCACTCCGGCCGAATGGGCGCTGTGCACCCACACCGTGCTGACCGGCCGGCCCTACTGTGTGGCCAGCGCCGCCGAGTCGGAGCATGCCGACAATCCGTTGGTACGGATGACCGGCCTGCGCAGTTACGCCGGGATGCCGCTGCAGGACGGCAGCGGCCACACCCTGGGGGCCCACTGCGTCATGGACGTCGGCACACGTGTCTTCCATGACGACGAGCTCGCCGTCCTGCGCGACGGCGCGGACGAGATCATGACGGTCCTAGCCGGGGTTCGTCAGGCCTGACCGGGTCAGCGGAGGCGTCGCCGGCGCGATGTCGGCTCCGGCGATCGCCGCGGAACGCGACCACAGCCGTCGCGCGAGGTCTCGGTCGGTGGCCGAGCCGGCAAGTTTCTCGAACGTAGGCCGCGCCGGCCGGAAGGGCCGGCCCGGGCCGATGTGGACGCCGGCCGGAGCGGCAGGTTCGGTGGCGGCGTAGAGGATCGGAGCGACGGCTTCGTCGACGGGACGGCGCAGGAAGAGTCCGAGTACCGCGCCGACCAGCCGGTCCAGCGGCGGCGCCTCCCGGTCGAGTTGAGTCTTGGCCATGCCGGGGTGGGCGAGCAGGCTGCGCACCGGCGATCCGGCCGCGCGCAACCGGCGGTCCAATTCCAGGGCGAACAGTACGTTGGCCAGCTTGGATCGGGCGTAGGCGCGCCCGGGTGAGTAGCCGTGCTCGGCCGCGAAGTCGTCGGGGTCGAGCTGCCCCAGCCGGTAGAGGCTGGAACCGACGGTGACCACGACGGAGTTGCGTCCCGCACTCAGCCGGTCCAGCAGCAGGGCGGTGAGGGCGAAGTGGCCGAGGTGGTTGGTGGCCAGCTGACTTTCGACGCCTTGCGGGCTGAGTCGCCGCGGCACGTTGCCGATGCCGCCGTTGTTGATCAGCGCGTCGATGGTGACGGCGTCGGCCCGCAGCCGGTCGGCGAAGGCGTGCACGTTGGCGAGGTCGAGTAGGTCCACGTGACGGATCTGCAGGTCCGCGGCCGGATGGTCGGCGATCAGCCGGTCGCGGACGTGTTCGGCCTTCTCCGTGTCGCGGACCGCCATGATCACCCGTCCGCCGTGTGCGGCGAGGTGGCGGGTGATGGCCGCGCCGAGGCCACTGCTGGCGCCGGTGACGACGAACGTACGCCCGGTCTGGTCGGTCAGGGCCCAGTCTGCGGCGTGTTTCATGAAGCCTCCAACGCTAAACGGATTACCTATCCGCATGGAGCGTAGCCTAAGCGGATTGATAATCCGCTTACCGGAGGCCGAGATCATCCGCGGCGCATACGAACACCACGCACGGGGTACACACCGCCCGCGACCCGGCGGTGTGCCGGCGCGGAAGGAGTCCCGCCATGCGTACGCTGCTCGTCACCCTCGGTGTTGTCGCCGTGGTGCTGATCGTGCTGGGTCTGCTCCTCAAGGCGCTGAAGTGGCTGCTGATCATCGGTATCGTGGCGCTGATCGCGTCGGTCGTCCTCGGCGTGGTGAAAGGCCGGCGCGCTCTGCGCTGACCGGGGCTGTTGCTCAACTGCGTGCCGTCGTCGCCGATTAGGCGATCGTGCCCGCACCGCGCATCGACGACCTGGAAGCCGACTTCTGGACTCGCCAGATCCGGCTCGGTGCGGTCATCGCGACGGTCGTCACCCTGCTCGGCGTCGCCGAGGTGCTGGTCAACTGGGCACCGGGGCAACGGTGGTGGGCCGTGCCGATGGCTGCCGCCGCCGGGACGCAGGCGCTGGTCGGCGCGCTGCCCTGGCGCCGGTGGATCCACCACCGGCGGGTCCGGCTGTGGCTGGTCCTGTGGTGGGTGCTGGAGATCCCCGTTCTGGTGGCGTTCGCCCTCAACGATCCCACCGGGCTGGTGCTGTACCTGCCGTGCGCGATGCTGATCGTCGTGATGGCCGCGGCCCTGTACTCCGCGACCGTCGTGGTCGGCCTGGGCACACTGGTGCTGGCCGGCTTCCTGATGCTGCTGACCGACGCCACCACGGTGCTGGTCGTCGGGATGACCGCGGTGCTGGTCAGCGTGGTGACGGTCAGCGCGATCATGGCCCACAACCGGCGCCGGCTGGACAACCGGCGCCGCGCGGCCGAGCGGCGTACCGAGGCCCTGCTGCAGAACTCGCCGGAGATGGTGATCTGCCTCGGCCGGGACGGTGACGTCCGGTACGCCAGCCCGTCGATGCAGACCGTGCTGGGTCATCCCGCGGCCGCCGTCAACGGCGCCATGCTCGGCGCCCTGGTCCACCCCCGGGACCTCGACCGGATCCGCGACTGGATCACCGCGCTGCGCTCCTCGGCGCCCGCGACCACCGCGGAGGCCGAGGCCCGGCTGCGTCGCGCGGACGGCTCCTGGGTGGTCGTCGACATCATCGGCACGAACTGCCTGTACGACGCCGACCTGCAGGCCCTGGTCATCAGCATGCGCGACATCGCGACCCGCAAGGCGCTGGAGGAGCAGCTCAGCCGGCAGGCGTTCACCGACCCGCTCACCGGGCTGTCGAACCGGGCGCTGTTCGGCGACCGGCTTCAGCACGCCACCGCCCGGCGCGGGGCGCAGGTCACGGTCGTCCTCGTCGACCTGGACAATTTCAAGGACGTCAACGACAACCTCGGGCACAGCGCCGGCGACGACCTGCTCACCACGATCGCCGGGCGGCTTCGCGACACCGTCGGCCCCGCCGACACCCTGGCCCGCCTCGGTGGCGACGAGTTCGCGGTCCTGATCGAGGACCTCGACGGACGCGACCCCGGCACCTTCGCCGAACAACTGCTGCAGCAGATCCGCCGGACGATCCGGCTGGCCAGCCGCGACCTGCACTGCACGGCCAGCATCGGGGTCGCGGCCGGCGACGCCGGGGACCTCACCGGCGAGGAACTGCTGCGCAACGCCGACCTGGCCATGTACGCCGCCAAACGGCAGGGCCGCAACGCGTACGCGCTGTTCGAGCCGGCCATGTACGCCAGCGTCATCCACGAGGCGCAGCAACGCCTCGAGATCGAGCACGCTCTGGCCGGTGAGCAGTTCGTCGTGCACTACCAGCCGGTGGTCGACCTGCGCACCGAGCGGCTGATCGGCGTGGAGGCCCTGGTCCGCTGGCAGCACCCGGTACGCGGGCTGCTCGGTCCCCAGGAGTTCATCGACAACACCGAGGCCAGCGGCCTGATCGTGCCGCTCGGCCGGTGGGTGCTGCAACAGGCCTGCCGGCAACTCGCCCGATGGCAGCAGATGCCCGGATGGCACCAGCTGACGATGAACGTCAACCTGTCGGCCCGCCAGTTCCAGTATCCGGGCCTGGTCGCCGACGTGCGGGAGGTGATCGAGGAAGCCGGCATCGAGGCCCGCTGCCTCACCCTCGAACTCACCGAGTCGATCCTCCTGGAGGACGTCGACGCGGCCGTCGAGACCCTGCGGACGCTGCGTGAGCTGGGCGTGCACCTGGCGATCGACGACTTCGGCACCGGGTATTCGTCGCTGAACTACCTGAAACTCCTGCCCGTGGACATCCTCAAGATCGATCGCGCGTTCATCTCGCACGTCGCCACCGACGCCGACGACCGGGCCCTCGTCGACGCGGTGGTCACCATGGCGCGGGCGCTGCGCCTGCGCACCGTCGCCGAGGGCATCGAGACCGACGACCAGCGGGAGATGCTGCGCCGGCTCGGATGCGACCACGGCCAGGGCTTCCTGTTCGGGCGGCCGGTCGAACCGGCTTCCATCGTCGCCACGCTGGTGGACCCCGCGTCCACGGCACCTGAACCGAGCGCCGCCTGAACCGCCGCCACGAGGGTATTCCTCAGAGTGTCACCCACACCGGCCGATACATCCGATGGGCGGCGCCATCACATCCGGCCGACGAAAGGCAGCGATGATCGAGCAGGCTGTGGAGACGGCACCGCCGTCGCATTCGCTGACCAGGCCGACCCTGGAGACGGCCCGGGTCGCCCTGCAGGGTTTCTACGGGCCGCACGCCGACGACACGTGGCGCACCCTGTTGTTCCGGGCCGGGCTCCACGGCGACGAGACGGACCCGGCCGCGCTGCACCGTCTCCTCGGGACCATGCAGGTGGCCGAGCCGCTCATCCAGTTGTGCGGGCGCGGCGTCGCCCTCCGGCTGGCGGCCTACGAACGTCTCGTCCGCGACCAGAACCCATCGCGAGGAACCCATGAGCAACAGTGACGACAGCCGTGCGCGGGACCGGCTGGCGGTCATGGCCGGCATCGACGTGGACAACCCCGAGCTGCGCAGGCGGCTGGACGCGATCTCGGCCCGCACCGCCGAACGACTCCACCAGCCGGTGAGCCTGGTCAGCATGGTGCTGGACACGGCGCAGTTCTTCCCCGGCTCGCACGGCCTGGACGGTTGGCTCGCCGAGTTGCACGGCACCCCGGGCGAATGGTCGTTCTGCGCGACCGCGGTGCGGACGGGACGCGCGTACGTGGTTCCCGACGCGACGATCGATCCCGACCAGGCCACGAACCCGCTGGTGACCGTCGACGGGGTGCGCAGCTACGCGGGGGTCCCGGTCATCGTCGACGGTCACGTCATGGGCGCGCACTGTGTGCTCGGTTTCGATCAGCACACGTTCACCCCGGCCGACCTCGCGGAGCTGCAGGACGGCGCGGCGGAGATCGGCGAGCTGCTGCAGTCGTACCGCCGGGGCGACACACCGGCTTGAGTGCCGTGCCGCGGCACCGCGGGATCCGGCCGGCGGTGATGGGGCTGGGCGGGTGATTCGCATCCGCTTCGGCGAGGCGACGATCGACCGTACCCGGATCGCGGTCAGCCCGTTGCTCGAGCTGACCAGCGGCCTGGAGTCGGTGCACCGCGATCGGGCTGGTCTGGGGGGCCGGGCCACAGCGGATGTCCTGCGCGTGCTGCTGCGCGACCCGCCCGTGGTCGTCCTCGACGAGGCGACCGCCGAGGCCGGCAGCGGGGGGGGGGGGGGGGGGGGGGGGGGGGGGGGGGCGGGGCCGGGGGGGGGGGGGGGGGGGGGGGGGGGGGGGGGGGGGGGGGGGGGGGGGGG
>NZ_JBIRWQ010000062.1:0-9555 GCF_044388125.1 Actinoplanes sp. NPDC020271
CGCACCAGCACCGAAGTCCGGCGTCCCACCGGCGGTGACCCGGACCAGGCGCGGCACCTCCACCACACCGTCACGCACCCGCGCCTGCGGCACCGGATAGAACACGTCCTCCGATCCGTCCAGCAGATGAATCCGATCCGGATGCTCCGACTGCGCGCTGCGCACCAGCCCCCACAGCGCGGCCCCGTCCGGGTCGGTCACGAGGTCACCCACCGCGCCGGAGGTCCGCACGACGAGCCTCGACGACGCCCAGGCCGGGTCGGCCAGCCAGGTCTGCAGCAGGGTCAGCAGGAGGGTGGACCGCTCCAGCGCGGCGCCGGGCGCGGTGGCGTCGACCAGCAGCACCGGAGCCGGCGCCGGCAGCGGCGCCCCCAGCGTCATGACGACCGGGCTCGCACCCGGCGTGACCGGCTGCGGAACCCACTCGACCCCGAACACGTTGCGGTCCCGGGTCACCGCGGCCGGCCGCAGTTGCAGAGCGTCCACCTCGACGAGCGGAAGTCCCGCGCCGTCGGCGAGCAGCAGCCGCACCGCGTCGGCGCCGTCCGCGCGGGTCAGCCGGACCCGCAGCTGGCCGGAGGCCACGCCGCTGACCCGTACGCCGGTGAAGCTGAACGGCAGTCGCACCTCGCTGCCGGGAACCAGGTCACCGGCGCCGATCGCGTGCAGGGCGGCGTCGAACAGCGCCGGGTGCACACCGAAGCCGTCGGCGGCCAGGTCGGCGGCGACATCCGCGTAGACCGTGCCGCCGGCCCGCCACACCCGCCGCAGGCCGCGGAACACCCCGCTGTAGCCGAGTCCCGCCTCGGCCAGGCTCTCGTACAGCCCGTCAACCGGGATCTCGTCGGCGCCGGCTGGCGGCCAGGCGACCAGGCTCAGGTCCGGCGCCGCCGCCGTGCCCGGGGCGAGGGTGCCGACGGCGTGGGTGGTCCACTCGTCATCGGCGTCCTCGGGCTGGCCGTAGACGGTCACCGTCCGCCGGCTCGCGTCGTCGGCCGCCCCCACGCGCACCTGGATCCGGACGCCGGTGTGCGGCGGGATCACCAGCGGCTCGCGCAGGACCAGCTCCTCGACCCCGTCGACGCCGAACCGGCGGCCGGCCGCCAGGACCAGGTCGAGCAGCGCGGTGCCGGGGACGAGCACGGTGCCGTGCACCCGGTGGTCGGTGAGCCAGCCCGGTGACCCGGCGGCGAGGCGCCCGGTGAGCAGGGCACCGTCGCCGTCGGCGAGCAGCGCGGCCGCGCCGAGCAGTGGGTGGTCGGCGGCGAGCAGGCCGGCGGTGGTGACGTCACCGGTGTCGGCCAGGGTGTCCAGCCAGTACCGCTGGTGAGCGAAGGGGTAGGTCGGCACGTCGGCCCGCCGGGCGCCGGTCCCCTCGAACAGCGCGCTCCACCGGA
This sequence comes from Actinoplanes sp. NPDC020271, assembly GCF_044388125.1. Classification (NCBI taxonomy): domain Bacteria; kingdom Bacillati; phylum Actinomycetota; class Actinomycetes; order Micromonosporales; family Micromonosporaceae; genus Actinoplanes; species Actinoplanes sp. NPDC020271. Next base: position 1,398 of record NZ_JBIRWQ010000062.1, read on the forward strand.
CGTCCTGACCACGCACGAAGAGCTCCGCCACCGCGGTCAGCAGCGTCTCGACCTCGGACCGCCCACGGCGCAGCGCCGCCACGGCGACCAGGTCGGCCTCACGAGCCAGCGTGGCCAGCACGGTGTCCGGGCCGAGTTCCAGCACCCGGTCCGCGTCGAGCGCCGCGATCGTGTCGGCGAAGCGGACCGTGTCACGCACGTGACCGACCCAATAGTCAGCGTCCGGGATCGCCGCGATCGCCGCCCGGAACTCGTCCAGCATCGGGTCCATCAACCGCGAGTGGAACGCGTGACTGGTCCGCAGCCGCGTCGTCTTCCACCCGTGCGCCTCCACCGGCGCAACGTCCTCTTCCAGTCCGGCGACGACAACCGACCCCGGACCGTTGACCGCGGCCAGGTCCACGTCGGGGAACGCGGCGCACACCTCGTCCTCGGAAGCCTGCACGGCCAGCATGACACCACCGGCGGGTAGCGCCTGCATCAATCGCGCCCGCGCCGAGACCAGCGTCGCCGCGTCCGCCAGCGACAGATCGCCGCGCGCGTACGCGGCCGTGATCTCGCCGATCGAATGACCGGCGAACACGTCCGCGGTGATGCCCCACGAACGGACCAGCGCCAGCAGCGCCAACTCCAACGCGAAGATCGACGGCTGCGCCCACCCCGTCTGATCGGCGTCCAGATCCGGAACGTCCAGCAACGCCGACACCTCGTCGAACGCCTGCGCGAACACCGGGAACGCCTGATACAGCTCGCGGCCCATCTCGACGCGCTGCGAACCCTGACCGGTGAAGACGATCGCCAGCCGGCCCTCGGAGGCGACACCGCTGACCTCGGTGTCGCCGAGCAGCACCGCACGCCGCTCCAGCACCGCGCGGGAGGTCAGCGTCAGGCCGATGTCCAGCTTCGGGGCGGTCGAGGCTCGTACGCGGGCAATCTGGTCGTGAAGAGAGACGGCGGACTTGGCCGTGATCACCAGCGGGACCACCGGCAGGGTGGTCGGAGCCGGTTCGAGCTCCCGATCCGGAACGGCCGGGGCCTGCTCCAGGATGACGTGCGCGTTGGTGCCGCTGATGCCGAACGAGGAGACCGCCGCCCGGCGCGGGCGGTCGGCCGTGGGCCAGTCGCGGGCCGCGGTCAGCAGCTCGACCCGGCCGGCCGACCAGTCGACCTGCGGGGTCGGCGCGTCCACGTGCAGCGTCGCCGGCAGCACGCCGTGCCGCATCGCCTCGACCATCTTGATCACGCCGGCCACACCCGCGGCCGCCTGGGTGTGACCGAGATTGGACTTCACCGAGCCCAGATAGAGCGGGGTCGTGCGCCCCTGGCCGTACGTGGCGAGCAGCGCCTGCGCCTCGATCGGGTCACCCAGGCGGGTGCCGGTACCGTGCGCCTCGACCGCGTCCACGTCGGCCGGCGACAGGCCGCCGGCCGCCAGCGCCGCCCGGATCACCCGCTGCTGCGACGGCCCGTTCGGCGCGGTCAGGCCACTGGACGCGCCGTCCTGGTTGACCGCCGAGCTGCGCACCACCGCGAGGATCGGGTGCCCGTTGCGTTGCGCGTCAGAGAGGCGTTCGAGCAGCAGCATGCCGACGCCCTCGCCCCAGCCGGTGCCGTCGGCGGCCGCGGCGAACGACTTGCACCGGCCGTCGGCGGCGAGCCCGCCCTGCCGGCTGAACTCGACGAACGTGGTCGGCGTGGCCATCACCGTCACGCCGCCGGCCAGCGCCAGGTCACACTCGCCGTTGCGCAGCGCCTGGCCGGCCAGGTGCAGCGCCACCAGCGACGACGAGCACGCGGTGTCGACGGTGACGGCCGGTCCCTCCAGCCCGAACGTGTAGGCGATGCGCCCGGACGCGACGCTGCCGGAGTTGCCGTTGCCGAGGTGGCCGGCCACCCCGTCGGGCAGGTCCAGCGGACGTGAGCCGTAGTCGTGGTACATCACGCCGGCGAACACGCCGGTGCGCCGGAACGGCACCGCGGCCGGGTCGATGCCGGCCCGCTCGAACGCCTCCCACGTGGTCTCCAGCAGCAGCCGCTGCTGCGGGTCCATCGCGAGCGCCTCGCGCGGCGAGATGCCGAACAGGTCCGGGTCGAAGCCGGCCGCGTCCGGCAGGAAGCCGCCTTCGAGGCGCGCGCCGCGGTCGATCTCGCCGGACTCGTGGTCGTAGAGCCCCTCGATCTCCCAGCCGCGGTCGCCGGGCGGGTCACCGATGGCGTCGGCGCCCGCGGCGACCAGGCGCCACAGGTCCTCCGGTCCGGCGACCCCGCCGGGGTACCGGCAGCTCATCGCGATGATCGCCAGGGGTTCGCTGCCGCGCGACTCCAGCTCGTCGATGCGGCGGCGGGCCGCCCGCAGGTCGGTGGTGGCCCGCTTGAGGTAGGCGAGGTACTTCTCCTCAGCGCCGGCGGCGTCAGGGGCGGAGGTCATGGCGGGACCGCTTTCGGTTCGTCGAGGGCTGACGAGAGGGCGCCGGGGACCGGCTCACGGGGTGCCGAGCTCGTCGAGAAGGTCGAAGATCTCGTCGGCGGTGGCCGACTGCAGGTCGTCCTCGCCGGCGGCGGCGGACGCGGGCGCGGCCCAGCTCGCGGCGAGCGCGCGCAGCCGCGAGCCGACCTCGGCCCGCTGCGCCTCGTCCAGCGCGGCCGCCCGCAGACGGTCCTCCAGGACGACCAGCTCGGCCAGCACGGCGTCGGCGGGCCGCTCCGGGCGCAGCAGCCCGGCCAGGTGCCGGGCCAGCGCGACCGGCGACGGGTGGTCGAACAGCAGGGTCGCGGTCAGGCGCAGCCCGGTCTCGGCGCTGAGCCGGTTGCGCAGCTCGACCGCGGTGAGCGAGTCGAAGCCGAGCTCCAGGAAGCCGCGGGCCGGGTCGACGTCCTTGGGTGCGGCGTACCCGAGCACACCGGCGGTCCGTGCCCGGATCAGCTCGCGCAGCGCCTTCTCCCGGTCCGCGTCGTCGAGCCGGGCCAGCTCGTCGGCCAGGCGCGGGGCGGCCGGTGCGGCCGCACCGGCCCGGCGCGGCGCGGGAACCAGCCCGCGCAGCAGCTCGGGCGCCTCGCCGCCGGCCCGGACCGCGGCCAGGTCCAGCACGATCGGCGCGACCAGGGAACGTCCGGAACGGATCGCCGCGTCGAAGCCGGCGAGGCCGTCGGCGGCGCTCAGCGCGCCGAACCCGCCGCGGGCCAGTCGTGCCCGGTCGACGCCCTGGCCCATGCCGGCCGCCCACAGGCCCCACGCGACCGAGGTCGCCGGGATCCCCTGACCGCGCAGGTGGGCGGCGTAGGCGTCGAGGAACGTGTTGGCGGCGCTGTAATTGGCCTGGCCCGCGTTGCCGAACAGGCCGGAGGCGGAGGAGAACAGCACCAGCGCCGACAGGCCGGAGGTGGCCGCGACCAGGTTGCGGACCGCGTCGACCTTGGCGGCGAACACCGTCGCCAGCCGCTCCGGCGTCATCGACTCCAGGGTGCCGTCGTCGAGCACCCCGGCCGCGTGCACCACCGCCGTGACCCGCTCGCCGGCCAGCGCGGCACGCACCGCGGCGGCGTCCGCGAGGTCACAGGCGACCGATCGGACGTCGGCGCCCTCGATGGTCGTCGGCTTCGCCGACCGGGAGATCAGAATCAGCCGGCGTACGCCGTGAGCCCGCACCAGGTGCTCGGCCACGAGACCGCCGAGCGTGCCGGTGGCCCCGGTGACGACCACGGCACCGTCCCCGAAGTCGGCGGCGCTGTCCTGCGCCCGCACCCGGGCCAGCCGCGGCACCCGCACCACCCCGTCACGGACGATCACCTGCGGCACCGGGAGGAACGTGTCGTCCGGGCCGTCGACCAGGTGGATCCGGCCGGGGTTCTCCGCCTGCGCCGTGCGCACCAGGCCCCACAACGCTCCGCCGTCGGGGTCGGTCACGTCGTCTCCGGCGGCACCGGAGGTCCGCACGACCAGCCGCGACTGCGCCCAGGCCGGGTCGCCGAGCCACGCCTGCAACGTCGTCAGCAGCCGCGTCGCCCGCTCCAGCGCGTCGCCGGGTTTGCCCGCGTCGATCAGCAGCACCGGCGCGGGCGCCGGCAGCGGCTCGCCGAGCGGGATCACCACCGGCTTCTCGCCCGGCATAACCTGCTGCGGCACCCAGTCCACCCCGTACAGCGACCGGAAGCCGGGACCCGCCTGCACCTGGTCCTCGGTCACCGGCCGGAACGCCAGCTCGTCGATGGTCAGCACCGGCGCGCCCGTGGTGTCCAGGGCGATCACCCGGACCGAGCTGTCCCCGGTACGGGTCAGGTGCACCCGCAGCGCGGTCGCGCCGGCGGCGTGCAGGCGGGCGCCGTTGACCGCGAACGGCAGTCGTACGGCGCCGTCGAACAGGCCGGCCGCGCCGATGGCGTGCAGGGCCGCGTCGAGCAGGGCCGGGTGCACCCCGTAGCCGTCGGTGTCGAGGTTGTCGACGCGTACGTCGGCGAGCAGCTCTTCTTCGTTGCCGGCCACGCCGGTCAAGCCCTGGAAGGCCGGTCCGTAGCGCAGTCCCGCGTCGGCGAGCCGCTCGTAGAGCCCGTCCAGCTCGATCGGCGCGCCGGTGACGTCCGGGAGCACGACCGGTTCCGGCGCGGTGTCGGACAGCGTGCCGGTCGCGTGGGCGGTCCAGCCGTCACCGCCGTCGGGCTGCGAGTAGATGATCACCGCACGCCGGCCGTCTGCGCCGGGCTCACCGACCGTGACCCGGACGGTGGCCGGCACGATCAGCGGCGCCTGCAGCAGCAGCTCGTCGAGGACCGGCGTGCCCGCGCGTTCGCCGGCGGCCAGCGCGACGTCGGCGAGCGCGGCGCCCGGCACGAGCACGGTGCCGAAGACGGTGTGGTCGGCCAGCCAGCCCGGCGTGGCGGCGGTGAGCCGGCCGGTGAACAGGCGGGTGTCACCGTCGGGAAGGGTGATCTCCGCGCCGAGCAGCGGGTGGCCGGCCTCGCGCAGCCCGGCGCCGCTGAGGTCACCGGTGGTGTCGATGACGTCGATCCAGAGCCGTTGCCGCTGGAACGGGTAGGTGGGCAGGTCGAGCACCGGCGCGGGACCGGTGCCGAAGGTGGCCGCCCAGTCCACGTCCTGCCCGGCGACGAAGAGGTGCGCCACCGCGGTGAGCAGGGTGGCCACCTCGCCGCGGCCCCGGCGCAGGGTGGCGGCGGCGGTCAGCTCGGGGCGGGCGTCCTGGATCATGGCGGTGAGCACGGCGTCCGGGCCGACCTCCAGGACCCGGGCCGTGTCGAGGGCGGCGACGGTGTCGGCGAAGCGGACCGTGTCGCGCACCTGCGTCACCCAGTACTCGGGGTCGGCCCACCGGGCGCTCCCGGTCAGCCGGGGCGTCTGGAAGCTCAGCGTGCGCACCACCGCGCGGAACTCGTCGAGCATCGGGTCCATGAGCCGGGAGTGGAACGCGTGGCTGGTCCGCAGCCGGGTGGTTGTCCAGCCGTGGCTCTCGACCGGCGCGACGACGGACTCCGGGCCGGCGACCACCACCGCGGCCGGGCCGTTGACCGCCGCGAGGTCCACGTCCGGGAACGCCGCGCGCACCTCCCCCTCGGAGGCCTGCACCGCGAGCATCACGCCACCGGCCGGCAGCGCCTGCATCAGCCGCGCCCGGGCCGAGACCAGCCTCGCCGCGTCGGCCAGGGAAAGCACCCCGGCCGCGTACGCCGCGGTGATCTCGCCGATGGAGTGACCGGCGACCACGTCCGGCGTGATCCGCCACGACCGCAGCAGCGCCAGCAGCGCCACCTCGACCGCGAAGATCGCCGGTTGCGCCCACCCGGTCTGTTCCGGCTGCAGGTCCGGGATCTCCAGCAGCGCGGTGACCTCGTCGAAGGCCTCGGCGAAGACCGGGAACGCCGCGTACAGCTCCCGGCCCATACCGGCGCGCTGCGACCCCTGGCCGGTGAAGACCATGGCGAGGCGGCCCTCGGCGGCGCGGCCCGTCGCGACCGGCTCCTGCTCACCGCTGAGCAGCACCGCCCGGTGCGGCAGCACGGCCCGGCTGGTCAGCGCGTGACCGACCACCGCCGGGTCGTCGTGGATGCCGCGTACCCGGGCGACCTGGGCGGCCAGCGCGGCCGGGTCGTTGGCCGTCACCACGAGCGGCACGACGCGGGCCACGGAGGGCGCCGGGGTGGCCGGTGCCGGGGGTTCCTCCAGGATCACGTGCGCGTTGGTGCCGCTGATCCCGAACGAGGAGACGCCGGCCCGGCGCGGCCGCGGGCCGGCCGGCCAGGGCTGCGCGCCGGTGAGCAGGGCGACGTGGCCGGCGGACCAGTCGACCTGCGGGGTCGGCTCGTCCACGTGCAGGGTGGGCGGCAGAACGCCGTACCGCATGGCCTGGATCATCTTGATGATGCCGGCGGCGCCGGCCGCGGCCTGGGTGTGGCCGATGTTCGACTTGATCGAGCCGAGCCACAGCGGCTGCTCACGGTCCTGCCCGTACGTGGCCAGCAGCGCCTGTGCCTCGATCGGGTCGCCGAGAGTGGTGCCGGTGCCGTGCGCCTCGACGGCGTCGACGTCACCGGGCGCGAGGCCGGCGTTGGCCAGCGCCTGCCGGATCACGCGCTGCTGGGCGGGCCCGTTCGGGGCGGTGAGGCCGTTGGAGGCGCCGTCCTGGTTGACCGCGGTGCCGCGCACGAGCGCGAGCACGCGGTGCCCGTGGCGTTCGGCGTCGGACAGGCGCTCCACCAGCAGCATGCCGACGCCCTCACCCCAGCCGGTGCCGTCGGCGGCGGCCGCGAACGACTTGCACCGGCCGTCGGCGGCCAGCCCGCGCTGCCGGCTGAACCCGGTGAACGTGTCCGGGGTGGCCATCACGGTGACGCCGCCGGCCAGCGCCAGGTCGCACTCGCCCGAGCGCAGCGCCTGCACCGCCAGGTGCAGCGAGACCAGCGACGACGAGCACGCCGTGTCGACGGTGACGGCCGGGCCCTCCAGGCCGAACGTGTAGGCGATGCGCCCGGAGGCGACGCTGCCCGAGTTGCCGGTGCCGAGGAAGCCCTCGACCTCCTCCGGCACGGCGGTGAGCCGGCCCAGGTAGTCGTGGTACATCAGGCCGACGAACACGCCGGTCCGCGAGCCGCGCAGCCCGAGCGGGTCGACGCCGGCGCGCTCCAGGGTCTCCCACGCGCTCTCCAGCAGCAGCCGCTGCTGCGGGTCCATGGCCATGCCCTCGCGCGGCGAGATCCCGAACAGGCCCGGGTCGAAGTCGGCCGCGTCGTAGAGGAAACCGCCCTCCCGGGCGTACGAGGTCCCGGGGTTGTCCGGGTCCGGGTGGTAGAGGTTCTCGATGTCCCAGCCCCGGTTGTCCGGGAACCGCCCGATGCCGTCGCGTCCCTGCGCGACCAGCTCCCACAGCTCCTCCGGGCTGTTCACGCCACCGGGATAGCGGCAGGCCATGCCGACGATGACGATCGGGTCGCCGGTGACCGCGGCGGACGCCGGGATCACCTCGGCCGGGAGGACCGCGGCCCGCGGAGCCAGCGCCGCCACGAGGTGCTCGGCCAGCGCGGTGGCGTTCGGGTAGTCGAAGATCAGCGTCGCCGGCAGCCGCAGCCCGGTGTCGCTCGCGAGCCGGTTGCGCAACTCGACGGCGGTCAGCGAGTCGAAGCCGAGTTCCCGGAACGCGCGCGCGGCCGGGATCGCGTCGGCCGACGGGTAACCCAGGACGGCGGCGGCCGCGGCTCGCACGGTGGCGAGGGTGGCCGCGAGCCGATCGGCCTCCTCCAGCCCGGCCAGGTCCAGGGTGAGCGAGGCGGCGGTGCCGCGCGGGGAGGCCGCCGCGCGCCGCCGCGTCACGGCCGGGACCAGGCCGGTCAGCAGCGGGTGCGGGTCACCCGCGCGGCGCACCGCCGCCAGGTCCAGGCGCATCGGCACGACGAGCGGCTGCCCGGCGGCCACGGCCGCGTCGAACAGCGCCAGGCCGGCCTGCGCGTCCAGGGCACCGAATCCGGCGGCCGCCATCCGGCGCCGATCCGTTTCGGTCAGGGCCGCGCCGAGGCCGGCGTCCCACAGGCCCCAGGCGATCGAGGTCGCCGGGATGCCCTGACCGCGCAGCTGCGCCGCGTAGGCGTCGAGGAACGCGTTGGCCGCCGCGTAGTTGCCCTGCCCGGCGTTGCCGAAGATCCCGGCCGCCGACGAATA
>NZ_JBIRWQ010000063.1:0-9433 GCF_044388125.1 Actinoplanes sp. NPDC020271
ACCGCCGTCAACACAATCTTGATGGCGTCGAACGTGTACTGCACCGTCCACACCCCGGCCCCGGCCCGGCCCAGCAGAGTCCACAGCACATAGCCGGCGCCCGCAGCTACCCCAGCCGCCGCCACCACCAGCGCTATCACGTGCACCGAGAGCGGCACCCGTTCAGCGATCGGCCGCCGCCGCGCGCGGGCCGGCCGCACCGGCCGCCGTCGCACTACCCTGCGCAGGCCACCGACACCGGCCACGGCCAGCACCACCGGCACCCACCGCCAGCCGACGGCAGCGGTCGCCGCACCGGCCCACCGCCACCAGGCCCCCGGCACCAGCCACACCCCGGCCACCACCAGCGAGACCGCCGAGAGCAGCACGGTCCGGATATCAGTGACCTTCCCGATGCTCCACACGCCACCCAGTCAAGCGACGCCCGAGCCCGCCGCCCCGGTAACCCGCCCGGATTCACCCGTTACATGCCGCCGCCTGGGGCACTCACCATCTACAACACCCGGGCTTGCGGTTAACGGCGCATCCCGTCCTCGATCGCCCAGCGCAGGCGCTGAGGTCCCGGACGCCCGCGTGCGCCTCTGCCGCCGGGCGCTGATCCGTCAGCCCGGCCCGGCGGCGTCGTGCTCGTCGGCCCGGCTCAGTCCTGCGGGCCGGGTTCCAAGAGATCGCGGAAGTGACTCTTCAACCGTTCCCGGGAGCCCGACCGGTCGGGCGGCGGCACGCGCTCGATCGCGGAGAGCGTCACGACCAGCGCCCAGCCGTCGTCGTGGGCCCAAGCGGGATCACAGTCGGCGACCGGGAACCCCGGGCTGGCGCCGTTGACGGTTCCCAGGCCCTCCTCCGCCTCGATCGTCACCCATTGCCCGTCGGCGAGGGTGAACGTGTACTGCCCAAACGGCCGGGTGTCAACCTCCACCACGGCGCCGAAGTACTCGTGTTCGATCGACTCCACGGTCGCCGACCCGTACCACTGCGCGGGACCCAGCCCGTTGATGAACGTCGTGTCGAAGCCTTCCGGCCCGCCGTCAGTGAACGCGAAGACCGCCTACTCGCCGACCTTCAGCGAGGCGTCCAAGTTGTACCAGCCAGGATTCCAGAGAGCCCGTATCGTCACGCCGGAGGACTTTAACGATGCGGCCCGCCGGACGACAGCCGACAACGCGGTGACCGGCTGCGAAGCGGGCAGGTCGATCAGCGTGAGCCGCCGCCGCGGGGCGCCGCGATCGTGTGACAGGCCGGCTGTGTTCGGAAAGCGGAGCATCACGTGCCGCTGCCATCCGGCCTGCGATGATTACCGCACCTGCCGGTCCCACTCAGCGCGCCGGCGGCAGCAGCCGCGACAGCGACAATACGAGCGGGCGCGCCAGCACACCTACGCTCCCGACCATGCCATCGGTCGCGTCGGCACACCGGCCTTCGGGGATATGCGAGACGGCACGGCCGACAAGCAACGGGAGAGCACCGCAGTAAACACCGTCGTCACCATGAAAGGCACTCGATTCATGGCCCGACCTCGTCCTCGGCGCCATCAGCCGGCGGCGGCGCGCGAACATCTCGGTCAGCCCGGCTCCGGCCGACCAGTACCAGCGGAAGTGGAGGCGGAAGGCCTCCGGGGACACATCGTCCTGACCTTCTGACGGCTTCGCCGGCGCGTCAACGTTCGTGCGACGGCTTCGTTGCTCGTATCCCGGGTTGGATCAGGCCGCTCTCGTAGGCCGCGATCGTCGCCTGCACTCGGTCGCGTACACCCAGCTTGGCGAGGATGACCGCAACGTGGTCCTTGACCGTCGACGCCCGGATGCCCAGGACGGCCGCGATCTCAGTGTTGGACAGCCCGCGTGCCACCTGATGCAACACCTGCGTCTCGCGGGGAGTCAGCCGGCCGAGGCGAGCGGCATCCTCGGGACCGGGACTGGCCGCGAAACGCTCGATGAGCCGGTGGGTGATCCCCGGGTCGAGCATCGCGTCACCGCGGGCGACGACCCGGACGGCGTCGACGAGGCGTTCCGGATCCGCGTCCTTGAGCATGAATCCGGCCGCCCCGGCGCGCAGCGCCGCGAACACGTACTCATCCAGGCCGAACGTCGTCAGCATGATGGTCCGGGTCGCCGGGTGTCCCCGCCCGATCGTGGCGGCGGCCGCGAGCCCGTCAGAGCCGGCCGGTCGGCTCGGCGGCGGGCCGTTCAGGGGGCTCCAGCGGGCCGACGGGGCCGGGGCGGCACGCCGGCGGCCGGGCATGCGTACGTCCAGGACGGCGACGTCGGGGGCCGCCGACGCGACGAGCGCAATCGCTGCGTCGCCGTCGTGGGCCTGCCCGACGATCGTGATGTCAGGCTCGGCGCCGAGGATCGCGGCTACGCCCGCGCACACCATGGCCTCGTCGTCGGCGACGATGACCCGGATCAACGCAGCGCCTCCGGCAACCAGACGCGCACTGTGGTGCGGTCCGTGCCGACCGTCACCGAACCACCGGCGGCGTCCGCCGACTCCCGCACCGATCGCAACACCACGGCCGCGACCGGCGGTTGGCGGTATACCTCGAGGCCGAGACCGCCGGCCGCGAACGTCACCGTGACAGACGCGCCGTCGGCGATGAGCACGGCGCCCACCCCGTGCGCGGCCGCCTCCACCGGCACCGGCAGGGGCCGCTGCTCGCCGACGAACCGCAGCGCCGCGCAGCGGCGCGACGCCAGGTCGGCCAGGGCGGCGACGGCGGGCGGCGGTTCGGGCGGGTCCTGGGGCAGCCCGTGCAGCAGCCCTCGCAGAGCGATCAGGCCGGCGCGGGCCTGTGCCGCGACCTCGTCTAGGCGGCCCGCCTGCGCGGCGGCGAGCGCCGAGGTGGCGTGCTGCCGGACGCTGCCACGTAGGCCGGCCAGAATGCGCGTCCGTTCGCGGCGTGCAGCCTCCTCGGCGTGCCGGTCCACGATGTCCCGGGCTGCGGCCTCGCCGGACGACTTGCGAGACCGCTGCGCCGCCACCGCCCGGCCGGCTGTCCAGGCGAGGCTCAGCGGCACGGCGAGCAGGACACCCAGCAGCACAGCCGCCGCGGCCCGATTGCCGGTGATGCCGGGGCCGGCGCCCAGGGTCACCCCGCCGACGGCGGCCACGGCCAGCGGTGCGGCGAACCCGAGGCGGGTGGCGGGCCGGTGGGCGCCGACCGCGTACACCAGCGCGAGTTCGACCCACCAGCACCACAGGAACGTCTCCGCCGGATCGTGCCGGGTCCAGCCGGCCGCCGTGCCGGCAAGCCACGCGGCCTGGATCGTCAGCGCGGCGGTCAGCGCCGGGACGGGCGCGAGTCGCCGCCAGCCCACCGGCAGCGCGTGCAGCACCAGCATCGTCACCAGCAGGACGGCGGGCACCGGGGGGACCAGGGGATCGGGGCTGTCACCGCCCGGGAGCAGCACCGTGCCGGTGGACAGTCCCAGCGTGAGGACGACCATCGCGCGGTCGCGGACCGCAGCCCCGACCCAGGTCCGCATCCGGGCACCGGGCGCCGCCCCGGTGCCCGACGGGTCATCCGGCGCTGTCCACGGCAGCCGGGCCCGGAGCCGCCACCCCGGTCCGGCCGGTCCGGCCTCGAGGGTCCCACCGAACGCTTCGACTTGGCCGCGAAGGCCGGCGATGCCCAGACCACTGCCTACCTGGCCTGCGGCGTGGCTGCCGCCACCGTCGCGCACCGTCACGGTGAACATCCCGCAGTCGTGATCGATGCGCACCGTCACCGGCGCGCCGTGCGCGTATCGCATGATGTTGGTCAGCGCCTCGCGGACGATCCGGTGAGCCACCGCTGCCACGGCCGGCGGGACGCTCCGCGCGGTGCGTTCGTATCGGATGCAAGGGTGAGCCGCCACCAACTCGTCGACGGCTGCGATGCCGACCTCGCAGTCGGCGGCCGCGGCCAGCTGGTCCAGGTCGTCGACCGCTGCCTGCCCGGCGCCGATCGCGTGCGCGACGGCCCGCTCCCGCAGACTCGGATCGGCGAGGCGCAGCGCCGCATCGGCCGACACCAGGATCGCGGTCAGCCGATGACCGGCCACGTCGTGCAACTCGGCCGCGAACCGCCGGCGTTCCCGGGCCACCGCCAGCGCCGCGAACCGGTCCGCAGCGTCCCGGAAGGCCATGGCCGCCGCCCGGTCCGCGCGGACCCGCCGGCGAAGCCGCCCGACCGCCCACACCCCGGCCGCCACCGCGCCGAGCAGGAACCCGGCCGCGACGGCGGTGCGCGCCGACGCGCCGCGGGCAGCCACCGCCCCGGCGAGACCGACAGCCGCGGCGGTGACCCCGGCCGCGGAAACCGCCGCCGTACGGTGCACTGCCAACGCATAGGCCGTCACCACGACCGCGGCCGGACCGATCGGCGCGGCTGATGCCACGGCGACGCCCAGCCCGCTGATTCCCAGCCCGGTGGCCACGGTGGCACCGGCCAGCGCCGCTGCGGGAGCCGTCCGGCGGTAGACGAGCGTGAGTACGGCGGCCACCACCACGGCGCAAGCCCCGGGCATTGCGACGAGACCCGGCCCGACCACGAGCCAGAACAGCATCTGCGACACCGCCGCCACCATGGCCACCCGGATGTCGCTGCGGGCCGGAACGCGGCGGCGCACGCTCGGATCGTCTGGGCCATACGGCTGATCCGGGCCCCCGCCGCACGGCGGGGGTGGAGTGCGCGAGAACCATCCCGCGGTCCGAGGCGCCGGCATCCGCCTAACGGCCAGCATGATCGTCATGGTTCGTACCTTCCTCCACCGGGGCGCCGGCGCCCTGCTGCTGCCGGTGGCCGGGGTCACCGGCGTCATCGTGGGCGCGGCCGGATTCCTCGCCGCCGCCGTTGTCACCGCTTGGATCCCGCTGCTGTGTGCGGTGGGGCTCAGCTTGCTGGGTATCGTCGCCTGGCTGTTGGCCTGGCCCGCGTTCGCGCTGCTCGGCATCCGTCGCCGCAAGCGTTCCGCCGCAGTGCTGGCCGCCGTCGTCACCATCGTGGTGGCCGGGCTCGCCGCGGCCACCGTGTTCCGGCCGGGCCCGCACCCGGCCGCCGGGCCCCCACCGGCCGGCGTCCGGTTCTGGGAGCTGCCCACCGGATCGCGGATCGCCTACGTCCACGCCGCCGCGTCCGGCCGGGCTCGCCCAGCTCCCGTGCTCTTCCTGCACGGCGGCCCCGGCACGCCGGGCGAGGGACTGCCCGCGGTGGGGGCTCCGCTCGCGGCCGACGGCTTCGAGGTCTACGCCTACGACCAGCTCGGTGCCGGCCGCTCCACCCGGCTCGACGACGTCACCGGCTACACCGTTGCCCGGCAGGTCGCCGACCTCGAGGCGATCAGGGTCCTGCTGGGCGTCGAGCGCATCATCCTCATCGGACAGTCGTGGGGTGGGTCGCTCGCCGCGCAGTACCTCGCGGCCTATCCGCAGCACGTCGCTCGGGTCGTGTTCACCTCGCCCGGACCGATCTGGGCGGGCGCCTACCCGGACGGTGGCGGGGGTGACCCATGGGCCCGGATGACCGCGGGGCAGCGCCAGCAGCGCGACGCTCTGTTCTCCACGCCGCGGATCGTCGCCGAGTCGATCCTGCAGGCTGTCAACCCGAACGCCGCGCACGCTCTCGTCGGCGACGACGAGGCCGACACCCTGATGCATTCCATCGCAGTGCTCGGCAAGGACAGCACCCGCTGCCCCGGATCGGCACCCGCCCAGGTGCACGACAACCACCAGGGCTTCTACGTCAACCAACTGACTGTGGAGAACTTCACCCACATCCCGGACCCGCGGCCCGCGCTCCGGCGGGCCCGCGTGCCGGCGCTGATCATGCGCGGCGAGTGCGACTTCGTCCCGTGGCCGCAGACATACGAGTACCGGAGCACCCTGCCACAGGCGACCCTGGTCTATCTGCCGCACACCGGACATGACATCGCCGCCGGTCAGCCGCAGCCGTACGCCGCACTGCTGCGCGCCTTCCTGCGCGACGAGCCGCTGCCGCTGCCGCCCTACAACTCGGCCCGGCCCCCGTCGTGACGCGGGAGTCCGGCGAGCGTCGGACGCGTCAGCGGCCGGCGGGCCGATCGGACCTCCCGTCCATATCGCCGGGGCGGCTCAACCCGCTCTCGTACGCCCGAACGACCGCGCCGATCCGGTCCCGCACTCCGAGTTTGCCGAGGATCGGGCCCACGTGGGTTTTCACCGTGTTCTCCCCGAGGTGCAGCCGACCGGCGATCTCAGTGTTGCCCAGCCCGCGAGCGACCAGACCGAGCACCTCGCGTTCCCGGTCGGTGAGCCGCGTCAGGCGGGCATCGGATAGCGGGCCGGGGCCGGCGGTGATGAAACGGGCCAGCAACTGCCGCGTGACGGACGGGGACACCCTTGGGTCGCCGCGCAGCACGCCGCGGATCGCCACCAGCATCTCGGCGGCAGAAGCATCCTTGACCAGGAAGCCGTCGACGCCGGCCCGCAACGCCGCGTACGCGTGCTCGTCGAAGTCGAATGTGGTGATCGTCGGGATGCGGCTGGTGGGCTGCGCGGCGCGGATACTGACGGCTGCGGTCACCCCGTCCAGGCCGGGCATCCGGACGTCCAGAAGCATCACATCCAACCGGTGCTCGGCGACCTCACCGACCACGGTGAGGCCGGCCTGGCTCTCCACGACCATCCGCAACCCGACCCGCATCATCTCCTGGTCGTCACAGATCAGAACTCGAGACGGCGGCCGGTCGGACATGCGTCCATGCTGTCGGTGCGTGGCTGTGAAACCGCTGTGTCGGCTGGTTCGAGGGGGTGTGGCAAGGAGCCGGACGCTCAGCAGACAACGCGCGCCGGGTGCCGCTCCAGCATTTCCCCGCTACCTCGACCGCAACGCCGGCCAACACACCAGCCCGCCCCGCCCGCCGCGAGCGCGGCGTCTCACCGCCCAACGATCCGGTGAGGCGCGCATCACGATGTCGGGGCCCATTGCTGGTACGGAATGCTGGTTCCGTAGGTGGGAGATTCCAACATCGAGAAACATCTTCGGACCCCAGGGCGACCGACGGTCTCGCCGTCGGCGACCAGACGCTGGGCTAGGTGTTTGCCGATGCCGTTGCAGCCCTCGACCGCCCAGACCCGGTCCTTGTGTTGCCGTCCGAGGGTGAGCATCGTCTGGTAGCCGTCGCGGTCGGTGCCGAATCGGCCTTGTGCGAGGATCTTTTCGCGGTCGTTGATGATCTCGATGGTCGCGGATCGTTTGTGGGGACCCATGCCGATGATGACCTGTCCCATGCCTGATCTCCTCGATCGAACCGGGGTTGAATCCGGCGAGGAGGGCAGCGCTACTTTGAGCTGGGCAGTCCCCTCTTGAGCCTCTCCGCGCCACGGTGACCGGCAGGACGCATGCCAGATCTGAGCCACACCCACAAGCGGCGGACAGCCGATGATTTACAACGCAGCTGTCGTAATCTCCTTGATGATGTTCACGGAGTGGTGGCATGTGCTGCCTGACGAAGAGCGACAGCAGTGGCTGTCGGAGCCGTTCGTGGCGGTGGGGTCGCTGCGCTTTGGAATGAGTCCCGAAGATGTTGCCGACGTGATGAGCGCCGTCACCACGGAGGCTGAGCAGCGCCGATACCGTAAGCCCGCAGATTCGAGCGCCTACGAGGTCACGGAAGAGCGCTACTCAGCGTTCGGCTTGCACCTCTATTACCGAGACGAAGGGCTTGCGGGCGTTGCGGTGGATGCGCTGTGCGGGCCGCAGGTGTCAGTGGCCGGCACAGCATTGGTCGGCCGGCTGCCTTCGGCGCTGGAGCAATGGATGATAGACCGCGCCGAGACCGGCCTCGAGACCGATATGGTCTATGTGAGCGCAGGCGTACCTGCCTCGGAATCGCTCGGCGTAACGATCAACGTTCAGCGGGATGGCGACCGGCTCTTGACACGGCCGATCTTCTACCCTGCTGAGGCGCTTGACGATCTCTCGCATTGGCTGCCAGGGGATGCGTGGACTATCCACGACTAACGCTCATGCCGATGAGCGCACAATCGATGATGCCGCCACGCTAGTGTTCTGCGCCAGAAATTCGCCTGATAAGTCGGTGTAGCCTGTTTGAATGCCGAGGACAGGACGTCCCACTGCCCCGTTGGCGCTGTCGGACGAGGAACGGGCGACGTTGCTGCGCTGGGCCCGGCGTGCGAAGTCGTCGCAGGTCCTGGCGATGCGGGCGAAGATCGTGCTGGCCTGCGCCGACGGTCTGTCTAACGTCGAGGTGGCAGGGAAACTGGCGGTGCACCTGTCGACCGTGGGCAAGTGGCGACGCCGGTTCCTCGCCGAACGCCTGGACGGCATGATCGACGAACAACGGCCGGGCCGGCCACCATCGATCACTCTCGATCAGGTGGAACAGGTCGTCGTCGACACCCTGGAACAGACTCCCCGCGACGCTACCCACTGGTCGCGGGCGTCAATGGCCGAGAAGTCCGGGCTGTCGAAGTCGACGATCGGCAGAATCTGGCGCGATTTCGGCCTCAAGCCGCACCGGACGGACACCTTCAAACTGTCGACCGACCCGCAGTTCATCGAGAAGGTCGTCGACGTCGTCGGCCTCTACCACCACCCGCCCGAACGGGCGGTCGTGCTGTGCGTCGACGAGAAGTCTCAGATCCAGGCCCTCGACCGGTCCCAGCCGGTCCTGCCGATGATGCCGGGCATGCCCGAACGGCGCACCCACGACTACTACCGCAACGGCATCACCAGCCTGTTCGCGGCGTTCAACATCGCTGACGGCACGGTGATCAGTGAACTGCACCGTCAGCACCGGGCCACCGAGTTCAAGCAGTTCCTGATCACCATCGACAACCAGGTGCCCGCCGGCCTGAACGTTCACCTGGTCTGCGACAACTACGGCACGCACAAGACCCCGGCGATCCGGGCCTGGCTGGCCCGGCATCCCAGGTTCCACATGCATTTCACCCCGACCGGCTCGTCCTGGATCAACCAGGTCGAACGCTGGTTCGGATTCCTCACCGACCAGAAGATCCGCCGCGGCGCACACAAGAGCGTTCAAGCCCTGGAAGCCGACATCCGAGACTGGATCGCCGACTGGAACACCCACCCACGCCCGTTCATCTGGACCAAGACCGCAGAAGAGATCCTCGAATCACTCGCACGATTTTATAGCCGAATTTCTGGCACAGAACACTAGTGCCGTGACCACGAACGTTGGCCGGGTTGATATCTGGTGTGACTGCGGCGCTGATCGTCGTAGGTTCTGGTAATGGATCTTTCCGGCCGAGGTTGATATCGAAGGCGGAGGTGGCTGCGGCGGCGTCTCCCGTGGTTCTTGATCGATCGAGGCGTAGCAGCGAAGGGTCGCAGGCAGGGCCATTGCGTTGTCGGACGGCAGGGCTCTGAACTGGGGATTCGCATCGTGATCGGCCTCTGTGGAGCCGAAGACGGCGGATGAGATCACGT
>NZ_JBIRWQ010000064.1:0-9303 GCF_044388125.1 Actinoplanes sp. NPDC020271
CCAACATCCTCAACTGCCGCTCCAAGACCGTCGGCACCGCCGCCGTCTACGCCCAGAACGGCGCGCCGTACTACACCCAGGACTTCGGCTACTGAACCCAGGACTTGGGCTGCTGACACGACAAGGCCCCGCCACGCGGCGGGGCCTTTCGTCGTTGCCGGAGGCGCACACTCGGGGCATGGCTTGAAGGGGCGGTCAGCACGCCCGGCCCGG
The DNA here is from genome assembly GCF_044388125.1 of Actinoplanes sp. NPDC020271. Lineage (NCBI taxonomy): Bacteria > Bacillati > Actinomycetota > Actinomycetes > Micromonosporales > Micromonosporaceae > Actinoplanes > Actinoplanes sp. NPDC020271. Next base: position 214 of record NZ_JBIRWQ010000064.1, read on the forward strand.
TGCACGTGCGGGAACGAGGAAACCGGCCAGGGTCGCACCCCACCGGCGGGCGCGCTCGGCCTCGCCCGGGGCGAGCGGGCCCTGCGCCGACGTGACCCGGAAGCTCTCGGCCTCGGCGATCTGCCGTCCGCCGAGGCCCCGCAGCCGGCGCAGCGCCTTGCGGGCCGCCGACCCGGACGGCAGGAACGCGGTGTTCATCCGGGTGTCAAAAGCGGTCACCGCGATCCCGGCGAGCTGCGGCGCGCCGTCCAGGAACTCGCGGATGCCGGACGTCTGCGCGCCCGGCCGGACCGTGCCCTGGCGGGCGGCGTCGGCGCGGGTGGCCGGGCGGCTCATCCCGAACGCGTGCGTGGGCCCGCCCAGCACCAGCAGGTCGAAGCCGACCGGCGCGGGCATCTCACGGACGTCGGTGAGGGTGACCTCGCCCTGCCCGGCGAGGCCCGCCGCGATCAGCTCGGCCACCTTCGCGCTGTTGCCGAACATGGACTCGTACACGACAAGGGTTCGCATGCCCTGATCGTCACGCCGGTCACCGGTTCGGCGGCAGTGCCGGGCGGGCCCGCTCGCACGGGACCTCCGGCCCTGGGGATCGGGCGGTCGGAGGACCAGGGTGGAGGCAGAGCTGAGGAGGGACCGATGAGGACCTGGACCGTGGGTGACGTGATGACGAAGGCGGTCGTCTCGGTGGACGAGAACGCCTCGTACCGGGAGGTCGTCGACCTGATCATCGAGCGGCGGTGCAGCGCCGTGCCGGTGGTCGACTCCGGTCTCCGGGTGATCGGGGTGATCTCCGAGACGGATCTGCTCCGCAAGATCGAGTACGCCGGCGAGGAGGAGCCGCGGATCTTCGAGCGCCGGGCGCGGCGGGACGAGCGGGCCAAGGCGTCCGCGCGCACCGCGGCCGGGTTGATGAGCGGACCCCCGATCGTGGCGATGCCCGCGACGACCGTGGCCGCCGCCGCCCGTCGGATGGACGCCGAGCACGTCAAGCGGCTTCCGGTCGTCGACGACCTCGGGCGCCTGGTCGGGATCGTGTCGCGCGGTGACCTGCTCAAGACGTACCTGCGGCCGGATTCCGACGTCCAGTTCGACGTGGAGACCGGCGTGCTGCGCGCGTTCCTGGTCGACGACACGGCCAGCGTGACCGTTTCCGTCAAGAACGGCGTGGTGACCCTTTCCGGCCGGGTCGGCCGGTACACCTCGGCCGAACTCGTCGAGCGGCTGTCCCGTCAGATCGCCGGGGTGGTCGAGGTCTCCTCCGGCCTGACCTACGACGTCGACGACCGCATCCCGGTCGCGGGACCGATCCCCTTCTTCTGAGCACCTATAGTTGCCGCCGTGTTTGATCATTTTCGGCGGTACGTCCTCGGCGGCGTCCTGCTGGCCGGCGTGCTCACGTCGGCCGGCTGTTCGCCCGGCAGCGGAACCGCGGCGGCGACGCCCGCGTCCTCCGCGTCCTCCGCGTCCTCCGCGTCCTCCTCGACCGACCTGGCCGGTGCCCTCGCCCGGCTCGGCAGCGAGTCCGCCCGGTTCACGATCGTCTTCGGCCGGCGGCAGCGGGCCACGGGGGTGATCGACCCGGCGACCGGTCACTGGGAGTTGTCCGGGAACGGCTATGTCGTACGCCGGATCGGCACCGACGTCTACGTACGGCTGACCGCCGAACCGGCCGACAGCATGTACCCCGGCCAGTACGCGGCCGATCTGGGCAAATGGGTGCATCTGCCGGTCCCGTCGGGCGGCGCGGCCTTCGCGGCGGACTTCCCGTGGACGACGGCGCGCACCGCGGCCACCGTCGACCTGGACGTCGACGGCCGCTTCAGCCGGGTCACGTCACCGGGCGTGGTCGTCAGCTATTCCGACTACGGGACGCCGGTGCAGGTGGCGGTCCCGCCCGCGGACCAGACGATCGAGGACCACCTGTTCACGCTCGCGAACCTGGGCGCGATCTACTGAACCGCGAAGGCCCCGCGGCGGGGCCTTCGCCGCCGGTAGCCGCATCAGGTTCCGGACGGCGAGGTGACACAGCCGACTCCGGTCAGATCGCCGGCGAACGGCAGCGATACGTGGAGAACCGCGCGGTCGACGGCTTCAACATCCTTCCCCGGTTGCTGCCGCGCACGGTCGAGGACATCGTCGACGGCCTGGCCGGCGCTCGCGGGCGCCCGCCTTGTGGTCCGGCAGGCAGCACGGCGCGCGGTCCCGGCTGGTTCGCACGGTCGTTGTTCGACCTCCGTCACGACCATGAGAGCGAGCCGGGCCGCGCGCCGACGCAGCGACATAGGAGCCGAGCGATCGAATCGCCGGCGCACCGGATTCACCACCGAGTTCGAACACGGGCTTATGGAACGGCAGGCCGGCCCGTTCGTCGATCTGAGCGCATTCCACCGATGGCACGTTGCTGGAAAAACAGCGAGAAGACTGCGACCAATAACGGAATTCGGATGCGGGACTGATGACGACACGCCTCGGCATAAACGTGATTCCAGCTCGCATTGGAGCTCAACGTTAGGCGTGGCCGCGGAGCTTGACAATGGTTACCGGCGAGGAACATAAGAATCGGAGTGCCCCCAGGCGGGCATGCTTGGATTCTGGTTATGGCCCAACCATTGCAGCGCCGCGCCGGTCATCCCGGATCGCGCATCCTGAGCGTCGCCTCGTACCGCCCGCGGGCCGAGGTGGGCAACGAGCCGATTGCCGCCCTGATCGACTCGAGCGACGAGTGGATCCGCCGCCGCTGCGGCATCGAGTCGCGCCGGCGTGCCGCTCCTGACGAGGATCTGGTCATGATGGCCGCGGCGGCTGCCGCCAAGGCTCTGGCCGGCGCGGGCGTCGACCCGTCCGACGTCTCGGCGGTCCTGGTGGCGACGATGTCCCACCGCGGCGGCGCGACCACCGCGGCACCGCTGGTGGCCACCGCGCTGGGGGCCACCCAGGCGGCCGCGATGGATCTGGGGGCGGCATGCGCCGGTTTCCCGTACGCGCTGGCCACCGCCGACGCCCTCGTCCGGAGCGGCTCGGCCGGCTACGTGGTCCTGGTCGGCGCCGAGCGCATGACCGACATCGTCGACGAGCACGATCGCGGCACGGCGTTCCTCTTCGGCGACGGCGCGGGCGCGGTGGTCGTCGGTCCGTCGGAGTCGTGCGACGTCGGCCCGGTGGTGTGGGGCGCCGACGGCTCCGGGAGCGAACTGCTGCGCTTCGACGAGGAGGGTTTCCTGCGCATGGCCGGCCCCGAGGTCTTCCGCTGGGCGACTTCCGTGGTTCCCGACCTGGCCAGGCGTGCGCTGGACGCGGCGGGCATCTCCGCGGCCGACCTCGCGGCTTTCATCCCGCACCAGGCGAACCTGCGCATCATCTCGGCCACCGCCAAGGCTCTGGATCTCGGCCCGCACGTGCGGGTGGCCACCGACATCACCACCAACGGCAACACCGGCGCGGCCTCCATCCCGCAGGCCATGGCGGCCCTGCCCGACGCGACGGGTCCGGCGCTGCTCGTCGGCTTCGGCGCCGGTCTGTCGTACGCGGCTCAGGTCGTCATCTTGCCCTGACGCGTCGACGATGCGGGCCCCCGCCCGCATTAATGCCGTCGCTTTCTCGCCGGTTTCGGGCATCATGGCGGTCATGCAGCCGCACGCCGCTCGGATGATGCGCCCCGTCCCGGGGCCTGCCGGCGTGCGCTGATCCGCCACCACCAGCCCCGAGTCCAGGGGCTGGTCGAGGACCTGGTCACTCGGGGCGGATCGGAGAGACCCTCATGATTCAGTCCCGCGGTTTCTACATCACCACCGCCATCCCGTACGTCAATGCCACGCCCCACCTCGGCCACGCGCTGGAGTTGGTGCAGGCGGATGTTCTCGCGCGTCACCGGCGCCTGCGCGGCGAACCGGTCCGTTTCCTGACCGGCACCGACGAGAACGCGCTGAAGAACGTGACCGCGGCGGCCGAGGCGGGCGTGCCGGTCGCCGAGTTCGTCGCCCGCAACGCGGACCGGTTCGCCGATCTCGCCGCAGTTCTGGACCTGTCGTTCGACGACTTCATCCGGACCAGCAACGATCCACGCCACGCGCCGGGCGTGGAGCGGCTGTGGCGGCAGACCGCGGCCCGCGACGACTTCTACCGGCGTGACTACGGCGGCTTGTACTGCCCGGGCTGCGAGCAGTTCTACGAGGTCGCCGAACTGACCGACGGCCGGTGCCCGGAGCACGGGGTCGTCCCGCAGCCGGTGACCGAGTCCAACTGGTTCTTCCGGCTCTCCCGCTATCGCGAGGAGCTGCTCGACGTGCTGGAGTCGGGGCGGGTCCGGATCGAACCGCCCGCCCGCCGCAACGAGGTGCTGGCGTTCGTGCGGGCCGGGCCGGCCGACATCAGCGTCTCGCGGCCGGCGTCCCGGGCCGCGGGGTGGGGCATCCCGGTCCCGGACGATCCGTCCCAGGTCGTCTACGTGTGGTGGGACGCCCTGGCCAACTACGTGACAGCGCTGGGGTACGGCAGCGGCGACACCGCGTACCAGAAATGGTGGTGGGAAAGCGCGGAACGGGTGCACGTCATCGGTAAGGGCATCGTCCGCTTCCACGCCGTCCACTGGCTGGCCCTGCTGCTCTCCACCGGTCAGCCGCTGCCCTCCGCGATCGCCGTGCACGAATACCTGACCGTGGACGGCGCGAAGCTCTCCAAGAGCGCGGGCAACGCGGTCGACCCGTACGAGCTCGTGAACCGTTTCGGCGTGGACGCGCTGCGCTGGTGGCTGCTGCGCGACGTCGCCACGCTCGGCGACACCGACTTCACCGAGCAGCGGCTGCTGACCCGCTACCACCAGGATCTCGCCAACGGGTTGGGCAACCTGGTCAACCGGGTCGTCACCCTGGTCCACAAGTTCCGCGGCGGCGCAGTCCCGGACCGGCCGGCCACGGGCGAGCCGGCCGATCGGTGCGCACGGCTCCCGTCCACGATCGATCGGGCGCTGGGTGTGTTCGACTTCCGGGCCGCCACGGACGCCATCGGGGCCGTGGTCGCCGCCGCCAACCGGTTCGTCGAGTCGGAGCGGCCGTGGGAGCAGGCCCGACGCGAGCAGGCCGGCGACCGGCTCGACGAGGTGCTCGCCACGCTGGTCGCCGCCTGTCGCGGGCTCGCCCGCGAGCTGACCCCGTTCGTCCCCGCCGGAGCTGCCCGCCTCACCGCCCAGCTCGGCACGGGCCCGACCGTCGCCGCCCCGGAACCGGTCTTCCGCCGCCTGGAGCAAGGATCATGACGACGGCCGGGCGGCGAGCCGCGCACGGACTTCCATCAGGGCGAAGCCGAGTAGATTCAGCCCACGCCACTGGGCAGGATCGGACGCGCGCGGGTCGTCCCGGGTCAGCCCGATGCCCCAGATCCGGTCCGTCGGGCTGGCTTCGACCAGCACCCGCTCGCCGGTGCCGGCCAGATGCGCGCCCAGCGAAGGGTTCTGCCGGAACTTCGCGAGGTTGCCCGCGACGACGATCCCGAAGCGGTTCTCCTCCCACGTCGTCTGGTCGAACGGCGTGACCCGCCCGCCGAGGGTCTTCGCGTCGCGGGGGTGTCCAGCTGCGACGATGCGCTCGGCCGATGCGGTGTCACCGAAGAGTGCGGCCTTGCGCCACATCATGTAGTGCTCGGCCGTCGCGAACCGCACGCCGTCGAGCGTGAAGCCTTCCGGCGACCACTGACTCATGCACGACACGCCGACCTCACCGTCGCGCGACGGGGTGTGGCCCCAGAACCACACGTACTTGACCGGCTGACCGGAAGCGGTCAGAGCCTTCAGCTCGGCCACGCTGCGCACCTCGGTGTTCATGCCGTCGAGTCTGGTCCAGCGGCGGCCGGCGTGCCCCACATTTTCTGATCGTCGTGGTTACGATCTACGTGAATCGCTTGGCCGGTGCGGAAGGGAACCAATCGTGACTGAACATTCCAGGATCGACACTTCGATCGCACATCCGGCCCGGCGCTACGACTACCTGCTCGGCGGCAAGGACAACTTCGAGGCCGACCGGCAGTCCGCGCACGAGATCGAGAAACGGCATCCGACCGCACGGCTCAGCGCCCTGGAGAACAGGTTCTTCATGCACCGCGCGGTGCGGTTCATGGCCGGTCAGGGCATCCGGCAGTTCCTGGACATCGGCACCGGCATCCCGACCTCACCGAACACGCACGAGATCGCGCAGACGGCCGACCCGTCGGCGCGGATCGTCTACGTCGACAACGACCCGCTCGTCCTGGTCCACGCACGGGCGCTGCTGACCGGCACGGAGGCGGGGAGAACGACGTACCTCGAAGCAGATCTTCGTGATCCGCAGGCGATCCTCGGCTCTCAGGAGTTGAAGGACACGCTGGATCTCGGGGAGCCGGTCGGGTTGCTGCTGATCGCCGTCCTGCACTTCATCCGCGACGACGACGATCCGGTGGCGATCCTGAACACGCTGATCGACGCCCTGCCGGCCGGCAGTCTCGTCGCGGCTTCCTGCGCGACCCCGGAGTACATGCCGGCCGAGCAGGTCGCGGCGCTGCGAGCGGTGATGGAACGTCAGTGGCGCGACCGCACCGGTGATGAACTGCGAGCACTGTTCGCCCGGCCCGATCTGGAGTTGGTCGGGCCGGGCGTGCAGTCGGTGACGCGCTGGTGGGCCGAGGATGCCCCGCAGCCCCGCCCGGCGATCGAGTCCGTCGCCGCGAACGGACTCGTCGCCCGCGTCGTGCGCTAGGTTCCGTCCCGCGGACCACGTGGGAGCGAGGCGGTCGCGGCCGGGGCGGCCGCCGTGCATTCTCACATCTCGATGAGCTGGAGTGCCGCCGCCGGGCAGACCGCGACCGCGTCACGGGCCGCGTCCAGGTGCTCCGGCCCGGGCGTCGGCTCCAGGATGATCGCCACCCCGTCCTCGTCGCGCTGGTCGAAGACGTCCGGCGCGGTCATCACGCACTGGCCGGCCGCGATGCACTTGGGTTCGTCCAGCTCGATCCTCGTCACCACCGGACCGGGACCTCCTCGATGCCGCCGACGATCAGGCCGGTCCGGCGACGGAGTTCCGGCACTTCGACGGCGAGGTCGAGCGTGGGCAGGCGGTCGAGCAGGACTGCGAGCGTGACCTGCAGTTCCGTACGCGCAAGGGCTTGTCCGAGACACGAATGGGGGCCGGCGCCGAAGGCGAGATGCGGGTTGGGAACGCGATCGAGGCGCATCTCGGCGGCATCCTCGTAAACCGTCTCGTCCCGGTTGCCGGAGGAGAGGCTGGCCATCACCGTGGTCCCCGCCTTGATCGGGCAGCCGGCGATCTCGATGTCCTCGGAGATGTAGCGCGGCAGGTCGATGCTCGAACTGGCGTCGAGCCGCAGCGCCTCCTCCACCGCCGGGTTGATCAGGCTGCGGTCGGCGACGAGCCGCTCCCAGCGGTTCGCCCGGTCGGCGAGCAGCATCGAGACCATCTTGCCGATCATGTTGGCGGTGGTCTCGTGCCCGGCCACCAGCAGTCCCTGCGCGGTGTAGACGAGCTCGGCCTCGGTCATCCGCCCGTCCTGGCTGTCGACGATCGCGGCCAGCTCGCTGAGCAGGTCGTCGCCGGGCTCGGCCCGCTTGTCGAGCACGTGCTGAACCATGAACTCCTGGAATTCCATCGCGGCCTTGGCCGTCTCGGCCTGCGAGAATCTGTCCAGGTTCAGCATCGCGTCGGACCAGTGCGAGAACTTGTCGCGGTAATTGGGGTCGACGCCGAGCAATTCGCAGATCACGAAGACCGGAAGCGGGAAACCGAGCGTCGCCTGCAGATCGCCGGGCTGCCCACCGGCGATCAGGTCGTCGATCAGCTTATTCGCGATCTCGGTGATCCGCGGGCGCATCGCATTCACGCGCTTGACGGTGAAAGACTTGTTCATCATGCGCCGCCAGCGCTGGTGGCCAGGGCCGGCGGTCATCGTGGCCTCGCTGCGGTTGAAGATGCCGTCCTCCGAGGTGGAGATCTGTGCGGCATCGGCCTCGGTCAGGCTGTGCGTGAATCGCGGGTCGCTCAGCAGTTCACGGACGTCGCCGTAGCGGGTGATCAGCAGGGCTTCGTCGCCGGTGACCATCCGAACTTTGGAAACGGGGCATTCGCTGCGCAACCGCTCCCATTCGGCGGGCGGATCGAGAGCGGTGGGACGAGCGAACGGGTACGCGGGAACCGTGTCAGTCATACATGCCTCCACTGTGTAAATCCACGGCCGACCGTAGGACAGCCGACACGATCGGTACAAGGGCGTAAGAATCGATCATGCTATTCACCTGCGGCAATGTGTTTTTTATTTCTACCTGATCGACGACGAGAACCTCGACGCCCAGTGGCTGCGGGCTGCGCTGGACGCCGTGCTGGCCGGTAACCTGCGCTGCCGGCGCAGACCCGGCCCATCGGGTGCACGATCAAGTGGACCCTCTGATGGCTGCGCCCCGTGTCGAGTTGCTCTGGTGGTCGGGGTGCCCCTCCCACGGCAAGGCCAGGACCATGCCGCAAGCAGCACTGACCGAAGCGGGACTGGACCCGACCGGCATGGAGACGCTGCAGGTCGTCACCGAAGAGGAAGCCGCCCAGGAAGGCTTCGTCGGCTCCCCTGCCATCCGCATCAACGGCACCGACATCGTGGCGCCCGACGACCAGCCACCCGCGCTGACCTGCCGGCTCTACGTCCGCCGCGACGGACGCCCTGGCCCGCTCCCGGACCCTGCGGATCTGCGCGACGCACTCGCCGCAGCTCTTACCCGCTCATAGCCCCACCGCTGTCCCCGCCGGTTGCCGGACGACGGAACCGTCCAGCAACCGCCTCATCCTCCTCCAGGAGAGCGGCACCTCCGATGACCACCGCTCATGCCGCCCGGCGAGAACCACGCGAAGGTCGACGCGCCCGGCACCCGGACCAGCATCCCGGGCGCCTTCGCCGCGGGTGACACCGATCTGTTGCGCCGGCCGGAGGTCGCGGCACTGGCGATGACCGACACTTTTCCGGACTACGATCTGTTCCGCCCCGGGTTTGATGGAGACATCCAAACCTGGGAGAGAATCTCGCTATGGCGGCACCGAAGAAGTACCCCGATGAGCTGCGTGAGCG
>NZ_JBIRWQ010000065.1:0-8528 GCF_044388125.1 Actinoplanes sp. NPDC020271
TGCTGCGTTCGCTGAGGTGCTGGGTGTGGAGTCGGTCGGTGTCGATGATGACTTCTTCCAGTTGGGTGGGCATTCGCTGCTGGCGGTGCGGCTGGTGCAGGTGTTGCGGGAACGTGGTCTGACGGTGTCGGTGCGGGCGTTGTTCGAGTCGCCGACGCCGGTGGGGTTGGCGGCCAGTGCTGGTGGTGAGCAGGTCACTGCGCCGCGGAGTCTCATCCCGTGGGGTGTGGGGCGGGTTACGCCGGACATGGTGCCGATGGTGGCGTTGTCGCAGGCCGAGTTGGATCGGGTGGTGGCCGCGGTGCCGGGTGGTGCGGCGAATGTGGCGGATCTGTATCCGCTGGCGCCGTTGCAGGAGGGCATGCTCTTCCATCATTTGATGGCCGGTGACGGCGTGGATGTCTACGTTTCGCAGCAGGTTCTGGAGTTCGACTCGCGGGAGCGTCTGGATACCTTCGCTCGCGCCTTGCAGCAGGTGATCGACCGGCACGACATCTACCGGACCGCTGTCTTCTGGGACGGCCTGCCCGAACCCGTGCAAGTGGTGTGCCGGCAGGTGCAACTTCCCGTCGTGGAACACGTCCTCGACGCGGACGACCCCGACCGGGCCGCCACGCTGGTCCGCCTCGCCGGACCGGCGATGCCGATGGGCCGCGCACCTCTGATGGACCTGCACGTCGCCGCGCTCCCCGGCGGTCGCCGGCTCGGTGCGGTCCGCATCCACCACATGGTTCAGGACCACCTGGGCATGGAGGTGCTGGTCCGGGAGCTGCGGGCGGTGCTGGCCGGTGACGGTGCCTCGCTGGCCCCGGCGCTGCCGTTCCGCGACTTCGTGGCGCAGGCCCGGAACGGGGTGGACCGGGCCGAACACGAACGGTACTTCGCCGAACTGCTCGGCGACGTCACCGAGACCACCGCGCCGTACGGGCTGACCGAGGTCCTCGGCGACGGCACCGGCATCCGTCACGAGCGGATCGTCCTCGACCCGGACCTGGCCGCGCGGCTGCGTGACCTCGCCCAGAGTCTCGGCGTCAGCACCGCCACCATCCTGCACGTGGCCTGGGCACGGGTGCTGTCGGTGCTGTCCGGCCGCGACGACGTCGTCTTCGGCACCGTCCTCTTCGGCCGGTTGACCGCCGGCGCCGGGTCGGACCGGGTGGTCGGGCCGTTCATCAACACCCTGCCGGTACGTGTCCGCACCCGCGATGCCGGCGCCCGCGCCGCCGTCGACGCCATGCGCAGCCAGCTCGCCGCCCTGCTGGAACACGAGCACGCCCCGCTGGTCCTGGCGCAGCAGGCCAGCGGCATCACCGGCAACGCCCCGCTGTTCACGTCACTGTTCAACTACCGCCACACCGACCGCGTCGCCACCCGCCCCGGCGACTGGGCCGAGTTGGGCATCCGCGCCGTCGCCACCCGCGAGCGGGACAACTACCCGCTGAGCGTCTCGGTCAACGACCACGGCGCCGACGGGCTCAGCTTCACCGTCGAGGTGGTCACGCCGCACGACCCGGGCGCCATCGGCCGGCTGCTGCGAACCGCGGTGGAGAACCTGGCCGGCGCGTTGAGCGACACGCTCGCCGGCGACAACGACGCCGGGTTGAACACGCTCCCCGTCGTCGGCGCCGCCGACCGGGACCGGATCGTGCACGACTGGAACGACACCGCGCTGCCCACGCCGGCCGCCACCTTCCCGGAGCTGTTCGAGCGGCAGGTACGACGTACCCCGCAAGCGCCGGCGCTGGTCTTCGGTGACTCGTACCGGGCGAGTTACGCGGAGCTGAACGCAGCGGCGAACCGGCTGGCACGGCTGCTGATCGACGGTGGCGCGGGACCGGAGTCGGTGGTGGCGCTGGCGTTGCCGCGCTCGGCGGACATGGTGGTGGCGATCCTCGCGGTGTGGAAGGCCGGCGCCGCGTACCTGCCGGTCGACCCGGACCTGCCGGGTGAGCGGATCGGATTCCTGCTCCGCGACGCCGCACCCGCGCTGGTGGTGACCACAGCCGCCGCTGCTGCCGAGGGCGTGCACGCCGCGTCGCCCACGGGCCTCCCGGTTCTCGTGTTCGACGCCGCGGCGACGGCCGGCCGGCTGGCGCACCTGGCCGGCACCGACGTCACCGACGCGGACCGGCTCGCGCCGCTCCGCCCGGACAACTGCGCCTACCTGCTCTATACCTCCGGTTCGACAGGTGCGCCCAAGGGCGCCCTGATCGAGCACCGCGGCGTGGTCAACCTCTTCGCCCATCACCGCGCCGGCTACGTGACCGACGCCGGAGGGGTACGGCTGCGCGCGGGCCTGAGCGCGGCGTTCTCCTTCGACACCTCCCTGGAAGGCGTGCTGCTGCTCGGTGACGGTCACGAGTTGCACGTCCTCGACGACGACACCCGCAGTGACCCGGACGCGTTCGTCGAATATGTCGCCACCCGGCGGCTCGACTTCCTCGACGTCACACCCTCGTACGCCCAGCAACTGCTCCCGGCCGGGCTGCTGACCGATCCGCGGCACCGGCCGAAGGTCCTGTCGCTCGGCGGCGAGGCGATCAGCGAGCCGCTTTGGCGCGCGCTCGTCGCCGTGCCGGAGACCGCCACCTACAACTTCTACGGCCCGACCGAGGCCACGGTCGACGCCCTGACCGGCCGCCTGACCGGTGACCAGCCGACGATCGGCCGGCCGGTGGCCAACACGCGGGCGTACGTGCTCGACAGCAGCCTGTCCCCGGTGCCGGTCGGGGTGGTGGGCGAGCTGTACGTGGCGGGGGCCGGGCTGGCGCGTGGCTACGCGGGCCGGGCGGGCCTGACCGGATCCCGGTTCGTGGCGAACCCGTTCGGGGCCGGTGAGCGTATGTACCGCACCGGCGATCTGGCCCGGTGGACGGCGGACGGCCACGTGGCCTACGCGGGCCGTGCCGACGATCAGGTGAAGATCCGTGGCTTCCGGATCGAGCCGGGTGAGATCGAGGCGACCCTGCTGACCCATCCCGCGGTCGTGCGCACGGCGGTGATCGCCCGCGACGACAGCCCGGGCGGCAAGCGGCTGGTCGCGTACGTCGTCGCCGACGGGGACACCGGGGACCTGACCGGCTTCGTCGCCGAGCGGCTGCCGGCGTACCTGGTGCCCGCCGCGGTCGTGCACCTGCCGGAACTGCCGTTGAACGCCAACGGCAAGCTGGACCGCGCGGCCCTGCCGGCGCCGGAGTACGCCACGGGGAGCGACCGGGCACCGGCCACCGTGCGGGAGGAACTGCTCTGCACGGCGTTCGCCGAGGTGCTGGGTGTGGAGTCGGTCGGTGTCGACGACGACTTCTTCCGTCTCGGCGGACACTCACTGCTGGCCGTGCGGCTGCTGTCGCGCATCCGCTCGGTCTTCGGGGCCGGGTTGACGCTGCGGGCCCTGTTCGAGGCGCCGACGGTGGCCGGCGTGGCCGCCCGGCTGGCCGGCGACGAGGTGGACCGGGTACGCGTGCCGTTACGTGCCGCGCAGCGGCCCGGACGACTGCCGCTCTCCTTCGAGCAGCACCGCCTCTGGTTCGTCGAACAGCTCGAGGGGCCGAGCGCCAACTACAACATGCGCACCACGATCCGCCCGGCCGAGCGGCTCGAACCCGGTGCGCTGACCGAGGCGTTCCGCGACGTGATCGACAGACACGAGCCGCTGCGCACGCTGATCCGGGCCGCGGACGGGGAGCCGTACCAGCTCATCCTGGAGCCCGGTGCCGTCGACTGGTCGCTGCAACGGCGCCCGGTCGCCGCGGACGAGCTGACCCGCGTGCTGGACGAGGCGGCACAGCTCCCCTTCGACCTGGCCACCGACCTGCCGATCCGCGCATGGCTGTTCGAGACGGAGACCGGCACGCAGACCCTGCTGCTGGTGATGCACCACAGCGCCGGGGACGGCTGGTCGATGGGCCCGATGCAGCGGGACCTGTCGCAGGCCTACGCCGCCCGGCTCGCCGGCGCCGCCCCGCAGTGGTCCCCGCTGCCGGTCCAGTACGCCGACTACGCCCTGTGGCAGCGTGACGTGCTCAGCGAGGAACGCCTGTCGGCGCAGGCCGCCTACTGGCGGGAGGCGCTGGCCGGGGCGCCGGCGGAGCTGGACCTGCCGTACGACCATGCCCGCCGTGCCCAGCCGGGGCACCGCGGGCACCGGGTGCCGGTGGACATCCCGGCGGACCTGCACCGCCGCCTGCTGGAAACCGCACGGCACGAGGGCGTCACCCTCTCGATGATCTTGCAGGGCGCGCTGGCGGTGACGCTGTCCCGCTTCGGCGCCGGCACCGACGTCCCGTTCGGGGTGACCGTTGCCGGCCGGACCGACGAGGCGCTCGAGGATCTCGTCGGGTTCTTCGTGAACACACTGGTGATCCGGGCCGACCTGACCGGCGACCCGGCGCTGCGCGACGTGCTGGGCCGGGTCCGGGCCACGGGGCTCGCGGCGTTCGACAACCAGGATGTGCCGTTCGAGCGGCTGGTCGAGGAGCTCGCGCCGGAACGCGTCCACGGCCGGCACCCGCTTTTCCAGGTCGTCCTGACCGTGCAGACGGTCGCGCGCCGGTCCTCCTGGCTGGTCGCCGAGCCGGCCGCGCAGCTGCCGCCGGATGCCGCAATGGCCAAGTTCGACCTCGACTTCCTGGTGGAGGAGAACCTCGGCCCGGGCGGTGTGCCCGGCGGCGTCCGGGGCGCGGTGCTGGCCTCGGCGGACCTGTTCGAGCCCGGCACCGCCCAGCGGTTGACCCGCGGCTGGCTGAACGTGCTGCGCACGGTGGCCGACGCCCCGGACACCCCGCTGAGCCGGGTCGTGGTCGCCGACGCCGACGAGCAGCGGATGGTCACCGGGCCCTGGAGCCGCGGCGCCGGCAGCTCGGGCCGGGGCAGCATCCCGGACCTGTTCGAGGCTCGGGTGGCCGGCACGCCGGACGCCGCTGCACTGGTCGGCCCGGGGTTCCGGCTGACCTACCGCGAGCTGGACGACCGGGCCAACCAGCTCGCCCGCCACCTGATCGGGCTCGGGGTGTCCGCCGGCACCACGGTCGCGGTCGCGATGGGGCGCGGTCCCCAGCTGATCGTCGCCTGGCTGGGCATCCTCAAAGCCGGTGGCGCGTACGTGCCGATCGACGCGGGCTACCCGGCGGAACGCGTCGCGTTGATGCTGCGGGACTCGGCCGCGACGGTGGTGCTGACCGACGGAGACGAACAGGTCCGGGTCGCCGGGTTCGGGGTGACCGTGGTGTCGTTCGACGACCCGGTCACGGCCGTCACGCTCGACCTGCTCGACGCGACCCCGCCGGCGCGCACGCTCCTGCCCGGGCATCCGGCGCACGTGATCTACACGTCCGGTTCCACCGGCGTACCCAAGGGTGTGGTTGTTCTGCATCAGGGTGTGGACCGGGTGGCCCGGCATGTGGACGTGCGTGCCGGCGATGTGATCAGCCAGATGGCCTCGGTCTCCTTCGACGCGAGCACGCTGGAGGTGTGGGGTGCGCTGCTCAACGGCGCGACCCTGGCGATCCCCGGCCGCGACGAGCAGTCGGTCAGCGAACTGCGGGACTTCCTGACCGAGTACGGCGTCACGATCGCCTGGCTGACCGCCGGCCTGTTCCACGAGGTGATCGACGTCGACGTGCGGGCCCTTTCCGGCCTGAGCCAGGTGTGGGCGGGTGGCGACCGGCTGTCCCCGGCGCACTGCCTGCGGCTGCTCGACGAACTGCCGGGGGTGGCGCTGACCAACGTGTACGGCCCCACCGAGTGCACGGTCTTCACCACGACGCACGCCGTGCGCGGCGACGAGCTGCGCGACGGCGGCAGCGTGCCGATCGGCGAGCCGGTCACGGCCAGCGGCGTCTACGTGCTCGACGAGTCGCTGCGACCGGTGCCGATCGGGGTGCCCGGCGAGCTCTACACCACCGGCGCGGGCCTGGCCCGGGGGTATGCCGGGCGTGCCGCGTTCACCGCCGAACGCTTCGTGGCCTGCCCGTTCGAGCCGGGCGAGCGGATGTACCGCACCGGTGACCGGGTCCGCTGGACCGGCGAGGGCCACCTGCTCTTCCTCGACCGCGCCGACCAGCAGGTGAAGATTCGGGGGTTCCGGATCGAGCTGGGTGAGATCCAGGCCGTTCTGACCGGCCACCCCGCGGTGGCCCAGGCCGAAGTGGTTGCCCGGGCGGACGATCCGGCGGACGTACGCCTCGTCGCGTACGTGGTGCCGGCGGCCGGGCACAGTGACCTGGAGAGTGAGCTTCGGGAGTACGTCGCCGGCCACCTTCCCGGCTACCTGGTGCCGGCCGCCGTCGTGCCGCTGGACGCGTTCCCGCTGACGATCAACGGCAAGGTGGACCGCCGCAAGCTACCCGCACCGGACTACGCCGCGGCCGCCGCGCCTGCCCGCCGGCGGCCCGCCACGGTGCGGGAGGAACTGCTGTGCGGGATCTTCGCCGAGGTGCTCGGGCTGGAATCGATCGGTGTCGACGACGACTTCTTCCACCTCGGTGGGCACTCGCTGCTCGCCACCCGGCTGGTGTCCCGCATCCGGGCGATGCTCGGGCTGGAGCTGCCGCTGCAAGCGCTGTTCGAGACGCCGACCGTGGCCGGTCTGGCCGTACGGCTGGCCGGCGACCTCGGTGCGGCACGGCTCCCGCTGGCCACCGCCGCCCGCCCGGACCGGGTGCCGCTGTCGTTCGCCCAGCGCCGGCTCTGGTTCTTCGCGCAGCTGGAGGGACCGAGCGGCACCTACAACATCCCGGTCGCGATCCGCCTGACCGGTGACCTCGACGTGGCGGCGCTGAACGCGGCTCTGCACGACGTGCTGGAACGACACGAGTCGCTGCGCACCGTTTTCCCGTCGGTGGACGGCGAACCGTACCAGCGGATCATCGACGTGCGGGACCTGGACTGGCAGGTGCACCGGGTCCGGACGGACGACCTGAGCGCCGCGGTCGAGGTGGCCGCGCAGCACGCGTTCGACCTCTCCGCGGAACTGCCGATCCGGGTCGCGCTCTTCGAGTCCGGTACGGGCGAGCGGGTGCTGCTGCTGGTGGTGCATCACATCGCCGGTGACGGCTGGTCCATGGCTCCGCTCGGGCGCGACGTGTCACGGGCGTACGCGGCGCGGCGCCGTGGCGCCGCCCCGGACTGGGAGCCGTTGCCGGTGCAGTACGCCGACTACACCCTGTGGCAGCGCGGCCTGCTCGGCGCCGAAGACGACCCGGACAGCCCGCTGGCGGCACAGCTCGGCTACTGGCGGCGGGCGCTGGACGGCGTACCCGGGGAATTGACGTTGCCGGCCGACCGGCCGCGACCCGCCGTCGCGACCCGGCGCGGGCATGCCCTGCCGCTGTCGATCTCGGCCGCGACGCACCAGCGGCTGGCCGGGCTGGCTCGGTCCGAGGGCGTGACGCTGTTCATGGTGGTGCAGGCCGTGCTGGCGGTGACGTTGTCGCGGCTGGGTGCGGGTGTCGACATTCCGATCGGCTCGGCGGTGGCCGGGCGTACCGATGAGGCGTTGAACGATCTGGTCGGGTTCTTTGTCAACACGCTGGTGATTCGTACGGATCTGGCGGGTGACCCGGATTTCCGGCAGGTTCTGGCCCGGGTCCGGGAGACGTCGCTGGAGGCGATGGCGCACCAGGACGTGCCGTTCGAGCGCATCGTCGAGGAACTGGCGCCGGAACGGTCGCTGTCGCGGCATCCGCTGTTCCAGGTGATGCTCACCGTGCAGAACAACGACCGCGGCGCCCTGGACCTGGCGGACGTGACCACCGCGTCCTGGCGCTCCGACGCGGGGATGTCGTCGTCCCAGTTCGACCTCGAACTGACGCTCGCCGAACGTTTCGACGAGCACGGGCGCCCCGCCGGGCTGGGCGGCTGGATGGTCGCGTCCGCCGACCTGTTCGACCCGGCCTCGCTCGAGTCGATCGCCGGCCGGTGGGTGTGCGTGCTCGACACCGTCACCGCGGACCCCGGGCTGCGGCTGCACGAGATCGACGTGGTCGGCGCCGACGAGCGCGACCGGATCCTGTACGGGTGGAACGACACCGCGGCGGAGTTGCCCGCCTCGTCGGTCGTCAGCATGTTCGAGGAGCGGGTGCGGCAGACCCCGGACGCGTCCGCGCTGGTGTTCGAGGACACCGAGATGTCATACGCCGAACTGGGCGCCGCTTCGGAGCGCCTGGCGCGGGCGCTGGTCCGGCACGGGGTGGGCGCCGAGTCGGTGGTCGGTCTCCGCCTGCCCCGCGGCACGGAGCTGGTGACCGCGATCCTCGCGGTGTGGAAGGCCGGTGCGGCGTACCTGCCGATCGGGCCGGACCTGCCGGACGAGCGGGTCGCGTTCATGCTCGCCGACACCGGCGCGAACGTGGTCGTCGCCGACCGCCCGCTGCCCGGGGTGCGCCTGGTGCGGCCGTCCGAGGAGGCCGGCCCGGAAATCGCGCTTCCCGCCTGCGTCGATCCGGCTGCTCTGGCGTACGTGATTTACACGTCGGGGTCGACGGGTGTGCCGAAGGGTGTGGGGGTTTCGCATGGTGCGGTGGTGAATC
>NZ_JBIRWQ010000066.1:0-8258 GCF_044388125.1 Actinoplanes sp. NPDC020271
GCGCCGTCACCAGGCACGAGCCAGACGAGCCCACTATGCCCGCCGCCTCACCCTCGAACTCCAGCCATGATCACGAATGGCGGCTGCCGTACTAGCAACTACCGCTACACGAAATCCAAAATCCACATCGCGGTAGCACCTCGACCCGCTGGCCCAATCCGTCTTCGCTCAGGGCCAGCGGATGAGCCTCCCCGCTCAGCGCAGCCAGGGCAGTAGCGACTTCCTCGAGGCTGGCTTTGACACAGCGGGCGGTGGTGCCCGCATCGTTCGGAGTTTCGGTGTGCCCGGCGTAGGCGAGCGCGACGCCGTAGCCGAAGACTCGCTCCACCCAGGTCAATGCTGTGCCAGCGGAGCGAGAGGCTCTGTCCGATAGGGGATTCTGGTCTTTCGCTGACGGCAATCAGCCATCCACAGTCTCAGATGTGGAAGATTCTTTGCTGAAATTGATACCGGGTTCCGTGATCGTCTTCGAGGGTCTGGACCGTGCCGGTAAAAGCACCCAGCTGGACATGTTGACCCAGGTCGTCGAGTCGGCTTCTGCGGATCTGGTTCACATGCCCTCTGGATCTACACCGTTCACGCGAGGCGTCTATTCGCTGCTCGAGCACGAGGGACCCGTGTCGGGGCTTGCTCGGCAGCTGGCGCATCTCGCCTGCCATGCCGAGAACCACGACGCGCTCGTTGCTGCGGCCGAGGTCAAAGCGCTAGTGCTGGATCGCTGGTGGTGGTCCACCGTCGCGTACGGCTGGTACGGCGGCGCGGTCCCGCGATCGGGTCTCGCCGAGGCCGATTTTCGCCGACTGATCGAGGTCGTATGGATGCCGATCACCGCGGCTGTGGTCTTCGTCTTCCTGGATCCCCACCGAGACGACGAGAACAACACTGATGCCATCGCGTTGGGCTACCGGTCCTTGATGCGAGAGCACCCTGACATCGCCGTGGCGGTGCCCGACGCCCCGATCGAGCAGGTTCACGCATTCATCGCCGATGAGCTGATCAAACGCAAACTCGCGGTACGCCGTTAGCCCGGCCTCCAGGTAGCGACGTCCAGCACCTCTTCGCCCGATTCCGTAGTGCGGGCGTATCGCGGCGTGCCTATCCGGGCAGCGCTTCGGTGACTCGCCGCAAGGCATCCCACAGATCGCCGGGCTGAACTTCGTAATGCAACGCAGACCGTGACCCGTGGTCGCGGGGCCGGGTCGCGAGCGTGCCGGCGGACTGGAGACGCAGCATCACCGGGCGCACGATGCTGTCGCCCAGACCGGCATGCCGGGCAATCATACGGGTGGTCACGCCTTGATTGCCTGCCTGGGTCAGGTCAACGATCGCCCGGATCACGTCTGCTGCGGCGCGATTACCGAAGATTGCGGCCGAAAGCGACCGCCGGTCGTCCGCTGCCTCGCTCTGCATAGCTGTATAGTGCAACACGTTACGCGAATCGCGTCACAGGAGGCGGCAGAATTGATCACCGCGACAACGCCGGCGCAGCCTCGGCAGGACGTGCCCACCAGCAGCTTTCCGGAAGAGAGGCTGGCCGGGTACGGTGAGCGGCCACCACAGGTGATCATTGCGGGCAGGCGGCTGTCTCCCACCGTGGTGTTCGACACGTACTGGACTTTCGCCGCCGCGCGTCAGGGGATCTACGAGGCGCGTATCGCCGGCCTGCCGGGACCTTGGACTCAAGACCCGATTTTGAGCGCGCACCGGTTCACCAACTGCTACCGAGCCGCTGACCGGGTCAGTCAGTACCTCATCACGCACGTGTCCTATGGCGGAGATCAGAGCATCGAAGAGGTGTTCTTCCGGACGTTGCTGTTCAAGATCTTCAACAAGATCTCGACGTGGGAGTTACTCACCGCGTCACTGGGCACACCGACGTGGAAGACGTACAGCTTCGACCGATACAACACCGTGCTCAGTGAGGCTTTCGCCCGCAAACAGCGTCTGTACTCGGCGGCCTATGTGGTTCCGCCACCGTCGCTGGGTGAGGAACGCAAACACAGCAATCACCTCCGGTTGCTGGAGATGCTGATGCGCACGGGCGTGCCCCTCCAGGTGCGGGATGTCAACTCGATGCAGGCGGCTTTCCAACTCCTGCGTGGTTACCCCGCGATCGGTGACTTTCTGGCCTATCAGTACCTGATCGACTTGAACTACTCGGCGGCGTACGACTACGGCGAGATGGAGTTCGTCGTTCCAGGGCCGGGAGCGCGTGACGGCATCCGCAAATGCTTCGGGGTAGCAGCGACCGGTATCGAAGCCGACATCATCCGATACATGGCGGACCATCAGGACGAACACTTTCAGCGGCTAGGCTTGCGGTTCCGCGGACTTCGCGGGCGGCCGCTACAACTCATCGACTGCCAGAACTTGTTCTGCGAGGTCGACAAATACGCACGCGTCGCTCACCCGGACGTCGCGGGGCTCAGCGGCCGGACCCGGATCAAGCAGCGTTTCCAAGCCGTCACGGATGCAGTCCCTGCCTGGTTCCCACCGAAATGGGGAATCAACGGCAGCTCCCCCGCGTGGAGCTGACTACTGCCGACTCAGCGCAACATCGGCGGTCGCTAGGCCGCCAGCATCGGCACGCTCTCGGAGAGAAGCGGCCGGAGCATCCCGATGGCATTGCCGTCGAGCTGCGCGTAGCCGGCGATCACGGTAAGCATGCCCGGCTTCAGGTCGCTCTGCCGGGCCACGTAGGCCAGCAAGTTACCCAGTCCGACGTAGTTGCCGTAAGCCTTCTCCACCATGTAGTGGCTACGATACAAGGCAGTCAGGTGCAGCTGGCGGGCGCGATTGTCCAGCTGGAAAGAACAGTGACTCAGACACGGAAACTGCATGATGCCATTGTCTCGTCCCGGTACGCGGATGGGCATGGAACTGCTGTAGGGCTCGACGTCGTCTGCCGCCGGGTCGACGAGGTTGGCTTCGTAACAGGCTGACTTGGGGTTGCTGGTATGCCCCTGTAGGAGCAGCTGGCGGATGATGCCGGCGAGCTGGTCGACGCTCTTGTCCTTGCCGGGATAGTCGATCAGCCGGTGGAAGTAGGTCCCCAGCCGGTTGCCGGTGTGCAAGCGCTTCAGCGCGGGATAGAGGCTTTTGTATCGTTCCACGAGCTCGTCGTGTGTTGTCGCGTTGGCCGCGAGCGCTGCCGGGAAGATCGTGTTAGCGACGGTACGGACCGGCTGCATGCCTTTGACCGTGAGGATCCGATCGAGTTCGGCCCGGACTCCGGGATCGTCGCGCTGCGGGTCGACGATCCGGACTACCGTATGGAAGGCACGGTGTGAGCGGTTCTCCAGTAGGGCTCGGCAGGCTCGGACCCACGCGGTGGAGACGTCCGGCGCCTGGACGTTGAAGGTTTCCACGCCAGCTCCTTACTCCTAGTCGGCGGCTTGGGGGTGATCGGGCTCAGAGGTGCAGCCCCAGACATCTGCGGTGCCGAGCCGGCGCACCGGCGCGACTACGGTGACCGAAATCGGCGGGTGGCCCGGCACCTCAACGATGAATGCAGCCGACTGGTGGAAATGGTCGGTGACTTCCACCGTTGCACCGGCCCTCCACGCCGGTCCGCTCGCGGTGCTCTCTGCTGGCCACGATTCAGGATCCATGGCGATCAGCCCGTGGGGCAGCTTCGCGATGCGGCTCCCCGGTGGCAGCAGAAGAACATCTCCCGCTGCGACGTGCAGCACCCCGCTCCCGGCCGAGGGACGAATCGGGAACAGGTGTGACGTCGGCTTGTTCAACGTGGGCGGGTGCAGGCGCGCCCGGAGACGCTGTGGCGGGATGCTGGGCCATGAGGATGCGGATTTCGCATCGATCTTCTTCAGGCGGCGTAGGTGGCGTACCGTGCCGGCGTAGGAGGTTCCGAGCCAGCGGGCCACTTCATAGACTTCTTCCGGTTGCTGAACTTGCTCGATCCCGATGCGACGCAGTGCGGCATCCACCGCCTGTGGCGGCATGAGGAACCAGGCCGCGAAGCTCTCCGCCTGCTTCTCGACGGCAGTCCATACGCGTTGTGGCTGCAGACCGGCGATGTCGAGATCGGAGTCGGCTCGGCTGCCGTGGTCAAAGACGTGGTGTCCGAGTTCGTGGGCGGCAGTGTGCCGCAGACCGATCTCATCCAGTGATGCGTTGAGCAGCATCGCCGGACCGCCGTCATCGAGCCCGAAGTAAAATCCGAACAGCTTCGGCATGGGACGGGTCATGCAGTCGATACCCGCGGCACGCAACGCGGCGAACACGTCGACGTAGCCTGTTCGGTCGATGTCCAGGTCACGGTGTACCTGGGGAGCACGCAGCATTGCGGTCGCGTTTGCGATCTGCCAGTTCATGGCCCTTTACGACTCCCCGTCATCGCCGGTGTTCTTCTCTGCGATGCGCTTGAACCGAAGGTACTTGGCGTACTCCAGCACTTCGGCGACGTCACCGTCGGTCAGCCCGGCAAGGGCGCGCGGGAGACCGGCGAGCGCGTGTTCACCGACATCGGCGTCGGCGTTCTCATCTAGGAAGTAGGTGGTGGGCAGGCTGTACAGCCGGGCGATCTTCTTGAGTTCAAGGCTGTCGACCCGTCGCATTCCCCGTTCGATGTCGCTCACCGCGCTCCGTGCGATGCCGGTGTTCTGCGATACGTATTGCTGGGACATGCCGAGGTACTCACGTGTGGCCTTCAGGCGTTCACCAAGGCGGCGCAGTTCGGGGTCGGTGGTGCGAGTGTCCTGCTGTTCCATAGCTACGAACTTTCTGTGATGACGCGGTGGACAGTTTCGGCGAAGGCCCGTACCGAGCGGGCGGACCGCGCGGCCTCGGCATCAGCCGAGATCTTGATCCGGTACTTCGCCTCGATGTCAGTCAGAATCTCTGCGATGAATACGGAGTCGATCGGCAGCTCATGCCCGTCAGCAGCGAGCCGCGCCTCGAGGTCTCCGGCGGGTTCGTCCAGGCGGACGGCGAGTGCGTCGATGATCGCGGACATCACGTCGCTCACCGTCGGGCTGTCAGTGCTCGTTGTCCTCACCCCATCTGACTGTCGGAAAATCCGACCCCTTGTGGCATCATACGACGAGTATCGTCTGGAATCCAGACGGTCAGTCGACTCATCCGACAGGGGTGCTAATGGAGTTCGGCCGGTATCAGAAGGCAGCGGTCAAGACCTTGCAGGGCGCGGGAACAGAGCTGGACTCGATCGTCGTCCCGCTGCTCGGCCTCCTGGGCGAGGCCGGCTCGGTGGCCAGCGCATACAAGAAGCACCTACGCGACGGCGCCGACCGACCCATCGGCAAGCAGCAGGTCCGAGAAGAACTCGGTGACGTCCTCTGGTACGCGGCAACGCTGGCCGACAGCTTCGGCCTTGACCTCGACGACGTCGCCGCCGCCAGCCTGGAAAAGGCCAAGCAGCGGTGGCGCCCCTCCGAGCCAACCGAGCCCCTCCTCGACGAGCACTTTCCACCAGTCGAACAGCTTCCGCGCCAGGCGACTTTCACCTTCACCCCCACGGCCCGGGATTCCGACGGGCGAACCGTAGTTGTACTGAGCCACGACGGGAAACCAGTCGGCGATCCCCTCACCGACGCCTCCACCATCGATGACGACTACCGATACCACGACGCCTTCCACCTCGCCTACGTCGCCGTCCTCGGCTGGTCACCCGTCATGCGGGCACTACTCAAGGTCAAACGCAAGAGCAACCCAGCAGTCGACGAGGCAGAGGACGGCGGCCGCGCCGTCGCGATCGAGGAGGGCGTCTCCGCCCTCGTGTTCTCCTACGCCTCCCGGCACGGCTTCTTCGACCGCCTCCAGCACGTCGACAACGAACTCCTACAGACCATCATGACCATGACTGCGCACCTTGAGGTCAGCACCTGCAGACCTGCCGACTGGGAGCAGGCCATCCTGACCGGATACCGGTGCTGGCGAACCCTCACAGCACAGAACGGCGGCATGCTGGAAATCAATATGCAAGAACGCACCATGCGGGTTCTCTCCGCAGATTGATACGGACGCGCCTAGCCAACGCGACCGCATGAGCCGTTCGGCCGCGTCGACACACGCGTGATCGCCTCCAGCCCGACACCGTTGCAGCAGCAGGTCGCACGCGGCTACGCCGATGCGGTCGGCTGGGGAGAAGAAACCATACGGACCCGAATCACGGTCCTACGGGACGGCGTTCTGCTTGCGGTCGCATCTGCCAGCTGTACACGCTGATCTGGCCATTCATCTCCAGTGCCCCTGATCAGCAGAACAAACCACAGCCCAGCCCCACGGGAGTACCTACCACATGCCCGGCGGCCTGTACGCCCTCCTCGCCCAGCATCCTGCCAACCCGAACGAACCCGAGCGGAGGCTCAGCACCGACCCCGACGAGCGCCGTCCCAGCCCCAGCACGATCTACACAGCGTCCATAGAGACGATCGACAACGACCGTGCTACGCCATTGCTCGGCAACATCAGCCTGTAGCCAACGGCAACCCGAACCGACCCGCTGTCTCGCCACCGCTGAGGAACGGTCCGGCGACGGGCAGACGTCCCGCCGCCAGACCTCACTCCTCGTTAGTCGTACTCACCGACCAAAGCATCGCCACCAAGGTTGAGTACCGGCAGGTTGCCTGGCAAGGCGAGGGGGTGCTGCTCACCCGTCAGCCCGGACAGCGCCGTCGCGATCTCCTGCAAGGTCGCTTTCACATACCGAGCCGTAGTACCAGCGTCGTTCGGGGTTTCGGCGTGACCGGCGTAGGCGAGCGCGACGGCATACCCGTAGACGCGTTCAACCCACGTCAGGGTCGTGTGTCGTAGCCAGTGCGCGGAGATCATCTGGACCCTGACCCACGGCAGGAGTTCGCCGACGCGGGTGAAGAGGTAGTCGTAGCGGCGCCGACCGACCGGCTTACCGCTGCGATACCGCAGCAGCACCCCATCGGTCGGGGAGCCGCGCTCCTGGGCGTGCTGCTGCAGGAACGCCATCAACGTCGGTGACACCGGCTGCCACCGGAACGTCTCCCCCTTCTCCCGCAACAACACCAAACACTGCTCGACGTCCAGATCCATCGGGCGTACCCCGAGTAGACCTCCGCGGCGGCAGGCCGTCTCGATGTGGAACCGCAGGATCAGCGAGTCGAGCTCCGGATCATTGCCCGACGAGCCAGCCACCTGGGTGAGCTCGGCCAGCCGGTCGTCAGCCAGCGCGGAGCGGGTCGAGGCCAGCCGGGCCGGCTTCGCCACTTTCCGAGCCGGGTTAGCACCGTCGGTGATGTGCCCGTCCGCGACCGCCCGCCGGTAGAAGCAGCGCATCGCCGAGATGAAATGCTCCGCCGCGCTACGCCCACCCCGGTTGTTACGGCGCCGCAGGGCATTGGCCTGGATCTCGCGCATCGCCACCTCGATCTCGGACGGGATCACCGAGTCGATCCGCCGGTCCGCCCACCGCTCGACCGCCTTGGCCCAATAGGTGCTGTACATGCGCTTCGATCCTGGGCCGACGGCCGCGGCCACGATCGGTACGTATTCGGCGAACGTCGGCACTGGCATACCGGATGCGGTCGTGTTCAGCAGATCCTCGGGGGTGATCCCCATCTGCTGCAGCAACATCATCGCCGCCTGCATCACCTCGGGCTTACCGGCCGCGCTCACGCGCCACCGCCCAGAACGGCGGCGTGCAGATCCGCGGTGAGATGGCCGAGCAAGGCGGCCGGGTGCACGAGCAGTACCTGCCGGCGCGGGAAGCCAGCCAGCAGCACTCGCTCCGGGCCCTCGATCCGGCACGCCTGGCGCACCCGCGCCGGCACGCTCACCTGGCACCGCTCGCCGAGCCTACGCATCCGCTGCCCGGCACCGGGCGCGATCACGATCAGACCCTCGCGGACATCGGACCCGACCTTGAGGCCGGGCTTCCAGCCGAGGCTGGCCATGATGAGCTTGTCGATGATCCGGCCCGTGTGATCCATCGCCGAGTACCCGAAGACGACATCGCGGCGTGGCAGTTCCGGAACCGTCGGCAGCGGCAGCGGCTTGCGCAGCAGGCCCCGACCGGCCTCCCGGCGCTGACCTTGCCGATCCGGCAGCGTCAGCCGAGGAACCAGCGGCGGCAGCGGAACCGACCTCACCACGGCCACCACCAGTCAAAATGCCGGGCTGCCGGGCAACGCATGGATGCTGTGGACGCGTGCTCTAGTTGTGATGTCCAGCCAGGTTGTTCAACCGGGTGATCGGCGTGGTCTTGCCGATGGCGGTGTGGGGCCGATGATGGTTGTAATCGTGTAAGA
>NZ_JBIRWQ010000067.1:0-7545 GCF_044388125.1 Actinoplanes sp. NPDC020271
AACACACCAGCAGCCACATCCAACTCCCGATACGTCAGCTCAACACCGTCACCGACGACCGCCACCGCATCCGGAGCAACACCCACCCACCGCTCAAACACATCCAGCACCGTGCCACCACACACCACCGCCGCAGTCCGACTGAAGCCATCGACCAGCACCTCCCGCTCGGCGGCCGCCACCAGATCCACCTCCCGCAACCGCAACCACGGCGAAGCAGTCACCACCTCCAGCACCCGCGCGAACCACCCCGCGATCCGCGACGCCGACGCCACGTCGAACAAGTCCGCAGCCACCGTCACCGACCCGTGCAGGCCGGCCGGGGCGTCACCGGCGCCGAAGCTCTCGGTGATCTGGACGGCGATGTCGGTCTCGGTCGACCCCGCCGCGACCGCCCGCGTCCCGGGGGCATCCCGCTGGTCGCCGGTGTTCTGCAGGGTGAGCCGCACCTGGAACAGCGGGTGCCGGGCCAGCGACCGGACCGGCGCCAACTCCTCCACCAACCGCTCGAACGGCACGTCCTGATGCGCCAGCGCGCCCAGCGACGCCGCCCGCACCCGACCCAGCACCTGCCGGAAATCCGGATCACCCGACAGATCAGTACGGATCACCAGCGTGTTCACGAAGAACCCGACCAGATCCTCCAGAGCCGGATCGGTACGACCCGCGACCGGCGACCCGATCGGAATGTCGACACCCGCACCCAGCCGCGACAACATCACCGCCAGCGCCGCCTGCACCACCATGAACGTCGTGACACCCTCAGCCCGCGCCAGCCCCACCAACCGCGCATGCACCTCAGCCGGCACCCGCAGCGGCACGACATGCCCACGATGACTGGCCGTCGCCGGACGCGGCCGATCCGACGGCAACACCAACTCCTCCGGCACCCCCGCCAGCGCCTGCCGCCAATAAGCGAGCTGTTCGGGCAGCACCTCGGTGTCGAGCAGCCGGTGCTGCCACAACGCGTAATCCGCGTACTGCACCGCCAACGGCTCCCACACCGGCGCCACACCGCGCGACCGGGCCTCGTAAGCGACCGACAGGTCGCGACGGAGCGGCGCCAGCGACCAGCCGTCGGCGGCGATGTGGTGCAGGACCAGCACCAGTAGGCGCTCGTCGCTGTCCCCCTCGAACAGGGTCGCGCGGACCGGGATGTTGGTGGACAGGTCGATCGCGTGACGGGAGGCGTTCTCCACCGCGGCCTCCCGATCGTCCGCGGTGGTCTCGTGCACCTCGAGCCGCCAGTCGAGGTCGGCGACGGCACGGATCCGCTGGTACGGCTCGCCGCCCTCGGACGCGAAGACGGTGCGCAGCGACTCGTGCCGGTCCAGCACGTCGAGCAGTGCCGCCTCCAGCACGTCCGGACCCACCTCGGCGGGCACCCGGATGGTGACCGGCAGGTTGTAGGCCGCGTTCGGTCCTTCGAGTTCGTGCAGGAACCACAGGCGCCGCTGCCCGGACGACAACGGCACCCGCTCCGGGCGGGCGCCCGGGCGCAACGGGACGGCTTGGACACCCGCTCTCGTGTCCAGGCGCGCGGCGAGCCCGGCCACGGTCGGCGTCTCGAACAGGGCACGCAGCGGCACGTCGATGGCCAGCACCGCGCGGATCCTCGACACCAGCCGGACTGCCAGCAGGGAGTGCCCGCCGAGCCGGAAGAAGTCGTCGTCGACACCGACCGCCTCCAGACCCAGCACTTGGGCGAACGCGGCGCAGAGCAGTTCCTCCCGTACGGTCGCCGGAGCCCGGCCGAGACCGGTGGTGTACCGCGGAGCGGGCAGTGCCCGGCGGTCGAGCTTGCCGTTGGTGGTCAGCGGAAGGTCGGGCAGGGTGACGAAGGCCGAGGGGATCATGTATTCGGGCAGCCGCTGCGCCGCGGAGTCCCGCAGGTCGCCGATCTCACCGGCGG
Source organism: Actinoplanes sp. NPDC020271 (assembly GCF_044388125.1). Classification (NCBI taxonomy): domain Bacteria; kingdom Bacillati; phylum Actinomycetota; class Actinomycetes; order Micromonosporales; family Micromonosporaceae; genus Actinoplanes; species Actinoplanes sp. NPDC020271. Next base: position 1,913 of record NZ_JBIRWQ010000067.1, read on the forward strand.
TCACTACGTACGCGACGAGCCGCCTGTCCCCCGGCGTGTCCTCCCGGGCGACGACGGCGGCCTGGGTCACGCCGGGATGCGCCAGCAGGACCGCCTCGACCTCGCCCGGCTCGATCCGGAACCCGCGGATCTTCACCTGCTCGTCCGCGCGACCGGCGAACACCAGGTCCCCGCCGGTGGTCCAGCGCGCCCGGTCACCGGTGCGGTACATCCGCTGCCCCGGCAGGAACGGGCACGCCACGAACCGCTCACCGGTCAGTCCCGGCCGCCCCGCGTAGCCGTCCGCCACGCCGGCGCCGGCCACGTACATCTCACCGGTCACGCCGGCCGGCACCGGGTTCAGGAACTCGTCGAGCACGAACACCGGCCAGCCGGGCAGGCCGCGGCCGATCACGCTGCCCCGCGAGGCGTCGTCCGCGGTCAGCCGCCGCTGGGTGGCGTGGACCGTCGTCTCCGTGGTGCCGTACATGTTGACCAGCGTGACCTCGGCGTCCCGGCCCGGGCCGCGCCACCACGGCGCCAGCCGGGCGGGGTCCAGCGATTCACCGGCGAACACGATCAGCCGCAGCGACCCGGCCACCAACTCCGGCGCCGCCAGCAGCTGGTACATGGCCGACGGCGTCTGGCTCAGCACGGTCACCCGCTCGCGTTCCAGCAGCCGGGCGAAAGCCTCCGGGGAACGGGTCACGTCGTACGGCGCGACCACCACCCGGGCGCCTTGCAGCAGGGCGCCCCACATCTCCCACACCGAGACGTCGAACGCGAAGGAGTGGAAGCACGACCACACGTCGTGCGGTCCCAGGCCGAAGGAGGACCGGGTCGCGGCGAACAGCGAGACGACGTTGCCGTGGCTCACCACCACACCCTTCGGGCGTCCGGTCGACCCGGACGTGTAGATCAGGTACGCCGGGTCCGCGGCGTCCGGTTCGGCCGGCGGCGCACCGGGCGGGACCCGGTCGGCGCCCGGCTCAGGCTCACCGACGACCAGCGACGGCGCGCCGGAGGGCACCCGGTCCGCGTTGGCCCGGTCGGCGAGGACCACCGCCGCGGCGGAGTCCGCCAGTACGAAGGCGATCCGGTCCTCCGGGTTGCGGGGGTCCACCGGGACGTACGCGGCGCCGGCCTTCACCACGGCCAGCAGCGCCACCACCAGATCGGCGCCGCGCTCCATCAGCACCGCGACCCGGGAACCCCGGGTCACGCCGAGCCCGCGGAGCCGCCACGCGAGCCGGTTCGCCGACGCGTCCAGATCGCCGTAGGAGAGCGACACCTCGTCGGTGGTGACCGCCACCGCGGCGGGATTCTCGCGTACGCGCTGCTCGAAGAGGCCGGTCAGCGACGACCCGGCCGGGGCGGGCGCGGGCGGGTTCCAGCCGGTCAGCAGTCGCTCACGTTCACCGGGGGCGAGCACGCCGACCGTGCTCAATCGGGCATCGGGATCGGCCGCGACGTTCTCCAGGATCCGGGTCAGCCGGGCGGCCAGGGTCTCCACGGACGAGGCGTCGAACAGGTCGGCTGCCGCGATGACGGTGCCGGCGAGTCCGGCGGGACGACCCGCGTCGTCGTACGTCTCCCGGACCGCGACGTCGAGGTCGAACTTCGCCTGGGCGGTGGTGGTGCCCTCCGCGGATCCAGGGCCGACGAGCGCCCGCCCGGTGTTCTGCAGGTTGAGGACGACCTGGAAGAGCGGGTGCCGCGACAGCGACCGCTGCGGCGCGAGTTCCTCGACCAGCCGCTCGAACGGCAGGTCCTGGTTGTCGAAGGCGCTCAGGCCGGTGTCCCGGACCCGGGCCAGCACCTGCCGGAACGTCGGGTCGCCGGTCAGGTCGGTCCGGATGACCAGCGTGTTGACGAAGAAGCCGACCATGTCGTTCATGGCCTCGTCGGTGCGTCCGGCGACGACCGCACCGATCGGGATGTCGGTGCCCGCGCCGAGCCGGCACAGCAGCATGGACAGGGCCGCCTGCACGACCATGAACGAGGTGGCGCCCTCCGCACGCGCCACCTCGATCAGCTCCCGGTGGGCCTCGGCCGAGATGGAGAGAGGCACGGCGTGCCCGCGGTGGCTCGACACCGCGGGCCGGGGACGGTCCATCGGCAGGGCCAGTTCCTCCGGCGCACCGGCCAGCGTCCGCCGCCAGTAGGCGACCTGGGTGGAGAGCAGGCTGTCCGGGTCGTCCTCGGCGCCCAGCAGCTCACGCTGCCAGAGGGCGTAGTCCGCGTACTGCACCGGCAACGGCTCCCAGGCCGGCGCCCGTCCCGCCGAGCGGGCCGCGTAGGCGGTGGTCACGTCGCGGGTCAGCGGCGCGAACGACCAGCCGTCGCAGGAGATGTGGTGCACGGTGAGGGCGAGGACCTGCTCCCCCGAGTCGGCCTGGAACAGCCAGGCCCGTACCGGCACCTCGGTCTCCAGGTCGAAGGCGTACTCGGATGCCCGGGCCAGCGCCGCGGCCAGGTCGCCGACCGCGACCCGGCGCACTTCGAGTTCCCAGTCGAGGCCGGCCGGATCGAGGATGTGCTGGTAGGGCTCGCCGTCCACGGCGGGGAACACGGTACGCAGCGACTCATGGCGGGTCAGCACGTCGCGCAGGGCGGCGTTCAGCGCCGCCACGTCGACGTCGCCCGGCACCGCGACCGTCAGCGGCATGTTGTAGGTCGGGTTCGGGCCCTCCAACTGGCTGAGGAACCACAACCGCCGCTGCGCGAACGACAGGGGAATCATCACCTGTTCTCCTTCTTCATCGGGCGCAACGCCGGCCGCGTCGGCTTGGGCGTCTGGTTCTGGTCCGTGAGTCTCGCGGCGAGGGCCGCCGGGGTCGGTGCCTCGAACAGGGTCCGGATCCTGACTTCGGCGCTGAGGACGACGCGGATGCGTGACAGAAGCCGGATCGCGAGCAGTGAATGACCGCCGAGCGTGAAGAAGTCGTCGTCGACACCGACCTCGTCCAGCTCAAGGACCTGCGCGAACAGCTCGCACAGCGCTGCCTCGGTGTGATCGGCCGGTGCCCGGCGCGCCGGGGCCTCGGCACCGGACACCGGCAGGGCCCGGCGGTCGAGTTTCCCGGCGGCGGTCAGCGGTAGTTCCGCCAGTTCGACCACGTGCGACGGGACCATGTAGTCCGGCAACCGCCGAGCGGCGAACTCCCGCAGATCGTCGACAGCGCCGGCGGCAACGACGTACGCGACGAGGGTGTTCTCCCTGGCGATCACCGCCGCCTGCGCCACGCCGGGATGGGCCAGCAGAACCGCCTGCACCTCGCCCGGCTCGATGCGGAACCCGCGGACCTTGACCTGCTCATCAGCACGACCGACGAACACCGCCTCGCCCTCAGCGGTCCACCGCACCAGATCACCCGTGCGATACATCCGCTCACCGGAGGCGAACGGACACGCCACGAACCGTTCGCCGGTCAGCCCGGGCCGGCCCACATACCCGCGCGCCACCGGAGCACCGGCCACATACAGCTCACCGGCCACTCCCACCGGCACCGGGCGCAAAGAGTCGTCCAGCACGAAGAATCGGGTATTCGCGATCGGCGAACCGACCGGGATCACCGCGCCCGGCCTCAACCGGGCGGTGGCCACTCCGATCGTCGTCTCCGTCGGCCCGTAATGGTTGAACACCGGCCGATCACCGGCCGCCTGCACCAATTCGGCGGCAAGCAGAGCCGGGACCGCCTCCCCACCGAGCACCAACGACCGCGCGGGCAGCAAACCCTGCACGCCCAGCGCCGCCAGATGCGACGGAACCACCTTCACCGCGTCAATCCGATGCTCGGCGAGGTAGCCGGCGGTGGCTTCGGCGTCGACCACCGCATCAGCGTCCAGAATGTGCAGTTCACCACCGGTCGCCAGGCTGATGAACACCACTGTGTTCCCCAGATCCGTCACCTGCGGCTGCAACAACCCGTACCGCGTACCCGCCCCGGACCAGCCAAGCCGCTGCGACACCGAATCCACGTAGTTCGCGACCGCCCCATGGGTCACCCCGACGCCCTTCGGCCGGCCAGTCGAACCCGACGTGTAGATCACGTACGCCAAAGCCGCCGGGTCGGTCACCGCCGGCAGCACCGCCTCGGGGTGGTCCGCCATCTCGCCGAGATCGGCCAGCACCACTTCCACACCGGCGTCGGCCAGCAGGATCTCCAGCCGCTCACCGGGCAGCGCCGGATCGAGCGGCAGGTAGGCGGCACCCGCCTTCCACACCCCCAGGATCGCCGTGATCGTCTCCGCGCCCCGCGGCAAGCGCAGGCCCACGACCGAGTCCGGGCCCACCCCTTGAGCCACCAGGTGCCGGGCGATCCGGTCCGCCCGCTCCGCCAGCGCGCCGAAGCTGATCCGCGCACCGCCGGACACCAGCGCCACCGCGTCGGCCGGCTGCCGCCCGAACGATTCCAGGACCGACAGCGCCGGCAGCCGCGTCGCGGTGTCGTTGAAGCCGTCGATCACCAGGTCGCGACCGGCGGTGTCGAGCACCGCGACGTCGCGCAGCGGGGTTGCGTCCGCCTCGTCCAGCGCGTCGACCAGGTTTTCCACCGCGGTACGCACCGCCACGCCCGCGCCGTACGCGTCCACGCTGTCGGCGGCGAGCACGCTGATGCTGAAGCCGGACGACTCCAGGTCGTTGATCGACACGGTCAGCGGGTAGCTGTTCTTCACCCGGGCCCCGAGATGACGAACCCCGGCGATCACCTGGCTGTCGCTCTCCGGAACCGCCGCTCGTGCCCCGCTGTCGATGTGCCGGTAATTGAACAGCGACGTGAACAGCGGCGCGTTCCCCTCCACCCCGGCCGCCTGCTGCGCCATCGGCAGCGGCGCGTGCTCGTGCTCCAGCAACGCCGCCAGCTGCGCCCGCATCTGCTCGACGGCGGCGCGCACCTCGACCCGGCCGGTGCGGACGCGGACGGGCAAGGTGTTGATGAACGGCCCGACCACCCGGTCCGACCCGGCGCCGGCGTTCATCCGGCCGAAGAGGACGGTGCCGAAGACGACGTCGTCGCGGCCGGAGAGCACTGACAGCGCCCGCGCCCAGGCCACGTGCAGGATGGTGGCGGTGCTGACGCCGAGGCGCTGGGCGATGGCGCGCAGCCGCGCGGCGACGTCGTCACCGATGGGTACGAGTTCCTCGTTGATCACGTCGGTGCCGTCGCCGCGGACCTCCATCAGCCCGTACGGCGCGGTGGTCTCGGTGACGTCGCCGAGCAGTTCGGCGAAGTACCGTTCGTGCTCGGCCCGGTCCACCCCGTTCCGGGCCTGCGCCACGAAGTTGCGGAACGGCAGCGCCGGGGCCAGCGAGGCACCGTCACCGGCCAGTACCGCCCGCAGCTCCCGGACCAGCACGTCCATGCCCAGGTGGTCCTGGACCATGTGGTGCATGCGCACCACGCCGAGCCAGCGCGTCCCGGCCCGGGCCACGTGCAGGTCCATCAGCGGTGCGCGGGCGACATCCATGCGGGATCCGGCGGCGTCGAACGTGTCGGCCACCGGATCGGCGGAGTCCTGGTCGATGGTGTGCTCGATCACCGGCAGGTCGGCGTTCCGGCACACCACTTGCACGGGTTCGGGCAGGCCGTCCCAGAAGACAGCGGTCCGGTAGATGTCGTGCCGGTCGATCACCTGCTGCAAGGCGCGAG
>NZ_JBIRWQ010000068.1:0-7489 GCF_044388125.1 Actinoplanes sp. NPDC020271
ACCTGCCTCCTCGGCGGCCCGTAGCCCCCCCACCCCGGCCCTCCTCCCGCGCAGCGGCGCGCCGCGCGGGGGGGGGGGGCGGGCGCGGCCCCCCCCCCGCCCCCCCGCCCGCCCCCCCCCCCCCCCCCCCCCCCCCCCCCCCCCCCCCGCGGGCGCCGGCGGCCCCCCCCCCCGCCAAGGGGTCGGCCGCGGCCAAGTCGTCCTCCAGCGCGCCGGCCGCGGGCAAGAGCAGCGCTGCCACCGGCACCCCCTCCGCCGGCGCCTCCTCCTCGGCGCCGGCCGCGCCGGCTGCGTCGGTCGCGGCGGAGGCACAGGAGGACAGCAACGGCATCCTCGACGGCATCCAGGGCGTGGTCGACGGCGTCAGCAACCTGCTCGGCATCGGCGACGACGAAGAGTCGTCGACTCCGAGCGCGTCGCCGTCGGCGTCGGCGCCCAGTTCGGCTGCCGCGGAGCCGAGCACGACCACGACGACCACCGCCCCGGCCGGTGACGACGCCACCCCGTCCACCTCGGTCGCCCCGAGCAAGCCGACCGCCAGCAGCGCGGCCTCCGCCGACGACGACATCATCCCGTGCCTCGGCGCCCGCCAGCGGGGCAAGGTCGCCGACGACGGCGGGATCCCCCGCTCGGCGATCAAGCCCGGCGTCATGAAGGTCGGCTCGCTGACGATGATCAACTCGACCTACGAGGGTGTCGCGGACGTGCCCACCGCGAACGGCGTGATCAAGTCGCTGCAGTTCAACATGAAGCAGGCGATCAACGAGCCGTTCAGCCTGACCATCGCCGAGCCGAACGGCGGCACCACCACGGTCAAGAGCGCCAAGCTCACGACGACGGACAACGTCAAGTTCTACACCCCGAAGTTCACCGGCAACCTGTTCGGCGTCATCCCGGTGACCTTCACCCCGGCGCAGCCGCCGCCGCTGACACTGCCGATCCTCTGGTTCACGAACGTGACGATCGACCTGGCCTTCGTCAGCTGCGACACGCTCACCGCCGACCCGCTCCAGATCACCGAGAGCTGACGCCGCTCGACCCGAACGGCCCCGGCGGGACTCCGCCGGGGCCGTTTCCTCTCAGGCGGCCCCGGCGCTCCCGCCAGCCGGTGACCACGGCCTCCACGTCGAAGACGGGAAGGATCACCGGCGGCCCGTCCATGTGGCCCCGGCGCGCCTTGTCGATGCCGGCGTTCAGCTCGGCGACGTGCTCCCGCACCTCGTGCTCGGTGTGCAGCCGGTCGACCCGGATCTCCAGATCCTCCGCGGCCCGGCGCAGCGCCAGCGTCGGCGGGACCACCCCGGCGGTGGCCCCTTCCCGGCGCAGCCAGTCCTTGACCCACCAGTCCTCGTCGTACTCCCCGCCGTAGCCGGCGAGGGGCTTGCCGGTGCCACTCAGATTCTCGAACTCGCCCCGCTCGGTGGCCTCACGAAGCTGGCGGTCGATCGACGACTCGTACCAGTGCGCTCCCATCCCGCAAGGTTACTGACGGGCGCCGGGCCCGTCGTTCAAAGCCGTCCCGGTCAAGCCTCATCGCGCAGACATCGGCGCGCGGACCGGCGAGGAGACCGGCGGCACGGCTGCGGAACGCGGCCCGGTTCGGCAGACCGGTCAGCCCGTCGCATGCCCACCTCGCCTCCCCGATGACGGGAGGTGTTGCCAGCTGCGTGTACGTCGCCGGACGGCAAAGTTTGGCATAGATTCCTGACGACATCTGGTCACCACGAAGGAGCCCACTGTGTGCCGGAACATTCACCAGCTGCACAACTTCGAACCGCCGGCGACGCCGGATGAGGTGCAGGCCGCCGCGCTCCAGTATGTCCGGAAGGTCGCCGGGGCGACGCGGCCGTCACAGGCGAACCAGGCTGTTTTCGATCAGGCGGTGGCCGCGATCGCGGCGGCGACGCAGGCACTGCTGGACGGTCTGGTGACGACCGCTCCGCCGAAGGACCGCGAGGTGGAGGCGGCAAAGGCGCGCGCCCGAGCGGAGAAGCGCTACGCGTCCTGATCTGCAAACCGCCTGCGGTCCCGGCCGATGCGGTCGGAACACCGCCGGCGGGTTCACCGGCAGCCGGGGCCGCGCGCCGCGCTACTGCCCGGATCACAAGCCCACGTCGCGCGCCCCCGATCCTCGCGTGAACGGCTGCTCAAGTCGGGGCGGTGCCGGCCGATGGTGCAGATCATGAGAATCGGCCGGGAACGCGGTACCGGTGTGCACCGCAACCTGGTGCATGCCGGGTTCGGCCTGCTGGTTCTCGTCTCGGTCGCCGCGTGGGCATTCGGTGACCTGGCCGTACGACTCGGTGCGGTGACGGCAGCCGGCGCGCTCCCGGCAGCCGGGATCGCCGTGGGGATGCGGATCAACCGGATCGTCAACCGCACCGCCTGGCACCTGTTGCTCGCGGCGTCGGTGCTGTTCACCGTCTTCAACTACCTGTGGTTCGTGCAGCTCGGCCTCGGTCGGGAGGTCGGCGCCGACGGGCCGGCCAACCTCGTGCTCCAGGTCCTCGCCTACGGCAGCATCATGCTGTCGGCGTTGCAGGTGATCCGCAAACACGGCGAGGGCGACCGCGGCGGCATCATCGACGCGGCCCTGCTCGGCGTCGGACTCATCACCCCGGTGTGGGAGTTCGTGCTGCGCCCGCACCTGGTCGGCCTGGACGTGTCGGATCCCAGCCAAGGGATCTATCTACTGAAGATGTTGCTGCTGACGGGCACTCTCGGCGCGCTGCTGCGGATCGCGCGGACCGCCGGCACCGCCCGTACGTCGTTGATCTACTTCTTCCTCAGCCTGGGCGCGACCGTCGTCAGTGTGGTGTCGTCGCTGTTGTCGACGCGGCCGGGAAGTGACTACTACTCGCCGTTCGTGGATCTGTTCGCGATGATCGGCTATCTGGCGCTGGCCGCGGCTGCGCTGCACCCGAGTGCCACCGAGTTCACGCAGCCGGCCGGGTGGCGCCGGAGCCGTCTGCGGCCGGTGCGGCTGGCGCATCTCGGGCTGGTGCTGGCGATGGTGCCGGTCGTCGGCAGCGTTCCCGAACTGTTCGGCGGCACTACCGACAGCATGCTGCTGACGTTCGGCACGTTGCTGGTGATCCCACTGGTCGTCTCGCGGATCGGGCTGCTGATGGCGGAACGGTCCGCCGACCAGGAGGCGCTGCGCTACCAGGCGCATCATGACGAGTTGACCGGGCTGGTCAACCGCCGCCGGTTCTTCGCCCTGCTGGAGGAGGCGGTCAGCTCCGGCACCGGGGTGGCGGTTCTCTACTGCGACCTGGACAAGTTCAAGGCCATCAACGATCAGTACGGTCATGAGGCGGGCGACGAGGTGCTGCGGGCGTTCGCCGACCGGCTGCGGAGCACGCTGCGGGGTGAGGACATCGCGGCCCGGATCGGCGGCGACGAGTTCCTGATCCTGGGCACCGGCACGACAGCCGGTGACGCTGACGTACTGAGGCGCCGGATCGAGGACACGACGTCGGCGCCAGCCGTGTGGCAGGGGCAGGAGCTGTCGTTCGGGGTGACCGTCGGGGTCGCGTACGGCAGTGGCGCGGACACGAGCGCGGACGGACTGATGTCGGCCGCGGACGCCGACATGTACCGGCACAAGACCGCGCGGTCGGCCTTCCTCGGCCCGGCGTCGATGCCCCCACCCGCAGGCGCCGTCCGGATCGCCGGCACTTCGTAGCGCCGATCATCATCGACCCGGCAGATCGCGCCATGAGCTCTCAGCCGGGCGGTCTGATCACGATCGGACAAGCAGGCTTCGGCAATCGAAAGCTCGGTATGTTCTCACGGGGACAACCGATCTTCGATGACAGCAATTCAGCAGCACCTATGTCCGCAGATTCAGGAGATCGCGCTCCGGCGATACGTGCGGCAAAGATGGACGCCGTCCGGGCCGGCCCGGTGAACCTCTGTCGCGGATGCGGTCCCGGAACTTCAGGGTTGCCTTAGGAAAGGCCGGATCCGGCCGTTGATCTCCGGATTCCGGTTAGGCTCCGAGCCGTTCCGGGCGGAGGCCTGACCCGGCCCGGACGCATGCCTCGTGCCGGACGGGCGCGGTGCCGAGCGGCCCGTGCGGAACGGGCATCCGCGGCGGGCGGCGGGAAGGCGGAGATGGGCATGATCGGCAGCGGTGGACGGGCACGCCACGTCGTGGCCGTGCTGATCCGCGTGCTCGTGGTGCCGCCCGCGCTGATCGTGATGTCGATCCTGCCGGCCGCGTCGGCCCGGGCAGCCGATGGGGCGGCGACCCCGACCGATCTGGACTTCGTCCGCCGGGTGCACCTGACCGCGGCCGGGGTCGGCGCAGCCAGCGCGCTGGCCCGCGGGATGAGCGTGAACGACGCCGTCAAGCGACTGACACAGCAGGTCACCACCCAGTGCGATCAGCTCGACGGCCTGAGCCGGAGCGTGGCCGGGACACTGCGGATCGCCCTCGACGATCCGCTGCCCGCGGAACAGCAGAGCGCGCTGGCGACCCTGCAACAGAGCGGCGGGGGAACGTTCGACGCCGGATATGTCGACTACCTCTGGCACGCCGACAGCGAGCTGCTGCCGATCGCGACGACGGTGATGGGCACGACGCGTGACCCGGTCGTGCGCCGGCTCGCTGAGCGGGCCGAGGCGGTCACCGCGGCACAGTTGCCGATGCTGCAGGACAGCGGCCTGCTCAAGATGACGGTCCTGCCGACCGCCGCGGCGACCAGCACGGCCGTCCGGCTGCCCGGCGGGGTGCCGATGGACCGGCAGTTGATGGCCGAGGCGCGCTCGGGCACCGGATATCTCGCCCCGTCGGCATGGAGCAGGGTCGCCGTGCTGATCGTCGCCATCAGCGTGGCGGGGGTCCTGTCATGGCACCTGTTGATCAGGTCTCGAGCCGGCCGGGTGCGCGCCCGCCGGATGCCCGCGAGGCGCCGGTGGCAACGGAAACCGGCCGCGCCGGAAGCCGGTCGGGCCGGGGGTCCGCGGCATCGGAGGCCGACCCGGCCGGAGGCCGGCCGGGTCGGCGGCCCGCTGCGTTAGTAGTCCTTGCACCCGTACGTGGCCAGGTCGAAGGCATGATCAACTGTTGGGCGGGCGCAGGCCGGTTGGATCCGGAGCACCGGATACCCAAGTCACAGGCCATGCGCGGGCGCGGATCAATCGTGGCGACGTCTCACGACACGGCGCGTGCGGCAGCGTTGGCCCGGCGGGCGACCAAACCGATCAGAACGAACGTGACCAGGTAGGCCATGACGGAGGCGACCGCCACCGCCACCATGGACTTCGTGAAGCCGAGAGCAAGGATGACCACTGCGAAGACGATTGCGGTGATGCCCAGCACACGGCTGAGAGGCTGTGCCGCTCGGTGGCCGGCCGCCCAGGCCTGATCGCTGTGCTTGGTGGCGCTGGTGCGGATGCCGAACGCCGCATTGCGTTCCAGACTCCCGGCGGCGACGAGGCGCACCATGAGGATCACGACTGCTCCGATGGTGAGCAGGGACAGCGCGATGAAGGTGGAGAGAAGCATCGCCATGAGTCGAATCCTATCGAGGGGGATGGGGCAGAGAGGTACGGCAAGCGGCTGATGACCGCCGAGGGAGCTGGAAAAGCGGTCACCCCTCGACGATCGTCTTGCCGCTGCTTCATGTCAGGCTTCCCGCAGCCCAGCGGGAACGGTGGCGAAAGGTTTCGCCTCGACGTCCACCGAGGCGGCCGCGTCAGCGTTCGCGTCGCTGTCCGACGGGGAGTCGGCGAGGGGGGTGCGCCGATCGGGCATGGCCGCCACACACGACGATGCGATCATGATGGTGGCGAAGCTCCACAGGCCCATCGTCACGATGATCATGCCGTGGAGCAGTATGTCCATGACGAAACCGACGCGGCGCCACTTGCTTGTCGCCATGAGGCACAGGGCGATGAGGATCTCGATGATTATCGCGCCCCACGTCATCGAGAACACGACGATCGGGATTTCCGTCAATCGCAGCCATAGGTCGTCGAAGGGTGGCGCGACGCCGAACATGTGGCCGCGAACAAAATAGTACTCAGCAGAGCCGTTGACCCAGTCCGCGACTCCTAGCTTGCTTATTGCGCTGTCCAGATACAGGCCGGCGATCTGCACTCGGACCGCCCAGAACGCTACGAAGGACATTGTTCTCAGGCTGGCGGCGATCGGTGATCTCGGAGCCTGCCACTGCCAGGTCCGGTTGTCGGCCAGACAGATGGGGATGATCAACACAGTCACGATCTTCGCAACCGATTCGCCACCGTCCGGCAAGGCGATGCTGTTGCCGATCGAGAAGGCGACCCAGGCATGCGGTACAGCAGTCCAGCGTGGGCGGTAGCCTGACGCGACCACGACAAGGATCGCCACCATGAGCCAGCGCCGCCACTGCTGTGAGATCGCCTCGCCGCCCACGCAGTAAGCCGAGACCGCGGTCACTCCGTGGCAGTGCGGGGCCTGCTCGTCGCCGAGGATCGGCGCCAGCAGCGCGGCCGGAGCGGTGAAAGCCAGAACGGTGATGTGCGCTGCCGCGAGCAAGCTGCGGCCGGCACCGAACCACCGGTTACGAGGGTCGTGCAGCTGTGCCCTGTGGACCATGCGGCCGAGGGATATCAACGGTGCGGACATGACACTTCCAGATGGGCGACTTTGTTGATGCGGAAGGAGGTGTTCTTGTAGAGCTTCCGGTAGTTCCAAGGCACCGGGACCTCTTGAGCGAGATACACGTCGCCGCAAGCGGTGGGGAACGAAGAAGTGTTGACTGTTGCTTCTGCCGGTGCGCCGGCCGCCGCTGAGACACAAGCAGTGGTGCGGACGTCGCAATCCCGCCAGGCGCTCGTCACACTGCTGAGGTAACCCAACTCCACGCCTTGCGCTCGTTGATTGCGAGATAACCCGAAGGCGTTGGCTGCCTTGTTCTGGGGAGTCGTCAACAGGCTTACCGGTTTGCTCCCGGAGTCGAGCCGGTAGGCGGTAACCTCAGGAGTTTGCGGGTCACGGGTGAAGAATGCCCAGTTCTCCGGGACAACAGTGTTGACCGCACGCTGCGCCGTGACGTGGTCCATCCTGTTGAGGAGGACATTGTCAGGCAACGTGAACATTACGCCCGTCAATATGAATCCGAACAGCACGAGAGCCGAGGCAATCATCACCAAAGCCTGCACTCGCGGGTTGTACATCTCACTCGGCGCCGGCGCGCCGTCGAAGACTTCTTGTTCCATTACGGTTGAACCACCTCATGACTCAGCGGAAGCGCCCAGGACGGAAGCCTTCCCGTGGTGTGCATCGAAAGGCTTCCGTCCTGGTTCTCAGCCGGCTAGAGCGCCGTCGCGACTTCCGCGACGAGCGCCGTCTGGTCGAACTCGTTCTTCTTGCTGTTGTCGAACTTGTACGTCAGAACGATGCCCAGGGCCATTGCGTTGTCGGACGGCAGGGCTCTGAACTGGGGATTCGCATCGTGATCGGCCTCTGTGGAGCCGAAGACGGCGGATGAGATCA
>NZ_JBIRWQ010000069.1:0-6626 GCF_044388125.1 Actinoplanes sp. NPDC020271
GCCGTCACCAGGCACGAGCCAGACGAGCCCACTATGCCCGCCGCCTCACCCTCGAACTCCAGCCATGATCACGAATGGCGGCTGCCGTACTAGGACGTTATCGGGCCCACTGCCGGCCCACCGTCGACTGCAATGGCGCGAATCAGATAGATGACCTCGTACCTGTTTACGAGATCGGCTGATCGATCGCCCGGACCGCCATCTCCGGATCGACCTTGGAGGTGTTCAGCATGAGCAGCACGTCGCGGAAGTAGGCAAGCTGCCTTGGTAGGGCGAGGAGATCCTCAGACCGCGTATAGCGCGCCAGCATGTGCCCACACGCGGCGCAGGGCCTCCCGTATCTCATAGGTGGCGTCGCTCGAGTCCCGCGCGGGGTCACGCTCGAACTGCAGATCCGCGAGGGCCACGGCGTAGGCGGTGAATGCGATCTCCCAGATGAGGCGGCGGTAGGTCGCCTCGTCATCGGACAATTCCTTGGCGGCTCTCACGACAGGATGGTCGAGGTTAATGATGATCTTGCGCTCGTCCTGCACCCAGCGGTAGCGGTCATAGTCCGCGCCGTAGTTGTCGTAGTCGATCACGAGACCGCCGCGAAGGCGGCGATGACCGGCACCAGCCGGCGCGATCTTCTCGCTGCCCTCCGGGTCAGCTGTCGCGGCGGGGGAGGCGTTCTCGCCGCCGTCGCTGTCGTCCTCGCCACCCCCACTGCGGGTGCCCGTGCCATCGACAGGGGTGTCGATATTTTCGCCTCCGACGCCGTCTCCGCGCCCAGTCTCCTGGCCCTCCGGGTCAACGACCTTGTCAGTCGGGTGCTCGTCCTTACCACCGGCCTCGCCGTCGAGAGGAGTACGGCGGCGGACATTGTTGCCGAGTCCCTCGACGCGCTCGCGGAAGTCTTTGAGGTCGGCGTTCAGGATCTGCTCGATCTTGTCTGTCGTTTCCTTGAGACGCCTGCGGTCGGCGTCAGCCTTCGCTCGGCGGCCGCCCTCGACAAGCTCCTGGCGGACCTGTTCGAGGCTTGCTCCGATGAACGGAATGAGCGCTTGCACGGCGGGGTGCGCGGGATTGAGCTTCATGCTGCGGTCAGTCGTGTAGGCGGCCACCGGATCGAACTTCGCGTTGTCGAGTTCGGGGCAATCGACGTGCCCGAAGAGGTATTTGCCGTATTCTTTCGCGTCGACGCCGGCCGTCTCGACGGCGACAAGATTGTCGGGGCCGATGGTGACATGTACACCCCGGTGGATGTCGTCGAGGGGCACGGCGGCTGCTTTCACGGTGAGCTCAATGTCTCCGATCAGCGCCGCCTGAGCAGGCGTCGGCTTGAAGACCTTGGTGATCGCGGCCGTTGGACGCACGATCTCGCAGGCGCGACCGTTGATGGTGACAACGGGTGAGCCTTGGAAGGCCGAGAGGTGGCGCTCGATGAGGGCGACGATCGGCTCTTTCGCAAGGCGCACGCTTATACCGTTGATGACGATTGTTGTGCCGTTCGAGTCGCCGGTCGCGTCAGCGTTCTCCTCGATAAACTCGACCGGGACCGACATGCCGTCGGAAGCGTCGATAGCCTTGCGGGTCAGCTCGACCGTCTGCCGCCTGCCGTTCTTGGTCGTCGATACCACGAGGCTTGAGCCGATGCCGAACGCGGCCGACTTGCCAGTGCCGAATTTGCCGCGGCCAGGGACTCCGCTGCGGCGCTGCTTGTTCTCGCCGTGCATGGTGAAGAAGTGCTGAAGGCCGTTGTGGTCCATGCCCGAACCGTTGTCTTCGATCGTGATTTTCTTGCCCGGCACATCGACGGTGACGCGGACGTGAGGAACAGTGCCTTGGTCGACGTACTGCAACGAGTTGACGACGTACTCCCAGACCGCTGCTTCAGGGGTCTTGAAGAGCTGAGCAGACTGGATGATGTCGCGGCCGACGTGGGTCGTGACGACGATGTTGGTGCTCATTTGCTTTCCTCCTGCTGGCGACCGACCGGGGGGCGCAGTTCGAGCGCTGCGGGGATGGCCATATTCATGAATGCTTCGATTTCTTCGTCGCCACGGATCAGTTCCTGGAGCTGAGCCGTCTTGCGCGTGCGGTCCTTGGCCGGCGTGTATTCGTCGATGCGGAACACGCCTGCCGCTTGTCGCGGGGTGAGTTCCTTGCCCTGCACCCAAAGCCGGAACGCCTCCGAGGTGCGCACACGGTTGGCGGCGGCGCCAGCCTCGCGAGTCTCAGCCCGCCAGCGCTGGGTCGCCGCCGACGTAGGTGCGACCGTGATCTTCGCGTCACCGAGCAATGCCTTGTTTGCCTCCACCCATGCGACACCGCGCGGAGTGAGGTGCCAGCCGTTCTGGATCGAGCCCTCGATGCGCGGGTCCTTGCCCTCACCCTCGTGGCGGAGCGTCGTGCGGACGGCGTCAAGATCCACGCGTTCCGGGTACTTCTTCCATCCGAAGGCGTCGCGGTCGATCGCGTGCGCCGCGATCGCCGCGTCCTCGGTGTCGATCACGGTCGCTGCCCCGCCGAGCTTCCCGAGCGCCACCACCGCTACGTCCTTCTTTGTCAGTCTCAACAGACCCCCCTGCACACTTACTACCGCGGCCGAGTTTCGCACACTTACTACTGTGTGGCAATATTGCCTCGTGACCTCGTCCCCCGACTTTGACGTGCTGCAACATGCTGCGCTCGAGGCCACTCGCGGCTGGACATCGGCGAAGGCATCCATGGCGCTACGCGCAGCCGGCCTCGACTCCGCCGAAGGAGGTCGTGCGAGCCTCGACGCGATCGCTGCTGACCTTGGTGTCTCCCGCGAGACAGTGCGACGCGCGCGCAACGATTTGCTGCATGCGATGCGGCCGCCTCGGGGAACGACCAGCCAGGCCATTTATTCGTCGCTGTCATTGTCGGCACCGTCCGAGCCATCGGCCGAGTCGCCGGCGACCGCGCGTGCGCTTCGCCGACTGCTCACGATGACTGGCCCGCTGCTCTGGGATGAGGTGCTGAGCGCCTGGGCTCGTGCGGGCGGGAAGCCGCCGTACTCGCCCCTCCCGACAGATCTTGCGACGATGCGCGCGTGGGCGAGTGAGACCGCAGGGTTCACTGTCTCTGCCGCCAACTGGGCGGCCGGACCCGTGACGATCGCTACGGTGCTTCCGGAGGAACTCGACCAGGTCAGTCAGTTCCTCTTGGATGCACTTCGCGAGCAGCCGGGCGGAGTCGACCGCAATGTGCTCCTTGAACTGGCCGAAGCTGCGGGATTGAAGGCTACGACGATTGCGACGACGCTGAGCATGCACCCGGCGGTGATGCGCCTGGGTCGTGGCATGTGGGCCCTGCGCGGGCGCAGGCCAAGTAGGGCCTGCGAGTCGGCGGGGGCCCCCGAACCCCGCCGCACCGACCGAGTCCGCCCCACTACCTTCACCTGGAGCAGCGACGGCTCGCTCTTGATCGAGTTCTCGGTCCCACGCGGCCCCAGCCCGGTCGTCGCCGTGCCGAAAGCGGTGTTCGAGATCATCGAGGGCCGCGAGTTCACGCTGAACGCAGGCGATAAGCCATTGCGCATCACTGTGAGGCAAGCCCGGATGTGGGGCTTCGGCCCACTAATTTCGGAACTCAGTCTGCCTGGTGGTGCTCGCGTGACGATCGCTCTGAACCTCATCGCTGGCACTGCAACTATCACCCCCGCAGAAGGGAAAGACGCGTCTCGATGAGCAATCCGATATTCGAGGACGAGGTCGATGCCTTGCTCATCGAGGCATACGAGGCCGCGTTCAAGCGCCAACCGACCAAGCAGTGGCTCGAGGCAATCGCGATGCGTGTCGGCACCAAGGGCGGAGTGGCAACACTCGACGAAGCCGCTGAGGTGACCGGGGTCACGCGCGAACGCGTGCGTCAGATCATGACGAAGGTCGAAGCTCAGCTCAAGGGCGTGACGATCCCACGCGCACAGGAAATCGCCGAGACCCTCGTCGCGCGATCGCCGGTGCCAGAGCCCGTCGGAGGCATGCTCGCGAGGTTAGGTATGACTCGCCCGACGCTCACGGGAAAGGCGTTCCTGAACATCCTCAAGCTCACGGGGACTTCGGCGACGACGCTTGTAGGAACTGACCTCGTGCGCGTCGATGACTGGCTGGTCGAGGAGTCGGAAGTGCCGGTGATGAAGGCCGTGTTCATGGCCAACAAGCACACCAGCGCCTACGGTATGACTACTCCCGAAGAGATCCGCCAGGCGCTCGCAAGCCCTGACAATCCCCTTGACGTTGCCGACATCTGGCGTGTCCTCAAGCGGGAAGCGAACATCAAGTGGGCCGACGAGTGGCTCTGGGTCGAGAAGGAGAACGATGGGCCTCACGCCAACCGCCTCGTCAACACCGCGCGATCGATCCTCTCGGTGAACTCGCCGCAGACGGTTGCGTCACTCCACGACGGCGCTCGCCGGGTGTGGAGATTCCGAAAGCTAGACGTCTTACCTCCGACCGCAGCCATGAAAGTGTTTTTCGAGGAGAGCCCCTACTTCGTTGTCGAAGGCGACCTTGTACGACCAATCAAACCGCTTGACTATCACGACATCCTCGGCAGTACGACCGCGACGATGATCGACGTCCTGAAGGGTTCGCCGTACCAGGTGATGGATCGCCAGTCGCTGGCCGAGGCGTGCGACGATGCCGGAATTTCCAAGAGCACCTATGGCGTTTGGACCACTTACGCGGAGTGGATGGAGCGGTTCGGGCCGAGCGTTTGGGGTCTTCGCGGGAGTTCGCCCAACCCCGCGGCAGTCGAAGCGATCCGCAGAGCCGCGACGGCACGACTCAAGGCCGAGCCCCGTCGCAAGACGTGGTCGTGGACCGTAGATGGCCGGTTAGCCCAGACGATGGACGTCACGACATCATTTCTGAACAGCGGAGTCATGTCGTTCGTCCCTGAGGTCCGGAGCCTGCTCCGGGGTCAGTCGCTCGAAGCGATGCTCAACGGCAGGAGAGTCGCGACTGTCAAACTAGGCGACGACCACTCGTTCTGCTGGGGCTGGCATCCCGCGATCCGTGCGATGGGCTTGGAGCGTGGTGACGTACTGCGCATCACAGTGGACGTAGCTGCGAAGACAGCTGAGCTTCAGACCGGCGGCCAGGAACTCTGGAACTGAACCGCGCCGACCGCGATGACGCCCTACTGTAAGGATGCGGGCGCAACAACTGCTCGGCAACCTCTCCCGAAGTTGGTCGAGCTCTTCGTGCTGGGCGGGCCAAGAAGGAATTCACCAAAGGTCTGCGTCGTACGTCTCCTCGAACGCGTCCTGCCGCCGGCACGTCGTCGCCCACACCCAAACCAGAGCTTGCCCGTACACCCAAGCGCCGCATCCAGCAGTTGCGCGGCATCATGGTTGAGCCCGCTGGCGGCTTCCAACCAGTCGACGGTCGCCGTGGTCGGGCTTCAATCCCTCTTATTCGTCGCTGGACGCCTCAGCCGTAGCGTCGGCCGAATCCTGCTCGGCCACCGGGATTCCACGTCGTTCCATCTTGGATCTCACCGCGACGTGGTAGACCACTGGAGTTACTTTCGTGACGTGGTGGATCATTGCTGACAGGAACTGGGCGGGTCCAACATCGTCGGGGACCTCGTCCAATTGCAACTTGACCTGAGGTGGTCCGTCGGCCGTTCCCGCCCAATCGACCAACGCCAGGCCCGTGGCGGTATATCCGTTCGCTCCGTCAAGATCGCGCAGCTTACGGATCATGTCGACGGTGCGCTCGAAAGCGTCGGGCTCAGACTTCAGGATCGTTGCACGCTGGACGAAGAAGAACCCAACAGCCGCCAGGGGGTATCGCCCTCGAAGATTGGCGGCATCGCCGTACGCCTCTTCGAACCGATTGGGCAGGTTCTTCCCGAAGGACGACAGCTGAGCCTTGGTGCTGATCAGCAGCTCGGGTCCTCGATCCCACCGGGAGATACAGACATCAACTTGCTTGTAGTAGGCGCGTCCCAAGACCTTAGCGTCGGCAGGCCCAACGGATGGCAGCTGAGGCAGTCGGCGACGAACCTCCTCGGCGACCTTGTTCGGAAGCTTGTCCAGCAACACTGCCAAGTCTCGGGGGAGTACACGCGGCCTTGTGGCGCGAGGCCAAACTTCATCTTCGCCGAACCCCGACCGCCGGAGCTCATGTGAAAGCCATGCATCGATTCCTTTAGCAAACCGACCGCTCTCTGATACCTCACCACTTTGCACCGGAACAGAAAGGATCTTGCCGAGCAGGTCCAAGTCAGGGCCATAGCGATGCGGTTCACCCGGGCCGTGCAGCCATGGGTCGCTCAGGAGCGCCTCCGCCAGGATTGGGTCATATGCGCTGAACGCGTCCGGTTTAGTCAAGGCTGCCTCACAGGGGCCGCAGACGCGCTTCGACGAAGGAGTATGCGGGCTCGACGGGCTACGCGTCGGCCGCGGTGCGCCGACCGACGTAGGGCGTATCAGCGCCACGGACAGTCGAAGCTGACGGGCGCACGGCTTCATTCTGACAGAGACCATCTGCGGATGCGCTCCGGCTCCACGACCGCCTAGGTGTGATGTCCAGCCAGGTTGTTCAACCGGGTGATCGGCGTGGTCTTGCCGATGGCGGTGTGGGGCCGATGATGGTTGTAATCGTGTAAGA
>NZ_JBIRWQ010000070.1:0-6470 GCF_044388125.1 Actinoplanes sp. NPDC020271
CGCCGTCACCAGGCACGAGCCAGACGAGCCCACTATGCCCGCCGCCTCACCCTCGAACTCCAGCCATGATCACGAATGGCGGCTGCCGTACTAGCTGGCTAGCATCCGAGCAGTCTGGGATGAGCCGGTTCGAGTCCGGCGACCCGGCGCGCCGCACAGCGGCAGAATAGTGCGCACGGAGGTACACGCCAGCCAAAGCGGATGCTTCTGCTGCGGGTTCTGGGCGACACGTTGGCCGTAAGGTCAGGTCTCGGCGTGCCGGCGCATGTCTACCATGATCAAGATGATGACCTACAGTTCACTGGGCCCTGGGGACGTGGCCGTCCCAACCGCGGGCGCGGTGCTGTTCCGGCATTCGATGCTGCGAGCACTGTTCGTTGTTGTGTCCGTAATGATCCTCGCGTGGGCGCTGTCGATGCCCCTCACCTCCGCGCTACTCGGTCACCCCACAGGTTGGGATGTCCTCGATTCTTTTCCTCCGCTGTTTCTGCTACCAGGGGCGATCGGTTTTGGCATTGGTGCCCTCCGGCAACGTACTCACCCGACGTGGATCCGGGTCTCCACCCTCGGCATCGAGTTGGCGCAGCGCGGCGACCCGGTGTTCGTCCCGTGGTCGAACGTCATGACGGCTCGGGTACGCCGCCGGTGGATATTTGCAGTTCTAGATGTGATCCCGGCAGATCCAAATACCGTCAGCGCCGTGCGGCCCAGCCGCTACTTGCCGAGGTTTCGGTACAAACATGGCGTTGCCATGTTCCGCATCGAGGTCGGCACTATCTGGCCAGGAAGACGAAATCTCCAGGCCGCTTTGGTCCGATATCGGCAGACGGCAGAGGGCGTTGCAGGAGCCGAGCAACCGCGTGAAGATTTTGTTCCGCGTCGCTAAAGCAAGTCACCTCAAACGCACTCGGTGGCGCACTCTATTCGGCAGTTGAGTAAGCAGGTACTGCTTCAACGCAAGCCCGCAACCAGCCTCGCACAGGGTCAGTTCCTGGTCTGCCCCGGCGGGCATCCCGAGATCCGGGGCCGGTTCGGCTACCTCGTCGCACGGCAGCGGCCTACCCCGGGTACGCCTGCTCGACCTCGACACTGCGCCGCCACCTACCTCGCCAGCGGAGACATAAGAGCTGCCCAGGAAGTCCTTGGCCACTCCACCATCGGAATCACCTCCGACACCTACACCTCCGTCTTCCTCGAACTGCGCCGACCCAACGCCGACGCCGCCACCTAATCTCCCACGAAGCGGCCAACAGCCTTGCCACGCGAAAGAGTGGCACTCCGAGCCAGCGCCAGAGTGCGCTGGTTCCGGAGAGCCGCCTGTCAGACCTTTTAAGGTGACGCCAGGGCGCATTCGTCCGTATCGGCTCGTGTCCCCCTCATGCGTCCGGCAACAACGGAGGTCTCCCGTTATCGCATGGGTCCAGGTATGGTTCGCCGAAGTTACGCGAACCAATGGAACCGAAAGTCGATCATTGTCGGCTGGACCATGGGAGCGACTCATGCCGCGACGAACCGTTCACGTCGATGCTGACTTCGCGCGGAAGCTCAAGGAGCTGCGTGAGCAGCAGGGACTCTCGCTGCGACGGCTCGGCCGGATGGTCCACTGTTCGCACGGCTACCTCTGGGACCTGGAGACCGGAACCAAGCGCCCCAGCGAGGCGATCGCTGTCCTGCTCGACAGCGCGCTGAAAGCAGACGGACAGTTGTCAGCCATGGTCCGAGAAGTGTCAGCCGACAACAACGTACGGCCTGTCGCCATCGAAACCACCACCCCCACCGGGCTAGAGTTCGCGCCGAATTGGCGGCATGGCCTAAATGCCGTCGTGGATCTTTGGCGGGGCGATATGCAGCGGCGAGACCTCCTTCGTGGCGCCGGATTCAGCGCGACGGCATTCCTTCCCCCGGCGATGCGCTGGCTGATGTCGTCCTTCGACGAGCACCCGACCGGTGACGGTGATCGATTGGTCGGCATGCCGGACGTGGAGACGGTGCGCCGGATGACGTCGACGTATCGGGCGCTGGACAACCAGTTCGGTGGCGGCCACATCCGCGACAGCCTGATGCGTTTCCTGGACGGTGACGTCACCGAACTGGTCAACGGACGCTACGACGCGGCGACCGGACGGGCGCTGTTGTCGGCGGTGGCCGAGACGACCCAGCTCGCCGGCTGGGCGTCGTATGACGCGGGCATGCACGGCCTCGCTCAGCGCTACCTCGTCCAGGCCCTGCGGCTCGCTGCAGCAGCCGGCGACCAGGCGCTGGGCGCGGAGATCCTGGCGGCCATGAGTCATCAGGCCGCTTACCTGCGCGCATCCAGCGAGGCAGTCGACCTGGCCCGGGCCGCCGGGCGGGCCGCCAGCACGGCCGGCATCGCGGCGATTCAAGCGGAGTCAGCGGTCCTTGAGGCGCAGGGATATGCCGTGGGCGGCGACGAGGCGGCATGCGCGACAGCACTGAACCGAGCCGAGGCCATCTTCGACACAGCCGACCGCAGCAGCGAGCCGCAGTGGATCGGCTACTTCGACGAGTCGTATCTGGCCGCAAAGTTCGGGCACTGCTTTACCGCGCTCGGACGCGGCGACATCGCCCGCCGGTTCGCCGCTCGATCACTCGACATGGACGGCCGGCAGTACGCCCGTGGCCGCCAGTTCAACCTGGTGCTGCTCGCGGTGGCGCAGGTGCAGGCCGGAGAGCCGGAGGAAGCCGCCCGAGTCGGCGTGGAGGCCCTGGACGCCTACGAGGGCCTCTACTCCTCACGTTCGCGTGACTATCTGGCGGACCTGGCCGACCGGCTTTCCAAGCACGTCGGCCTCCCCGCAGTGCGCGACTTCTCGGCGAAGGCTCGTCCCCTGCTGCAGACGGTCTAGAGTTCGCCGGTCGCTTTCAGCAGCAGGACAGCCAGCAGCCCGGATACTGAGCCGGCCCCGACGATCGTACCGTCGTCGATGTGCCGGCGGATCTCGTCGAGCGGTATCCAGGAGATGCGTTCGGCCTCGTTGACGTCGGGTGACGAGCCGGTGAAGTCAGCGCCGCGGGCCAGGTAGACGACGTTGTCCTGGTCGATGGTGCCGACCATCGGCTGGAAACCGACCAGCTTCTCGAGGCTCCGCGGCCGCCAGCCCGTCTCCTCCTCGACCTCACGTGCCGCGCACACCATCGGGTCCTCGTCCGGGTCGAGGTAGCCACCGGGCAACTCCCAGACCCAGCGGTCGATGATGAACCGGTGCCGCCACATCATCAGCACTCGCTGATCGTCGTCGACCACGATGACCATCGCGGCGCCGGGAACCCGCAGAACGTACTGCTCGAACCGCACGCCGTCGGGTAGCTCCACGTCGGCGATGCTCAGCACCGCGCGTCTGGAGTCGTCGATGACGCGTTCTCCGTGGATCGTCCATTCGCTGGCTCGCTTCGGCTCCACGCTCATGGGCGCACAGTAACCGCGAACCCTCGCCCTTGTACTCCATCGCAGCTCACGTCGGCCGACAGCGGCTGACGCGCCGCGTCTTCATTCCCCGTCACCAGGCCACCACGCTAGTGCTCAGAAAACGCCCGTACCAGCACCGATGTGAGGCCCTGCGGAAGGCGAGACATGGCGGGAAGCACCTACTACGCGACATCGGCCGAGCAGATGCTCAGCCACGCTCAAACGATCCTCGACGAGCACGTGACCTCCAGCGCGACAGGTCGCTGCCTGGCGTGCGGATCGTTCGGGCCGTGCTGGCGACGCGAGAGCGCCGTAGCGATCTTCTCCCGGTCCCTGCGGCTGCCCGCCCGCCTTCCCGGCGCAAGCAAACCCGAGCTGATCAACGCGCGCCGCATCTCGTCGGCACCGCCCCCGCTGCTCGCAGCGACGACGAGCGACCGGTAGCGGAGCCGGCATGCGAGTGAACCCCGCGATCAAATACCGCGCCGGTGCAACGGTGGCCCCTGCTCACGCTGGTGGACCGGACGCTGCCGGGCATGCCCGGCAGGCACGCAGGCGGTGGCGATTCCTCAGCCGACCGCGATGCGTCTGCGGCCTGCCGTGGCCTTGTCTCGAGGCGTGGATGGCGCAGAGCCGTCTACGCGAGGAATACCGCGCTCGCACCTCGGTCAGCGATCCAACGGCTTCCGGCCACGACAGGTGGCGGCCTCAATCACTCCCACCCTCCGGAGAATGAAATGTCCCTATCGACGTTGTTTGACGAGGTCACGGTCAGCGACATGATGAGCGCCTGGCCGAGCAAACCGGCACTGCACGCACCGCCCGACGGCAGCCGCCTGCCCGGCATCGTCAACGCGGAACTCCTCAACGGCTATCTCGACACCGGTACCGCGCCCGCAGAGCAACTCGTCGTGATCAAAGACGGGGCAGCGCTGCACTCCCGTGCTTACACGACCGACGGTTACCTCGACCCGGGCAAGGTCGCGAAGTGGCGTAGCCGGGGCTACACCATCCAGCTGCGCAACCTGCACCGCTGGTGCCCGCAGGTGCACGCGATCTGTGCGGCGATCCAGGACGAGACCGGCTACGGCACGTACGCCACGGGCTTCGTCACCCCGGCGGGCGGGCAGGGTCTGCATCACCACTGGGACCAGAACATGGGCTTCGTCTACCAGCTCGCCGGGCGCAAGACCTGGCAGATCTGGGAGCCCGGGGTCGAGGAGCCGCACCGGGAGCAGTTCGCGTCCAACACCTGGCCGGGCAGTGACGTGCTCGACCGCATGAAGTCGATGCGCCCCGACTTCGAGTTCGACCTCGGTCCCGGTCAGATCCTGGTGCTGCCGCGCGGCTGGATGCACAACCCGCATGCGCGCAGCCAGACCGAGGAGAGCGTCCACGTGACGTTCGTGGCGCGCGAGCGCACCGGCTACTGGATCGCCGGGAAGCTGGCTCAGGCCGCGCTCACCTCGACCCCGCTGCGGCGCGTCATCTCACCCGCCAGCGTCGTCGACCCCGCCGCCTTCGCCGCACAGGTCGCCGACGCGCGCGACATGCTGACGGACTGGCTTACCGGCGCCGATGTCAAGGCGCTGGCCGCCGAGCTGCTCCAGGCGGCGCGCACCGAACCGAACGTCGACTACGTCTCCCACGCGCCGAGTCAGATCGGCCAGCACCACTCGATCCGTTGATCCGGGATTTCACCGGCGCATCGGGCGTCGGCGATCCATACACCCTTAAGGAGGAGCCGTGACGCTCACGACTGCACTGCCGGTTCAGGCCGACAAGGACCCGCAAGCCCTCGTCGACCCCGAGACCTTCGACAAGCTCGCCGAGTTCTTCGCCGCCCGCCAGGAGGTCACCAAGATCTACGCCCGGCGGGCCGTCGGGCATGTGCTGCTCATGCTCAAGGCCCACGCCGACTCGCAGCACGACCCCGACTTCGGCCGGCTGCTGCCCGACGGCCGCTCATACCGCGTCGTCCCGACCGAACCGGTCGACGCGGCCTGGCACGCGTCGTTGCAACACACCGAGGCGTATACCGCCGCCTGCGAGCAGATCGCGGGAGGCTTCGTGCACCACGTACCGATCCTGACCGAGGGCATGGCTGACGGCTCCTCACTGGAGTACACCCGGCAGGCGCTCAAGGCGACCGGCTACTACATCGACCCCGAGTTCTGGGACGGCGAGGCGAAGTCCTGCTGCCCGCCGAACCCGGGCATCTGAAAGAGCAACTGATCAATGCGCACTGACTGGGCCACGTTGCCCGAGGCCGTCACGAAGGAAGTCGCCGACCGAGTCGGCGGTTCCCACATCTCGCCCGCCGCGACCGGTGACCACGCGGAGATCGCCGCAACC
Source organism: Actinoplanes sp. NPDC020271 (assembly GCF_044388125.1). Taxonomy (NCBI): domain Bacteria; kingdom Bacillati; phylum Actinomycetota; class Actinomycetes; order Micromonosporales; family Micromonosporaceae; genus Actinoplanes; species Actinoplanes sp. NPDC020271. The sequence continues at coordinate 5,783 of NZ_JBIRWQ010000070.1, forward strand.
GTCACCGGAACGGCCGAGAAGGTGTTCCTCAAGGCGGCTCATTCTGACTTCGGGGTTCGGTCGTTGCGCTTCGAGCTGCGGGTGAGTGAGGCCGTCAGTGGGTCTTACTCACCCGCCGTCCGATGGCACTTCGAGGAGGCCGGCTGGCTGGTCGTGGGTTTCGAGCACTGCGACGGCCCGCACGCCGACCTGTCTCCTGGAAGCCCCGACCTGGACCTTCTCGGCGAAGCCTTGGCGGCGTTAAGCAAGAAGGAGGCACCGGACGTGGGGCTGTTCAGCCCGAAAGCGCGGCTGGGGTTCGAGCACCCGGCGATGGATGGCGACACGCTTGTTCACACCGACCTCGGCCCCGCCAACCTCATCGTCACCTCGGGGGGCCTGCGGATCGTCGACTGGGCGATGGCCACCAAGGCCGCACCGTGGGTCGAACTGGCCATGCTCGTCCCGTGGCTGATCGGCAGCGGCCACACCCCGAAACAAGCCGAGACCTGGTTAGCCCAGCAGTCAGCATGGACCACCCTGGACTCCTCGGTCCTCGACGACTTCGCGACCAACAACGCCGAGAAGTGGGCGCTCAAGTCCAGCCAGAACACTGTCAAGCCCCGGGTTTGGTGGAGAGTTGATTAGCTGGTTTCCAGCGGTGCGGTGATCGGCTGGGTCATCGCGTGTGATGCCTCGTGTTCGGCTG
>NZ_JBIRWQ010000071.1:0-6279 GCF_044388125.1 Actinoplanes sp. NPDC020271
AACTGCTCGGGATACTTCGAGGGACGAGGCACCGGGACATCCTTCCCCAGACTGCTGTCTGGTTTCGAGATGTCCGGTCCCGAGGGGGAACCTCATTGTGTGTACTCGTCGCTGCCGGCCCGCCATCCCACGATGCCTGCACACCGGGCAGTGAGGCCGCCGATGTCGTCGGCTTCGATGTGCTGAGCGCACCGGTAGCAGACGTGCCATTGGTCGTTGTAGGTCCGGAGGATTCCGGCTTCGAGCGCTAGGAATTGGATGAGACCAGTCCGGTAGTTCCAGACTGGCAGCTCGTCGGTACATGTGTGGCACCGGTCGAAGGGTCGCCGGACGTGGTCGGCGTCCACGGGGACTACGTCGTGCGGTGCTTCGACAACGGGATGGCGGTATTCGACCTGGTCGCCGTGCCGGTCCTCGGTGAGGACTCGGCGGCACGTGGCGCAGGCCATCCGCCTCGTGAGGTTCATTCGCCGCCCCCGGTCTGGGTGCGGCGCCGGTCGCGGAGGCGGGGTCCTCGGCGCGGCCGGTAGCCGGGCATCGCCATGCCGGGCCGGTGGAAGACGTACCTGTCCCCGCCCTGCTGCTTGGCGTGATACATGGCGATGTCGGCGTAGTGCAGGGCGACACCTTCGAGCAGGTCGGTGCTTGAGCCGACGGCGAGGCCGATGCTCGCGGTGGTCTTGACGGTGATCGGCCCGTCGTCGGCGCGGACCTCGATGGGTTCGGCGATGACGCTGGTGAGCAACAGAGCCATTTGGTCAAGCCTGTCGGTGTCCAACGGCGCGATGATGGTGAACTCGTCGCCGGAGAGCCGCGCGGCGTGTCCGCCGTAGAGGGCGGCGAGTTGTCCGATCCGGGTGGCGGTCGCTTTGAGCAGGTCGTCTCCGGCGTCGTGGCCGTAGGCGTCGTTGACTTGTTTGAACAGGTCGAGGTCGATGAGTACGGCGATCATCTGTCGGTGCTGGCCGGAGGCGGCGGTGGCGGTGTTGATGGCCCGCAGGCCGGTGCGGTTGTGCAGGCCGGTGAGCGGGTCGTGGGTGAGCTGCCAGACGGCGTCGGCCAGCTCGTCGCGCAGCTGGGCGATGATCGGCCGGGTTGCCCTGCGGCTGATCAGGAAGCCGGTGGCGGCTCCGAGCGTGGCCGCCACGAGGGTGGCGATCACGACGGGTGTGGTGAACACTGGGTTCCTCCATTCCGATGGAGAAACCCGGGACGCACGTTTTCGAGGCGAGGCGTCCCGGGTTCCTGATACGACGACGGCCCGCCTTTGGCGGGCCGTTTTTGTGCTTCGGGTCGCCGTGCGCGGCGGCCCGGGTCAGGTCGTCTCGGGCGTCGCGGTCGAGCCGTCGAGACTCCAGGTGGCGCCGACGCGCGCGGGGTACCGTCCAGCGGAGCCCTCGATGCCCGGGTACGGCGACGGGTAAGGCTCGTCGGTGCGGGGCCGCCGGCCGATCACCTGTGTGGAGCCGGGCGGGCTGCCCTTCGGCCGTAGCTCGTAGCTTTCGGTCACGCCCCTGACGTAGTCGATGTCAGAGGCGAACGGCCGGTAGTCGCCGCGCAGGATGGTGCCGCCGAGCCGGTCACAGCAGCTGACGGTGACGGGGTACCAGCCGGTCATCGCGACGGTGGCGGTGTGGCCGCAGGACAGGTCAAACTCGAACACGCACAGCCGGTACTCCTGCTGTTCGCCGTCGGCGGCCGGGCTGGTGGGCGCGGCCGGGGCGCACGGCTGGCAGATCGGGCCGAGGTCGATCTGGTATCCGGCATCGCACTTTTCGCAGACGATCCGCAGACAGGCGCGGCATTCGCCGGATGCGACGGCGGTGAGGCTGGTGCCGCAGAAGCCGCAGTCGCCGGTCAGGCATTCGTCGGTGTGCTGGCCGGGCCGGTGCTGGTGGCAGGGGTGGTCACGCACGGCTGCCCCCGCGCAGGTATTGGTAGATGACCTCGGCGGTCAGCCCGTACCCGGCGACATTCCGGGGCGGGTTGATGCGTCGCCATTGGAAGGGACTGCACGAGTCATCGGTCGTTAGGAACACCGTGATGTCGTTGGCAGTGACTCCGACGACGTCGCCGGATCCCATGCCTGCTCGTCCTAGCAGCCTCAACGTACAGGCGAGCAGGAAGTCCGTGTCGCCCTCGCCGTCGCTGTGGGGGTGGGCGACGCCAGGGAGCGCGCAGTCCTCGCCGCGGCCGGATTCCAAGTAGCCGAGGTCGATGCTCATCACGAAGCGGATGTGCGAGGCGATCGCTTCTGGGCTGGTTTCAGCGGGGAGGTCCCGCCAGTGGTTCAGGATCTTGGTGAGGGCGTGGCCAGGCTCGTATGGGAAAAGTTGGCTGTCGGTGTTTCGGTATACGTCGATTTTGAACAGGGTCACGGTTGAGCCTTTCGTGAGTCTGAGGAGGGAATTCGTGACACGACCGGTGGCCCGGCGAGAGCGGCGTTCAGGTGGCGCTGGTGCAGTCTCCGAGGAGATGGCGGCGGTGATTACCCCCGGCGACCTTTGCGTAGGTGCTGGTAGATGGCCTCAGCGGTCAGCCCTTTGCCGCTGCGGTTGCTGGGGATCGGGATGACCCGCCATCCGTTGAACTCGCACGCCAGGAAGGTTGTGTTCTGCTCGGTGGTGATACCGAGGACGTCGCCGGCCGACAGGGAGCGCAGCTTCAGCAGCCGGTAGGTGCAGGCGAGCAGGAAGTCCAGCTCGCCGCCGCGGTCGGGGTAGCCCCGGCGGCCCTGCAGGCTGTCGAGGTCGTCGTTGAACACCCGGTAAGCCCACTCACCGACGTCTTCGAGACTGGTCTGGTCGGGGAAGTGCCGCCAGTGGGAGATGACCTTGGTGAGGGTGTGGCCGGGCTCGTACGGGAAGAACCGGCTGTCGTTGTTGTGGTAGACGGCGATGTAGAACAGCGTCATCAGTGGGCCTTTCGCTGGTTTGTGAGTTGGATTCATGCCGCGACGGGCGCAGCGGTGAGGGCTGCTTGGAGCTGACGCAGGCCGCGCCGTTCCAGGTCGCGGACGGCTTCGGTGCTGCGGTTCATGGCGTGGGCAGCGGCGTCGCGGGGGTAGCCGTCGAGGTAGCGCAGCTGGATCGCGCGGCGCTGGGCGCCGGTCAACTTCGCCATCGCGTGGGCGAAGGTGATCCGGCCGAGCCGGGCGGGCGGCCCGGCGGCTGCCGGGGCGGCCGGGGCGGGCTCGTGGTCGCGGACGGCGTACGCGGCGCGTACGTAGCGGCGTCGGGACCAGTCGTGCTGGTTGCACGCCTTCGCGGCGTGCCAGATGAACCAGCCGCGCACGTCGAGCAGCGCGGCGGACAGATCCGCCAGGGCGCTGGTGAACGCCTCTTGCACGAGGTCGTCGATTGCGTCGCGGTCGCGTCCTCGCAGCCGGACGGCCACGTACCGGGTGACCGGCTCGCGGAAGGCGAGGTACAACTCCGCGAACGCGTCGCGGTCGCCGTGCTGGGCGCGGTCGAGCAGGGCAAGAACCTGCGGGGCTACTTCCGGACGCTGGCGGCGCGAAGGCGCGGCGAAGTGATGGCGCGGCGTAGCGGGCTCGGGGTGCGGCATGGGATTCCTCCATCCATCAGGGGTGGAATCCGGGCACGCCGAATCGGCCGTGCCCGGAAGGATGCGCGGGGTTGCGCGGTCGGCCGGGCACGGCCGAAGAGGTGGTGCGAGCGGTTACGCGGGGCGTAACCGGGTCAGGGGTGGTACGGAGGCCGCCGGACGGGGTGGGCGTCCATGTCGTTGCGCAGCCGGGCGATCAGGTCGTCCGGGATCAGCGCGTACGGCTCGACAGCGGCGACGACGACGGCGGGATCGAGGATCGTCTCCAGCCGTCCGAGCTGGACGAAGTCCGGCGGGTTGTCGGGATCGGTGTCCTCGTCCCAGCTGAAATCCGCGACAGTGCAGAACAGGGTGCGGTGCGGATCCCAGCCGATCCGGACGGTGTAGCGCTCGAAGCCAGGTCGCGCAGTGAGGCCATACAGACTCATCAGGTGTCCCTTCGACGATTCGGGTCTGGCCGCTACTGCGTGAGTCCGTGCAGCCGAAGGTGCGCCTCTTTGAGGTGCGCCGCGACCAGCTCGCTGTTGGCGCCGGCGGCGCTGAGGCTGTCGGTGATCGCTCGCAGCACGTCAGCCGGTGCCTCGGCGGAGCCGGGGAAGGCGCGGGCGCTGGTGTGCGCGGCGATGCGCTGGATCATCTGGGTCAGGTGCGCCTGGGCGAGATTGAGGCCGCACAGCAGCCGAGGCAGCTCGGACAGGTCGATGCCCTTGGCGGCCCAGCCCATCGTGGTGTTGAGGTAGTCGGCGGCGATCACGAGCAGGAACGTCGCGGCGACGGTGAGCGCCGGGCTGGTGGCCCCGTCGGGGAGAACGCTGGAGAGCTGGTCGATGACGGCCTGGTGGTCGTCGTCGAGCTGCGGCGCGTCGTCGAGCAGGCCCCACCATTCGGTGTCGGACAGGTACCAGGCGGGTTGGAGCATGTCGTCCTCCTACGGACAGCAAGAAGGCGGCCATCAGGTGATAGCCGCCGGGCGGGAAAAGGGGTGTGCGCTACCGTGCCCTGGCCGCGTCAGCGGAGGACGTCGGTATTTGGGTGCCGGATCCGAGGCTGGCGGCGGCGGCCGACCGTGATGGTGGGCGCGATGCCGTCGCGCGAGGCAGGGGATCAGGGCACACAGAGAAAGAAGAGAACCTTCAGCGTATGAGGACTGGTGGGTCGCGGTGCCCGGCTGTCAGATCGTCCGGTCTGGCAGAACCTGTCAGCCGGGGCGTCCCGCAGTCCCTGTCAGGTCCCGGCACTCGAGCGGGACGGTGCGGGACACCGGCGGAAGTCCCGCTCGACGGGACTCCCCGCAGCCGGCGGTCCCGCTGGGCGGCCGAGCTGGAGCGGGATCCGCCGCCGGGACTCGTCCGACGGCGGCCGGTCCCGTAGAGTCCCGCGCCCGAAGGCGCGGGATGCGGCCCACCGGTCACCGGCAGTCGGCTGGTGACCGATGAGATCGCGACGCTGGCGCGGGCAGCGAATCGGGCGGCCCTGACAGGTGACCGGGCGGCCCTGACAGGTTCCCCGGTTTCTGGCCCTACGGCACCTGTCAGGTTTCGGATGCGCCGCCGCACGGGCCTGTCAGGTTAGACGCGGTGGTCAGCGATAGGGCCGCCACCACGGATAACGTGACGGTCCCAGAGGCGCGGCCTCGGCACCGCGTCGGGCTGCGGACGGCGCCGAGGCTTCACTGCGGGAAAAGGGGCCTGAGCAGTACGGACACTCGGCCGCGCCGCAGGAGCGCTTGGGTTCGTGGGAACTCAAGCGGTTTCAGCAGCGCCGTAGGACGAGCACATCCTCGTGCGCGATGAGGTGCACGGGGATGCCTTCGGCGCGGGCTCGGCGTACGGCCATGAGCCCGAACATGGAGGCGCGGTGCACGATCTGCCCGTCACGGACGGCGGCGAGCATCGCCGCGCACCGCTGCACCGGGACCAGTCCCGCCGACCGGGCGACGGCGAGTAGTTCGCCGGGAAGGTCGATCAGGTCGTCCCGCTGGCGGCGTACCGGTCGGCAGGTGATCACCACGGTCCCGCCGGGACGCAGCAGCGAGGACGAGGCGGCCAGGATCGTGGCGAACCCGTCGAGCAAGCGGGACCATCCCGCATAGGCGAGGTTGCCGCGTTCCCGGTCCCCATAGAGGTGGTCCCGCTTGCGTACCCCGGTACTGTCCGCCCGTACGAGCCCGTGAGTCCCGCGCCCGTACGGCGGTGAGGTGAGCACGAGTCCCACCCGGCCGAGCGCGGACGCCGGGACCAGATCGAGCAGTCCCGTGGCGTCGCCGTTGATGACCTTCCCGGTGCCGGCCGCGCCCTGCGACGAAGCCAGGGCGATGTTCTGCTCGGCCAGCGTGGTGAACCGGGGCTCGATGTCGATACCGATCGCGTCGCGGCCCAGGTGCATGGCCTCGACCAAGGTGGTGCCGGATCCGGCCATCGGATCGAGCACCAGGTCACCGGGGGCGGTGAACGAGCTGATCGCGTGGGCGGCCAGGTTCGGCAGCATCTTGCCCGGGTGGGTGGAGGTTTCCGGGACGTAGCGGCCCCGGCGCTGCTCACGTGCCGGTTGCTGGCAGGTCAGCCAGACCGAGGTGACTGGCAAAGTGTCGTCAGCCATCGCTGCCTCCGTTCTCCGTCGCGCTGCGGGTCATGATCAGCACGTCGGTGTGGATGTCGAGTTGGGTCTGCTGACCCCGGCGTGGCGGCCGGTCGGTCGCCACGATGTGCTGCA
>NZ_JBIRWQ010000072.1:0-5040 GCF_044388125.1 Actinoplanes sp. NPDC020271
AATGTTGTGTCCACAACGCACAGACGATCATGCGGTGGCCGTCCTCGTTCCCGCGGGACCCGAGGTCACCTCACGAATGGCGGCTGCCGTACTAGTCGGGAGTGTTGTCTTCGGGCGGCGAAGGGATGGGCGTGAGTGTGCCGTCAGCGTGACGGACGATCCCGAGGTGTCCTGCGTACTGGGCGGCGACTGTCTCGTGGAAGTCGCCGAGTTCGAGCGAGCCGGGGTCGGGAACGGGCTGGCCTGACGCCTTCGTGAGTGTTACGAGAACCCAGAGCACTGCGTCTCTGATGCCGTCCATGACGGCTCGTAGGCTTCGATGATCGATGGGGTCGTCGCTGATCTGGAGGGTCGCCAGCAGGGAGAACGTGGGTTGTAGGTCGAGTCGGATCCGTCCGTCGGCGGGGCGTTTGATCTTCAGGCTGGCGACGGCGGCGCCGTCAGCGACTGGGCCTTCGTGTCGCCATTCGTCGATGATTTCCAGTGGTGTCGGTGAGGCGATGTGCACGGGTGTGAGATCGATGCTCGTGCGGCCGACGACGTGTACGAAACGGTGTTTGTCGACGTTGCAGAGCCAACGCAGGATTTCGAGTGGATGCAGGTGCTGATCGGATTGCGCTTGTAGGGGTTGCAGCGACTCCACGGCTTGCCAGACTTCTGCTGTGACGAGTTCGGCCAGTTCTGACCGAGGCTGGCGAAGCTTCTTGGCGGTGGTTGCGATGGGGAACTGGATGGCCTGGGGGCGTGGCGGTGGGCCGGAGTGGGCGATGACCGCTGCCCACAGTGCGTGATCGAGGGCTGCTCGCAGGTTGGTGAGGATGTCGCCGATCAGCAGGCTCCACTGCTCGGGATAGGGCTGTTTCACGTGGAGACGCCATTGGATTCGTAGCAACGGATCGCTGTCATCATTGGCGTTGTCGAAGCGCACGTACTCGTGCGAGTCGACCTCGACGAACTCACGGGACTGGCGGGCCAGAACTCGTTGGTGTTCGACGGCCCGAGCCCACTTGATCCATGCCGACCTCATCACTCACGGCACGATATCTAGTCCTTCATCGGTGGTCATCGTCCGATCGGGTGTTTGAACTGGCGGTGACCTCGACGTCGTGGCATCCACGGTCGGGGTGATCCAGATTCCTTTCGCCTCCGTTCGCAGATTCACGCGCGCATGGCAACCGCGTACGGCAACGAGGTGCAGCGCGTTGGCCGCGATCGCCTCGGCATAGGCTTCCCGGTCTCTGTGGGCGAGTCAGTTGGGCCTGTTGAGGGTGGCGATAGGCTCTCCGAGCCGGGCGCTTTCGCCTTCTTCTTCCAAGGACGTAAGGCCACACCGGCGGAAGCCGGACTGGGTCGACCAGCACCGTACAAATAGCGAACGCTTTGGCGAAATTTGTCGAAGATCCGGCTGGGCTTCGTGATCTTGCCTGGTTTCGCCTCGCACTCTCGGACGCTTAATCCCCAGACGATCCACACCCGTCCGGCGGATTCGGCGGGCGGTGATGCGTCGCCTTCGACACCGTGGTTTCTGTGTCAGGTGAGGAAGCCGAGTTCCTTGAGGTCGAGAGCCAGGGGATGCGGTTCTCCGGTCAGGGCGCTCAGTGCGGTGGCGACGGCGTGGATGTCGGCTTTGATGTAGGTGTTGGTGGCTGGGCCGGTGATGTCGGTGTGGCCGGCGTAGGCGCGGGCGATGCCGTAGCCGAAGTTGCTTTCTACCCAGGTGAGGGTGGTGTGCCGAAGCCACTGGGTGGAGATGCCCTGGGCGGCGACCCAGGGGAGTTGGCTGCCGATGCGATTCCATAGGGCGTCGTAGCGTCGGGTGGTCAGTGGCTGGCCGTTGCGGTAGCGCAGCAGCGCGGCGTCGGGCTGGGAGGCTCCGCGTAGGCGGGCGTGGTCGGCGAGGCTGGTGGCCAGGTGCAGGGTGATCGGCTGCCAGCGAAGGGTTTCGCCTTTCTCGCGGAGCCGGACCAGGCCGGTACGGGTGTCGAGGTCCTTGCGGCACAGGGCGAGCGCGCCACCGCGGCGGCAGGCGGTTTCGGTATGCAGCCGCAGCAGCAGATTGTCGAGGACTGCATCGTTGCCGGTGGTCCGGGCGACCTCGGTGATCTCCTGTATTTCCCAGGCGAGTAGGGCGCGGCGGGTGTTGGGCAGCCGGCGGGGCTTGGGGACGCGGTGGGTGGGGCTGGTGCCGGGTGGGATGAGGCCGTCGGCTTCGGCGCGCCGGAAGAACGCCCGGGCGGCGGAGTTGGCGTTCTCGCCGGCGTACCGGCCACCTCGGGAGTTGCGTTCGCGTGGTCGGGCGTGGACGGTGCAGTCGTGCTGCAGGGCTTCCACGTTGGTGGCTCGGATGGTGTCGACCGGTCGCTCGCCCCAGAGCTGGTCCATCCGGGCCCAGTAGGTGCCGTAGGTCTTGGCGCTGGTCGGGCTGGCGGCCGCGATCACTTTCGGTAGGTACTCCCGGACTGTCACCTGTCCCGGTGCCGGGGCCAAGGTAACTCCGAACCGGGCGAGCATGCCTGCGCTGGTGTGAGGTCAGATGCCATCGACGCTGTCCTGCCGGGCGTAGTACTCGGTGAGCAGCGATGCGACGGTCGATAGTGGATGCACGACTAGGGTGTCGTGGCCAGGTGCGGCCACCAGCAGGGCTTGGCCGTCGGGGGTGGATGCCGGCGAGCGCATGGGCGGTGGCAGGCAGGGGAAGGTCGCCGCGCACGCCGATGATGGCACGCCTGGTGGGGGAACGGGTGACGATGATGGCGTCCTGGATGACGGTGTGATTGATCCGGTCACCGGGTGACCAGTTCAGGAACCGCAACAGGCGTCGCACTTAGAGCCGGCCAGAGGCGTCGGGGCAGGCGATGTCGAGTCGCAGTGCGAGGCCTCGGCATGGTGAGGAAAAGGCCGGACGCGCCGCCACCGCCCGATGCCGTGGACGGCTGGGGCGAGTTCGATATCGAGATCGCTACCTACCCCTGTCCCGAACCCGTAGCTGGCCATCTTCAGGCCGCCGCGGAAGTCCTCCGGCGCCTCATGTCCGACGTGGCGCGAGACGTTGACATCGCCACGCTGGAAGAGGCACTCGACTTGAATGAAGTGGCTGTAGCGTTGAGTTCCGCTCTGGAGCATGTGACCCCGTACGAGCAGCACCTTGTCGTTCAGCTTCGCGATGTCGTGATGCCGCGGATCCACCGGCGCCTGATCGGGGAGCATCTGCGGCGACTGACAGAGGATGAACCATGAGGTGGTGCCCCATCGGGTCGGCGAGGCACGTCGCTGGAACTGGCGAACGGGTGCAGCGCCGTGCGTGATTCTTTCGTGGACGGCAGGACTGGCCTTTCAGGAGATGCATAAGCCTTGGGATGGCCGTCGGGGGAGCGGATCCGTTTCGTGCACCGGTGGTGAACGGCCCCTTGGCGCTGTCTGGGTATCCGAGCCTGGTTTGCGCGCCGAACACAGCGCTTCTGTCCACGGCGCGGGCTCGATCGCGGCTCTGCGGGTACGGAGTGGCACAGGGTTGATGGGCGGAGGCCGCCGATCAACCCTGTTCGAGCCTAACGATGATTGCGGCGGTGGTGGCCAGGATGGCGCCGATGATGCTTGCCGCGATTCCCCAGCCGCTGAGGGAGGGGGTGTAGTAGTGAATGTAGGCCAACTGCATGAGCGGCATGACTATCACGCGTAGACCGTCGGCGATGAACCACAGCATGAGGCCGGTCATGAAGCACCAGGTGAGCAGCAGTGACCAGCGGGATCGGTCATGTCGGTCTTCGTCATACCGGTCGTTCAACTTCGCGCTGGCCTCGTCGACCCAGTCACCGACACGGGTGAACCATGCGCCGATCTGCTTTGACGGTGATGCTGGGGGCGGTGCAGGGGCTGAAGCAGTGACCGCTGGTGCAGAGGTTGTCGGTGACAACGATATCGGTGGAACTGCCACCGGAGCGGCCTGCGGGTAGTAGTAAGCGTAGATCGTCCAGCCCAGCGCGAGGACGGCGACAACTAGGCTCAGAAGCGTTGCGTGGTCCGAGCGCGGGCGGCGTGTTCGTCGTGGCATGTCATCGGGATGCTCGCTGGAGTCAGGCATCAACCACCCCGCATCGATCCATGGAAGTCACTGTAACGAATCCCGCGTAGACATCGGGCCCGATGCCTCATGGTCACCGTCGAGTGCCTGCGGGTCCGGCAGCGCGACGGATTCCTGGTGCGTACGCTGCTGGCTGGCGATGGTGTCATCGCCGACCGGCTGTCCGCTACGGTCCTGCTGTTCAACGTGCAGGTCGCTGGTGACGGTCCGATCGACCGGCGACTGCGGGAGTCACCCGCACCGGTGGCGCTGACCTTGCTCGACCTGGTGCAGTGCCCACCCGTCCTCGCGCCGCAGACCTTGACGGTCGTCGAAAATCCGTCCGTGCTGGAGATCGCTTTTACTGCCCGCGTGCGCCAGTCACTCGCGGGTACCAGCGGCCAGCTGCGCGCCATCAACCATGTGCTGTTCCAGCTCGCCGTCGAACACGGCGTGTGCTTGCGCTACGCCGGCGACATCGACACTGCGGGCAAACAGATCGCTGCGGTTGTCGCCTCGACCTACGGCGCCGAACTGATCGCGATGGTCGACGACACCGCATCCGAAGCGCTGCGTCAGCGTCTGGTGGGACCCACACCCAGGTGCGATGACAACCCGACCGCCCAGGTGCTGGACGCCAAAATACCTCCGGTGTACCAAGAAAAGACGTGCTATTAGCGCTGATCTTCCGCGCATCGCCAGGCTGACCGCCACCCCTCGGCGCGGCGATCTGGTTGTTGAAGTCAGCGGTGAAGCAACGCCCTGCGCGGAGGTGAACAATCGCCAGTCCGCGGCGTCCGCGCGGGCGTCGTCGTAGCGGGTGAGCAGGTAGAGGTCATGTTTCGTGCAGTAGACGGCTGGGCCGGGGGAGCGCAGGTCGGTGAGCTAGGTGTGATGTCCAGCCAGGTTGTTCAACCGGGTGATCGGCGTGGTCTTGCCGATGGCGGTGTGGGGCCGATGATGGTTGTAATCGTGTAAGA
>NZ_JBIRWQ010000073.1:0-1561 GCF_044388125.1 Actinoplanes sp. NPDC020271
GGGTGGTTGTTCGTTTGCTGTGAATCACACAGTGGACGCAGAACACAAAGTATTAGATGGTTAAGCCCTCGGCCTATTAGTACCGGTCAACTCAACACGTTACCGTGCTTACATCTCCGGCCTATCAACCCAGTAGTCTAGCTGGGAGCCTTACCCACTCAAGGTGGTGGGATACCTCATCTCGAAGCAGGCTTCCCGCTTAGATGCTTTCAGCGGTTATCCCTTCCGAACGTAGCCAACCAGCCGTGCCCTTGGCAGGACAACTGGCACACCAGAGGTTCGTCCGTCCCGGTCCTCTCGTACTAGGGACAGCCCTTCTCAAGTATCCAACGCGCACGGCGGATAGGGACCGAACTGTCTCACGACGTTCTAAACCCAGCTCGCGTACCGCTTTAATGGGCGAACAGCCCAACCCTTGGGACCTGCTACAGCCCCAGGATGCGACGAGCCGACATCGAGGTGCCAAACCATCCCGTCGATATGGACTCTTGGGGAAGATCAGCCTGTTATCCCCGGGGTACCTTTTATCCGTTGAGCGACACCGCTTCCACACGCAAGTGCCGGATCACTAGTCCCGACTTTCGTCCCTGCTCGACCCGTCAGTCTCACAGTCAAGCTCCCTTGTGCACTTACACTCAACACCTGATTGCCAACCAGGCTGAGGGAACCTTTGGGCGCCTCCGTTACCCTTTAGGAGGCAACCGCCCCAGTTAAACTACCCACCAGACACTGTCCCTCGACCCGATCAGGGCCGCAAGTTAGATACCCAAACCCAACAGAGTGGTATTTCAACAATGACTCCACCCGAACTGGCGTCCGAGCTTCACAGTCTCCCACCTATCCTACACAATCGAATTCAGATACCAATGTCAAGCTATAGTAAAGGTCCCGGGGTCTTTCCGTCCTGCCGCGCGTAACGAGCATCTTTACTCGTACTGCAATTTCGCCGGGCCTGTGGTTGAGACAGTGGGGAAGTCGTTACGCCATTCGTGCAGGTCGGAACTTACCCGACAAGGAATTTCGCTACCTTAGGATGGTTATAGTTACCACCGCCGTTTACTGGCGCTTAAGTTCTCCGCCTCGCCCCGAAGAGCTAACAGGTCCCCTTAACGTTCCAGCACCGGGCAGGCGTCAGTCCATATACATCGTCTTACGACTTGGCATGGACCTGTGTTTTTAGTAAACAGTCGCTTCCCCCTGCTCTCTGCGGCCATACCACGCTCCACCAGCAAGTGGCTTCACGCGTCCGGCCCCCCTTCTCCCTAAGTTACGGGGGCAATTTGCCGAGTTCCTTAACCACAGTTCACCCGTCGCCTCGGTATTCTCTACCTGACCACCTGTGTCGGTTTAGGGTACGGGCCGCTCGAAACATCGCTAGAGGCTTTTCTCGGCAGCATAGGATCAATGACTTCACCAGAACGGCTCGGCATCACGTCTCAGCCTATTGCCATGCGGATTTGCCTACATGACGGCCTACACGCTTACCCCGGCACAACCACCGGCCGGGATCATCTACCTTCCTGCGTCACCCCATCACTAAACTACTACCCAACAAGGTCCC
>NZ_JBIRWQ010000073.1:1657-3257 GCF_044388125.1 Actinoplanes sp. NPDC020271
CGTGGTTAGTACATTGAGGTTCGTCTTGGGCGTTTCTTTGCGGGTACGGGAATATCAACCCGTTATCCATCGACTACGCCTCTCGGCCTCGCCTTAGGCCCCGACTCACCCAGGGCGGATTAGCCTGGCCCTGGAACCCTTGGTCATCCGGCGGAAGGGGTTCTCACCCTTCATTCGCTACTCATGCCTGCATTCTCACTCGTACAGCGTCCACACCTGGATCACTCCGGCGCTTCACCCGCTGCACGACGCTCCCCTACCCATCCACACCTAAATGTGAATGCCACAGCTTCGGCGGTGTGCTTGAGCCCCGCTACATTGTCGGCGCAGAACCACTTGACCAGTGAGCTATTACGCACTCTTTAAAGGATGGCTGCTTCTAAGCCAACCTCCTGGTTGTCCATGCGATCCCACATCCTTTTCCACTTAGCACACGCTTAGGGGCCTTAGCTGGCGATCTGGGCTGTTTCCCTCTCGACTACGAAGCTTATCCCCCGCAGTCTCACTGCCGCGCTCTCACTTACCGGCATTCGGAGTTTGGCTGATTTCAGTAAGCTTGTAGGCCCCCTAGACCATCCAGTGCTCTACCTCCGGCAAGAAACACACGACGCTGCACCTAAATGCATTTCGGGGAGAACCAGCTATCACGGAGTTTGATTGGCCTTTCACCCCTAACCACAGGTCATCCCCCAACTTTTCAACGTTGGTGGGTTCGGTCCTCCACGCAGTCTTACCCACGCTTCAACCTGCCCATGGCTAGATCACCCCGCTTCGGGTCTAGAACATGCGACTAAAAACGCCCTATTCAGACTCGCTTTCGCTACGGCTACCCCACACGGGTTAACCTCGCCACATGCCACTAACTCGCAGGCTCATTCTTCAAAAGGCACGCCATCACCCCTAAAGGCTCTGACGGATTGTAGGCGAACGGTTTCAGGTACTATTTCACTCCCCTCCCGGGGTACTTTTCACCATTCCCTCACGGTACTTGTCCGCTATCGGTCACCAGGAAGTATTCAGCCTTACCAGGTGGTCCTGGCAAATTCACAGCAGATTCTAGGAGTCCGCTGCTACTCGGGATACCTACAAGAAGGTCACACGCTTTCGTCTACCGGGCTCTCACCGTCTACGGCTGGCTTTCCCACACCATTCGACTAACGAGTAACTTTGTAACTTCTCGCCACAATGTCAGCTGCAACAAGTAGGTCCCACGACCCCGGATACGCAACGCCTGACAGCTATCACGCGTATCTGGTTTAGGCTAAATCCGCTTTCGCTCGCCACTACTCACGGAATCACTTTTGTTTTCTCTTCCTACGGGTACTGAGATGTTTCACTTCCCCGCGTTCCCCTCACACACCCTATGAATTCAGGTGCGGATGACACGACATGACTCGTGCCAGGTTTCCCCATTCGGACACCCTGGGATCACAGCTAGGTTGACAGCTCCCCCAGGCCTATCGCGGCCTCCCACGTCCTTCATCGGCTCCTGGTGCCAAGGCATCCACCGTTCGCCCTTGACAACTTAACCACAGAAAACAAGATGCTCGCGTCCACTGTGCAATTCTCAACCAACGACCAACCCACAACCCGATCACGC
>NZ_JBIRWQ010000074.1:0-4768 GCF_044388125.1 Actinoplanes sp. NPDC020271
CACACCCACCGGCCCCACCACCCCGGCCCACCCACCCAGCAACTCCCGATCACCCGACGACAACAAATCCACCTCATGCACCCGCACATCAGGGGGACCGGACAGCCCCTCCAGGGCACGGACGTACCAGTCACCGACCCGGGCGGCCGCGGGCTCGTCGGGCAGATCGCGGCTCACGCCCACGTCGATCTGGATGTCGCCGTCGTCCACCCGGTCGTAGATGTTGACGGCTAGTTCCTCGACCCGGCCCAGCGAGGCGGGCCGCAGGATGCCGACGCAGTCGCCGAGGCGGATGTTCCGCAGCCGCATCGCGTTGATCTTCAGCCCGAACAGCGGGACACCGTCGGCGAACTTGAGCTCACGGACGATGTCCTCGTATCGGAAGCGCTGATGACGCAGTGCGGTCCGGACCGTCGCGACGGCGTGACGGACGAACTCGGCCACGGACGCCAGCGGGTCGACGGTCAGCCGCAGCGGCATCATGTTCGAGGTCATGCCGATCGTGTTGAACTCGTCGGCACCGATGCGGCCGGAGCACGGCACGGCGATCACGACGTCCCTGGAGCCGGTGAGGCGGAACTGGAGCAACCCGGCGGCCGCGGCGGCGAGCTCGGGAACGCTGACCCGCAGCCGCTCGGCCGCGGCCCGCACGCTCGCCGCCTGCCCGGGCCCGGCCGTCCGGGTGTGCCGCTCCAGGGAGTCCGGGGACCAGCGCGGCCGATGCCGGCCGCGGCGGGGGTCCTCCGGCAGGTTCGACAGGCGATCGAGCCAGAATTCGCGATCGCGGGCGAAGGTCTCCGACGACCGGTAGCGGGCCTCCGCGTCCCAGAGCTCCGACAGCGGCGACAGCTCCGGCGCCGGCGACTCGCCGGTCCCGCCGTCGCGCAGCGCGTTGTAGTGCCGGGCCACGAGGACGGCGAACAACGCCAGGCTGTACCCGTCGGCCGCGATGTGGTGAACCCGCTGGTACCAGAAGACCAGCCGGGGGCCGAGGAGGAACAGGATCTGCACCGAGACCGGCTCGCGGAGCAGGTCGACCGCACGGTTCTCGTCCTGGCGCATCACCCGCTCGGCGGCAGCCCGCGGATCGGGTTCGCCGCCGACGTCGACCACCTGGATCCCGTACGCGTCCGGCGCCTCGACGTACTGTCGCGGCATGCCGTCGAGCAGGCGGAAACGAAGACGGTACGCATCGGTCTCGCCGACGGCCCGCCGCAACGCCTCCACCATGAGATCGACGTCCAGCGGACCCCGGATCTCCTGGTACGCGTTGACGTTGTACGCCGGGCTCGCCGGCGCGAGTTGTTGTGCATTCCAGACGCCGAGCTGACCGGCTGACAATTCCCGGAGTGCACCGTCGGTCACGACCATGGATTTCCCCGTTCGGCATTCGCAGATCACCGGCAACGGGGAAAACCGCATGCCGGTTTCGTGTCATGGGATCGGAAGACCTCGACAATCCACATTCGGCGACACCTTATCCAACATCGACCACGGTCGGCGCGCGTCCAACTGCCCATACGATTTCGCGGTCCGAATCGCGTGTTCACGCATCAACGGGAATGGACGTGACCGGCGACCGGGTAAGGACCGTAATGCCCGGAAGGCCTGGTTCGTTCCGCCTGCCCGAAGACACACCATCCACGTACAGTGGACGGCGTTAACCGCCGCTTGACCCAGGGATTGAGGCAATAGCGGGCATGCGCATCCTGGTGGTCGAAGACGAGCCCTTCCTTGCCGACATGGTCGCCGAAGGGCTTCGCCGGCAGGCGATGGCCGTCGACGTGGCGTATGACGGCGACAGCGCGATGGAACTGGTCGGCGTCACCGACTACGACGTGCTGGTCCTGGACCGGGACCTGCCGGGTGTCCACGGTGACGACATCTGCCGCGAGCTCGCCCAGCGGGGCGACGCCCTGCGAATTCTGATGCTGACCGCCATGGGCGCGGTGCACGACCGGGTCAACGGGCTGAACCTGGGCGCCGACGATTACCTCGCCAAGCCGTTCGCCTTCGACGAACTCGTGGCCCGGGTCCGGGCCCTCGGCCGGCGGGCCGTCCCACCGGTGCCGCCCATCCTGGAGACCGCCGGCATCGCCCTGGACACCGGCCTGCGGCAGGTACGCCGCGGCGGCGAGCTGGTGCCGCTCTCGCGCAAGGAGTACGCGGTGCTCGAGGTTCTGATGCGTGCCCGCGGGAACGTCGTCAGCACGGAGGAACTGCTGGAACGGGCCTGGGACGAGCATGCCGACCCGTTCACCACCGTCGTCAAGGTGACCATGAGCAAGCTGCGCGCCAAGCTCGGCGAGCCACCGGTCATCGTCACCGTCCCCGGCAGCGGCTATCGGTTGTGAGGTCGTTCATGCGTTTTCACCGGCGGTTCACGAAGATGCGGCGAGGATCGATCAGGACTCAGATGACGCTGCTCTACGGCGGCCTGTTCACCGTCATCGCACTGGGTGTCCTGGGCTCCGCGCAGCAGCTCCAGCTCTACGTTCTCAACGAGTTGTTCACCGCGGACGCGCACCAGGGTAACGACGTTCCCTGTGACCAGCGGCCGCCCGACGTGCCGTGCAGCCTCGTGCCGTACGACTCGCACAACGGCAACGCCCCGTCAGGCGGATCCAGCGGCCTGCGCGACGACCTGGCCAGTTCACAGCAGCTGATCACGGTGGCCGCCGTCCTGGTGATCACGGTGCTCGCATTCGGGCTGAGCTGGTGGCTCACCGGGCGGTTGCTGCGTCCGCTGCACCGGATCACCGACACGGCGCGGCGATTGTCGCTCTCCACGATGCACGAGCGGATCGCGCTGACCGGTGCGCCGAGCGAGCTGAAGGATCTCGCCGACACGTTCGACGCCATGCTCGACCGGCTCCAGGACTCCCTCGACAGCCAGCGCCGCTTCGTCGCCAACGCCTCCCACGAGCTGCGCACTCCCCTGGCCATCCAGCGCACCGCCATCGAGGTCGGCCTCGTCGACCCCTCGCCGGAGATGCTGGCCCGGGTCCGGGCGGAACTGCTACGCAACGTGCAGCGCGCGGAGCGGCTCATCGAGGGGCTGCTCACCCTCGCCCAGGGGGAACGCGGCCTCGACATCCGCTCCCGCGTCGACTTCGCGGCCACGGTCAACCAGGTGATCTCCGATCAGCAGCCGGCCGCCCACCGCAACGGTGTCACCATCGCCGCCGCGATCAACCACGTCGCCGTGGCCGGCGACGAGGTGATGCTCACCCGGCTCGCCGCCAATCTGGTGCAGAACGCCGTTCACCACAACCATCCCGGCGGTCACGTCCTGGTCGAGCTGGCCGATGACGCCACCCTGGTGGTCCGCAACACCGGCCCGCAGGTCCCGCCGGACCGTCTCGACGAGTTGTTTCAGCCGTTCCGCCGTCTGCACCGCGACCGGACCAAGTCGGCCGAGGGGGCGGGTCTCGGGCTCTCCATCGTCGCCGCGATCGTTCACGCCCACGGCGGGACCGTGCAGGCCACGGCGAACACCCGTGGGGGCCTGACGGTCACCGTGGCCCTTCCCGTCCTCACCGAGCTCGCGCTGAGCGAGGCGGTCGGCTGACCGCCGGGCCGGCCGTCACCGCTCGCCGGCCCGGCGCTCGGCGATGATCTCCCAGGCCTGGCGCAGCATGTCCGGCAGCATCATGTCGCTGTGCGCGCAGGGCAGCTCGACCTCGGTGATCTCACCCCGCACGTAGGGCCGCCACAGCGTCCCGTCCGGGTTACGCCCCTCCTTACGGACGCCCGCGGAGATCAGCAGCAGGTCACCGCCGAACACCTTGAGGCGGTGCGCCTGGCGCAGCTTGGAGTTGTTGCGGAACACCTCGGCGATGTGCCGCACCTCCTCGTCGGAGACGCCACCCAGCAGGTCGCCGACCTCCTCGCGGACCCGGGCCGCGGCCCGCCGGAGGCTGGCCTCCACGTCCATCACGATGATCTCGCCCTCGCCCTCGCCCTCGCCCTCGTCCTCCTCGACCGGCGCGGGCGGCCCGGACGGGGTGGTCGGGAAGGCGTCCAGGATCACCAGTTCGGCGACGCTCTCGCCGGCCGCCGTCAGCTGCACGGCGATCTCGTGTGCCGGTATCCCGCCGAACGAGAACCCGAGCAGGTGGTACGGACCGGTGGGCTGGACCGAGCGGATCAGGTCGACGTAGGCCGCCGCCATCTCCTCGATGGAGCCGGCCGGTTGCCCCGCGTCGTCGAGGCCGGCGGCTTGCAGGCCGTACAGCGGGACGCCGGCCGGGACGAAACGGGTCAGCGGCCGGTAGCACCAACTCAGGCCACCGGCCGGGTGGATGCAGAAGATCGGTTCCTGGCCGCCGTCGGTGCGGATCGGCAGCAGCGGCCCGAGCAGGGAGTCGCCGAGCGACCCGAAGCTGAGCCGGCTGACGATCCCGGACACGGTCGGGGTGGCGAACACCTCGCGGACCGACGTCGAGACGCCTTTCTCGGCCAGGCGCGTCACCAGGGTGACGGCCAGCAGGGAGTGGCCGCCGAGCCGGAAGAAGTCGTCGTGGACGCCGACCTGCGGCACGCCGAGGACATCGGCGAACACCTCGCGGACGAGGCCCTCCAGGATCGCGCCGTGGTTGCGGCTCTCGACCTCGTCGCCGGCCGCTGTACCGCTGTGGCCGGGGGCCGGCAGGGCCCGGCGGTCGAGTTTTCCGGCGGGGGTCAGCGGTAGTTCAGCCAGCTCCACCACCTGCGACGGCACCATGTACTCCGGCAACCGCTGCCGGGCGAACTCCCGCACATCACC
>NZ_JBIRWQ010000075.1:0-4487 GCF_044388125.1 Actinoplanes sp. NPDC020271
CTTACACGATTACAACCATCATCGGCCCCACACCGCCATCGGCAAGACCACGCCGATCACCCGGTTGAACAACCTGGCTGGACATCACAGCTAGCCGGACCACATACCGAGCAGCACGATCGCCGGGCGGTGGACCCGATGAGTACCCGTGCGCGCCGCTGACCGCCGTTGCGCACGGGCGCCCGAGCGTCTCCGAGCAGTCTCAGAGCGGACCGAGTGACGGCGCCGGCGGTTGCGAGGCGCCGCTTTCGCGGAACGTGGCGATGTCAGCCCGCAGCTCGTCATCGTCAACTTCGTCCAGGTCGATGGTGCCGACCAGGGCACGCAGGCGAGCTGACTCGCCGGGATGGGCAGCCCAGTAGCCCGCCGGGACGCGGTTCAGGACGGCGTTCAACAAGTCGCCCGGGTAGTAGTCGCCCTCGGCCAACGGGTCGTGCTCGATGATGTCCAGTGCTCGCGGCACCAAGACCAGAACACCTTCCCGCTGGCCGAGAAGCACTCGCAGATCCTCGATCTCGAGCAAGCCGATCGGTTTGCGGCGCAGCTCATGAACCGTGGCGATGAGCTTGCTGGCGTCGGCGGGCGCATCGCCCCACGCGACGCCTTCAATCTCTTCGAGGGACTGCTCTCGTACGTCGGTCATGGCATCTCCCTCTCAGTTGGTGCCCCGCGGTACGAACTGCTCGGAGTGATCCAGCAGTGGACTGGCCTCGCCCAGCTCGTCCTGCGCGGCTAAGCGCTGCTCTTCGGGCAGGCGAGCATCGTCGACCTCGCGTTTCAACTGCCGAATACGGTTGATCAGGCCGCGTTGGGCATTGCGAACCTCGTCGACACGGTCCCACGGCGTGCCGTCCGACTTTCGGGCTACTACTTCCCATCGAGTTCACGCCGCGCACCGTCGAGGTCCTTCTCGGTGAGGTGCTCTTTCAACCGATCGGTCTTGCGTGGCACGCTTCGCGATGGCTGACTGCCTTGCATCGGCGAGACCGCGTCGTCACTTGCGGCGTGTTGCATCAGCGAGGCCCCGGCCGCCGTGGTCATGGTGGCGCCAGCGGCAAGGCCTGCGGCCGAAACGACGTTGAGCGGAACTCCAACGACGGCGCCCGCACCGGTCGCGTCGAGTGCCACGCCGATGCCTTCTCCTCCGGAACTCAGCAGCATCAGCCCGATGCCGGCTGCCGCCGTCGCGACTTCGCCCGGATGGTGGATCACCGCGTTGCCCATCGAGGCCAAGTTGTTGACCACGTCGGCACCGACGTCTTTGAGGAAGTCGCCCGCGTCATCCAGCCAGGACGACTTCTCGGGCGCTGCGGCCGCCTCATTGTTCAGGAAGCTCACCGCTTGGCTGCCAGCGTTGCTGACCTGCTCTCGCGCCGAGTTGAGGACATCCCGCGCCGCTTGTCGCCCCGGCTCCCCGGCGTCCACGAACGGCGCGACTTCTCGGCCGGGAGCCGCCTGCGCGATCGCCTGATCATGGCGTTGACATACTCCCGCTGGACCAGGTCGCGGAAGCCGTCCAGCCATGCATCATCCGGTGCCGTCGGCGAACCGGGCCCTGTACACCTCGACCGCCCGGTGTAGCGTTTCGCTGCCGGCTCCGGCGCTCAACCGGCTCCCCAAGCCCCTGGCGACCATCGTTTTCCACTACAGCCCCACGCTGACCTACACCCCAGAGTTCGCCAGCATGGTCGACCCCAAGACGACGCGGAACTGGTGAAACGTCTGCGGCAACGCTACGGGGCCGAGCCCGCCGCGCTCACTGATGTGGTCATGCTGACGCCCTCCGACCAGGGTGGGACACGCCGTGCCGAGCATCCCGCCATCGAGGTTCATCCGCTGAGGTTCGGCTCCGGCGAACTAAGGGCCAGCCATTGGCGTTTCCTTATGGGCGCCCTTGGCAGCAAGTCGACCTACATCCGTCAACTCAACCGGATCATGCGGGCCAACCGGTCCGGGCTCACGCTTGACGCCCTCCGCGACGGCATCGATCAGTCCACGCTGACCGACCAGATCAAGCAGCTTGCCCACCAGCGACTCGACCTCGCGGCCGACTACATCGACGACAGCTTCCGGGTCCAGGACCTTGTCCGGCCCGGTCGCCTGATCATCGTCGACCTCCGCGACGAGCTCATCGAGAAGGACGAGGCGCTCGGTCTGTTCGTGGTGCTCATGGAACTCTTCGCCGAGGGGACGGCCGAGGGGGAGCGTTTCAACAAGCTCGTGGTCTTCGACGAGGCACACAAGTACATCGAGAGTCCAGACCTAGTGCACGGCCTGGTGGAAAGTGTCCGGGAGATGCGGCACAAGGGCATGAGCATCCTTGTGGCCAGCCAGGACCCGCCGTCGGTGCCCATCCCACTCATCGAACTCTCCAACCACGTGATCCTTCATCGATTCACGTCCCCGGCCCGGCTGAAGCACCTACAGAAGGCCAATGCGGCACTCGCCGACTTGACGCCGGCCAAGCTGGCCGCGCTCAATCGCGGCGCGGCCTACCTGTGGTCCAACAAGGCCACCGACGCGGCCTTGACCCGCGGCGCCGTCAAAATTTCGCTTCGCCCACGGGTCACCCGACACGGCGGCGGTACAAGGACGGCGGTGTAACCAAGCTATTTGGAGGACGAGGTGTACAACAGCGAGATCCTCGCCTTGGACCGATACAGGAGTCACCAGGAAGATCGGGCCGCCGAAGCCCTACGCCAACCCGTCCTGCTGGCAACAGCCCGCTACTCTGTCGAAGGACGTCGATGGAAACTGACCATGGATGGTGTCGATGCCGCCGAGGAGTGGCTGGACTCGTGGGCGAGACAGACGACCGCGCAAGCCGCGCGCGGCGTCGAGTTGTCGCGGCGGGTAGCGGCACTGACCGGTTCCGCGGAAGGCCATCACGGCGCAATCCGAGTCGTCGTCGGGCCGGCTGGCCAAATGACAAGGCTGGAACTCGATGACCAGGTGCATGAGCTGTCCGGACCCAGGCTGGCCCAGGAGATCATGGCGGTCACACGGAGCGCTCAAGCAGACCTCTCCCGTTCGGTGGCCGAAGAGGTCAGAGCGACGGTCGGCACCGACACCGAGACCGGCCAAGCGGTGCTCCATTCGTTCGAGGCCCGCTTCGGGACTGACCAGCGTGAGACCGGCCGATGAGCGCTGAGTTGAGGTTTCCGCCTGAGGCAATCCTGCAACACGCCGATCTGGTCGGTGGAGCATCCGACGAAATAGCGCAGATCCGAGCGGCAGTCGGCGAGGTCAGTGTGAGCAGCGAAGCGTACGGGCAGCTGTGTCAATTCCTACCAGCCCTGCTTACGCCGCTGTTCGGCAGCGCTGTGGGTGTCTTGAATGATGCGACGGAAACGCTCAGCGAAACGGCGATGAATCTTCGGACGGCAGCAATTCGGTTAACGGCGACCGATACGGCGAACGCCGAGGACCTTCATCAAGCTGCCAGCCCGGGCTTCGATTCGCCGCTATGACCCAGAACCCGCTGATCACGCAGGCTGCCAGCTCGACCACGTGGTACACCGGGCTCGGCTTGGCCGAGGACGCCGCCCAGATCAGTGACGGCATCCAGAACGGCAGTTGGGTCGACGGCACGCTGGGTGGCGTCGGCGGCACCTTGGACCTGCTCGGAACAGCGCTCGACCCGCTCGGCTCACTGGTTGCCTGGGGTGTCGGCTGGCTGATGGAACACGTACGCCCGCTGCGCGAAGCCCTGGACTGGCTCGCCGGCCAACCCGACGAGATCGCCGCGCACGGCGCGACCTGGCGTAACGTAGCCACAGCCACGAACGCCACTCTTCAGCGCTACACCGACGCCGTCCGCGATCAGACGGCAGGATGGTCCGGCGCCTCCGGCGACGCCTACCGGCATCATGCGGCGCAACAGCTCGACGCCCTCGGCGGCATCGCCAAAGCGACCGAGGGAATCTCGTACGCCGTCGAAGGCGCCGGCCTGCTCGTCGGCCTGGTCCGCGGGATCGTCCGCGATCTGATCGCCCAGTTCGTGGCCACTCTCGCCGCCAGGCTGCCTCAATGGCTGGCCGAAGAGGGCTTGACCCTCGGCTTCGCCACCCCCGTGGTCATCAGCCAGGTAAGCGCTCTGGTCGCCAAATGGGTCAACCGGATCCAAGGCTTCATACGAGCACTACTGAACAGCCTGCGACGGCTCAGCGGCAAAATCACCGACCTGAACCACATACTCGACGAACTCAAGAACAAACTCGGCAAGCTCAGCCGCTCTGACCCGACAGCAGCGCCAGCTCCGCCCAAGGCTGATTTTTTCAGCAAAAGCCCGGCGCGCAGCAACCGGGATGTACTGGACAACGGGCCGGGTACACCGATGACTATCGACAACGTCAATGAGGTTGCAGGCAGGATGGACATCAACCTGGACAATGTTCCGCCCCGGGTTTGATGGAGACATCCAAACCTGGGAGAGAATCTCGCTATGGCGGCACCGAAGAAGTACCCCGATGAGCTGCGTGAGCGGG
>NZ_JBIRWQ010000076.1:0-4367 GCF_044388125.1 Actinoplanes sp. NPDC020271
AATGTTGTGTCCACAACGCACAGACGATCATGCGGTGGCCGTCCTCGTTCCCGCGGGACCCGAGGTCACCTCACGAATGGCGGCTGCCGTACTAGACGCCACCGTCGAAGCCGCCCGTGCCGGGGAGATGGACAGTCGGTTCTGATGGTGGAGAAGAGCAACTCGGCGACTGCATTGTCTCCCAGCACTGCCCACGCCGTCCGACCGACAGGCGAATACCGTGGGCGGCGGCGAGGCGGGCATGCTGGGCACTGGTGTATTGACAGCCGCGATCGGAATGAAGACCAGCCCAGACGCGGGGCGGCGCCGGGTGAGAGCGTCGGACAAGGAGGCGTCGACTATGTCGGTCTTAAAGTGATCGGCGACGGCCCATCCGACGATGCGGCGTGAGGCGAGCGCGATGACGGTGGCCAGATGGGCTTCACCCGGCCGTCGGCGCTGACCCCGCGAACCGCACCTCCGAACAAAACTTACTGAGAGCTGTTCGGACGCAGCTTCGGTCTGCCACATGGCACGCCAGGCGCGGTTCTGTGTCGCGGAGCTGGTCCGCGCCTTCTATCGCCGTCACGGTGAACTGCCGGGATGATCGGCCTCAAAAGTTTCGGATTGCGGCAACCTTTCCTGGGGCTGTGAGCGTAAGTAGTTGCCGTGAGATTCGGATTGAGGGTGCGGGGGGCTGATGCGCGGTCGAGCGGATGAGGAGGTTACTGCTTACGTCCGGGCGCGTTACGGTTCGCTGCTGCGTACCGCTTTCCTGTTGTGCGGTGACCGCGGGAAGGCCGAGGACTTGGTTCAGACGACGCTGGCCAAGACTGTGGTGGCTTGGCCAAGGCTTCAGCAGTCGGACAGCATCGATCACTACGTTCAGCGAGTCCTCGTCAACACCTTCATAACATCGAGGCGGCGTCGATGCTGGTGGGAACAGCCGCTGGGCCGGCTGGCGGATAGTCCCGGACGCGATGAGTTCTTAGCGGTGGAACAACGCGATCAACTCAGACGGGCGTTGGATGCGCTCCCGGCACGACAGCGTGCCGCCGTTGTCCTGCGCTTCTACGAGGACCTGTCCGAGCAGGACACGGCGCGCGCACTGGGGTGTTCGGTGGGCACGGTCAAGAGTCTCTCCTCCAGGGGCCTGCAGACGCTGCGTAAGCAGTGGGTCAAGGCTGACGCTGTCGCTGATCAAGAGGTGCGCTATGTATGACACGACCGAGTTGCGTGACGGCCTCGCGGAGCTTGCCGAGCCGGTGACACCGACCGAAGGTTACGAGGGCGCGATTGTCCGGCAAGCAGGCCGGATTCGCAGGCGACGGCGTATCGCCACCGCAACTGCCGCCAGCGTGTGCTTGACGGTGGTGGTGACCATGTTCCGGGTGGCGGGTTACGGGTCGGCGGGGCAGCTTGCCGCGTCGCCTCCGGACGGCCCGTTCCTGGGCTGGCCCGCGGTGGAGAACGTGGACGGCGCCTTGGTGCGTGAGGCCGTTCAGGTTTGGGACCGTGCCGGCTCGGCGGGTCCGCACACTGCTGTCCGTGCCTTGGCCGCGACGCAGAATCCGCGTCTGCGCTCGGCGGTGGTCGTGTTGCAGGGATACGACAAGCAGGGCGCCGCGCGGTTGGCATTCTTCACCGGTGACGCTGGTGAATCGGGCGCCTTGCGTGTGCGGGCCGATCGGCCGGCGCCCGACCCGGTGACGACACAGGTGATCAGCTTGGTCAGCCCGCGTCTGACCGGAACGGCCGGCGCGGTGAGCAGCGACGGTACCTACGCCATTGCGGTTGCCATGCCGGGTGTGACCGCGGTGCGGGTGTCCAGTACTGCCGTGGATGAGGAGATCACCGGTAGCCCGGATGCGCCGACCAGCCGTCTGGTTGTGGAACGGCTGCCGCTCAACGCGACCGCGCAGACGACGACGATTGAAGGGTTCCTCAAGCCGGGCCGCCCTTTCGCCGGCGTTACCAAGGTGTTTCAGGTAGCTGGTGAGGACGGTGCCGACGGCGACGCGCGGGCCGTGCCCGCCCAGGTGGTGAGCCGGAGCGGACAGCAGGTCATCGTGACATTCGCGAAGGATGCGAACGTCCAGCCGGGGCAGCTGGCCGTGGTGGCCGAAGGTCTGGTCGGCCGGGTCTCTGCCGTCGATACGGCGCGCGGCGAGGCGACTGTCGACCTCGTTACCAGTTCCGGGTTCGCGGGTCAGGTGTACACGAACATCAGCAATGTTCGGGGTTCGGTGCGTGGCGACGGCGGGAAGCTGGTCATGGAGGGCATTCCCGCGACTGGTGACGTGTACAAGACCAATCGTGTGCTGATGCCGGATCCGGCGCAGCACAGCGACCAGATCGGTGCTGTCACGATCGGGCGAGCAGCGGCGGACAATGCGCCGGGCGCCGCCACCGTGGAGCTCACGCCGGCCGCCGATCTCGTCCACTTGACCGAGCTGTCGATCATGACGCCGGCCGCCGGCTGACGACGACCGCCGACGCGAGAATGCGCGGAGGCGATTCGCCTCCGCGCATTCTCGTCAGTCAGTCAGATCAGGGGTAGCGGACCTGGCCGCTTCCAGAGGCGTACGCGTAGAAACCACCGGTGTTACCCGTGGTCGCATAGGTGAAGTGCATAGCGGTGTTCGTCGGAACGCCTGACCAGCAGTACGAACGTGCGACACCGTCGGTGGGCACGGTGGCGGACCCGCCAGTCGAGGACAGGGTCAACTTGAAGCTGTGGCCGCCGTCGACGGGGTAGTCGTACGTGACTTCGATGTCCGTGCAGATCTTCTTCTTCGTGGACTTGAAGGTCCGGCCGTCCTTGTTCTGCACTCCGTCGAACGTGAAGCTGTAGGGCAGCGTGGCCACCGCCAAAGTCGTCACACCCGTCGTAGTCGTCGGACCGTTCTGAGTGTAGTGGTCGATCGGCCCCTGAAGCGTGGGCATCTTCCCAAGGACAGTCATGGTGACGTTCAACGGCAGCGACGCCCATACGGCAGCATTGTTCGCCGCGATCTCAGAGGCGCTTGCTGCTGTTTTCGCCTGATCGCCGGCGGATTCGGTTCGCTGTGCGGCGTGTGCCGGAGCGGCCAGCAGGACCAGACCTGCGGCTACAGCGGCAGAGGTTGCACCTGACCGCTTGATGAACGAGTGTGACACTCTGTTACCGTCCCCGTGGGTTTTAGTGATGCCTTGATCATGCCCACAGATGATCAACCACCTCAAGAGCTGCCTACATTGATCACTTGTGCACCATCTCACTTAGACCGGGGCGGCACACCCAACCCCGATGTGAAGGCTCCGCAAAGGACATTCAGAAGTGCCGCCACGCATCAACGCGAGCAGCGGCCTCGAGGAGTTGGTGGCGCACCGGCGGACCACCCCCACGTGCGTGGGGAAGTCGTCCGGCTGCTGGTCCGGGGCCGTTGTCCCGTCGGAGCACCCCCACGTGCGTGGGGAAGCCTGCCAGCGACCGCGATGCCGCGTATCTCTCTGCGGAGCACCCCCACGTGCGTGGGGAAGTCATCTCATCCTCGGTGGCCAGGTGGCCAAGCAATGTCTTCCCCACGCATGTGGGGGTGCTCCGGCCGTCCGCGCCGCCACCCTGAAAGCGACCCGGTCTTCCCCACGCATGTGGGGGTGCTCCGGAGGAGGGAGCCCGCCGGGTCACCGCCGCGGAGTCTTCCCCACGCATGTGGGGGGGCTCCGCAGTGGCCGATGTACTCGGTGTAGGAGGGTGGGTCTTCCCCACGCATGTGGGGGTGCTCCGACCCTGACCGCCGGTGTCAACCCGGTCGGCGGGTCTTCCCCACGCACGTGGGGGTGCTCCGGCGTAGGAGCCGGTGACCAGGTTCTGCCGGTGGTCTTCCCCACGCACGTGGGGAAGACCACGCTGACCGAGGCGATCGGCCGGCCCTTGAGTGGCCTTCCCGATGCACTTGGGGGCGCCCTTCCGGGAGCGGAGGACACCGTCAACTGGAGTCTTCCCCGCGTAAATTCAGGCCGGAGGAACACATCGGCGACACCCGAGCAACATCGGAGCGACTCGCGTTCACAAGAAGGAAGAGGCGAAGCGTCGGCTGAGAAGTAGTAATTCCCAATGCCGCGAACGCGCCCGCATTCGCAGCGAGCGGCAACGCCGCTGGGGCCAACCCGCAATACGGGCAGCCTAACCACGGCTCACGGCCCGAAATGAGCCGGATCGTATGGGCGCTGGCCGACAGAGCAGTGATAGCACCGCTCTACCACGCCGTCCGCGTTGTACCAGTCATGACGGCCGCAGTCCCTGCGACCCCAGGGTCATTGCGTTGTCGGGTAACTGCTGGTCACGGCGGTGATCAGGTCGTGTGAGCGACGGTTGGCTTGGCGTATGGCGCGGGCGATGTTGG
>NZ_JBIRWQ010000077.1:0-4117 GCF_044388125.1 Actinoplanes sp. NPDC020271
CGCACGGGCATCATGATCGCGTACGCCCATGACCACAAAGGATGGTGGTCACCGGACCACCGTTTCTGCGCCAGAGCCGTTCTTTTTACAGTCCCGACCACGGTGCCGATCTGCGACGACGCCTCGCAGGGCGGGGGACACTGGCGTTGGTCGACTCGGCGGCACGTGCCGCGTCTGCGTTCACCCCGGCGGCCCCGTTGGCGTTGGTGGAGATCTCGCGGATCGAGATGCCCATCTCGTCGGCGCCGGCCGCGAGGCCCGGGGCTGTTCTAGGTTCGACGTCCGGGTAGCTCGGTGAGCGCGTCGGCTGCGGAGGTGCGGACGTCGGGGTTGGGGTGGTTGAGGAATACCTCGATGACTGGTCGCGCGGCGGGGTCGTGGGTGCACGCGAGAATGTTGAGGGCGTAGTCGAGCAGGGTCGGGTCGAGTGAGGCCAGGTGGTTTTGTAGGGCGTCGAACAGTCGCAGGTGCAGTGCGCGGTGGTTGAACGCTTCGTTGACGGCGTGGAGCGCCGACTCGCGCACGGTTGGATCGATGTCGTGCAGTGCGGTCGTCAGCAGGTGCGTGACGGCTTGTTCGGTATCGGCTTGGTTGTATGCGCCGGCGCGCAGGAGGTCGCCGAGTTCGTCGGCGGCGAGGTCCCGGCGGCGTGGGTCGGCGTGGGCGAGCTGGCCGAGGAGGGCTTGGAGGTTCACGCCGCCGCCTGCTGCTGGGGGCGTTCGACGAGCCGGCCGTGTTCGAAGCGGGCGCCGGCTCGGACCAGGGCGACCAGGTGCGGTGCGTTGACCGCTCGCCATCGCTGCTGGGCAGCCTCGATCAGTTTGAACGCCATCGCGAGCCCGGCTGCTTTCGAGCCGGGGCCTTTGGTGACCTTGGTGCGGTGCCGCACTGTCGCGAAGGTCGACTCGATCGGGTTCGTGGTGCGCAGGTGCACCCAGTGCTCGGCCGGGAAGTCGTAGAACGCTAGCAACTCGTCGAGGTCGTCGACGACCTTCGCGACTGCTTTGCCGAACTTCGCTCCGCAGGCGAGCTTGAACGCGGCGACCGCGCGGCGGGCGTGTTCGCGGTCCTCGGCGTTCCAGATCTCGGCCAAGGCGCGCTTCGCTCCGGGATGCGCCGATTTTGGTAGCGCACCGAGGACGTTGGCGATCTTGTGGAACCAGCAGCGTTGCTCCCGGCTGGAGGGGAACACCTCGCGCAGACCGTTCCAGAAGCCGAGCGCGCCGTCGCCGACGGCCAGTATCGGGGCGCGCATGCCGCGGCGTTTGCAGTCACGTAGCAGGTCCGCCCAGGACTCGGTGGACTCGCGGTAGCCCTCCGCGAGGGCGACGAGCTCCTTACGGCCGTCGACGCGGACGCCAACCATGACGAGCAGGCAGAGTTTCGCCTCGTCCAGACGAACGTTCAGGTGCACGCCGTCGGCCCACAGGTAGACGTAGTGAGGTTCCCCCTCGAGACCGGACACTTCGAAACCAGACAGCGGTCTGGGGAAGGATGTCCCGGTGCCTCGTCCCTCGAAGTATCCCGAGCAGTTCCGTAAGGACGCCGTCGATCTGGTCCGCACCTCGGGCCGCACGATCCGTGACGTCGGCCGGGAACTCGGCGTCAACCACGAGACCCTGCGGAACTGGGTCAGCGCCGCGAAACGCGCCGAGCAAGGCCCCGCGGCCGGCGACGGCGGTGCCGGCGGGCAGGTCAGCTCGGCCGAGCGTGAGGAGCTGAACCGGCTGCGTAAGAAGGTCGCCGAGCTGGAACTGGAGAAGGAGATACTTCGTAAAGCGGCACAATATTTTGCCAAGGAGATGGGTCGTTGATCCACCGCTACCGGTTCATCTCCGAACACCACGCCGTCTACGGCGTCACGCGGCTGTGTCGTGTCCTGGCGGTCCACCGGCGGCAGGGCTACTACGAGTGGCTGGCCGGCGAACCCGCCCGGCAGGAACGCGAGCGAGCGGAGGAGCAGCTCACCGCCCGGATCCGGGCAATCCACGGCGAGCACCGCAACGCCTACGGATCGCCTCGGGTCACCGCCGAACTGCGTCGGCGCGGCCTGCTGATCAACCGTAAACGCGTCGAGCGGATCATGCGGGAACGCGGCATCGCCGGGATCACCCGCCGGCGCCGCCGGTCGCCGACCCGCCCCGACGCCACCGCCGTGCCAGCGCCGGACCTGATCCGCCGCGAGTTCACCGCCCTGGCGCCCGGGCTGCGGTTCGTCGGCGACATCACCTACCTGCCCACCAGCGAGGGCTGGCTATACCTGGCCACCACGATCGACCTGTTCAACCGCGAGGTCGCCGGGCACGCCATGGCCGCGCACATGCGCACCGAACTGATCAGCGACGCCGTCGAGCTGGCGCACCGCCGCGGCCTGGTCCGACCCGGCGCGATCTTCCATTCCGACCGAGGCAGCCAGTACACATCGAGAGACTTTCGTACCACGCTGACCAGGTTGAAGATGCGCCCATCGATGGGCCGGGTCGGGTCCTGCTACGACAACGCGGTCGCCGAGTCGTTCTTCGCCGCCCTGAAATCCGAGGTCGGCACTCGTGTCTGGGCTACCCGGGCACAGGCTCGCCAGGACGTATTCGCCTACATCAACTACTACAACGGCCAGCGACTGCACTCGACCAACGGGCTGCGCACTCCGCGTGAGACTCGTGTCTGCTACCGTCCACCCATCGCCCTCGCGGCATAAAACCCTGGTGTCCGATCCCGGGGTGGAACCTCAGAGGGTGCCTTCACCGGCAGCCCCGCAGCCGGAGGAGACACCAACGGCTGGCAACGCTGGAACGGTTCCGCCCGCATCATCGGCGAGGTCGACAACCAGGATTCCGGACGCAAATATCTGAACAACGGCTTCTACCAGCCCAACCGTATCCTCGACGGCGACGCGTTCTACGTCGCGATCAGCCGCTGAACCACCGGTGGCGCTCCAGTCCAAGGGGGCGCCACCGGCCGAAAGGAGATCCGGTGAGCGCCTACGGCGAAACCATTGTCGACACCGCGGAGGGAACGTTCCTCATTCGCGACGCGCTCGCCGACACCGACGCCGACCAGGCCGCCGCCGCCCGAGCCGCCCGGATACCGGGTCGCCGCGGTGGCCGGATGCTGGGCGCGGCCGGCACCGTCATCCAAGTGCGATGCGCGCACCAGTACAGCTGCCCGCAGATACGTATCGAAGTGCTCGACGCCGCCACGCCGGCTGATGAGGGTGCCTGGCAGTGGGCGGAACCGTTGGAGCTGACCGTGGTCAGCGGACGCATCGGTGTCGAGGGTGATGCGAATTTTGCGCTGGAGCTGAATGCTTCTCCAGGGCGATACGTCGCTATGGTCGGTCACCAGGGGCGCCGGGAAATGGAGGAGGCCGCTGTACATGTCGAGACGGCGACGATCCAAACAGGCGGCGAGGAGACCTATGCCGCATGGCAACGCTTGCGGGGCACCGAAAAGTATCTTGTGCGTCTCTGGCCTTCGCTCTGACTGGGCGACACAGTGCAACCCAGGCCGACCGGTCTGCGGCAGATCCGGATGTGCCCTGACGCGGTTCTTCGCGAAAACGAACCCGAGGCTGCAGGCCGGTCGCGAGGATCAGAGCATGGGATCCACGGCGGCAATAGAGGTCGCTGCGTCCGCGCCAGGTCCCGGCTGGTTCCCATAGGCGACCTTGCTGGTTAATTCGGTTCGTCACCAGACGGCGACGCACCATTTTCCTCCCACGGGGAGGCGCGCAGCGCCCGGGACTACTCCTTGGCAAAATATTGTGCCGCTTTGCGAAGGATTTGCTTCTCCGCTTCCAGCTCGGCGACCTTCTTGCGCAGCCGGCTCAGCTCTTTGCGCTCCGCCGGGCTGACCTGCTCGCCCGCGCTGTCACCGGCGGCGGGGCCCTGCTCAGCGCGTTTCGCGGCGCTGACCCAACCCCGCAGAGTCTCGTAGTTGACGCCGAACTCGCGGCCGACGTCACGGATCGTGCGACCCGACGCGCGGATCAGATCGACGGCGTCTTTTAGAGGATCAGACGCCCTCTTACTGGACGTTTTAATAACGTTAGGTGAGTTATCGGAGGGTTGAGAACACGCAATCTCGGCTACGGCTGGCCGATACGCCCGAATCAACC
>NZ_JBIRWQ010000078.1:0-3983 GCF_044388125.1 Actinoplanes sp. NPDC020271
TCTCGCCCGCCGGCTGACGGACGAAAACACCCCAACCTGGCGAGACCCTCAAATCGCATAACACCACAAAATACGTTAATCAGACGTCCTCTTAGAGAACTTCATGATCACCGACGCGATCTCACCCGCTACCTTCGCCTCCACAGAGGCCGCTTACACCGAGAAGCCCCAGCTCAGAGCCTTGCCATCTGACTATGCAATGGCCCTGGGTGGAGAACGCCCTCACCCTCGGCGTCACCAGCGCAGAGGAAGCCGAGGAGATCCGTAAGTCACTGCAGCACGCGGCCGAGGTCATGATGGGTACCGCCTTGCCGGAAGCGGACGTGTGGTGGCGCCCATTCCCCCACAGACACCCATTCCCGAGCACATCGGTGCGCCCGACGTCGCCAACATCGAACATCTGACCAGGATTTTGCGCGCGGTCGACTACCAGCACGGTGGTGGCGCGTGCCGGGAGGCGATCCTCGCGCAGACCGCGTACGCGCGAGCGATGCTCCAGTCGGACTGCAGCGACGAAGTCCGCAAGGACCTGGAACTCGCGGTCGCCGACCTTCACAACCTCGCCGCCTGGGCGAGCTTCGACATCGGGCACCACAGCAGCGCCCGAAAGCATTTCGCATCTGCCCTCGTGCTCGCGAAGAGCAACGAGAACTCCTCACTGGCCGCGAACGTGCTTTACCGGCTTGGCCGGCTCCATCTGCATCGTGGACACTTCCAGCAGGCCCTGCGCTTCTTCCAGCTCGGGCAACTGGCGGCCGGGGACGCTGATGACTTCGTGACCGTGGCGATGCTCCACGCCAACATCGCATGGGCATATGCACTGATGGGGTACGGCGGCAAGGCCGTCACCGCGCTTGAGCGCGCGCAAGACGAATTCGGCCGCGGAGAAGGCAACTTGCCTGCCTGGGTGGCGTTCTTCGGTGCGGCCGACCTCTCCGCGCTCACCGGCATGGTTCACAGCCTGCTGCCTGCCGACGAGAAAGAGGACCATGTCACCACGGCCATCAATTGTCTGACGGCCAGCATCAATGCCCGGGGCAGCACCAACACCCGCAGCACCATCTTCGAGTTAACTGCGCTGGCGACCGCCCGCCTGAAAGCGTTCGACACCCGCGCCGGCGTCGAAGACGGCAACCGCGCCGTAGACCTTGCTCTCCAGGTTCGATCCGTACGGACCGTCGACCGGCTCGCTCCGCTGCTCGAAGCTGCGCAGGCTCACCCCAAGGACGCTGAGGCTGTAGCCCTTGCCAGGCGCATTGTTACGCTTCAGGGAGCATGACAGATCAAATTCCAGCTCCGGCCGGCCGGACCCCGGACCAGCGCTTACACACCGTGTTGGCGGGAGTGCAAGCGCTTACTGGTGTCGGTATTTCTCGCGCGCAGCTGATCAAGTTCACGAACAACGCGGTCTTCGATCTCCCCGAGGCGGGCGTCGTGGCACGCATCGCTGCCTCCGCAACGATGTCCGACCGCGTCGACAAGATCATCCGAATCGCCCGATGGCTTCAAGAGGGCAACGTCCCCGCCGTCCGGCTGCTCGACTGCGAACAGCCGTTGATCGTCGACGACTTGAAAGTTACCCTCTGGCATCGGATCCCCGACGGGAACCGGCCGTTGACCGGGAGAGACCTGGGCAACATCCTTCAGCGATGGCACGGGCTCGCCCCGCCGACAGGTGGCCTACCGGCGTGGCAACCGGCAAACGAGATCCGCAGTAGACTCGCTGAGCCGCACGGCGTCAGCGCGGACGACCTGGCCTATCTGCAATCCGAGTGCGACCGGATCGAGGAGCAGCTCGGCACTCTGCAGTACGAACTTCCCTCAGGCCCCATCCACGGGGACGCCTTCATGGGCAACCTCATCGCAGGGCCGGAGCAACCCGTCATCTGCGACTTCGACAGCAGCTGCGATGGGCCCCGCGAATGGGACCTGGTACCGGTGGCGGTCGGCAAGCTGCGCTTCGACTATCCCGGCGATGACTACGGCGCGTTGGCCCATCAGTACGGGTTCGATGTCATCGCATGGCCGGGCTTCCCGGTACTGCGACGGCTGCGTGAACTGAAACTGGTCACCAGCCTGGTGCCGGTTCTCGCGAGCAGACCAATCCTGCAGCCCCAGTGGCAACGGCGTCTGGACACATACCGGAACAGGGACGACACCGCACGTTGGTCGACCTACGTTCGAGCGGCCTAGTTATTCCTGCACTGGCCGTACGCCGGAACGCCCAACCTCACGCTTGCCTCGGCCCCCCGCTCGGCCTAGCCGTACCAGCAGCTACCCAAGAACGCAATGACCCTGGTCCGACCCCCGATTTTTGCCAGTGGACCGTGTCTGTTGGGTGGATCGTCAGAGATCGAAAAGCGATTCGCGTTGCGGCGGGTCGAGTACTTTGCGCAGCTCAGAGATGGTTTGGCGCCATGCTGGGCTGTGGGGTGACGCGTCCCAGTTCTCGGCGAGCCAGGTAGGCGCCTTGATTACGCGGTCCAGGGCCTCGATGGCGAGGTTCCGGAGATAGGCCGGGAACTCGGGCATCGGGGTGGTCGGGCCGTAGACCGAGGTGATGGGTGCGCCGCCTGGGTATTGCGCGGCGATCAGAGCAGCGGCGGCGACGGCTCGCGGGGCGTCTGAGAGCCGGGAGTGATCGTCGGCCGGGTTGGCGACGCGTTCGAGGACCGCGCCGATCATTTCGATGCGTGTGTGTGTTGAGGCTTCGTCCATTTCGAAGGCGAAGTCGGCGGCGTCGTCGTTGTCGAACGGGCCGATGTCCCGAGTTCCCATGGGTGCCTTGACCTACCCGAATGGTGCCGGGGTGATCTTCGCATCATGAGTCCGTGTTCGTGGGAGGTGGCGCTGTCTGAGGTGTGAGTTCGGTGAGCCGGCGGTGGTCGTATCCGAGTTGGTCGGAGCGGGCTGGCGGTAAGGCCGTAGCCACCCACGCCTGCCAGGGGACCTGAACATCAACCGGTTCGTCGTCCAGCGGCCACGACCAGGACGGCTGTCCGCATCCGTGCGAGGCGAACCAACCGGATGCCCCGGTCACCGGCTCCGTCATCGGCTGGCATGATCGTCGATGTGGATCAGCGCAGTGCTTCAGGGGAATGGGTACGTCTAGGAATCCGAACGGTCGTCGTGACGGTGACGACGCTCGTCCTGGCCGGATGCGGCGGGTCCGAAGAGGAGCGGGCGATCACTACGACGTCCACCGGTGCCGCTTCCGCCGGCGTCACGGCGACCACCGGCCCGGACCGCCCGGTGGAGACACCCCGTGCCCCGGACCGGTCGTACTCGGCCCAGGAGCTCGAACGCGCGCTGCTGACCGTGACCGACCTGCCGACCGGTTGGAGCGCCGACCCCGACGGCAAGCCGGGCCACGACTCGCCGGAGCAGTTCGCCGAGTGCCCGAAGTACGCGGCCCTGGTCAGGAAACTGAACGGGATGGCGGAGGGCGCGACGGGCTTCGTGTCGCCGACCGGCTCCGATGTCTCCGAGAACCTGAGATCGCTATCGCAGACGGGCGCAGCGGCGCTCTTCGCCGAGCAGACCGAGGCGATCACGGCGTGTCCACGGCTGACGGGGACGACCGACAGCGGACTCTCGTTCACGATGTCCCTGACCGCGCTCTCGTTCCCGCGCCTGGGCGATGAGACGTTCGCGTTCCGCGGGGCGACGACGGCTTACGGCACCACGGTCACCGCGGATGTGGTGACCGTTCGCAGAGGAGGCGTCCTGGTCGGCATCGCGCATACGGCCAAGGGCCCAGTCGATACGGCAGTGACCGAGGACTTGATCCGGCGTGCGCTGGATAAGGCAGCGAAGGTACTGGTCTGATGCCGACCAAGATCAACGGTCCCGGTCGATCAGGCTCGTCGTGGTTACCCCAGCGGTGCCGCAGAGGCGCACGCGGGCGTCCGGGACCTCAGCGCCTGCGCTGGGCGATCGAGGACGGGATGCGCCGTTAACCGCAAGCCCGGGTGTTGTAGATG
>NZ_JBIRWQ010000079.1:0-3254 GCF_044388125.1 Actinoplanes sp. NPDC020271
CTCGGGCGGTCGCCACCGACCCCGACCGGGCCCGACGCCTCACCGACCACGCCGAGACCGCGGCCCGGTCGATCATCCGCCCGGATCAGCAGGCGTGGGCGCTGGTCACGGTGGCCGAGGCGGTCGCCGCCACCGACCCCAACCGGGCTGGTCGGGTTCTGAGGGAAGTTTTGGCGGTGCAGCCATGGCAGATGTCGTTAGCTGTGGTGGCAAAGTATTGGCCGGGGGTGTTGTTGCGATGTGTGGATGCGTTGTCTGGCAACGAACGGGCCATTGATACTGGTGATACCGCCTATTCAACTGTCGCGAGTTCTCGCCATGGGGCGGGCAGTTGCTACCCGCCGTAGTCGAGGCGGCGTGGAGGCCGGTCAGTCGAGGTCCGTCGTTTCCAGGAACGTCTCAGCGGACTCACGGACCGACTCGTCCCGGTCTTCGATGTGCGCCGCCACGGCCTCCCGCAGTTGCCCGATGATCGCCCCGCACTCGGCGAGACCGGGGCCGTCGAACACGTCGCCGTATTCGATCGGCGCGGCCGCGACGGTTTCCAGCCAGTCGATCAGCTCAGCCCGCAGCGGGCGGCCCTGCACCCAAATCGCCGTCTGTGGGTCACTCAGGATCGCAGCGACGAACAGGGCGGCTGGCGCCGTCGCCGGATAGACCGAATCCTGGTGGGTCAGCAGATTGCCCAGTTCATGCCATGCCTCGGCGATCCGGCCCTCGTCTTCGCTGAGCAGTGCCCGCAGTCGATCCGGTACGTCCTCGGCCGAACCATAAGCGTGGCTGAGCTCCGCCCAGTCCGTCCCATTGAGAACGGCATCCATGTCGATCATGCGGCGAATCTTAGGCTGCCTTCGTCAGCGAGGCTGTGCAGGTCAGGGCCGTGACGGGGCAGGCAGAAGTAGTAAACGGACCGGAATCAACGGCAATGCTGGTCAGAGCCGATAGTTACGTTCCTCGACGAGCGGGGCAGAGCTCCGACTCTCGCGTGGGCAGAATGGTGCCGGTGGACAGCTTTGTGCGGCAATTCGTCGACTACTGCCAGTACCAGGTGCGGTCGGCGCCGTACTGGCGTACCGGCATGGGCATCTACCTGGTCGGTGACAATCTGCTGCACGTCAGCAGCCCGACCGAGTGCACCGGCTTCGCCGCCACCCACACCGGGTGGATCGAGATGCGGGTGGTCACGTGCGACGGACCCCCGAACGAGTTCGCGGGCAAGTGGGACGCCATCAGTGAGACGACACTGTGGTGCCCCCGCGGCGTGTTATCGGTGCACAGCATGATGGGCAGTACCACCGACGAACTCGCCGAACTGCCCGTGGCGCCCGGCCTCATCCGGGTACGTGCACACGCCCGCAACCTCATTCACGAGAGCCTCCGCACCGACGAGGACCCGCCGGAGCAGCACGAACTGCTCGTATGGCCGGTGACCGAGGAAGTCGGCCCGCGAACCCTGCGCGCGACCGGCGCCCGTCGCCGGTGGGAGCAGAAACCGGCGAAGGCCGCCGAGTACGCGATGCTCGACGTGATCAGGCCGTACGACACCTACGAGGAACGCGACGACCCGGCCCTGCCCCGTGTCACCGTGGTCCGCCGGCGGATCTCGCCGTTCTCCGCGGCCGAGGCGACCCGCGTCCTGGAAGGACGGTTGCCCGTCGGCGACCGGGAAGTGCACCTCATCAGGATCGCTGACGACACGCTCGAGTGGCGATGGGCGGCCGCAGCCGCCCTGCTTCCGGACGATGAGCCGAGCATCGTACGGATCAACGCCGGGAACGACGGCGAGCTCACGATCCGCCATGAGGGGGTGATCGGCCGGCACGCGATCATGCTGGGCCTCATCTGGGACCACCTGCTGGAGAAAGCCCCGGACAGCCTCCCGGCCTGGGAACCTGTGCTGCGCGCCCGCGCGGCCGAAGAGGCCGAGCGCATCGAGGCCGGCCGCCGCCTGCGCGCCGAGCAGGAGACGAAGTCCTGGGGTGGCACCCCGCCCACCGAGCGGTTGCAGAAGCTCCTCTCCGGCAACGCGAAGGCCTTGGCTCGGCTCGACCGCCCACTACTGGACCGTTTGGCCGTGCTGCCAGCCGGCCGCCAGCGTGAGATCGCCGTATGGGCGGCCCGCCGGGCCATGCGCGCGGCCGGCCTGGAACAGATCGGCTCGATCGCCGAGGCGTTGGAAGCGGCCGAGGCCGGCGGGCAACTCCCAGCAGCCTTCACCGAGAACTACGGTCAGGCCGCCTATCTTCGGGTGTGGGAAGACCCCGCGACACCGCACACCGTCATCACCCTGCCCGACGGCACGCCGAACTTCCACCAGCAGTCTGTCGCCTTCCCCGCGCTGCTCTCGCTGGTCTTGAAGGACCCGCTGGCCGCTGCAGTCGACGCCGTCTACACCGCCGC
This sequence comes from Actinoplanes sp. NPDC020271, assembly GCF_044388125.1. Classification (NCBI taxonomy): domain Bacteria; kingdom Bacillati; phylum Actinomycetota; class Actinomycetes; order Micromonosporales; family Micromonosporaceae; genus Actinoplanes; species Actinoplanes sp. NPDC020271. The sequence continues at coordinate 2,401 of NZ_JBIRWQ010000079.1, forward strand.
CATCGCTCACGGCAAGGACGGCTACGCCGCATTCCTGGCCGAAGTGCCGGGCTGACAAGCGTCCCGCAACGTTCGCCCGGCCGACCGACATATCCCTGTCGGGCTGGCTGTCACTTCCAACCTGGAACCAGCGGTAGCGCTGGTCGATGATCCCCGATGCACCGCTCGTCGGTCACACCCGTACGGTGCCGTCTATGGATGCGCGGGAACGACGAGTCGACACTGCCCGGATTCTCGGGACCATTGCCCTGGTCATCGGCTTCCTGATCGCTATCGTTGGCCTCGCGACTGACAGCACACCAGCCAAGGGCTACCTCTTTGCCGGGATGCTGGTCACCGTCGGCGTTGGTCTGCGTCTCGAGGCTGCCATCACGGATCGCCGCTGAGATCGAGCCGATCAAGATCAATCACACTTCTTGCGCCAGAGCCTGGTTCTCGCTGGCATAATCACCCACATCGGGTGAATTGTCGCGCCAGGCCTTCTTCGATCGTTTCTGGACATTCGCGCGGCAGGCGTAGGGCAGCTGAGCCTCGCAGTCGAAGTCCCGTATGTCGGCAGCCGTCGCCATCCGGATCATCATCGCCATCTTGTCGGGCGCAGCGACCGCGCCATACTTCATATGACGCAGCGGTGAGCCCAGGTCTCGACACCATGAACGCGTCGAGACCTGGGCTTACACGCGTCTGCTAAGTCGTCGCCGGACAGACGGCGACACCAGCGGACACGGACGGCGCGGCGAGCTCTCGGGCGAGGGTGTAGCTAGTACGGCAGCCGCCATTCGTGAGGTGACCTCGGGTCCCGCGGGAACGAGGACGGCCACCGCATGATCGTCTGTGCGTTGTGGACACAACAT
>NZ_JBIRWQ010000080.1:0-2791 GCF_044388125.1 Actinoplanes sp. NPDC020271
GCTGGAGGCCTTCACCTGTTCGCGAGATGGATCAACAATCCTCAGATCGAGTGGTCACACTTCCTCGACCAACGTCCCCGGATATCACAGCTAGCCGAGGGGTAGACCCTTCTGCAGCAGATCGAGGCCCTCCACGAGACGCTCGAAGTCGGACGGCTGCAGCGGCGAGTTCCCGGTCATCCGGCCCGGCGGCAGAATCGCCAGCACCACCCCGGCGATCGCGCCGCCCATCACCCGGACGCGCAGGTCGTCGGCCGGCAGACCGGTGCGCTCGGCGATCACGTCGCAGATCAGTTCGAGCGCGTCGTTCATCTGGTTCACCGCCCGCGCCCGCAGCTCCGGCACCTCGGCGAACAGTTTCTGCCGGCGGCGCTCGCTCTCCCACACGTCCGGGGTGAGCCGGGCGAACACCTCACGCATGGCCCGCCGGATGGCTTCGATCGGCGGCACGTCCAGCGGCTGCGCGCGAACCGCTTCGGCCAGCATCGGGTCGTAGTCGTCGACCAGGATCACGTCCTCCTTCGCCGGGAAGTAGCGGAAGAACGTGCTCGGCGAGACCTCGGCCGCCTCCGCTATCTGGTCCACGGTGGTCGACGCGTATCCCTGTTCCTCGAACAACCGCATCGCGTGCTCGCGGATGGCGGCCCGGGTCTTCGCCTTCTTGCGTTCGCGCAGGCTGGTGGGGGTCGAGGTCATACCCCCGATTCTGCCAGCACGGTCTCCGGTGAGCCGGTGGCCGGGCGGCGCCCGTGCCGCGGCAGGATCAGCGCGAGCAGCACCCCGGCCACGGCGACGACACCGGTGATGACGAGCGCGACGTCCATCCCGTGCGTGAACGCGTGCCGGACCGTCTCCAGCATCCCCGGGTCGCCGGCCCGCTGAGCGAGCGCCACCCCGGAGGCGGCGCTGTCCCGCGCGGCGGCCGGCAGCCCGGCGGCGTCGATCTCGTCGCGGTACCCCGAGTTCAGCACGGTGCCCAGCACCGCGACGCCGATCGCGCTGCCGACCTGCCGCATCGCCTGGATCAGACCGGACCCGACGCCACTGCGTTCCGGGGTGAGCGCGGCCAGCGCGGCGTTCATCGACGGCGGCAGCGTGCAGCCGAGACCGAGCCCGGTCACGCTGACCCAGGCCGCGACGTAGCCGTAACCGCTGTTCACCCCGGTCAGCGCGCCGGCGAGCAGCGCCCCCGCGACCAGTGCCAGCCCGGCCCCGACGATTACCCGGGCGCCGAACCGTGCGACCAGCCGGTCCGCGAGCCGGGCGCCGACGAGCAGACCGCCGATCACCGGGAGCAACCGCAGGCCGGTGCCGAACGCGTCGCGCCCCTCGACCGCCTGGAAGAACTGCGGCAACGCGAAGAGCAGCCCGAAGAACGCGAAGCTGGCAACCGTGGCGAGCACGGCGCCGCCGGTGAAGCCGCGCGACCGGAACAGCCCGAGATCGATCAGCGGGGACGTCGCCCGCCGCTGCCACACGACCAGGGCGATCAGGGCGACGACGCCTCCGGCGATCGTCAGGGACGACCGCAGGTCACCGAGGCCCCTCTCGCCGGCTTCGACGATCCCGTACGTCACCGCGACCAGCCCGGCAGCGGAGAGCACGATGCCGGCCGGGTCGATCCGCCGTTCCCGGTCGCCGTGCGACTCCGGCACCCAGGCCGTGACCGCGAGCAGCCCGAACACCACGATCGGCAGGTTGATCAGGAACACCGAGCCCCACCAGAAGTGGTCGAGCAGCCAGCCGCCGAGCAGCGGGCCGAGCGGGATGCCGAGCGCGTTCGCGGTCACCCAGATGCTGAGCGCACGCGGCCGGGTCCGCTCGTCGAAGACGACCGTGAGGACCGCCCCGATCAACGGCATGATCACCGCGGAGGCCAGGCCGAGCACGGCCCGGGCGGCGATCAGCTGGCCGGTGCTGTCCGCCCACGCACACCACGCGGACGCCGCTCCGAAGAGCGCGAGCGCGCCGAGCAGGAAGCGTTTGCGGCCGTACCGATCGCCGAGCATGCCGGCCGGCAGCAGCGCCGCGGCCAGCACCAGCAGGTACGAGTTGGTGAACCACTGCAGGTCACCGGTGGTGGCGCCGAGGTCGTGGGCGAGCGTCGGCAGCGCCACGCTGAGCACCGTGCTGTCGAGGCCGACCGCGAGCGTGCAGAACGCCAGAGCGGCGAGCGCGAACCAGCGCGCTTGGGAAGTAGCCATGAAATGAGAGTAACTGTCAAAATAGAGCTGCTTTCAGTTTGCTCAGTGTCCTCTCAGGTTTGGGCGTGCCTTTCCCACAGATCTCTCATGTTGTGTGAGGATCATGAATCGGATGTGGGGGTGGGGATGCCGTGAAGAAGATCCTGGGCTGGGTGCTGCTGTTCCTGCTGGTCTTCTGGATCGGCACGAACCCGGGGCCGGCCGCCGACGTGGCCCGCAGCATCGGCGACGGCGTCGCGCAGATCTTCACCAACATCGGCACGTTCTTCGTCAACCTCGCGAACGGCTGAGCCGCCGTCACCTCCGTAGTCCGTTGACGACGGCGAGTGATCGCAACACCGTCGACACGATGTGGCGAACCCGCGGAGCCAGGCCGGCCGAACGCACCTCGCCCCACCGGTTCCGGACCCGGCCGGAAGACCCGAGGAGCTGCGTCACACCGGACACCGGGGCCGCCGTCGCGCCGGCCGCGCCGGTCACGGCGTGATCGGCTAGCCTCGGTCTTTCACTTGAGCGTCGGCTCATAGCTTCTGGTCAATGAATCTGATTCGCGTGTCTCTCGCTGTTTTGAGGGCATGCTGAATGCC
>NZ_JBIRWQ010000081.1:0-2087 GCF_044388125.1 Actinoplanes sp. NPDC020271
AACACACCAGCAGCCACATCCAACTCCCGATACGTCAGCTCAACACCGTCACCGACGACCGCCACCGCATCCGGAGCAACACCCACCCACCGCTCGAACACATCCAGCACCGTGCCACCACACACCACCGCCGCAGAGCCACTGAAGCCATCAACCAGCACTTCCCGCTCGGCGTCACCGAGGAGTCCGGCGGTGCTGACCGGCGCGTCCGGGGCTGCTGTCACCGCGTCGAGGACCCGGGCGAACCAGTGGCCGAACGAGAGAGCCTTCGCCGGTACGAACAGGTCGGCCGCGACCGTGACCGAGCCGGCCACTCCCGTGGGGCGGCCCTGCTCGTCGAACTCCTCCGCGACCATGAAGGACAGATCGGTGTCGACCGTGCCGGCGGAGACACCCGCGGGCGTGGTGACGGCGTGCGTCCGCACGCCGGGAAGTTCCAGCCCGGCCCGGTCGGTGTTCTGCAGGGTCAGCACCACCTGGAACAGCGGGTGCCGGGCCAGCGACCGGACCGGCGCCAACTCCTCCACCAACCGCTCGAACGGCACGTCCTGATGCGCCAGCGCACCCAGCGACGCCGCACGCACCCGACCCAGCACCTGCCGGAAATCCGGATCACCCGACAGATCAGTACGGATCACCAGCGTGTTCACGAAGAACCCGACCAGATCCTCCAGAGCCTCGTCCGCCCGCCCGGCCACCGCCGTACCCACCGGAATGTCGACGCCCGCACCCAGCCGCGACAACATCACCGCCAGCGCCGCCTGCACCACCATGAACGTCGTGACACCCTCAGCCCGCGCCAGCCCCACCAACCGCGCATGCACCTCGGGCGAGACGCGGAACGGTGCACGATGCCCGGCGTGACTCGCCCGCGTGGGGCGGGGGTGGTCGGACGGCAACACCAGTTCCTCCGGCGCACCGGCGAGCGCCTGCCGCCAATAGGCGAGCTGTTCGGGCAGCACCTCGGTGTCGAGCAGCCGGTGCTGCCACAACGTGTAATCCGCGTACTGCACCGCCAACGGCTCCCACACCGGCGCCACACCGCGCGACCGGGCCTCGTAAGCGACCGACAGATCCCGCCCCAGCACCGCGCTCGACCAGGCGTCGCCGGCGATGTGGTGCACCACCGTCAGGAGCACCCGCTCCGTGCCGGTGTCGAACAGCCACGCCCGGATCGGCGCCTGCGCCGACAGGTGGAAGGGACGCCTCGACGCCTGTGCCATGGCCTCCGCGAGCGCGTCCGGTGCGACCGGGTGGACCTCGAGGGCCCAGTCCAGTTCGTCGGCGGCGAGGATCCGCTGGTAGGGCTCACCGTCGGCGGACGGGAAAACGGTGCGCAGCGACTCGTGCCGTTCCAGCACGTCGCGCAGGGCCGCTCCGAGCGCCGGCACGTCCAGGTCGCCGTCCAGCCCGAGCGGCAGGGACACGTTGTAGGTGGCGCTCGGCCCCTCCAACTGGTCCAGGAACCACAGCCGGCGCTGCGCGAACGACAGCGGGATCCGGTCGGGGCGCGGGACGGGCCGGAGCGGTGTACGGGCCCGCCCCGCGCCGTCGCCGGTGATCCGGGCAGCCAAGCGGGCCGCGGTCGGCGCCTCGAACAGGGCACGCAGCGGCACGTCGTGACCGAGGATGGCCCGGATCCGGGTGAGCAGCCGCACGGCGAGCAGGGAGTGCCCCCCGAGGGCGAAGAAGTCGTCGTCGGCGCCGACCGTCTCCCGGCCGAGCACCTGGGCGAACGCGGCGCAGAGCAGTTCCTCCCGTACGGTCGCCGGGCGGTGACCCGCATCGGCGGACGAGTGTCCGGGTGCCGGGAGGGCACGGCGGTCGATCTTGTCGTTGGCCGTCAACGGCAACTCGTCGAGCACCATGATCACCGCCGGAACCATGTACTCCGGCAACCGCCCCGCCAGATAACCCCGCAACACCACCGAGTCCACCCCGGACCCGGTCACATAAGCGACCAGCCGCACCTCACCACCAGGACCGTCGCCACGGGCGATCACCGCCGCCTGGCTCACCCCGGGATGCGCCAGCAACACCGCCTCGACCTCACCCGGCTCAATCCGGAACCCACGAACCTTGACCTG
>NZ_JBIRWQ010000082.1:0-2077 GCF_044388125.1 Actinoplanes sp. NPDC020271
GCCGAACACGAGGCATCACACGCGATGACCCAGCCGATCACCGCACCGCTGGAAACCAGCTAATCAACTCTCCACCAAACCCGGGGCTTGACAGTCGGTCGGCATCAGGTAGTGCTGGGCCTCGTTCAACCACACCACCGTGCACGGTCCGACCCGCTGCAGGTCGGCCACGGCCGCCTGGGGTCGGGTCGGGTCGTACGGGTGCCACACCCGCCACTGTCGCGGCTGCTTCTGATCGAGGTATCGGACCAGTTCCCAGCAGGCGCGGGTCTTGCCCGTCGATGACCCGCCCACCAGCGTCACCAACCGCGACGACCCGCCCCCGAGCAGCCCGTCAGCGGCCTCGCGCAGCAGAGTGTCGTGCACCCGGGGCACATACCCGGGCAGCACGTCCGTAGTAGTGCTGGTGCCGGGGACCTGGATCGCCTGGTGCACCTCCAGCACGAGGGGATCACACGCGCTGACCGGACGGCCCAGCGGATCCGGCAGATCCGGCGGCGGGGCCGGTTCGGCGGTGGCCGCGGCTGTCCAGGCCCGGCGGACCTGCTCCGCGATCTGCGCGACGGACTGGCGTCCGGCCAACCGGGCCAGGACGACCGCGACGCTCACCGTGTCCTGCTGGCCGGCAAGCCCGTCACCACTGATGATCTTGCCGATCAGGTCCTTACCCGGCGCTGCGGGCAGATCATCATCATCCGCGACCTGCTGGGCGAGTTCGGCCAGCTGCGGCCGGTCGGCCTCCGCATACAACCGGTAGATCGCATCCCGCAGATCCTTCGCCGGCCCAGCGGGCAGCACCTTCTTCTCCACCGCCCGAGGGCGGCGGCTCGACGACGGTCGGGACTCGTCGGCACTCATCGCCATCCATGATGGCCGACCACCTCCCACCGGCGCACCCATCGACACTCATCGGCACCGGAATCAGCCCCTCGGCAAGGGCCCAACCCTGGGATGCACAGCCAGCACCGGTCAACACCCGACGATCCGGTCCCTACCCGGACAGCTGAGCTCACCGCACCCATCCGGTACCCAGGAGGAAACACATGCGTCGACCGAACTCAGGCCTGGCTCGGGTCCTGGTCCTGTGCCTCATCGGCATCGGCATCATGCTCGACATCTGCCTCGACCTCACCATCGACCCCGGGCCGGCCGAAGCAGCCTCCACCGCAACGTCGCGGCCGGTCGCCGCGGTCGCGGCCGGCCTGGCCGCGCCGGTGACCGAGGACCCCGATCACCTCAGCGCGCACTGCGACGTCGTCTTTTTCTCCTGCGACACGAAGCCCATCCCCGCCGAGAAGCCCGGAAACTGGGTGAACTACTACATCGAGACCGACATCTGCTCTGCGGACTGGAAGATGATCGACACCGAGAACGGCCACGTCGTCAAGTCCGGCCACACCGACTCCGGCTCCTACGAAGACGGCCGGGTCAACACCCTGTACAGCTCGTACTACCTCACCATCGACAGTTGCTGGGGAAGCGTCGCCCTGATCGGCAACTTCGACTGATCAACCCCCGCAATCGTGGGCCGCCCGGAACATCCGGGCGGCCCACGATCACGCCGCCCTCGGCTCGTTCCCCTGCTGCTCGCGCTGCCGGTAGCTGGCGACCCGCGCGACGACGCCCTTGGTGTATGCCGCAGGAGCTCGCGCTTTCTCGAAGATCCTCGCCTCAACCAGCCCCACCGCGCCCACCGCGTGCAGAGGAGCACGGACAATCGTGCAGACGTCTTCGGAAATCAAGAGTCAGCACTGGCCCAATTCAGGCACTAGCCCTGTCGGCATCTCGCTTAGCGGACATAGCGATTTCTATTCGTCTCGCTCTGGTGCGGGTGCATCGTTGGTCGCAGCTCGGCATCGCCGCCCGACAGGCTCTTCAACCGGCCAGGAGCAGGCCGACTTCGCACCGCGTGTGACGATATATCCACCGGGTGTCGAGGAGCGATATGCCGCCAGGAGTCAATGAAATCCACGGATCGGCGAGAGCTAGGTGTGATGTCCAGCCAGGTTGTTCAACCGGGTGATCGGCGTGGTCTTGCCGATGGCGGTGTGGGGCCGATGATGGTTGTAATCGTGTA
>NZ_JBIRWQ010000083.1:0-1682 GCF_044388125.1 Actinoplanes sp. NPDC020271
TGATCTCATCCGCCGTCTTCGGCTCCACAGAGGCCGATCACGATGCGAATCCCCAGTTCAGAGCCCTGCCGTCCGACAACGCAATGGCCCTGGGCCTGGACAGCAGAAAACCCCGGCAGGAGTCGCGTGAAACGCGAATAACCTACAGGGGTTTAACGTGTCCGGTCAGAACTCTCTAGCAGAACTTACTCCGTGACAGTACTTAAACTTCTTTCCAGAGTGGCAGGGGCACCTTTCATTTCGGCGCACTTTCAGTCGCTCTACCCGTGACGTTGAAAAATTAGCAACGCCAAATCGCCACTCTGTCTCGCGGATCAGGTTCTCCGAAATCTCAATATCCGGCCGCATGAGTATGTACGAGTACTCATCAGTGTAGTTGTCGAAAACTCGAATAGCGATACCCAACGTATTGCGACGTATCTGAGTTTGTCGTCGATATTCGATCGCGCGAACGACGGTCAGGGCCCAAAGCTCTGCTAACCATGCGCGCTTGTCAGGTTTGTTGTCCTTAAAGTCCATCAGCAAAACAAGCGGTCGGTCAACCACAAGTACGCTTCCGCTAACCCTGTGCCGGGCGGAACGGAGCTGTGAGCGATTAGCCACCAGCCATCGCCCAATGAAAGCCTGGGCGACGGCTGGCGCATCGTCAAGAAAATCGAGCATCTCGCGGTAGTCATCAATCGGAAACCCTGGTAGCTCGTCGTTGGGTCCCCATGTGCGTTCAAGCAGTGTCCTGTATTCAGATACTGCGGCAGCATCTTCGACTGCGGCAAATGTCGTCCACGGTCGAGCTCTGGGGCTCATCCTCGGTGTTCCCTCGAAGGCTACAAGTGATGAAAATCGATCATACTCATGAGAAAGTGGCACAGCGACGTCAGCGCCGTGCTCCAGTACACGACCAACGTATCTAAGGACTTCGTGGATTGATCGGAGATGACGGTTGATTTCATACCAATCAGGGAGCGATATGCAAAATGCATCATGATAGGTCGGTAGAGTTACATGAGGGTTTAGCGGATGATCGACAATGACGATGATCGGCCATTGGGAACAATCTTGAATCAGGTCAACAAAGAATGGTTCGCGTTCTGGCTCGGAAAGCGTCATGGATCGGACTGGAGCGCATTTCAAAGGAGATCCACTCCGCTGGTGGGACAAAATTGTTCGCTTCGATCCCCTACCTTGGCGTATCGCTCGTGATACATGTTTCAATACCCAGCGTTCCGCATCGGCATCGGTATCGCGGCGACCTTCTCGTAGCGCGCGGGACTTCACCTGCAAGATAGCCCCGATGTCGCTGCAAAGAATTAGGCCATCGCCAACTTCCCGCACGGCGCTACCCTTGCGAACGAAAGGCTGGTGGTAAACGAACTCAGGGACGCCAAGCGTTGCGGCGATTTGTCGTACCCGAAGTTCAACCGTTTCACCATATGCAGGAGGCATGTATCTGAACGTAGTGGAAGCGGGACAGAAAGTCACTCCTGCAATTTTGCGCCAGGTGTGTTGGAGGGCTCTAGGTCAATTGGCATCCTGGATACCGGGCCGGCATCACTGCGCCTCACCTGCGGCGATCCTCGTTCAGAGGTGCTAGGCCGTGTTTCGTAGGGCGCCGATGTTGCGGCGTGGCGGTGATCGATAACTGAAGAGGTCTCCGGTATTTGGTTCAAGCGACCAAGCCAGAA
>NZ_JBIRWQ010000084.1:0-1663 GCF_044388125.1 Actinoplanes sp. NPDC020271
CCTCGGCCCTTCGTTAAGGGCTGTCCAAGGAGTGGGCCGGAAACGCAGAAGTGCCTTCTGATCAGGGAAAATAGGGCTTGTCGAAGGTCCTATGTTCCTGTCACGGAAGGCACTTGCTGGGTGAAGAGTACCCGAACGCGTCCGAAGATCATGGTTACCGGGGATGGACGAGGCGTGGTCGGTCACGCCGGTGCCCGGCTACTCGCCGACCTGGCCGACACGACCGGTCTGACCAGCGCGTTCAGTGAGGCTCTGGCAGGGTTGCGGCAGCGCCGGGGCGGGCATGACCCGGGCCGGATCGCCGTTGATCTCGCCGTCATGCTGGCCGACGGCGGTGAGGCCATCGCCGACCTCGCGGTGCTGCGTGATCAGGCCGGCCTGTTCGGGCTGGTCGCGTCCGACCCGACCGCGTGGCGGCTGTTATCCCAGCTCGACGCCACCATGCTGACCGAACTGCGGTCCGCCCGGGCACACGCGCGTGAAGTCGCCTGGGCCCAGCACGCCGACATCCGTGGTGACCTGCCACAACCGACGGTTGCCGGCCAGCAAGTCGACGGCTTGGTCCTGGACATCGACGCGACCATCGTGATCTGCCATTCCGAGAAGGAATCAGCGACCCGCACCTGGAAGAAGACGTTCGGGTTCCATCCGCTGTTGTGTTTTCTGGACAACACCGGCGAAGCGTTGTCCGGGCTGCTGCGTGAAGGCCGGGCCGGATCCAACACCACCGCCGACCACATCACCGTCCTTGACCAGGCTCTCGCCCAGATTCCCGACGCGGTCCGGTACGGCACGCCGATCCTGCTGCGCGCTGATTCAGCCGGGTCAAGCCACGGGTTCCTCGCCCACATCCGGTCCTTGCGCGAGCAGCATCTGGACATCCGATTCAGTGTCGGCGCCGCGATCACCGAACCGTTGCGGACGGCGATCCGGGCGGCGACCGACTGGGTCCCCGCCGTCGACACCGACGGTGACCTGCGGGACCATGCCGAGGTCTGCGAGATCACCGGATCGTTCGACGCGGCCGGCTGGCCGGAAGGCACCCGATTCCTGGTCCGCCGCGAACGCCCGCATCCCGGCGCCCAACTGAGCCTGTTCGACACCATCGAAGGCTGGCGGCATCAGGTCGTCGCCACCGACACCCCACCCGGCGGCGGCAGCATCCAGCACCTGGAGGCCCGGCACCGGGCACACGCCCGCGTCGAAGACCGCATCCGCACCGGCAAGAACACCGGCTTCGGCCGGTTCCCGTCCCGCGTCTTTGCGATCAACCAGGCCTGGCTGCAACTCGCCCTGACCGGCATCGACCTACTCGCCTGGACCCGCAACCTGCTCCTGGACGGCGACCTGGCCACCGCCGAACCCAAGAAACTGCGCTACCGGCTGCTGCACGTCGCCGCCCGGATCACCCGCACCGCCCGCCGGACCCGCCTCGCCATCGCCGCCAACTGGCCCTGGACCAGCGCCCTGACCAGCGCATTCAACAAGCTCGCCGCGCTACCCCGGCCCACCGGCTGACCCCACAGCACACGCCCCGACCAGCGATCACGGAGGAACCCGGCCCCGCTCCGGGCATTCAGCATGCCCTCAAAACAGCGAGAGACACGCGAATCAGATTCATTGACCAGAAGCTATGAGCCGACGCTCAAGTGAAAGACCGAGG
>NZ_JBIRWQ010000085.1:0-1476 GCF_044388125.1 Actinoplanes sp. NPDC020271
CCACAACGCTTCCGGGCAGAACTTCTCTACATCACCCACACCCGTACAACGAATGACCTTGCGCTACAACAACCCCAAACGAGATGCGGTCTAAGACTGTCCAATGCATGGCACCAACGAATGTGTCGCATGGTTGCCATGCGCTGTGCGAATATCGTGCCCGTGCAAACCGAGCTGTTACGGGTTTTCCGTGAGGTCGCCCATCGCGGGTCGATCACCACCGCTGCTCGCGCCCTCCGTTACACCCAGTCGACGGTGTCGCGACAGATAGCTGCACTTGAACTGGAGTTTGGCGCCCGGCTGCTCGACCGGATGCCACGCGGCATCGCATTGACAGAGGAAGGGCGCGTACTTCTCGGTCACGCCGAGATGATCCTCACCCGGTTGGACGACGCCCGCCGGGACGTGCATGCGATCGCCGACGCGTCTATGGGGCGCCTCCGGGTGGCGGCATTCGCGACCGCCATGGTGACACTCGTGCCCAGGGCCCTTGCCCGCGTCAAGATCACGTTTCCGGCTGTAGAGCTGAGCCTGGTCGAGGGCCTGAGTGCCCGGCTGATCGAGCAACTAGTGACTGACGAGGCCGACGTCGCCGTGATCAGCTGCGCGGCCGACCAGCCCATCAACGATGCCCGCTTGGAGTTGCACCACCTGCTCGACGAACAGCTGCTCGTTGCGCTGCCACTCGGGCACCCGCTTGCCGGCGCCGCTGGCACCGTGGGGCTCGCGGCACTTGCCGACCAGCCATGGGTCGCCGGTGGCATCAGGCCCCAGGAGTCCCTGCTCGCCATCGGCATGCGGCATGGCTTCGAACCACGGATCGACTTCGTGGCCAACGAGTGGTTCGCCAAACTCGGTCTCGTCGCCGCGGGATTCGGGATCACTCTGTTACCCGCACTCGCCGCCCGCGCGGCGCCACCCGACCTTGCTTTACTCGGAGTGGACCCCGACGAAATGCCACCACGCAAGGTGTACGCCGCAACACCGGCCGGCCGGACCCGCTCAGCGCTGACAGAGGCTTTCCTTTCGGCCCTCCGGGCTGAAGTCCAATATCAGCCGTGAATCAGCAAGCGCACTCCTCTGCCGCGAGTTGCGCATACGAGGAGATGTGGGAGTGTCAAGAAAACGGCTCCGGCGCAGAAACGGTGGTTGAGGGGAACTGACCTGTGTGGTTGGTGGGGTGCCGGATCATGGCGCCCGTGCGCTTTGATCAAGACAGTGTCGCGCAGCACGGTCCTACGGGTGCCTGCTGCTCCGCCTCACCGTTCAGCACGCCGTGGGCCATGCCTCTTCGGGGATACCCAGCGGCGGGCGCGCCCAGCTGGCCGGCTCCGAGAAGTCGGGCAGACAGCCGATAAAACGGGCCGGGCCGAGGTTGGCCGGGCTATCGGAGAAGTCGACCAGCGTGCCGTCGAACGCCGCCCGGGCGAACGACACGTTCCCCGCATGGAACGAGGTCTCGCCAAACAACACCCT
>NZ_JBIRWQ010000086.1:0-1456 GCF_044388125.1 Actinoplanes sp. NPDC020271
CTAGTACGGCAGCCGCCATTCGTGATCATGGCTGGAGTTCGAGGGTGAGGCGGCGGGCATAGTGGGCTCGTCTGGCTCGTGCCTGGTGACGGCGCCGCCAGTGTGACCAGCGCAAACGGTAGGCGATGCTGCGCGTCGGCCGGATCAGTAAGACGTTGATCAGGCGGCGGATCTCGTTGACGGTCAGTTCGATCATGTCGGGCTGAGCGGGCCGGTCCGCGGTTCGGGCGTCGGCGGCGCAGATCGCGAGGACGGCAAGGGCAGCCAGGGCGAGGGTGGTGAACCGGTGCCAGGACGTCCAGCGGCGGACTTGGTGCTGGTCCATCCCGACCTGGCCCTTTCCCGCCTGAAAACTCTCCTCCACGATCCACCGGACTCCCGCCACCCGCACCAGCTGGGCGAGCGTGACCGGGCCCGGCGCCCAACAGCGGTAGAAGGCCAGCTCACCGGTCGTATCGTTGCGGCGGATCAGCAGACTGTGCCGGCCGTCGTCGTCCGGGTCACCGTCAGCGCCGACGTCGGCCAGCCAGGCCCAGTCGTAGAACCGTGGCCCTTTCGAACCGTCGCCAGCACTGCGCCGGGTCCAGCCGGTGGCGGGCAGACCGGCGGCCAGCCGGTCAGCGCGACTACGGGTTTTGCCGCGGTCGATCGGCACGAGGTGATCGCAGGAGACCGCCAGGACGTAGCCCAGCCGGAGTTTGCGCAGCTCACTGCGTAGCCGGGTGTTGTTGCCGTAGGCCTCGTCCGCGGCGACCCACCGGGCCGGGACCAGGGCGTTGACGGCGGCGGTGATCATGTCGTCGGCCAACTCGGACCTGGTGGCGAACACGACGTCGTCCGGGATCCCGGCCTGCTCGCATCGGCCGCGGTCGTCGGTCCAGGACCGCGGCAGGTAGACCCTGCGGTCGATCAGGGTGTGACCGTGCCTGCTGGCATACGCCAGGAACACCCCGACCTGCGCGTTCTCGATCCGCCCGGCGGTTCCGGTGTATTGACGCTGGACACCGACCGAGTGCACGCCCTTCTTCAGATCGCCGGTCTCGTCGACGACGAGGACACCGTCGGGGTCACCGAGCCGGTCGACGACGACCTGACGCACGTCGTCACGCACCGCGTCGGCGTCCCACTTGGCCCGGTACAGCAACCTCTGCATCGCATCCGGCCGGGCATGTCCGGCCTGCTCCGCCAGCTGCCAGCAGGTCTTGATCTCCAGGTCAGCGAGCAGCCCGGTGACGAACCCCGCCGCCGCCCGACGAGGCTCTACCCGGGAGAACCGGCCGGCGAACGAGTCGATCACCAGGTCGATGGTTCGACGCCACCGGGCAGGCTCTACGCTGTGGCTCTCGGCCACCGCAAGGTTGAATGTTGTGTCCACAACGCACAGACGATCATGCGGTGGCCGTCCTCGTTCCCGCGGGACCCGAGGTCACCTCACGAATGGCGGCTGCCGTACTAG
>NZ_JBIRWQ010000087.1:0-1380 GCF_044388125.1 Actinoplanes sp. NPDC020271
CAACATCGCCCGCGCCATACGCCAAGCCAACCGTCGCTCACACGACCTGATCACCGCCGTGACCAGCAGTTACCCGACAACGCAATGACCCTGGGTGGCCTGGAGATCGAATTCACCGCCGCCGAGCGTGCGTACGCTAGACGATCAGTCCTTCCTTCTGCCGCGCTGATTGCCCTTACCGCAATAGCCACCATCTGGGCCATTTCGCTGTTCCGACTGGGAACTGAGACCGCAAACCCACCCCTGACCCTTGGCGATATAGAGGTTTACGTTTCCGATCCCTCTGTTGCCGTCGACGTAGACGTCACTCTATGGCAGAGCATCCACATATCCACGGACGGCATCGGCGGTGAGCCATTTAATGTCGGATACAACACCGCAAGGAGCATCATCCTTGAAATCAAAGCCAAGTCAAAGGTCAGCACGACGGAGAAGTGGGCGGTGCTGCTTACGAAAGATGCACGGCTTTCACAAGTGCAAGTGTCGGGCGAAGATACCGAGACACACGACTTCGAAGCTATGCAGGTGAGAGATCCAGAAAACCTCGCAGAAATCGACGCCGCCGACTGCCCGTGCCAATTAGTGACCGGAGGATTCGACCCTTCGGGAGATGCGGCAGATATAGGTGGACATCTTCAGGTAGCCGCCTCGACAACAGGAGGCGCGACCACATCCGTCAACATTCCCGAGATGTCGACGCGGGACCCGTCCTACCGCATGACGCTGGTTTCGGGCGCGGCAGCCTTCGGAACTTGGTCCGGCGCAAGAGCTGCCGACTTCGTTGTTCACCTCGGCGAACTGCCGATCGGCACATCGATGGACGCGCGGCCTCCCCTGACAACCGGCGTCAACACTATGGACCCTTTTTCTCAGACCCCCGAGCAACAATGGAAATCAACCTCTGGCGTGCCTGAATCCTATGCGCTATTCACCATCTCCAGCGCGCAGCAACTACAGAGCAAGCAGCTGTTTGGAGCTGGTGTACTCGGGGGAATCGCTGGAGGGTTCCTGATCGAATCGCTAATACGGACGCGCGAGGTAATTCGTCTTTTCGGACCGACCGAATCGCTATCCGGCGCCAGTCGCGCTGCACGACTCCCGCGCAAGCGATATCAAGTCCAATTTACAAGATCGAGAAGAATGCCCCGGCCGCGTAATCGCAGATAGACCCGAAAAGCACCCACGGATCGTCCTGGCTGCCGCCCGCCAGGCCGCAGGGTCATTGCGTTGTCGGGTAACTGCTGGTCACGGCGGTGATCAGGTCGTGTGAGCGACGGTTGGCTTAGCGTATGGCGCGGGCGATGTTGGTGGCGCCGGTAAGGCGATGCCAGCCGATCGCGGTGTTACGCAGCGTTGCGATGATGGCGGGTCCGTTGGCTG
>NZ_JBIRWQ010000088.1:0-1304 GCF_044388125.1 Actinoplanes sp. NPDC020271
AGCAGGACGGCCACGCAGCCGCCCGGCACGAGGCTGGTCCGGCAGCGGTCGAAGAACTCGCCCGGATCGGCGGGCTCGTTCGGGGGCCAGCCGGTGACGATCAGGGTCGCGGTGTGCCAGTCCCATCCGACCGTTCGGGTGTCCTGAAGGTGGCTGCGGCGCTGGGCGGCGATGATCGCGCGGGCCAGTTGCGGCCCGGCGGTGAGGTCGGTGATCAGGTCGGTCGGGTGGGTGAGGTTGTGCACGAGCCGCACGCCCATCGCGTTGGACATGCTCTCGCCTCGCATCGGGGCGGGAACCGGCCATACGGTGATCGGCACGGGCGGGTCGCCGGACACCAGGTCTCCGACGGGAACGGGTGCCTGCTGGTGTTTTCTCTCGGTCATGGGCTGTGTTGGCCCCCGGACCGGCGGGGCGCACTGACGATGCACAGATCCCGCTTGTCAGGCCGATCGAACTCGACCGCGTCCTGTCAGGACCGGTCACACGGGCGACCTGACAGCCGCTTGGCGGGCGGTGAATCTGTCCGGACCGGTCACGACCTGTCTCGCTCTGACAATCGCTTCCGGTGTCAGGCCGGGCTGTCCCAATCGGTGCCTTGGAGCCGTTCGCACCCGGCGACACGCTCCCGACCGAGGGGACACTTCATGGCGACGACCACCCGCAGCAGCACGGCGGACACCGCTTTGACCAGTGCGGAGAAGGCGTTCGAGCTGCTGACCTGCGAACCGGCTCCGCTGGTGTTCGACGCCCGGCCGGTGCCGGGCCTGCCGGACACGACGATGCCGCTGGACCGGCTGCGCACCCTGCTGATGTACGAGCGGTACGACAGCGACACCACCGACGTCCTGTGGCGGCAGCTCGCTCGCCACGCCCGCGACTGGGGACCGGCCTGGGTTGTCGGCGCGATCGGCGTCGCGCTGCCTGCCCTGACTCACCTCGCGGCGAAGATCAGCGCGGGGCGGCCCCGGCTGGCCGACGACGTCGACTCCGAAGTTCTGGCCGGGTTCCTGGAGGCGCTGCGCACCACGGACCTCGACCGGTCGCGGCTGTGGCTGCGGATGTGCTGGGCGGCCTGGCGCGCCGGGGCCGCCGTCGTCAAGGACCAGGAGGGCGAGGAGCTACCGCTCGACCTGACCACCGGCTCCCGCACCCCGCGCATGCCCTATGGGCACCCGGACCTGTTGCTCGGCCGGGCCGCTGCCGCCGGCCTGATCAGCGACGAAGCCGCCGAGCTGATCAGCGCGACCCGCTTCGGTGACGCGCTGATCGAGCAGCTCGCCGCCGAGCAAGGCACCACCGCC
>NZ_JBIRWQ010000089.1:0-1294 GCF_044388125.1 Actinoplanes sp. NPDC020271
CCCCTGATGTGCGGGTGCATGAGGTGGATTTGTTGTCGTCGGGTGATCGGGAGTTGCTGGGTGGGTGGGCCGGGGTGGTGGGGCCGGTGGGTGTGGGTGTGTTGGGTTTGTTGCGGGAGTGGGTGGTGGTTGCTCCGGATGCGGTGGCGGTGGTGGCTGGTGGTGTTCGGGTGTCGTTTGCGGAGTTGGATGCGTGGTCGGATCGGTTGGCGGGTTGTTTGCGTGGGTTCGGTGTTGGTGTGGATGCGGTGGTGGGGTTGTGTTTGCCGCGGGGTGTTGAGTTGATTGCGGCGATTTTGGGTGTGTGGAAGGTGGGTGCGGCGTATTTGCCGGTGGATGGTGGGTTGCCGGTGGATCGGGTGGCGTTGATGTTGGCGGATTGTCGGGTGGGGGTGGTGCTGGGCCGGGAGGAGCAGTTGGGTGATTTGCCGGTGGGTGTGGCGCGGTTGGTGGCGTTGGATGATCCGGTGACGCAGGTGTTGCTGGCGGCGCCGGTGGTGGTTGCGCCGGTGGTGCCGGATCCGGCGGGGTTGGCGTATGTGATTTATACGTCGGGTTCGACGGGGCGGCCGAAGGGTGTGGGGGTGACGCATGGTGCGGTGGCGAATTATGTCGCGTCGGTGTCGCAGCGGTTGGGTTGGTGTGGGGCGGGGACGCGGTATGGGTTGTTGCAGCCGCAGGTGACGGATTTGGGGAACACGGTGGTGTTCGTCAGTCTGGCCACGGGTGGTGAGCTGCATGTTCTGGATGCTGATGTGGTGTTGGATGCCGAGGCTGTGGCTGGTTATGTGGCTGAGCATCGGATTGATGTGGTGAAGGTTGTTCCGTCGCATCTGGCGGCGTTGGGTGTGCGGGGTTTGTTGCCGGCGCGGTCGTTGGTGCTTGGTGGTGAGGCGGTTCCGGTGGGGTTGGCGGCTGAGTTGTTGGAGGCTGCTGGTGATCGGCCGGTGTTCAATCATTATGGGCCGACGGAGACGACGATCGGGGTGGCTACTGCTCGGTTGAGGCCGGGTGGGGTGGTTGCGGTGGGTTCGCCGATTGCGAATACCCGGTTTTTTGTGCTGGATGGTTTTTTGAATCGGGTGCCGGTGGGGGTGGCCGGTGAGTTGTATGTGGCTGGTGTTGCGCTGGCGCGTGGGTATGTGGGGCGGCCGGGGTTGACGGCTGAGCGGTTTGTGGCGTGTCCGTTTGTGTCGGGTGAGCGGATGTATCGCACGGGTGATCTGGTGCGGTGGACGGCTGATGGTGAGGTGGTGTTCGTCGGTCGGGTTGATGATCAGGTGAAGGTGCGGGG
>NZ_JBIRWQ010000090.1:0-1292 GCF_044388125.1 Actinoplanes sp. NPDC020271
TGAGGTTCCCCCTCGGGACCGGACATCTCGAAACCAGACAGCAGTCTGGGGAAGGATGTCCCGGTGCCTCGTCCCTCGAAGTATCCCGAGCAGTTCCGTAAGGACGCCGTCGATCTGGTCCGTACCTCGGGCCGGACGATTCGTGACGTCGGCCGGGAACTCGGCGTCAACCACGAGACCCTGCGGAACTGGGTCAGCGCCGCGAAACGCGCCGAGCACGGCCCCGCAGTCGTCGACGGCGGCGTCGGCGGGCAGGTCAGCCCGGCCGAGCGGGAGGAACTGAACCGGCTGCGCAAGAAGGTCGCCGAGCTCGAGTTGGAGAAGGAGATTCTCCGCAAAGCGGCCCAGTATTTTGCCAAGGAGATGGGTCGTTGATCCACCGCTACCGGTTCATCTCCGAACACCACGCCGTCTACGGCGTCACGCGGCTGTGCCGTGTCCTGGCGGTCAAGCGCAGGCAGGGCTACTACGAGTGGCTGGCCGGCGAACCGGCCCGGACAGAACGCGTGCGCGCGGAGGAGCAGCTCACCGACCAGATCCGGGCCATCCACGACCAGCACAAGAACGCCTACGGATCACCACGGGTCACCGCCGAGCTGCGCCGGCAAGGCCACCGGGTCAACCGTAAACGCGTCGAGCGGATCATGCGAGAACGCGGCATCGCCGGAATCACCCGACGGCGCCGCCGGTCGCTGACCCGGCAGGACACCACCGCGGTCCCGGCACCGGACCTGATCCGCCGCGACTTCACCGCCCCCGCCCCAGGCCTGCGGTTCGTCGGCGACATCACCTACCTGCCCACCGGTGAGGGCTGGCTGTATCTGGCGACCACGATCGACCTGTTCAACCGCGAAGTCGCCGGGCACGCCATGGCCGCGCACATGCGCACTGAACTGATCAGCGACGCCGTCGAGCTGGCGCACCGCCGTGGCCTGGTCCGTCCCGGCGCGATCTTCCACAGCGATCGCGGCAGCCAGTACACCTCGAAGGACTTCCGCACCACCCTGAACAGGTTGAAGATGCGCCCGTCGATGGGCCGGGTCGGGTCCTGCTACGACAACGCGGTCGCCGAGTCGTTCTTCGCCGCGCTGAAAGCCGAGATCGGCACCCGCGTCTGGGCCACCCGCACCCAGGCCCGCCAGGACGTATTCGCCTACATCAACTACTACAACGCACAGCGACTGCACTCAACCAACGACCTGCGCACCCCGCGCGAGACCCGTGTCTGTTACCGTCCACCCATCGCCCTCGCGGCATAAAACCCTGGTGTCCGATCCCGGGGTGGAACCTCA
>NZ_JBIRWQ010000091.1:0-1187 GCF_044388125.1 Actinoplanes sp. NPDC020271
ATTCCTGCGCCTGGCTTGCGCTGTCATCTGCTTCCGTCGCGCCGTCAAGCTGGAACTGTTGACCAGCAACAACCCCAAATGAGATGCGGTCTTAGTGTGCTGGCTGAGGAAGACGTCGCAGCTCAGGTGGTCGAGGGTTGGGGAGCAGAGGGACGAGTTTCGCTCTCGAAGAGACGGAAGTCGGCCGCGAGATCGCCGAGACGAACCTGACGGAGGGCCTGGTGCGCTCGATGAAACCCGTCCTCCGGACCCGCTTCGGCGACCTCCCGAACTTGGACGACCTCGCACGGAGACTCGTGGCCGACGACCACGAGGCGAATCTGGCGCGAGTCGTCAACGGCGCCTCATTGGAAGACCTCCACCAGCTCTGACCACGGATCGACTCAGGTTGGACGTCGGGGTTTGATTCCCCGACCGATTTTGAGCCGATCGAACGGAGACTGAGTGCCGTCACTCCTCCTCGGCTGTCTCCAGGTCGCGCAGGACTCGCCACGCCAGTTCGGCCAGGGTCTCGCCAGAACTCGTCCTCCATCGAGCAGTTCCTTGATTGGCTACCGGTCGATTCTCCCAACCTGCCAGCTCCCACATATGGGAAATCAACCCGGACGGCGAATATCGCTGACCGTCAGCCGACCAGAGGATCGGCTTGCCCCGATGTGGCATCCAAGTAGCGCGCCGTCGCTTCGGGTCCTCGGCCAACCAGTCGCGGAGTGCTTCAGCCTCGGTGGTAATGGGGGTAGTTAATGTCAACGCCTCCCCTTCGGGGAGAACAGCCCGGTCGACGAGAATGGAGACAGCGTTAGGGCGGCGTTTCCGATCCGGTGCTGTCCTGCGGTATCGATCTTGCGAAGACGACAGAGCGGCTTCAGAGGGATTGAGCACACGTTCGGCGACCTGCCGAACGCGAGTGACGTCCGAGCAAACCGCTCGGATCTGCGCGCGGTCGGTGTACAAATCGTCGATGACTGCAGTGACTCCAGGCAGCAACGCTTCAACCAAGCTTCGAACCTGCTCGATTGCCTGGTTCGCCCATTTCAGCTCCGAATCCGGCTCGTCGATCGCCTCCGTGTCGAGCTGGCGAAAGACGAGGTGAGCTAGTACGGCAGCCGCCATTCGTGAGGTGACCTCGGGTCCCGCGGGAACGAGGACGGCCACCGCATGATCGTCTGTGCGTTGTGGACACAACA
>NZ_JBIRWQ010000092.1:0-1179 GCF_044388125.1 Actinoplanes sp. NPDC020271
CGTCGGGGCGATCCGGCGGATCGCTGATCAGCTCGGGATTCATCCCGAAGCGTTGCGGACGTGGGTGAAGAAGGCTGAGGTCGACGCCGGCGATCGGCCGGGCACGAGCAGCAGCGACGCGGAGCGCCTCGCCGCGCTGGAACGCGAGAATCGTGAGCTGCGCCGGGCGAATCAGATCCTGAAGTCTGCGGCGTCTTTCTTCGCGGCGGAGCTGGACCGTCCGTCGCGATGAGGGTCGCCTTCGTCGACTCCCAACAGGAAGAACACGGTGTCCAGCCGGTCCTGCAGGCCCTCGAAGACACGCCGGCACAGATCGCACCGTCGACTTACTACGCAGCCAAGACCCGCCCGGCCAGCGCCCGGACGGTCCGCGACATCGAACTGACCGCGACGATCAAGCAGGTCCATGAGGAGAACTACGGCGTCTACGGCGCCCGCAAGATCTGGCACGAGCTGCGCCGCACGGGCGTGCCGGTGGCCCGCTGCACCGTCGAGCGACTCATGCGCGCCGCGGGGCTGCGCGGGCTGCTGCGTGACAAGTCACCGCGCACGACCCGGCCTGCCGCGGAGACCGATCGGCCGCGTGACCTGGTCAAACGGAACTTCACCGCGACACGGCCGAACCAGTTGTGGGTCGCTGACCTGACTTACGTCCGCACCAGCGTCGGCTGGGTCTACGCCGCGTTCGTCCTCGACGTGTACTCCCGGCTGATCGTCGGCTGGCAGGTATCCACCTCGCTCTACACCGACCTGGCCCTCGACGCGTTGAAAATGGCCGTGTGGCGCCGCGAAAGTCAGGGCTCTGACCTGCGCAAACTGGTTCACCATTCCGACCGCGGCGTCCAATACCGAGCGATCCGTTACAGCCAGCGGCTCGCCGACGCCGGCGCCGTCGCCTCGGTCGGGTCGAAGGGCGACTCCTACGACAACGCCATGGCCGAGGCGTTCAACTCCCTGTTCAAGGCCGAACTCGTCCGCAACAAAGGACCGTGGCGCGGACTCGACGACCTGGAGATGGCCACCGTCGAGTACATCGACTGGTACAACAACCGGCGCCTGCACGGCGAGATCGGGCACGTCCCACCAGCCGAACACGAGGCATCACACGCGATGACCCAGCCGATCACCGCACCGCTGGAAACCAGCTAATCAACTCTCCACCAAACCCGGGGCTTGACA
>NZ_JBIRWQ010000093.1:0-1107 GCF_044388125.1 Actinoplanes sp. NPDC020271
ACTGGACGTTTTAATAACGTTAGGTGAGTTATCGGAGGGTTGAGAACACGCAATCTCGGCTACGGCTGGCCGATACGCCCGAATCAACCCTTTCGAGGTGACTCCGATATGAGTAGATCTGCGTCCTTTAATCCCTCGATCGTGTTTGATTAGTTTCCGCCAGGAATAGACGGACCCGGTGTCCCCGGCACCCGTCGATACCACCGTATTCCCAGGTCATGACCGAACGACGCGCGTACCCATCCGACTTGTCCGACGCCCGCTGGGCCCTGATCGCGCCACGCCTGACCGCTTGGCGCCAGGCCCGCACCGACGCCCGCACCCAGCTCGGCATCAAGGGCCGCATCCCCATCCACGACCTGCGCGAGATCTTCGATGCAATCCTCTACGTCAACCGCACCGGAATCGCCTGGCGATACCTGCCCCACGACTTCCCTCCACACGCGACCGTTTACGGCTACTTCGCCTTATGGAGCAAAGAAGGGATCTTCACCGAACTCAACTACAACCTCACCGGACTCGTCCGTGACCACCACGGCCGCACCGTCGAGCCCACCGCAGCGATCATGGATACCCAAAGCATCAAGACATCCACGAACGTGCCGCTCGAAACCCAGGGCATCGACGCCGGCAAGAAGATCGTCGGCCGCAAACGCGGCATCATCACCGACACCCTCGGCTTACTGCTCGCCGTGCTCGTCACCGCCGCCAGCGTCAGCGACAACGTGATCGGCAACGCCCTGCTCGAGCAGGCCACCACCACCCACCCCACTCTGACCAAGACCTGGGTCGATGCCGGTTTCAAGGTCAAAACCGTCGAACACGGTGCCACACTCGGCGTCGACGTCGAGATCGTCACCAAAGACCCGCAGGCCAAAGGCTTCAGCGTCGTCAAACGACGCTGGGTCGTCGAGCGCACCCTCGGCTGGCTCATGCACCATCGCCGGCTCGCCCGCGACTATGAGACCTTGCCCAGCAACTCCGAATCCATGATCACCCTCGCCATGATCGACAATCTCGCCCGCCGGCTGACGGACGAAAACACCCCAACCTGGCGAGACCCTCAAATCGCATAACACCACAAAATACGTTAATCAGACGTCCTCT
>NZ_JBIRWQ010000094.1:0-1095 GCF_044388125.1 Actinoplanes sp. NPDC020271
CTCCGCCGCTCCCGGCACCCCTCTGTCAAGGGGTTGTGGTGAGTGATGTTTTAGGGTGGTGTTTGGTAGGTCCGGGATGTGATTTTTCCGAAGTGCCGGTTTTGGGGTGGGGGCCGGCCGCGCTGGAGTTCAGAGTCGCCCCCGGGTGTCCTCCCGGGCCTGTCGTTGCTGCTGGTGTGTGGGTGTCGTTGGTCATTTGTCGGTAGACGTGGTCGGACAGGCGGCGTTTCAGGGCGCGCATGGCTTCGTTGGTGGTTTTGCCTTCGGCGAGTTTGCGCTGGTAGTAGGCGCGTCCTGGGGTGTCGTAGCGCAGCTGGCAGGTTGCCATGATGTGCAGGACCCGGTTGATGCGCCGGTTGCCGGCGCGGTTGAGCCGGTGGTGGTTGTTGTCGCCGGAGGACACGTCGATGGGGGCGGTGCCGTTCCAGGTGGCGAAGTGGCCGCGGGTCGGGAAGCGGCTGATGTTGCCGATGTCGCCGAGCAGGCGGGCGGCGCCGGACGGGCCGATGCCGTTGAGGCTGGTCAGGCCGGTTGTGGTGGCGGCCAGCAGGGTGGTCAGTTGTTTGGTCGCGGTGGTCATTTTTGCGTCCAGGGTGGCGAGCTCGTCGACGAGTTCGGCGGCCAGTTGGTGGCGGGTGGCCGAGGCGATGTCACCGCTGGTGACGGCGACGGTGGTGAGCAGGGCCCGGGCCTGGTTGGTGGTCAGGTTTTTCTTCGCGCCGCCGGGGATCAGTTCGAGCAGTAGCCGGTGCAGCCGGTTCGCGGTCTGGGTGCGGGTGACACCGAGCAGGTCACGGCGGTCGCTGAGCAGGCGTAACGCGACGGTGGCGTCATCGGTGCCGACGGTGCGCAGGCCGCTGGTGCGTAGGGCGGTCACGGCGATGTGATGGGCGTCGTGACTGTCGGTTTTACGGCCGTGCCCGGTGGCGTAGCTGCGGGTCTGCGCGGCGAGTTTGGAGGGTACGTCGATCACGGTCTCGCCGTCGGCGACCAGGCGCTGGGCCAGGTGCCGGCCGATGCCGTTGCAGCCCTCGACCGCCCAGACCCGGCTGGGGTGGCGGCGGCCGGCGGCGAGCATCGCCTGGTAGCCCGGGG
>NZ_JBIRWQ010000095.1:0-1073 GCF_044388125.1 Actinoplanes sp. NPDC020271
CAGGTCAAGGTTCGTGGGTTCCGGATTGAGCCGGGTGAGGTCGAGGCGGTGTTGCTGGCGCATCCCGGGGTGAGCCAGGCGGCGGTGATCGCCCGGGAGAACACGCTTGTGGCGTACGTTGTCGCGGCCGGCCCTCTCGGTGATCTGCGGGAGGCCGCCCGGCAGCGGTTGCCGGAGTACATGGTCCCGGCGGTGATCGTGGTGCTCGACGAGTTGCCGTTGACCCCCAACGGCAAGCTCGACCGCCGCGCCCTCCCGGCGCCCGAGTTCTCCGGCGACGAGGGACGGCGGCCGGCCACCGAGCGGGAAGAGATCATCGCCGCGTCGTTCGCCGACCTGCTCGGGGTGGACTCGGTCGGCGTCGACGCCGACTTCTTCGAGCGGGGCGGGCACTCGCTGCTCGCGGCCCGGCTCGTCGCCCGCCTCCGCACCGCACTCGGCGTGGAACTGCCGCTGCGGACCCTCTTCGAACGGCCGACGGTCGGCGGGCTCGCCGCCTGGATCGCCGACACCGGCGGAGAAGGGCCGGCCCGGCCGGTGCTGGGCGCCCAGGAACGCCCCGACCGGCTGCCGCTGTCGTTCGCGCAGCGCCGGCTGTGGTTCCTGGACCAGTTGGAGGGGCCGAGCGCCACCTACAACCTGCCGATGACCATCCGCCTGGACGGCGACCTGGACGTGCCGGCGCTCGGAGCGGCCCTGCGCGACGTGCTGGAACGGCACGAGTCGCTGCGCACCGTGTTCCCGTCCGCCGACGGTGAGCCCTACCAGCGGATCCTCGCCGCCGACGAGCTGGACTGGGCCCTGGAAGTGACCCGGGTCGAGACCGCGGAACTGACCGAAACCGCCGCCCGGGCAGCCCGGCACCTGTTCGACCTGTCGGCGCAGGTGCCGATCCGGGCCTGGCTCTTCCACGACGACGCGGGGCAGCGGGTGCTGGTCGTGGCCCTGCACCACATCGCCACCGACGGATGGTCGAGTGCGGTGCTGGGGCGGGATCTGTCGGTCGCTTACGAGGCCCGGTCGCGCGGTGTGGCGCCGGTGTGGGAGCCGTTGGCGGTGCAGTACGCGGATTA
>NZ_JBIRWQ010000096.1:0-1028 GCF_044388125.1 Actinoplanes sp. NPDC020271
CTAGGCCGTGTTTCGTAGCGCTCGGAGCCACTGGTTGATGGCGGCAATGGTGAGGGTGGCTTCGTAGCGGACGGCGAGTTTGTCGTATCGCGTGGCCATGGCGCGGTGCTGTTTGAGCTGGTTGATGCCGCACTCCACGGCGTGACGCAGCCGGTAGAGGTCGGGGTCGAAGGCAGGCGGGCGCCCGCCTTTCGATCCTCTGGCCTTGCGGTGGGCGTCCTGGTCGGCCTTGCTCGGAATGCAGGCTCGGATGCCGCGGGATCGTAGGTGGGCCCGGTTGGCCTTCGACGTGTACGCCTTGTCGGCCAGCACGATGTCCGGCCGGGTGCGCGGACGGCCACCGCCGGTACGGGCAACCCGCACCTTCGCGAGCACGGGGATGAACTGAGGACTGTCGCCTCGCTGACCGGCGGTCACCACCACGGCCAACAGTTTGCGGCCTTGTTCGCAGGCCAGGTGTGTCTTCGTGGTCCACCCACCACGGGAGCGGCCGAGTCCATGATCTGCCGGCTCGGTCTGCGTACCGCCGGGTGGCTCCTTCTGGCGGTAGCCGTCGTGGCGGGCTCCGGCCGCGTGCTGATGAGCCCGGCTGATCGTGGAGTCCACGCTCACCGTCCAGCCGACCAATCCGGCGGCGTCCGCCCTGGCCTGCAACCCAGCGAGGATCTGCGCCCAGACGCCGTCGCGCTGCCAGCGGCGGAACCAGCGATACAGGGTTTGCCAGGGCGGATACACCTCGGGCACGTCCCGCCATGGTGACCCGGTCCGGACCCGCCATCGGATCCCGTCAATGATCAGTCTCATCGTCCATCTGCGTGGCCGACTACGAGCCGTTCCGGCAGGCAGCAACGGTTCGAGCACCGCCCACTGCACGTCGGTCAAGTCGTGTCGCCTCGCTGCCGCTACGCTCGGCACGAGGTCTCCGGTGTGAAGTTCTGGCTTGGTCGCTTGAACCAAATACCGGAGACCTCTTCAGTTATCGATCACCGCCACGCCGCAACATCGGCGCCCTACGAAACACGGCCTAG